>UQGJ01000036.1 GCA_900540545.1 uncultured Eubacteriales bacterium
GGCCGCAAGGGCCGCCCCTACGGGTGGGTGGTGCCCAAAAGCGCCAGCTTTTGGGGGCGGGTCAGGCGCTTGATGGCGTGTTCCCGTTTCAGGGCGGCGGATTTATCGGGGCACTCCTCCCGGTAGACCACGGCGACGGGGCCTCGGCCACGGGTATATTTGGCCCCCCGGCCGCTGTTGTGGGCCGCCGCCCGGCGGTCCACATCGTCGGTGGAGCCGGTATAGAGGGTATCGTCGGCACAGCGGAGGATATAGACCCAATAACCCATGCCCTTCCCCCCTTCCCTTTTGGTCCTATTGTAGCCGATTTCGGCAGGGTTTTCAAATGAAAAATCCCCGCCGCCCGGAAAGGGCGGCGGGGATTTTTGTACGGATTGCCACGCCAGTTTGCGAACTGGCTCGCAATGACAGGGGCGTTTGGGCGGCGGGATTTGTGGTCTTATGCCTGGGCTTTGGTGACGGCGTCGGCGATGGTGCGGCCCTCGGCCTCCTTGGCGTGTTTATCCACCTCGGCCTTGTTCCTGGGGCTGCGGATCAGGCAGCCGGCGCCCTGGACGCAGCCGCCGTCGCAGGCCATGCCCTCGATGAAGTTGCCGTCCAGCAGGCCCTTGGCGGCCTTCAGCAGGGCCACGTTGCACTCGGTGATGCCGCTGCAGGGCACGGCCTGGAGCTTGAACTGCTTATCGGTGATGCCGGCCTCCTTGAGGGCCTCGGCCACCGCGCCGGAGACGCCGCCGGAGTGGGCGAAGGCCCGGCCGTAGCCGCTGGCCTCGTCCAGCTGGGCCGGTTCCAGCTGGGTGATGTCGATGTCCCTGGACTCCAGCATGGGCCACACCTCCTCGAAGGTGAGGACGCAGTCCACCGCGCCCATGGTCTTGCCCAGCTGGAACTCCTTCTTCTTGGCCACGCAGGGGCCGATGAAGATGACCTTGGCCCGGGGGTCCTTCTGCTTGATGTACCGGGCGGCCATGACCATGGGGGACGGGGTCTCGGAAATCAGGTTGGCCACCGCGGGGTGCTTTTTCTCCACGTAGTCCACGAAGGCGGGGCAGCAGGAGGAGGCCAGCAGGCCCTTTTCCAGCAGCTCGCCGCCCTCCTGGCGGGCCACCATGTCAGCCCCCAGGGCCACCTCCACCACGTCGTGGAAGCCCAGCAGCTTGAGGCCCGCCACCACCTGGCCCAGGGAGGCCGGGGCGAACTGGCCCGCGATGGAGGGGGCCACGGCGGCGTAGACCTTATAGCCCCACTTCTCAGCGCCCATGAGCATCTGGATGGCGTCCACGATGTAGGACTTGTCCACGATGGCCCCAAAGGGGCACTGGTAGGCGCAGGTGCCGCAGGAGATGCACTTGTTTTCGTCGATGAACGCCTTTTTGTCCGGGCCCATGGAGATGGCGTCGCCCTTGCAGCCCTTTTCGCAGGGGCGGACGTTCTTGTCGATGGCGCCGTAGGGGCAGGCGGAGATGCACTTGCCGCAGGCGATGCATTTGGCGTGGTCGATGACGGCCCGGTGGTCCACGATGGTGATGGCGTCCTTGGGACAGGTGTGGACGCAGCGGGTGGCGATACAGCCCCGGCAGGCGGGGCCCACGGTGATCTCGCTGACGGGGCACTCGTCGCAGGCGATGGGGAGCACCTCCACGATGGCGGGGTTGGACTTGTCGCCCCCCAGAGCCATCTTCACCCGCTGGCCGATGATGGCCCGCTCCTTATAGATACAACAGCGCATGGTGGCCTCGGGTCCGGGGATGATCTTCTCCGGGATGTCCAGCATGGCCCCGTTCTGGAGCCGGTCCTCCCAGGCCAGACGGGCCACCTCCCGGAGGACGCCGTCCTTCAGCTCCTGCACTCTGGTTTCAAACGCGCGCATAACTCCTGCCTCCTTCTTTCGACAGACAATTCACTTTCTTTTGGTAGGACCATTGTAATGGGTTGCTTTGCGGTTGTCAATAGGGGAAAGAGAGGAATTGAGAGGGACGAATGGAGGATCGATAATTGAAAATGGAGAATTTCGCCTGCGGGCGGGACGGGGGAGGATTGCGCTGGGGGCTTGGTGGTGGTCGCCCCATCCGTCAGCCGCGAAGCGGCTGCCACCTTCCCCACAAGTGGAGAAGGCTACGCCTGCGGGCGGGACGGGGGATCGGAGGGAGACAGAAAGCGGCCCGCGCACCTGTTCAGGTGCGCGGGCCGCTTTTTACCTTATTATATAAGGTTACGCCTTGCCCATGCGGCGGGCCATCTCCTTCACGGCGAAGGTGATGACGTCGCCGGCGTAGGTGCCGGCGCCGAAGCCGGCGTCGAAGCCCAGCTCCTTGGCAAGCTGGTGGGTGACGCGGGCGCCGCCGCAGCAGAGGATCATCTTGTCGCGGATGCCCTCGGCCTCGGCCAGCTCGATGAACTCGGTCATGTTCTGGATGTGGACATCCTTCTGGGTGACGGTCTGGGAGATCAGCAGCACGTCGGCGTGAAGCTCCTCGGCCTTGTGGATGAACTCATCGTTGGGGACCTGGGAGCCCAGGTTATAGGCCTCGATCATGTCGTAGCGCTCCAGGCCGTAGTGGCCGGCGAAGCCCTTGCGGTTCATGATGGCGTCGATGCCCACGGTGTGGGCGTCGGTGCCGGTGGAGGCGCCCACCACCACGATCTTGCGGCCGATGTGGTCCCGGATGTACTCGTTGGTCTCCTCCATTTCCATGGCTTCGTCGGCCACGGTGAGGACCTCGATCTCGTTGTAGTTGACGGTGTGGGTGCAGGCGCCGTAGACCACGTAGAAGGTGAAGGTCTCGTCCAGCTTCTGGTGGAGGGCCACGTTGGGGTCGGCGATGCCCATCTTCTCGGCCATCTGCACGGCGGCGGCGGCGCCCTTGGCGTCGTCCTTGACGGGCAGGGTGAAGGAGAGCTGGACCTTGCCGTCGTTCATGGTGTCGCCATAGGGGCGCAGCTTGGCGAGGTCCAGGGTGGTGTCCAATTCCTTATCTCTGATCTGATACAGTCCGGAACTCATTAGCGAGCGCCTCCTTTCATCATGGGCTCCATGAAGGGGTTACGGTAGCCGGGGGCCTTCTGGAACACGCCGTCCAGGCCCTTGCCGCCGTCCCGGGGGCGCTTGATGTCGGCGAAGATGCCCTTCTCCAGGGTCTCGAAGATGCCCAGCTGCTCGATGTCGCCCAGCAGGTGGGTGGCCTTGGTCAGGACCTCGTCGGCCCGCTGCTGCATGATGCCGCCGTCCTTGTAGACGATCTCGCTGCCCAGGTCCTTCATGGTGCGGAAGATGTACTGGGCGTTCTGGATGGCCAGGAAGCGGTCGGACAGGAACGGGGTGTGGATGGCCTCGGTCATCATGCCCAGCAGGTGGATCTTCTGGTTGGTCAGGATGGTGACGATGTTGAACAGGGCGTCCTGGACCTGGCCGCGGAAGACGTTGCCGGTCATGAATTTGGTGGGGGGCATGTACTTCAGAGGGGCCTTGGGGAAGATTTCCCGGGCCATCTCGGCCTGGGCCAGCTCATAGAGGAAGCCGTTCTCCACGTCGGGGTCGATCTCGAAGGCGTGGCCCAGGCCCATCTGCTCCTCGGGCAGGCCGGCCCGGAGGGCGAAGGCCTCGTTGAGGAACTGGGAGGCCAGGACGGTGTGGGCCTCCTCCACGGCGTCGGCGGTGGTGAGGTAGTTGTCCTCGCCGGTGTTGATGACCACGCCCGCGTAGGCGTTGATGGCGCGGGAGAAGGACTGGTCCACCAGAGTGCGCTGCATGTTGATGTCGCGGAAGAGGATGCCGTACAGGGCGTCGTTCAGCATGACGTCCAGGCCCTCGAAGGCGCCCATGGCGGCGATCTCGGGCATACACAGGCCGGAGCAGTAGTTGCACAGGCGGATGTAGTGGCCCAGCTCCTCGCCCACCTTGTCCAGGGCGTCGCGCATCAGGCGGAAGTTCTCCTGGGTGGCGTAGGTGCCGCCGAAGCCCTCGGTGGTGGCGCCGTAAGGCACGTAATCCAGCAGGGACTGGCCGGTGGTGCGGATGACGGCGATGACGTCGGCGCCCTGGCGGGCGGCGGCGGTGGCCTGGATGATGTCCTCATAGATGTTGCCGGTGGCGACGATGAGGTAAATCCAGGGGCCCTGGGTGTCGCCGTACTTGCCCAGCAGCTCCTCGCGGCGGGCCCGGCGGGCGGCGATCTTGTCCATAGATGCCTTGACCACGGGGGCCAGGGCCTTGTCGATGTCGGCATCGGCGTGGACGGGGACGGTGGTCAGGTCCAGGGAGCCGTCGGCCACGGCCTCGGCGATGGCCTGGGGGTCCTTGCCGGTGTCCACCATGGCGTTGCCCACCCAGAAGGCCACGCCCTGAGCCAGGGCGCCCTTGCCGGTGAGGTGTTCCACCACCACGTTGGGCAGGGGGACTTCGAAGTTGTTCACGCCGTCGATGCCCAGCAGGCGGGCCACGGTCCGCTCCACGGCCACGGTGGTGTGGCGGTCGATGAAGCGCTGGGTGTCGTCGGCGACTTTGGAGGCGTGGCTGCGGGCCTCCGCCACCAGGTCAAAGTTCAGGTTGAGCTTAGAATCCAAACGTATCACTTCCATTCCATGTATTGACCGGGAAAAGACGGGGGATACGGATTGCCGCACCAGTTTGCGAACTGGTTCGCAATGACATGGTGCGCTGGCAATCCGTTCCCTCGTCCTAGTTTTGTTTCTTAGTGGTGGGAACGCTTATGGCGGTCCAGGTCGGCGGGCTCCATGGACAGGGCCTGGCCGCGCTCCAGACCGGCGACGCCCACCTTCTCGATGAGGTGCTTGCCCTCGCGCTCGGCCTTGCAATACTCGCACTGGCAGGTCTCCTCGTAGTGCTCGGGCTCGGTGTAGGTGGTGATGACGCCCTCGAAGTTGCGGAGGATGACCTTATGCGGGGTCTGGGAGATGACGTACTGGGGCATGACGGGGGTCTTGCCGCCGCCGCCCGGGGCGTCCACCACGAAGGTGGGCACGCAGAAGCCGGAGGTGTGGCCGCGGAGGGCTTCGATGATCTCGATGCCCTTGCTGACGGGGGTGCGGAAGTGCTCCAGGCCCATGGACAGGTCGCACTGGTAGATGTAGTAGGGGCGCACGCGCATCTCAACCAGCTGGTTGACCAGCTTCTTCATGGTGTGGACGCAGTCGTTCACGCCGGCCAGCAGCACGGACTGGTTGCCCAGGGGGATACCGGCGTCGGCCAGCATGGCGCAGGCCTTGGCGGCCTCGGCGGTGATCTCCTTGGGGTGGTTGAAGTGGGTGTTCAGCCAGATGGGGTGATACTTCTTGAGCATGGCGCACAGCTCGGGGGTGATACGCTGGGGGCACACCACGGGGGTGCGAGAGCCCAGACGGACGATCTCCACGTGGGGGATCTCGCGCAGCTTGGCGATGATGTACTCCAGCATGTCGTCGGAGAGCATCAGCACGTCGCCGCCGGAGAGCAGCACGTCGCGGACGGTGGGGGTGTTGCGGACGTACTCGATGCACTTGTCGATCTGCTCGGTGGCCACGCTGGCGTCATGCTGGCCGGCGAAACGGCGGCGGGTGCAGTGACGGCAGTACATGGAGCACTGGTCGGTGGTCAGCAGCAGGCAGCGGTCAGGATAGCGGTGGGTCAGGCCGGGGCAGGGGCTGTCCTCGTCCTCGTGGAGGGGGTCCAGCAGGTCGGCGGCGGACTGATGGACCTCTTTGCCGGTGGGCACGGCCTGGAGCCGGATGGGGTCATGGGGATCGTTGAAGTCGATGAGGGACAGGTAGTAGGGGGTGATGGCCATGCGCAGGGTGGAGAGGCACTTCTTGACGCCCTCCTCCTCCTCGGCGGTCAGGGTCATGTATTTCTTCAGGTCCTCCAGGGTCTCCACGCGGTTGGCGACCTGCCAGTGCCAGTCGTTCCAATCGGCGTCGGAGACATTGGGGAACATCTCAGCGCGGCGGGAAGCATTCAAAAATTGCATAGTGTTGATACCCCTTTCAAATATGTATGGGCGGCTGTGACTTACAGGTACTTTTTCTCGAAGTACGCCTTCAGCTCGGGGTTCTCCCGCAGCTCGGACAGGGTGATCTCGGCGTGGTCCTTGGTGTAGCCGTTGCCCACGATCATGGTGACGTCCTTGCCGCAGCCCTCGGCGCCCAGAGCGGCCTTGGCGAAGTCGGTGGCCATAGAGAAGAAGTACACGGTGCCGTCGTCACGGACGGGCAGGATGGCGCTCATCTCGCAGGCGGGGACGTTGACGATGAGGATGGACACGTCGTACTCCTTGCCGCCGTTGGCGGCCAGGGACTTCTCCAGCACCTCCATGGGGTTGGTGGCGGAGCCCACGATGGCCTCGTGGCAGAGGTTCATGCTCTTGAGCAGGTCGGCGTCCTCCTGGCAGATGACCAGGGCCACCACCTTGCCGGTGGGGCCGACGCGCTTCATGGCCTCGTAGCAGCACATCATGCCGCCCTTGCCCGCGCCGCCCAGGATGAGGACGCTGTCGCAGGGCTTCACCAGCTTGGCGGTCTGAGCGGGGGCGCCGGCCACGTCCAGGGCGGCCAGGGCCAGCTCTTCGCTCATGTCGTCGGGCAGCTTGGCGTACAGGCCGCTCTCAAACAGGATGGCCTGGGCATCGACCTCAACGCGGTCGATCTCAGGATGGATGGCCTTGATCTTGTTGATCTTCAGGGGGGTCAGGGACAGGGAGACCAGAGAGGCGATCTTGTCGCCCACCTTCAGGTCGATCTTGCCCTGGAGCTCCTCGCCGATCTCCTTGACCGTGCCGATGAACATGCCGCCGGAGCCGGTGACGGGGTTCTGCATCTTGCCGCGCTCGCCCACGATGTCCAGGATCATCTGCTCGGTCTTGCCCAGGTCCTTGCCGCAGGCTTCGTAGATCTGAGTGAAGGAAGCGGAGTCGATGTTCAGGGCGGACACGTCGCAGAGGATCTCGTTGGAGCAGCACTCCATGGTGTTGTCGATCTTCTTGGCCGCCTGGGTCATCAGGCCCTTGGGCTCAATCACGCGGTGAACGCCGTACTTGTCGCCTTTTTTCTGCATATCTTTGTGACCTCCATCGTTTTTTAGGGGACCCGGGGTTGGGGTTGGGAAAATGGATTTGAACACTTGGGATTGGGAATGGGAATTGATTTGGGAATGGTTTGGTTTGGGAATTTGGGAATGCGTTGGGATCGGTTGGTTTGGGATGGTTTGGAAGTTGGGATTTGAAACGCCGCCGGCGCCGGACGCGGGTCCCCACTCGGTCCGGACGGCGGGATGGGAAAACGGAGGTGCGGTTTAGCCCAGGCTCAAAATCTTGCGGGCCTCGGCGGGGGTGGCCACGGGGCGGCCCAGCATGGTGGCAAGCTCCACCACCCGGGCGACCAGGGCGCCGTTGGACGGGGCCAGGACGCCCTTGGACAGGGTGACGGTGTCCTCGAAGCCCACGCGGACGTTGCCGCCCATGGGGATGGCCGCGGCGGCCAGGGGCAGGGAGAACCGGCCGATGCCGGTGGCGGTCCAGGTGGACCCGGCGGGGATGGCCTTCACCAGCCACTCCAGGTTGCCCGCGGTGGCGGGGGTGCAGCCGGAGACGCCCAGCACGAAGTTGAACTGCATGGGCGCGCCGGGGACCTCGCCCTTGGCGGCCATCTTCAGGATGGTGTCCAGGTGGCCCATCTCGAAGCACTCATACTCGGGCTTGATGTGGTTCTCGATCATGCGCTTGCCGAAGGCCCGCATGATGGGCATGGTGTTGGTGAACACGTCGTCGCCGAAGTTGCAGGTGCCGCAGTCCAGGGTGGCCATCTCGGGGAACAGCTCGGTGGGCTGCAGGCGCTCCTCGGGGGTCATGGTGACGGACCCGCCGGTGGAGGGGATGAGGATGACGCCGGGGCAGGCGGCCTTGATGGCGTCCATGATGACCCGGAACCGCTCCCGGTCCTGGGTGGGGGTGCCGTCGTCCTCGCGGACGTGGACGTGGATGACCGCCGCGCCGGCGTCGAAGGCGCTCTTGGCCTCCCGGACCATCTCGTCGATGGTGTAGGGCACGGCGGGGTTGTTCTCCTTGGTGACCTCCGCGCCGCAGATGGCGGCGGTGATGATGAGCTTATCCATTGCCATGGGAAAACACGCTCCTTTCTGTCTTGGGCGGGGGCTTGAGGGTGAATCGGTCTTCCCCTCATCCGCCCCTTCGGGGCACCTTCCCCCAGGGGAAGGCTGGGGAATCGCGCGGGGTCGCCCCCTCATCCGGCGCGGCGGGGCCGCGCCACCTTCCCCCTGAGGGAAAGGCGATTGCGTTAGGGACGGGGGACGTTCTGCTTATCCTTGGGGACCACGCAGGTGCCGCTGGCACGGCAGACGACGATGGGCTCGGGGAGCACGTCGGCGGCGGAGTCGTTGATGTCGGGGCGGGAGACGATGACCTTGCGGGCCTCGAACTCCATCTTGCGGGAGGAGTTGCCGATCTTGGTGATCTTGCCCTCGGCCTCGATGTAGTCGCCGGCGTAGACGGGGGCCAGGAACTCCACGTTGTCGTAGGCGCAGAAGAGGCCCTCGTCGCCGTCACACTTGATGAGCAGCTCGGTGGCCACGTCGCCGAACAGGTGGACCATGTGGGCGCCGTCCACCAGGTTCCCGCCGTAGTGGGCGTCCTTGGCGCTCATGCGCAGACGGAGCATAGACTTGATTTCTTCCATTGGTAATGCCCTCCCATAAAAAATTTTGTCGATTCCAAAAAAACATCAAGCGCCGCCCGCTCCCCGCCATGAAGACAAGAAACGAACAGCGCTTCATGACGTGAAAAAAAGGTACGCTATTTGCATAGCGGTCGAAAGACCGTTATGCAAATAGCGCACCATGTAGTCATGACACTCCGTACGCACTGAGCGTACGACGCAGGAGTAGTTCCATGCAGCGTCCCTACCCCTTCGGCGGAAGTCCCATTCACCGCGCGCATCGGACCTGCCAATCCTTTGCATCGCACGTTTACCTGGCTCCCGCGCCTCTATTCACCATATTATGAAATTGTGGTTATGTACTTTGACCAAAAACAATATATCCCATCCCCGGGGTTTTGTCAACTATTTTCTGAGAAAATTTTCATCAGCTCTTCGTCCAGGTCCAAAAGCCTGCAAACCCTGAGCGCATCACGGGGACAGGGCTCGCCGGGGGCGGCCTCCACCAGGTGGTAGTCCATGAGGCGGGAGAGCCGGTCCAGGGGTGCCTCCCCCTTTCGGATGGCGGCGGTGTCCAGGGCCCCCAGGCCGGAGACCCGGTAGTGGCGCCTGGCCGCGTCGGAGACCCCGTCGTAGTGGGTGGTCATCAGGGCCACGCAGTCCAGGCGGCCCAGGTACTCCACCAGGGACCGGGCCAGGGCCGCCCCCTCCCGGGGGTTGGTGCCCCGGGCGAACTCGTCCAGGGCCACGTAGAAGAATTTGCCCTTCTCCTCCCGCAGCACGTCCCCCAGGGCCGCCACCTCGGCGCCGAAGGAGGACAGGCCCTGCTCCACGCTCTGGCGGTCGGTGCAGATGAGGTTCACGCTGTCGAACAGGGGGGCGGAGAAGGACCCGGCGAAGGCGAAGAAGCCCGTCTGCATAAGCAGCAGGTTCAGGGTCAGACTCTTCATAGATACGCTCTTGCCGCCCATATTAGCACCGGTGATGACGGTGCAGCCCTTTTCCAGGGTGATGGACACGGAGGTGAAGCTCCCCCCCCGCTCCTTCAGGTGGTCGGCCACCTCGGGGTGGACCATGTCCACGCACTCCACCCGGGCCGTCTGGGCCACCTCCGGGCGGCAGCAGTAGAAGCGCCGGGCCAGCCGGGCCTTGGCCAGCACCAGGTCCAGCCGCCCGATGGTGTCCATGGTCTCCAGGAAGGTGTCCCGGTCCCGCAGCAGGGCCATGGTCAGGCGCTTGCGGGCCTCCAGCTCCAGCCGGTCCTCCTTGGCCACCAGCTCCCGGCGGCGGGTCATCAGGTCGTCCCGGCCCTTCTTCTCCGTCTGGCGCAGGAGGTTCTCCACCAGGGCCTTCTCCTCCCGGACCCGCTCCAGGGCGGGCTCGAAGGCGTTCTCCACGGAGAAGGCGGGCAGGCGGCGGCCGCTGGGGTCCAGCAGGTCCAGGGCGGCGGTCATGGGGCGCAGCTCCAGGCCCTCCAGGGGGTCCATTTTGCCGTACTCCTCCGCCAAGCGCTCCAGGTAGATGAGGAAGTGCTTGACCTCGAACAGCTCCACCTCGTCCATGGGGGCGTTGGTGGGGCGCTTGAGGGAGTTGCGGATGTCGTGGAACTCGGAGAGCAGGTGGGTCATGGCGTCGGCCAGCACCGAACCCTCCTGCAGGAGGGTGAGCATCCGCTCCACCCGGGAGAACTCGGCCTCCAGGTCGGCCCGGTCGCCGGGACCGTACCAGCGGGGGCTGCGCACCAGGGCGTTGCCGAAGGGGGATGCGGGGTCCAGCCGGGCCATGACCCAGCCGTAGCCGGTGTCCTCTTTCAGTTGGCCGTTGAGTTTCATAAACAAGCACCTCTTTATCGTCGGTGGTCCGCACGGGGGGAGGGAGTACAAATTAAGAATGAAGAATTGCGCCTGCGGGCGGGACGTGGGTAGGACGGGAGAAGCGCGGGCGGCCACAGGCCGCCCCTACATGGCGGATGCGTTGGCGCGCCGGGTCGTCGCGCCCCACCGATGATGGGCCAGCTTTGCCGGGTACTGCCATGCTAGGCGCGCTGCGCCAGCGCATGGAGGGTGAACTTACTGCATATTAGGCCGTAACGGCCGGGGCGGGGGCGTGAGGGTGGACTTGTTTGCTCTAGCCGGTTTCGATTGCCGGGCTTCGTTGGCGGCCCTCTTAGGTCCAGGGCCGAAGCCCTGGTTTTCTTTCCGTCCTCTTTCTCAAACGAGAAAGAGGACCCCCGCCGGAGGCGTCGCCTACTGGTCGATGTCCTTCACGTTTACCACGGGGACGCTGACCACGCTGCGCAGCTCGGAGAGCAGAGCGGGGCCGTCCAGGTGCTTGCCGTAGGCCGACCAGGGGTTGGCGGTGACGGCGGCGATGGTCAGCTTCTGCCGGACCATCAGCTCCCCGCCGCAGCGGAAGAAGGTCTCGGCGCTGGTGCGGTCGGCCAGGAAGTGGGTGGCGTCCGGGGTTGCCACCACGATGGGAGCCCCCCGCCGGGCCAGGGTCCGCAGGGTGGGGCCGGTGACCCCCCCCTCGATCCACAGCACGCACTTCTCCCGGGGCAGCTCGGCCCACTTGGGCTGGCCGTTGTCCTCGGTGGGCAGGGCCAGCGGCTCCCCCTCCTGGGTGAAGAGGGCGTACTTGGACGCCGCCCGGTCCAGGGCGGACCACAGGCCGGTGTGCTCCGCCTCCCGGGTGGCGAAGAGGTTGCAGGTATAGGCCGTCTCGGCGGCGATGGCGGAGATGCCGCCGTCCATGGAGGCCCCCACGCACAGGATGGCGCAGGCCCCCGGCTCGGCCCCGGCCAGGCTCTTCCGGCCCGCCGCGCCGTCGATGAGGACCCGGTCGGCCCCCAGGGTCCGGAAGGTCCGGGACAGGGGGGCGAGCTGGTTCACGGCGGAGGGCCCGGCAAGCTGGATGAAGCCGTCGGACAGGGCCCGGAACACGGCTACGGCCCCCACGGGGGTCATCACGTCGGTGACCGCCTCCACCGCCAGGGTGGCGTCGCACAGGGGGCGCATCCCCCGGGCGGTGGCGAACAGGGTCCCGGCGGGCACCCAAATCTCCGGCTTTTCCGTGCCGGTGACCACGTCGGTGCGCTCCCCGTCCCGGCCCACCGAGGTCATGGCAAGGGTCTCCCCCGCCAGCTCCTCGATCAGCCTGCACATGGCCGTGGTCTTGCCCGCGTTCTTGCACAGGCCGATGATGGTGACGGTGGGGGCGGCCCCCACCAGGGGCGCGAGGATCGGCGTCATGGCGGTCCCTCCTTCTGGTTCCTTGTGTCCCCATTATAGGGGGCAGGTTTGAAGAAAGTCAAGGCCCCCCGATGCGCTTGCGGCGCGTCAGGGGGCCTTTTTCTGGCTAGTCCTAGGCTAAAATTTCTTTGGCGACCCGGTCCGCCACGGCGTGGACCTTGTCGAAATCCACGTAGGGGTTATAGAGGGCTTCCAGTCCGTCGTGCATGGACTTTGCCTGGGCCAGGGAGTCCACGGCCTCGTCCATGAGGGCGGCGGAGACTTTGCGGGAAAACCGCAGACGGGCCTTGTTCCGCTTGACGGCCTCCGGGTCGGCCATGGCGTCCATGCGGATGCGGCGGTAGGGGCGGCCCGGATAGGGGTGGGCGGGGGTGCTGGTGACGAAGGCCAGGGAGAGGCCGGGGATGAGCAGGTGCTCCAGCCGGTCCGGGTCCATGGGTGACGGACAGGCGATCACGTCATGGCCTGCGGCCACCGCCCCGGCGAGCAGGTGGGCCAGCATGAGGTGGCCGATGCCGTAGCCGTCGGACAGCTCGTAGACCCGCCTGCACTGGGCGTCCACGGTGCCGAATTCCCACAGCAGGCCCTTGTGGGTGACGGCGGAGAGGAAGCGGCGGACCACCTTCCCCTCTCCCCCGCCGGTTTTGCGGACCTCCCGGCTCAAAATGCCCTTGGCCCGCTTGGCGATCTTGGCCTCCACCGCCGGAGTGGTCACCAGGCTGCGCACGTCGGCGGCGATCTCCCCGGCGGCGTCCAGGCAGCGGTAGGCCCTGGCGTAACAGGCTTTGTAGCCCTTCATGGCCCCCATGATCTCCTTGCGCACGTCGCCCAGGCCGGTGCGGTCGTAGCACTCGCCCAGGTTCACGTACTGCTCCACCACGCCGGGGTATTTGGGTTCGACGACGTGGGGCGCGGTGCCGTCTACCAGGGCGATTTTTTGGTCTGGCAGGAGCACGGCGTCCAGGGAGTCGGGGTCGCCGGAGCAGGGGATGTACTCTACCTTCAGCCCCGCGTCCTCCGCCTGCTGGGCCACCCGGCGCATCAGGGTGGACTTGCCGCAGCCGGGGCCGCCCTTCAAAATGTAAATGCCCGCCGCTTCCGCCGGGTCCATCAGCTCGTCGTACAGGGAATAAAAGCCGGTTGGGGAATTGGCCCCCAGGTAGTACCGGATTTGTGGCTCTATGACCATTGGCTTACCCTCCAAACAATAGAAACTCTATTCCAAGGTATGCCAAGGCCGGGGGTGGGGTGCGGGACGGATTTGCGAAAAGAGACCCGGAAGCGCACGCTTCCGGGCCTCTTGGATGGCTATGGTCATTCTTTTACTTCCGGCAGCTCGGTGACCGTCTGCTCAGATTCTTCTGTGGGCTGCAGAGGGTCGCTCTCGCCTTGATCCGGTTCCGCTTCAGGCTGTTCGGGCGCTTCAGGCTCATCCACCGGCGGCGTCTCTTCGGTCTGATTCGGTTCCTCGACTGGCTCTTCCGGCTTTTCTGCCGGCTGCTCCGGCATTGTCACCTCCGCCTTCTCCTCCGCCTCCAGGTCGACTTGGATGGAACTGGGAGCGGGCGTCTGCTCCGGGGTCAAGGTCAAAGAACTAATGGTAAAATGACCCGTACCAGTGGTCGGACCCTCATAGGTAAAGCGCAGCTTATAGGAGCCTGCTTCCACATATGCCTTGACGCCGCCCAGGTCGCCGGTCTTGGCCGTATTCGCTTTGCCGAGGGAAATCGGCGCACCACCGCCCGTCGGAATCAGCGATACGCTATATGTTCCCCTACCGCCTGCAAACTTTCCGCTCAGCTTTCCGGCATAGGTTGCCGACTGGTTAATGGTTACGTCGAACTCAAAATAGGCTCCCGCGGCAACCTTTGAGCCGTCGTTGACCAACACTTGGAGATAGCTTCCCTGATCTTTTATATCAGTGAAATAGTTCGGGGCAGCCTCCAAGGGACCCTCTGCCGTGCCAAAGCCATTCGGTGCTTTATAGGGCCGCAAATTGACTGTAATGGTCTTCAGCAAAACTGTGATTTCGTACCATGCAGTATCGCTGCCGTTCTCAGCGGTGACCAGAAGGTAATAAGTACCCACGTTCAGTGTAGCATCATCCGCAAGAGGGGAATCGGAAGACTGGCTGGTATAAACGCCATACTGCTGTGCGCCGCCCAGGGCCGAGCGGAAGCTGGCTTTCAACTCCGCCACCTTCGTTCCATCCTTAGCCGATATGACGCCGTTTTCAATGGACTCCACCTTGGTCTTGTCGACCAACTCAAGTTCCGTACTTGCGGCAACCTCCTCTGCGCGGAAGATCACCACGGTATAGTCCCTGGTGGTCTCTCCATTCCGGGCAGTCACCGTGAGGGTGTCATCCGATGCCAGTGCGTCGTTTTCTGTCTTCTCTCCCACCGTGTAGTTCTGATAGCCGGGAAGGCCCTCGACCGGCTGGATCTGTTCCCTAAGCTGTTTCAGCGTGGTCCCCTGGCGGACTGTTACAGACCCAACCTCCAGGTCCACCGCTTTCACATCAAGTGCGGAGGCGGCTCGCTTGATCCCCACATCAGCCAGGATCGCGGCGCTGATAAACTCCACATGATTGACGCCCCCATTATCGCTAAATCCAACCGGCGTAGAATCAATCACCGTCATACCGTCCACATGGCTCAAACCTAACTTTCCGCCAAGCTGGCTGCCGAGGATCACCACGTCGCGAATCACGCTGTTCTCTTTACCCTTGAAGCTGCCGCTTTTGCTGGACCTGTCGCTGATGTTCTCATAGGTCAGTTGGCGGATGCGGGTATTGACCGGAGCCGGGGTTCGGTTAAAGCTGTCCGAATAATCGGCCTCTACTTTGATGGCCGCATTGCTGCTGTTATTGAAAATGTCCCGGTAGACGATGTCCTCCACCAAGCCGCCCCGCTCTCTGGGCGCCTTGATCCACATGCTCTCGTTAGAGACGTTGTCCTTGAACTCATTGTTCTGTGCCAGAATATCGTGGGCGCCGCCGGCCATTTCGCTGCCGATGATGATGCCGTAGCGGCTGCCCAGGCCGAATACGTCGGTGATCCGCAGATAGGCGGTGGGCTTGCCGCGCATCCAGCCCTCCCGGTTCTTGCCGGACTTGGCGGCGATGGCGTCGTCTCCCGCCCGGAAGAAGCTGTTGATGATATTGGTGTGGGTGGAGGAGTCCACGTCGCAGCCGTCGCCGTTGAGGATGTAGTTTCTTCCGTTCACATCGGTCTTATAGTTGCTCAGGGAGACCACAGAGATATTGTCCAGCGTAATCTCCCGGCTGTAAATGAGGTCGATGGTCCAGGCGGGAGCGTTGGCAATCATCACGTCGGTGGCGTACAGGCCCCTGACGTTGTGCGTGAGCAGGGTGTGGCCCCGGAGGTTCACATTTTTTCGCAGAATGGAGGTGTCTTTGTTGGGGCCGTAATACATTTCCGTATTGGGTCCCTCGTTGTAGGACAGGCGGTAGCCGTTTCCGTTGATCTGGCCGCTGCCGCAGATGGTGACGTTTTTCAGGTTGTAGGGCGCGGTATAGCCGTCCTCCCCCTCGTCATAGACGCCCAGGGTGAGGAGGCTGGAGTAGACATACTCGTTATCTTGTCCATCATGGGCTTTTTCGGAGCCGGGGCCCTTATCTGCGGCCCATTCATCATGGGGCTGATAGATTTTCCGCCAGCCCTCCCAGCGGGAGACGATGCGGGGGTAGTCTTTGGGGTCGGCGCTGCCCATGAGGATGCCGTCCACCCGGAAGGTCATGTCGCTCTTGAGGAAGAGGGCGCCGGAGTAGAAGATATGTCCGGCGGGCAGGACCACCTCGCCGCCCACGGGGCAGTCGTCGATGGCGGACTGGATGGCGTAGGTGTCCATGGTGGAGCCGTCGCCCACGGCGTTATAGGGGGCGTCCATGACATTGAGGACCCTGGTGGGGGCGGGGGCGGTCTTTTGGGTGATGGTTTGGGACACGGTCTGTCCCCCGCCATAGTAGGTGATGACCTGGAACTGATAGCTGGTATTGGGCGAGAGCCCCTTGACGGTATAGCTCATTTCATTGCCCAGGGTGGCTGCCAGCTTACCGCCCACCTTGACCTCGGTTTTCTCCAGGTCGCCGGTATAGTAGCCGGAATCCCGGTTCCAGAGCAGGGCCACGGATTCGTAGGTGACGCTCTCCTCGGGGATGTGGAGGTTGCGCAGATATTTGCTGGCGGAGCCGTCCACTGTGACGGTATAGGAGGCAGAGACCACGTTTTCCTCGGCGAGCAGGGCTTCCAGCTTGGACAGCGCTTCCTGGTCGGCGGAGATGCTGCGAATCTCGGCCAGCTCGTCGCTGGCGGCCTGCTCGTCGGCCTGCTTGCTCAAATCAGCGGTGAAAAACAGGGTCTTTTCCTGTTCTTCGGTTAGGGAGTCCAGGGCGATGGCGTAGATGGTGGTCTCCCCGGCATCGTAGCCCTGGATGTTGCCTTCCCGGTCCACGGTGACCTTCGTGCGGTCCTTGCTCAGCCAGAAAACCTTTTGGTTGGTGGCGTCGGCGGTGACGGCAGCGGTGAGCTGGGCCACCTGGTCCCGGACCAGGGTATGCGGGCCCTGGATAGAAATATCGCTGACCTTGACCACCTCACTGGTGACAGTGACCCGGCAGTCAGCGGTCAGGCCGCCATACGCGGCGGTGACGGTGGCGGTTCCGGCGGCTTTCGGCTCCAGCTTGACCTGGGGCGCGCCAAAAACGGTGTAGCCCGCATCGGCCACGGTGAGAACGCTTTCGTCACCGCTGGTCCATGTCACGTCAGGGGCCAGGATGGCGGCGGGGTTCACGCTGGCATAGAGATAGGTCTCCGGCCCGCCCACGGCCACGTTGACGGATTCGTAATTGAGAGAGAGGCCGGTGGCCTTGATGGCTTGGGGCTTCACCATGACCTTGAAGGTCTGGCTATATCCGCCCTGGACGCTGGTGGCGGTGATGGTGACGGTTTTAAACAGGGCGTCGTTCGCTTCCGGATCGGAAGTATTCTCCCGGCGCTCCTCATAGTTGGAGGTGGAGCGGGCGGTGACCAGGCCGGTTTCGTCCACAGTGGCGATATAGGGATTGGACGAGGTCCAGACAATGTCGCTCTCGCCGCCCGTGGGGTCAACAGTGAGCTGACGGGTACTCTGCTCCCCGCCTACGGTCAACTCTATGGTCTCTGCGCTGCCGCCGGTGAGGCCGGTGACGGACAGGCCGTCCTCGGTCACCGTGACCGCGCAACTGGCGGTGCGGCCGTTGACCTTCGACTTTACGGAGAAGGTGGTCTCGCCCACGCCCACCGGGGTCACGACCACCTGGTCGTACAGGATCTTGACGCCCTCCTTGGCCAGTTTTCCAATATCCGCGTAGTCCTCATAGTCCTGGTCCTCTTTGATGGTGACGGAAACCACGCCGGTATCATAGCCATCCACCACCTCCAGGGAGGTGTCCAGCTTGCCGTCGGTGGGGATGTCCACCGGGAAGAAGATGGGAGTCAGCGTCACGGCGCCGCCGTCTTTGGCAAGGGTCAGCCTGTCCGCGGACAGCTCCAGCGTCTGCATGGTGGCCCGGTCATAGCCGTCAATGGAGCTGATCTTGCAGACGTCAGAGCCGATTTCCGTCTCTCCGTCGTAGAGGGTGGCCGTGACGTCAACAAAGCCGGTGGTGCGGGACTTCACCGTGACGGAATCCCCCGTGGTCATCTGCAGGGCCACGATCGTTTCGTCCCCGCTGGTCCAGCGGACCTCGGGGGACGTGTAGGCGCTCTTGTCATAGCTGGCGGACAGGACCAGCGTCTCGCCGTTATCGTTATCTTTGCCGCAGGCCATGGCATAGGTATTCCAGTTGAGCTGAATCACGCCGGTAGGCTGGGGCTGGGGGGTGGGGTCGGGGGTGCTGCTGCTATTGCCCCCGCCGTTGTTATTGGGCTTCGGGGTGGGGGTGGGTGTGGGGGTGGGCTGGGGGGTGGCTTCGGCCACGATCCCATCGGGGGCCACCACAGTGCCGGCGACGGTGGTGTTCTCCAAGGTCACATCGCCCTTACCCAGGCCCTGGGCCGTGATGAGGTTGCCCGACACCTTGGCGTCCTTGAAGGTGACGCCGGGGCAGGTGACGATGACGATGCCGTCGTAGGTCTCGGAATACACGCCGGGCTGGGTGATATAGCCCGCCACGGCGTTGTCCAGGATGGTGACGGCGGAGGCGCGGGTGATGGGCGCGCCGGGGGCAAAGCTGCCGTCCCCCACGCCCTGGATATAGCCCGCCTTGCGCAGGGCGCCCACGTAGGGCGTGGCCCAGTCGGCGATTTCCGCGCTGTCCGTGAAGTCGGCGGGGGTTCCCGCCTCCGGGGTCAGGCCCAGGGCCACCACCAACATCTTGCAGGCCTCCTGCCGGGTGATGGGGTCGTTGGGCCGAACGTGGCCCGCGCCGTCGCCGGTCATGACCCCCGTATACAGGCACATGAGGATATAGGGGGCGTACCAGGCCGACTCGTCCAGGTCGGTGAAGATGTTCTCCGCCTTGGTCTCGTAGCCCAGCATGACGGCCACGACCTTGGCCATCTCGCCCCTGGTGATCTGGCGGTCGGGGGCGAAATTCCCGTCCTCCCCGCCGGTGAGGATGCCGTACTCCGTCCAGCGGGCCACGGCACGCTCCGCCCAGTGGCCCTCCGTGTCGCTGAAGCTGGGCGATGCGGCGAGGGTGGCCGCGGGCAGCATACCCAGCACAAAGCTGAGGGTCAGCAGCAGCGCAGCCAGTCTTTTGATCCTGTTCATGTTTCGTTCCTCCCCTTTTTGTTTGCAGCGATCCTTATTGCTCCGTGAAACGGAGCAATAAAATAGGACATGTCCTATTTTGAATCCAATTGTCAGTCCGGTCTTTCCATGCTATAATAAATTGATATTTTATTGAATTAGGGATGTGAGTGCATGGCGACAATGAAAGACATTGCGGTCCGTGCCAACGTGTCGGTGGTCACGGTCCACAAGTGTATCTACGGCAAGCCCGGCGTCAGCGAGGAGACCCGGCGGCGGGTGCTGGAGCTGGTGGAGGAGATGCACTATACCGCTTCCGCCATGACGCCCCGGCGGGATGCCCTCAGGCTGGCGGTGGTCTGCCCGGAGATGCCGTCAGGGCAAAACTCCTTTTTTCACAACCTGCATCTGGGCATCCGGCGGGCGGGAGAGGAATTGGAGCCCAAGGGCGTGGAGCTGGACTACTACCCCTGCGGCAACGGGGCAATCCAGGCGGATATTCTCTCTGACCTGGCCCGGCGGGAAGAGTTGGACGGCGTGGCGGTCTGCTGCCTGGACGACAGCCAGATGGGCGCCCAGTTTTCCGCCCTGCACGACAGGGGCATCCCCATCGTCACCTTCAACGCCGAGGCCCGAAACTCCTGCCGTCTGGCCCACGTGGGGCCGCCGGCCAGGGACATGGGGGCGCTGGCCGCCGAGCTGCTGTGCAAGATGAGGGACGACCACCGGCGGCTGCTGATGGTGGGCGGCGACAAGCGGATGGCCAACCTGCGGGCCAACACCGCCGGGTTTTACGACTACATCCAGACCCACCACCCGGAGTACTCCCTGCTGGAGGTCAACAACGCCAGCAACCGCGACCTGGCGGAGGAGCTGGGCAAGGTGCTCACCTCCCTGGACGACGTGACAGGGGTGTACTGCTCTATGACCCGCAACGGGAAGCTGGTCTGCGAGACGTTACAGCGGCTGGGCTTGGAGCAGAGAGTCAAGCTGGTCTGCACCGACGTCTTTACGGACCTCCAGCCCTATCTGGAGGACGGCACGGTGGACGCCACCATCTGGCAGGACCCCAGGAGCCAGAGCTACAACGCCCTCATGCTCCTATATCACTACCTCACCACCGGCAGACTGAATGAGGACTATTTCAACATCCGCATCTGCCCGGTGATGTGCAGCAATTTTTCCTACTTTCTCTGACTTTATTGTACGGAAGTCCAGCGCGGAACACAAACGGAAAATGCCTGCCGGGGCATTTCCCACGTTCCTCACAAATTATCCAATTCTTCTTTGTGCCTTCCGTTGAAAATCCAAGGTTGTCACAGAATTTTTTCTAAGCGGAAGTAATTTAATCTGATATACAGGTTGTTTTCCGCATGAATTCAGGTAAATTTACTCACCGTCAACGGCTCGGCATAAACATATATAGATAAACCTGGGGTACACGCTTGGCGTGTACCCCAGGTTTTTTTACTGCCCGCTCCGGCGGGCTAAAGGCCATACTTCTGCTTTTTTCGGACCACGGTGGACTGATTGGTTTTGAGGAATTCCGCGGCCTTATAGGTAGTGCCGCACCGCGCCAAGGCGTCCGAGAGCAGCGCCCGCTCACAGTCCTCCAGGTAGCCCTTCAGAGAGAACTGGTCCGGGGCCGCCCGCCAAAGCGCCTCCCAGTCAGGAGGGGCCGCCGACGCCGCGGCGGCGGGGAGCCGTGGGGCCTCGCCGGAAATGATGTTGTCCGGGGCCTGGTAGATTTCGATGGTCCCGGCGGTGCTGGTAATCAGCAGCCGCTCCACCACGTTGCGCAGCTCCCGGACGTTACCGGGCCAGTCATAGCGGGAGAACTGGTCCAGGACTCTGGGGGCAAGCACCTTGGTGCGGCCGTACTGGCGGCAGAAGCCCTCCAGGAAGTGGAGGGCCAGCGGGCCGATGTCCTCCGACCGCTCCCGCAGGGGCGGGATGTGGATGGGGACCACGGACAGGCGGTAGTACAGGTCGGCCCGAAAGGCCCCCCGGTCCGCCATCGCCTTCAAGTCCTCGTTGGTGGCGCACAGGAGCCGGAAGTCCAGCGCCTGCTCCTCCAGCGCCCCCAGACGCTTGCTCCGGTGGGTCTCCAGGACCCGCAGGAGCTTGCCCTGGAGGGCCAGGGGGAGGGAGTTCACCTCATCCAGAAAGAGGGTGCCGCCGTGGGCCTGCTCCACCAGACCGGGCTTGCCTGTGCTCAGCGCCCCGGTGAAGGCCCCCTTTTCGTATCCGAACAGCTCCGCCTCCAGCAGGTTTTCCGGCAGGGCGGCGCAGTTGATCTCCACCAGCTTCCCCTTTTTGCGGCGGCTGTGGTGGTGGATATACCGGGCCAGCACCTCCTTGCCCGTCCCCGTCTCACCGGTGAGCAGGACGGTGGCATCCACCTGGGCCAGCTGTCCGGCCATCTCCAAGATCGCCTTCATCTGGGGGCTTTCCGCCACCACGTCCTCCGGGGCCTTTTGAGGGAGCAGGTCGCTGTAAACCTCCACGCAGTCGCTGTCCTCCACCAGGATGGCTTGCTGGACCCGGCGCTCCAGGGTGTCCAGCAGGACCATTTCCACCAGCACATAGGTGACCGCCCCCATATTGTCGAAGATGGGGGTGGCTGTGGCCAGCTGGCGGTAGCGGTAGCCCTTGGGCGTTACCACCGTGTTGATCATGGTGAAGGTCTTTTTCTCCTCCAGGGCGGCCACGCCCACGCTTTTGGTGACCTGCCCCTCCGGCACCAGGCGAAAGGCGTTCAGGCGCAGGATCTCCTCCCGGTCGGCCGCCCCCACCAGCTTGAGGAAGGCCCGGTTGCAGTAGATGTAGTTCCCGGCGTGGTCCAGGATATACACACCCTCGCTGATATTGTCGAACATGACCTCCCAAAAGGCGCTTTGTGACATCGCGGTCCCTCCTCCCCGGCGGTTTCATGGTATGATTATACCGCGAAGCCATCCCCACGGCAAGGGCGGGGCGCTTCATTTGTTTGGCTTATAAGCAGAAAACCAGTTATTAGCTATGCGTATTTCACAAAACTGCCGTTATAAGATAGAATCATTTTGGACTTATTGAACAGATGGCGCCGTCTGTTCAGGGAAAACAGATTTGACAGCCGGGCACAGTATCACAGAACCGCTGTGAACGGAAAAAGCGCTGAGGAGGAACGACCTATGCACCAGTATCCCCTGCCCATGGAGGAAATGCCCTTCCGGGTGGATGGCTATGGCACCCCCACGCTGGAATACACCACTCCGGCCCTGAATGAGCCGGGAAAATGGGCCATCACCAGCGACATGGTGATGATCGACCTGTCCCACCCCTGGGGCAACGACCAGCCCACCTGGCCCGCCGGGGAACAGCCCTGGACCACCCCGGTACAGTACATGTCCAAGTTCAACCGCCGCACCCAGCTGATGCACAACTTCTGCCAGCACGTGTCCACCCACTACGACGCGCCCTCCCACGTCTGCCAGGAGAGCCCCTTCGTGGACGAGGTGCCCATCGAGAAATTCATCGCCCCGGCGGTCATCTGGGACATCCCCTGCACCCCTATGCAGACCATCACCCCGGAGATGCTGGAGGAAGCCAACCGGAAGGTCCCCATGCAGCCCGGCGACTTCACCCTCATCATCACCGGCTGGCACCGGCTCTACTCCGACTCCGACCGCTATTTTCTGTGGAGTCCCGGTCTCAGTGAGGCGGCGGGAGAATGGCTGGTGGCCCACGGGTCGGCGGGCTTCGGCATCGACTGCCAGGCCCTGGACCACCCCTGCGCCTCCTATATGGCCCAGCACGGCCCCGGCCCCCTGGTTCCCAGGGTGCTGGACGTGTATCAAATGTTCTACCCCGGCCGGGACCCCAAGGTGGACCACCCCAAGTGGGAGCCGGTCCACGAGGTCTTTTTGAAGCGCAACATCCCCGCCTGGGAGAATGTGGGCGGGGACGTGGACAAGGTGCTGAACAAGCGCTGCGTGGTCTGCGCCTTCCCCAGCCGCTGGCACAAGGGAGACGGCTCCATCGTCCGCATGATCGCCTTCATTGAAAAGGACCAGGTGAACCAAGATGTGCCTGACCGCACCTACAAGTACGGCACTTACTAAAAAAGAGAAAGCGCCGGCCCTGCCGGTCCGGCGCTTTCATCCCTGGGAAAGCCCCTGGGTCAAATGGTCCAGGAGGCTAGGAATCAGGCAGTTTTGATTCTCCTCCCGCCACACGGCCCGGAACTGGCACAGGGCGGCGGGGACGCCGAAGTGGAGGCACTGCAGATTGGAGTCCCGGAGGCCCCGCACCAGCGAGGCGGGCAGCAACGTGGTGCTCTCCCCGCTCTCCGCCATGAGGACCATCACGCTGCGGCTGTTGTTGAAGCGGATATGGGGCTGGACTCCTATGGCCTCCAATATCTGGAGGGCCTGGCTCATGCCCCGGGTCTCCTGTTCCAGCAGGAAGAGGCCCCGCTCCTTCAGGACGGCGCGGACATTGTCCGGGGTGTCCTCAATGGGCTCCTCCCCCCGCAGCACCAGCACCATCTCCTCCTCCCACAGCAGACGGGTCTTTACCCTGGTCCGGCAGATGCCCCGCAGGGTCGCCTCGCTGCACAGGAAGAAACCCAGGTCCACAGTGCCGACGTCGATGGTCCGGGCCAGTTCGGGGTGCTCATACATGTGGAATGTGGCCCGCAGGCTGGGGGTGCGCGTCCGGAGGGCGGACACCGCATCGCACAGGGCCAGGCGGAAGTCGGCGTCGTAGCTCAAATCCATGCTGAAGTCCACGCCGATGAAAAGCTCCCGCTCCTGGGTGTCGCTCTGCTCGATCTGCCGGACGTAGGGCACCAGCTTTTCCGATTGGTGGAGCAGCTTCTTGGCCTCGGCCAGCATGGCCCGGCCCGCGGGGGTCAGCTCCACCGAGCGTTTGCTGCGCTGCAGCAGCTGGACCCCCATTTCCCGCTCCAGGTCGGCGATCTGCTGGCTCAGGGCGGACTGAGAGATATAAAGGGTCTCCGCGGCACGGCTGAAGTTCAGCGTTTCGGCCACGGCGGTAAAATAGCGCAGCTGGCGCAGTTCCATCATGCAGGCCCCCCATGTTTTGTTACTCAAAATTATATCTGATTCCCGCGAGAATGTAAATGAATTTGATACAGGAGGTCCCCATTATGGAGGCAACCAACCAGCGGCGGACACCCGCCGCGACCACCGACGCGAAGAGCAATTTCGGGGCAAAGGGCTGGCAGGTCATCATCTTCGTCGGCGTGATGCTCTTTTTCAGCACCGGCACCTCGGTAGACGGACTAAACGCCACGGTCCCCGCCCTGGCAGAGCTGCACGGCTGGAATCAGGCCACCCTGCTCAGCTTCAGCACCATCAGCGGACTCATCAGCATTGTGGGTATGCTGATCTTCGGCCTGGTCTGCCACAAGCTGGGGGCGCGGGTCACGGCCGTCGTCTCCCTGGCCCTGGGCGGCTTGTCCTACATCTGGTACGGCAACGTCCAGTCCGTGACCCAGTACGCCATCGCCCTCATCCTGGTGAGCCTCTTCGCCAACGTCCACGCCTGGATCGCCGGGGGCGCCTACCTCTCCTCCTGGTTCCCCAAAAAGAAGGGGCTGGCCCTGGGTTGGGCCACCATGGGCAACAACCTGGCCTCCGCCTTCATCGTGGTCATCCTCACCTTCCTGGCCAACCGGTTCGGCATGCCCATGGCCATCACCATCCTGGGCGTGCTCATCCTGGCCGTAGCCGTGTGGGGCCTGTTCATCAAAAACAACCCCGAGGATGCGGGCGCCACGCCGGACAACGTCCCCATGACCGAGAGCGAGATGGACGCATACCGCAAGGAGGCCAGCGCCTACGTCAGCCCCTGGACCTACGGCAAGCTGGTGCGCACCAAGGAGTTCTGGTTCATCGGCCTGGGCCTGGGCCTCTACATGCTGGTCACCGTGGGCGTGATGAGCCAGCTGGTGCCCCGTATGGTCTCCCTGGGCCTGGAGCAGAACACGGCCATCGGGGCCATGACGGTGTGCGCCCTGGTCGGCATCGTGGGCAGCTACCTCTGGGGCGTGCTGGACCAGAAGCTCACCACCCGGGTCGCCACCTCCATCTACGGCGTGTGGTACGCCGCCGCCATCATCTTCAACCTGATCCCCAACCGGGCCTGCCTGTATATCTCCGTCTTTATGATCGGCATCGCCATCGGCGGCAACGCCAACTGGCCCGCCTCCCTGGTCTCCACGGTGTATGGGCACCAGAACTTCGCCAAGGTCTACACCCTGGTGAACCCGCTGATCTCGCTGATCCGCGTATGCTCCTTCGCGGTGCTGGCCGCCGCCCTGGCCATCACCGGCTCCATGACCGGCGCCTACATGATTTTCGTGGTGCTGGCCTTTGTGGGCGCCGGACTGGTGCTGATGGTCAATGACAAAAAGTACGCTGACGGCAAGACCTGCCCGTAACCTGCCGGCGGCGCTGCAAAGGGGGCCCTTTCTGAACAGAAAGGGCCCCCTTTGTTCTGCTGGTGCACATGGCATAAAAGGACACGCCCTCCGGGCTGCCGGAGGGCGTGTCCTTTTTGTCAGGCATCAGGCGCCGAGGGCCTGGTGAATGGCGTTTGCGGCTTTTTTGCCGGCGCCCATGGCGAGGATGACGGTGGCGGCACCGGTGA
>UQGJ01000037.1 GCA_900540545.1 uncultured Eubacteriales bacterium
CCCCAGCCCCCGGCGGTGGTCACGCCCGCGCCCACGCCACCCCCCGCCACGCCCGCGCCGACCCCGACGCCCACCCCCGGACACCACGGCGAGGGGTCCAGCGCCCTGCTCACCGAGGACCAGCTGGAGGTCATCGTGCAGAATCTGGTGCCCGGCACCAAGCTCCACAAGGTGGAGCTTGACGACTCGGACTCCGCCCCCTCGGGGTGGAAATACGAGGTCACCTTCAAGCACGGCCACGACAAATACGAGGCCGAGATCGACGCCTATACCGGCGAAGTTCTGGATTGGGATGCAGAC
Source organism: uncultured Eubacteriales bacterium (assembly GCA_900540545.1). Taxonomy (GTDB): domain Bacteria; phylum Bacillota; class Clostridia; order Oscillospirales; family Oscillospiraceae; genus Intestinimonas. The sequence goes on from UQGJ01000037.1 coordinate 301, forward strand.
GACTGAATCGGAGCGTCCCACCCCTGCCTCCCCTATTCCGCAGGAATGGGGGAGGTGGCCGCCGCAGCGGCCGGAAGGGGCCGTCCTCCCCCGTCCCCCCTCAAGCTCCCCCATTTCTCTGAAATAGGGGAGCCTTTTTTTGCCCATCTGACCCGATAAATCTTTCAAAAATTGGACCTTGCGATAAGTCCAGATTGTGATATGGTAGAGGGGAAGTCAGAAGGAACGAGGTGCTCTCCATGAGACAGAACCAATCCCTCCACCGCCTGGTGGCCGCCGCCCTCTTCGCCGGGGCCATCACCGTCATGACCGCCTATATCCTCCACATCCCCCTCCCCACCGGGGGATACGTCCACCTGGGGGACGCGCTCATCTATCTGGCGGCCTGCCTGCTCCCCCTGCCCTACGCGGCGGCGGCCGCAGCCATCGGCGCGGGGCTGGCCGACCTGCTCACCGCCCCCATGTGGGTGCTGCCCACCCTCCTCATCAAGGCCCTGGTGGTCCTCCCCTTCACGGCGCGGCGCGACCGGCTGCTGTGCCCCCGGAACGCCCTGGCCGTGGTAGTCTCCGGCCTCCTCTCCCCCGCCCTGTACGCCCTGGCCAACGTCATCATGACCGGCACCTGGGCGGCCTTCCTCCCCCAGTTCCTGGGCACCCTGGTCCAGGCGGTGGGCAGCGGCGCGGTCTTCCTCGTTTTGGCCCTGGCCCTGGACAAGGTGGGCCTGAAAAGCCGCCTGGCCCCCCAGCTCCACGGCGCGTGAACCAAAAAAGCCCCCACCCGCGTCCTGCCAGACGCGGGTGGGGGCTTTTTGCGGGTTTTACAGCCAAACGGCCCAATCGCCATAGTCGAAGGTGCCGCTGCCGTGGTGGAGCCGGCCCTCCGCATCAAGCCGGAGGAACTCGTCCCTCATGCGGGTCAAAATCTCAGGCTGAATGTCCAGGGTGTGGTGGGCCGGAAGCACCCGCTTGACCGGGAGGGCGGCCACCCGCTCCAGGGAGGCCAGATAGGCTTGGGGATCCGTGGAGGGGTAGTAGGCGAAGAGGGTGCCCTTATAGACCAGGTCGCCGGTGTAGAGCCAGCCCCGGTCCGGCTCCCAGAAGCACATATGCCCCGGCGAGTGGCCGGGGGTGTGCAGCACCTGGACGCTCCGGCCGCCCAGGTCAATGGCGTCCCCGTCCTGCAATATCCGGGTAGGGGCCCCCTGAAAAAACGCGTAGTCATTCACGTCATAGCCGTCCGGCAGGTCACAGCGGTCCACCACCATCTCCTTGATGGTCTCCATCGTCAGCGGGAAAGCCCCGTTCAGCCAGCCCAGCTCCAGCTCATGGGCGTAAAAGTCTGGGAAATAACGGTGCCCTCCGATGTGGTCCCAGTGGACGTGGGTGGCTACCGCCGTCACCGGCAGGTCCGTCAGGGCCCGGACCGGCGCCTGAATATCGCAGATGCCCAGCCCCGTGTCGATGAGCAGGGCCCGCTCGCTCCCCTGGAGGAGGTAGCAGTGGGTCTCCTCCCAGTGCCGGTATTCGCTGAGGACGGTGGTGTCATCGGCCAGCCGGTCGACAGTAAACCAATCCTGCGTCATGTCCACGCCTCCGCATCAATCGGAAGCGGATACCCGCCTGGCCCGGATGTCCGCATTGATATGCCATGTGCCGTCCTCCTGGACGGTCACGTTTTGCCAATGGAAGGCATCGTCCCCGATTTCGACAAAGACCCATTTCCGGCTGGGGTCCTCCAGGTTCGTCAGGACGACCATGCCGTTCTCTTTTCTGGCCTCCAGCCGCATGATCCGCCCCGTGTAGCCATAGGCCACGTCCCAGGCGTGGGTGTCCGGATTGTAGATGCGGAGCGACGTGCCGTACTCCGTGAGGGGGTGCGGGCGCTCCGTCCTGGTGTCCCGGGAGGGCAGAATGATGACATCCTGGATGGCCATCCCCTCCAGCACCCACGCGAAATGCCATTCCCCTTTGACCGAACAGGCCAGGTTGCAGTCCGTGTAGTCCAGGTCCCAGCTCCCGACCAATTTCCCAAAATAATCGTATTCCTCAGGCAGCTCCGCGCCCCTGCCCTTGCTGGTCAAGCTCTCCATAAAGCGGTCCATTGGCGAATCCTCCTCATTCTGTCTCTGACGCCTTCCCGTGTTTACGGGTCAGCGAAAAAAGAGCCCGTGCTTCCTCTGGTAAAAAGGCTCCTTGCCCCGGGCCGCGTCGGCGCCAAAGGCGTCCGCATAGGGGATCAGGTCGATATACATCCCGCTCAGGTAGGGGCGGGCCGTCTCTCCGATCCCGTTGAACACATCGCCGCGGTCTCCCTGAAAGTCGGCCACGATCAGGAAGCTGACCTCCCCGTCCCGCTCCATCAGCCGCAGCCACAGCCGTTTGATACGCTTGTCCTGCGCGGCGTGGGCCTTGACGGCCTCCACCATAGCGGTGGGGTAATCCCGCGGGTCCCCCAGCTGGACCACAGTCCTCTTCTGCACCGTATGTTCCGTATGTCCTGAGGCCCTGAGTTCCTTTTGATTGCGCAGATGCTCCAGATAGGCCCGGTCCAGCATCAGGTTGTGGCTGAAGGGGTCGATGACGATGCCGTCCGCGCCGCCGTCCCTCAGGACCATGGCGGCATAGTCGTCGAAGCGGAGCAGCAGGGTTTTAGGCGGCGCGCCGCGCACGGCCTCCCACTTTCCCAGCTCCTCCCAGTCGATAAAAGCCGGGTAAAACTGGCGGCCGTCCTGGGTGGTGAGCATGGGAAAGCCCATCGTCGTGTCCCGCTGGAACACAGCTTTGCCGTCCCCTTGGCTCTCCGGCTCCTCCGAGAGCTGGATCACCGACAGGAAACAGGCGTTCAGGGCGATCTCCTCCAAAAGCCGGTTCATCAGCTGCCGGCGCTCCTCCTCACTCTGACCACCCTCCAACTGCCGGAACAGCTCCTTCAGTTCCGGGTTTTCCAGCGGCTGATTGACGTCAACATCCATGATGATCCTCCCATTTATCCCTTTTTTCCGGGTTTCCGGGTCAGCTTCAGGGAACGGCCCCGGGCCTCGGCCATGGCCTGAAAGAGGGCCGCCGCCTTGGCGCCCCGCGTTTTGGGGTCCAGGTCCAGGGGGGCCTGGGCGGCGATTTGGTCCATCACCGCCCGCACGTCGGCCAGGTCCAGAACGTTCACCGCCGTGCAGAAAAAGCTCTTCCGCCTGCCGTCGTTGTAGTGGGCCAGCAGGTAGCCCAGCCGCTCCACCTTCTCGTCCAGCTCCGCCCGGTACGCCTCCGGCCCCAGCTCCACGGCATGGCGGATGTCCGCCGCCCGGTCCCTGTGGGCCAGGAAGCCGTCGTACTCGTCGAAGCCGTCATACTCCTTGCAGGGGTATTCGGGGCACTGGAAGCAGTATTCCAGGCCGCCGTGGGCCAGACTGCACCGGGCGATGGAGCAGGACTGGTTCCCCTCCCCGCCGCCGCAGCCGGGGCAGCCGTCCGGCATGTGGTGGATGGGGCACAGGCCGCACTTCAGGCCGCACAGGGAGAACAGGGGATAGGGCCGCTGAAAGCCTTTCATGGCGACTCCTCCTCAGTTCAATTCCAGCAGGACCGGGCAGTGGTCGCTGCCGTGGATGTCGCTCAAGATCTCCGCCCGGGCGATGCGCTCCCGCAGGCGGTCGGAGACCAGGAAATAGTCGATGCGCCAGCCCGCGTTGTTCTCCCGGGCGTGGAAGCGGTAGCTCCACCAGGAATAGGCCCCCGCCAGGTCGGGGTACAGGGCGCGGAAGGTGTCAGTGAACCCGGCGGCAAGCAGCTCGGTGAACTTGGCCCGCTCCTGGTCGGAGAAGCCCGCGTTGCCCCGGTTGGGTCCGGGGTTTTTCAGGTCGATCTCCTGGTGGGCCACGTTCAGGTCCCCGCAGACCACCACCGGCTTCTTGGCGTCCAGGGACAGGAGGTAGGCCCGGAAGGCGTCCTCCCAGGACATCCGGTAGTCGATGCGGGCCAGCCCGTCCTGGGCGTTGGGGGTGTAGACCGTCACCAGGTAGAAGTCCTCAAATTCCAGGGTGATGGAGCGGCCCTCCCCCACGTGGAGGGGGTCGCCGATGTCGTAGGACACGCCCAACGGCTCCCGGCGGGAGAAAATGGCGGTGCCGGAGTAGCCCTTTTTCTCGGCGCTGTTCCAGTATTCCCGGTAGCCCGGCAGATCCACATCAGCCTGTCCGGGCTGCATCTTGGTCTCCTGGAGACAGATGCAGTCGGCGTCCAGGGCGGTGACGGATTCCAAAAATCCCTTCTTCATACAGGCCCGCAGGCCGTTGACATTCCAGGATACAAATTTCATGGGTGGTCCCTCCTTTGTGTGGGGCACGGCAAGCCCACATGCGCGAAAATAGCCGCGTTGCGGCTATTATACAGGATTGTCAGGCGTTTGGGAAGTCCATTCGCCGTTGTTTGACATTTCCGCACGACGATATTAGAATGGGAAAAATTATGTTATGTTTGTCCGGTTTCGGCGGCGAGAGGCGCAAAATAAGAGGAGAGAGCAAAATGTCCGAATTGATGAAAGACAAATATTATAATCACCATTCCATCCATGAATTGGCTATACGTATCAAGACTGTATATCCTCCGTTTCAGGATAGTAATTTTGTAAGCGACATTATGGATGAAACTTGGGATGCGCGAACGTTGAAAGGCCGTATGCGGCAAATTACCATCAATTTAGGACACTATTTGCCTTCTGATTATGAACGGGCACTTGCCATCCTTGATCTGGTTGTTGCGGGTTATCCAGCGGGCTTCCATAACAATGCATTGATTTACTTCCCGGATTTTGTTGAAGTCTATGGGCAGGGTGAACGCTATTGGGATTTGTCCATCGCCGCATTGGAGCGGTATACCCAATACTCGACCGCTGAGTTTGCCGTGAGGCCGTTTATTATCAGCCATGAAGATCGTATGATGGCACAGATGTCCGTATGGGCGGGGCATGACAATGAACATGTCCGGCGGCTTGCCAGTGAGGGCTGCCGTCCTGCATTGCCATGGGGACAAGCACTGACCAGATTTAAAAAAGACCCGTCATTGGTGCTTGGCATTTTAGATCGGCTGAAAGAAGATCCATCTCTGTATGTCCGCAAGAGCGTGGCCAATAATTTGAACGATATTTCCAAAACACATCCCGACCTTGTTGCACAAATTGCAGCGGATTGGTATGGAAAAAACGAGTATACTGATTGGATTGTAAAACACGGATGTAGAACACTTCTAAAAAAGGGCAACAGGGATGTGCTGGGTATCTTCGGAGTCTCAGATGCCAGTTGTGTGGACGTTTACGACTTCACATTGGAAACTACGTCCGTTTTCATCGGGCAGGATATGATTTTTTCCTTTAAAGTCAGGGCTAACAAAGCAACCAAGGTGCGGTTGGAGTATGGCATCCATTATATCAAAGCCAATGGTGGGCAAACCCGAAAAATATTTCAAATATCCGAAACTTCATTGATCGCAAACCAAGAAAAGTCTTTTAGAAAAACTCATTCCTTTGCAGATTTAAGTTCAAGAAAACATCACCCTGGAATCCACTCCCTTGTACTCATCGTCAATGGCGTTGAACAAATTCAACTGGATTTTGAAGTACTGGTCGCTAAATAGCCTCCTTTTGATACTTTAGCCGCGACTGATTAGGCTCGCCTCCTATCTTAGCAAAAGGAGTTTTTACTTCACACTCTCCGCTAAATTTTTTACGGGACTCCCCGGCATAGTCGGAGCGTTCCAATTGCAATAAAAAAGCCGCGCTCATTCGAGCGCGGCTTTTTTGACGGCCACAGGGAATACCTTGGCGGGCTTCGACACGGGGGCGCGGTTTCGGTGCTTCAGGTGCATGCCCACGGTGACGCCGGCGCTGATGAGCAGGAAGCTGTAAAAGCTGATGCCCCGGCTGACCAGGACGGCGGGGGCCACCAGCCCGGAACCGAAGAACAGGCCGAAGGCCCGGAGGGCCACGCCCTCGGAGGCCCCCACGGCGCCGGGGAGGGGCAGGGAGCCCACGGCCAGATTCACCAGGGCCTGGGCGCCCACCAACTGGAAGAGGGTGGCCCCCTGAAGGCCGAAGCCCAGGTAGACCACGAAGGGCACCGCGTACAGGGCGGTGAGCTGGAGGAAGGTGATGGCCAGCAGGGCGGGCATGAGCTTCAGGTTGGCCCGAATACAGGCCGCGCCCTGGCGGTACTCCGCCATCTGGGCGTCCAGCTTGGCCCGCAGCTCCGCCTCCCGGCGGACGATGTGCAGCTTCACCAGCACATCCAGTAGGCCGCCCATCATCTTTTTGGCCGCGTTGGGCAGGAACATCATGCACAGCATGCCCGCCGTCAGGACCACCATGACGATGCCGCCGAAGGCCAGCAGGGCCCCCAGGCCCGCGCCCATGTCCCGGCGGATGCCGGGGAGAGCGAAGAAGGCGGCCACGGCGTACAGGAGGGTGACCACCTGATAGCACACGGCGATGAGCATCATGTTGAGGGAGCCGTGGGCGGCGGGGATGCCGTCCTTGGACATATAGTAGATTTGGGCGGGCTGTCCGCCGGTGGAGGAGGGGGTGATGGAGCTGACGTAGAAGCCGGTGAAGGAGTAGCCCAGGCACTGGCGGTACTGGACCCTGTGGCCCAGGCGGCCCAAAATCAGCTTGGAGCACAGGGCCTCGCAGCCCACGAACACGAACATGAAGCCCAGGCCCAGCAGCACGAAGCCGGGCCTGATCTGGGACAGGACCTGGACCAGGCTGGACAGGGGCTGCTGGCGCAGGAGGTACCAGCCGGTGAACACCATGACGGCGGCGATGAGGACGAGGCCCCAGTTGCTTTTCTTATTCATCAGGCGCACGCCCCTTTCCGCTGGGTCAGGGCGGCCACGATCCGCTCCAGGCTCTCGGCCTCCAGCTGGCCCTTCAGGCGGCGCATGTTGTTGCCCAGGCGCTCCAGGGCCGCGTCGTCGTAGATCAGCTTGCGGATGGCCTCGAGGCACTCCTCCGGCTCCTTGTGGGCGATGCGGCCGATTTGGTAGCGGACCAGGAACCGGGCGTTGTTGATCTCCTGCTGCAAAAACGGCTCCCAGGCCAGGATGGGCAGCTCGGAGAAGATGGTCTCAAAGAGGGTGATGCCGCCGGGCTTGGAGAGCATGAGGTCGGCCTGGGCCATGTAGTCGTACACCCGGTCGGTGTAGCCCACCACCTCGATGTTCTCGTACTTGCCGTGGAGGCGGTCGTAGAGCTTCTGGTTGCCGCCGCAGATGAGGGTGGTCTTGACCCCCTCCAGGGCGTTGAGCTCCTCGTAGAATTTATCCTTTTTGGGCAGCAGGCCCAGGCCGCCGCCCATGATGAGCAGGTGCCGCTCCGGGCCGCCGCCCCGGCGGACGGGCTTTTTGAACTCCGGCTTCACGGGGATGCCGGTGACGCAGATGCGCCGGCGCTCCACTCCCTTTTCGCACAGGCGGTCCCGAATCTCCGGGGAGCCCACCAGATAACAGTCGGTGTGGCTGTTGATCCACTCGGAGTGGGTGGACAGGTCGGTGATACAGGTGACCAGGGGCAGCTGGGCGTTGGTCTCCTCCTTGTAGTCCGAGACCAGTTGGGCGCAGAGGGGATGGGTGGCCAGAACCACGTCGGGCTTCCGGTCCCACAGCAGCTCGGCCAGCTTATCCTGGAAGAGGTATTCCAGGGGCGGCTTCGCCTTGGTCTGGGCGTTCTCGGTGGCCTTATAGTACATGTTATAGAGCCCGCTGCCCTTGGTGACCAGCAGGGAGAAGCCCTTATAGATGGCCTCGGAGGCGTCGGGCATGGCGTATTCGAAGAAGTCCTCCACCGTCACCTCTGCCTGGGGAAAAGCGTTCAGAAGCTGAAGGCGCAGCGACTGAGAGGCGGACCAATGCCCCATGCCAAATTTGCCGGTCAAAATCAAAACGTTCATGGTCGTCTCTCCTTTCTTTCACTGTGCCCAGTATACATGCCGTTTCTTTAGAAAACAGTGGTTGGTTTCTTAAGGTTTCCTTAAAATGGCGGGGCATGGGCAGAATCATGCGCCGTCACAGCCACACCAGCGGCGCGGTCTCCCCTTCGGTGCAGACCGCGGCCCGCCAGCCGCTGCCGCCGTAGGCGGCGAAGGTCAGGCTGTCCAGCGGCGCCACCCCGCCGGGGTTCAGCAGGGGGACGGCGATGGAGCGGGGCGGGCGGTCCAGCCCCCGGCCGGACTGCTTCACCCGGGCCTCCTTGAGGGTCCACAGGCTGTAAAAGTCGGACCAGCGGCCGCCCTGGTCCAGATACCACTGGTATTCCTCCGGCGAAAGTGCCTTCTGTACTAATAACGTTCGGCGGGGGCGAATCGTTTCAATATCCACCCCAATATTTTTGTCGGACAGGCCGCACAGGGCGTAGGGGCCGCTGTGGCTTACATTAAAATGGAGGTCCGGGCGGCCGAAAAACCGGGGCTTCCCCCCTTCGTCCCGGACGATGTCCGGGAGCGTATCGCCCCCCAGGGCCCGCAGCAGCAGGGCATACGGGTCCATGTGGTCCGAGGCCAGAAGTTTCAGCATACGGCGCCCCCTCCCTTGTTATGCCAACTTTCCTTTCTATTTAATCCCAGGTCCGAAGAAATTACTAGTGGCAACCTATACAAAGAACAGCAGATGGGGTAAAATGTTTTCTATCTTAAAGAGTTCTTAAATCTTTTCCCCATTTCAAATTAAATTCCGCCTGATATGCTTCGGGCAGGATAAGGAGTGAGCTTTGTTGTACAACATCCTCATTGTGGACGACGACCGGGACATCGTCTCGGCCCTGGACATCTACCTCACCAGCGAGGGCTACGGCACCTACCACGCCTACGACGGCCTGGAGGCCCTGAAGGCGGCCCAGGACCACGACGACATCCACCTCATCCTCATGGACGTGATGATGCCCGGCATGGACGGCATCCGCGCCACCGCCAAGCTACGGGAGAGCCGCAACATCCCCATCATCCTCCTCACCGCCAAGGGCGAGGACGCCGACAAGATTTTGGGGCTGAACATCGGGGCCGACGACTATATCACCAAGCCCTTCAACCCCATCGAGGTCATCGCCCGGGTCAAGAGCCAGCTCCGGCGGTACACCACCCTGGGCGGCCAGCACAAGGAGGAGACCTCCCAGGTGCTGCGCAACGGCGGCATCGCCATCGACGACGGGGCCAAGTCCGTCACGGTGGACGGCGAGCCGGTGAGCCTGACCCCCATCGAGTACAACATCCTTCTTTTACTGATGAAAAACCCCGGCCGGGTGTTCTCCACCGGCCAAATCTACGAGCAGGTGTGGAACGACCCCTCCCTGGGGTCGGAAAACACCGTGGCCGTCCACATCCGCCACCTGCGGGAAAAGGTGGAGATCGACCCGGCCAATCCCCGGTATATCAAGGTGGTGTGGGGCCTGGGGTACAAGATGGAGAAACAGTAGGGGCCGCCGACCCCGGCGGCCCGACCCAGAATGATAGGAAGTGTTCCCATGAAAACTCTGCGGACCTCCGCGCCCCTCAAATTCCTGGCCGCCGTACTGTGTGTGCTGTTCTCCGGCGTTGCCTTCTGGTCGTCTGTGGCCACCCTCAGCAACTGGGACGACCTGTGGTCCGGCGGCGACTTTTACAACAGTTACAGCATCTATAAGCCCATCCTCTCCTACCAGGACCAGGTCAGCACGGTCATGAAGCTGCGTATGCAGCGGGAGTGGATCGGCAAGCTGTCCTATTCCGACCAGAAGCGGCTGGAGGCCCTGGAGGAGATTTTGGACCCGGCCAACACCAACTTCCGCTACCAGGTCCACGACCAGGACACCAGCGCCCTGCTGGACGACACCATGGGGACGGCCGCCGACACCGGCGACGGACTGGCCACCCCCGTCCGGGAGCGCTGGGTCACCACCCTCACCCAGGGGGACCAATACCACTATTACGACTACCACAGGGAGAGCGATTCCGGCACGGAGATTTTGATCGCCTACACGGCGGACGGAACGGTGGAGCTGGACGCCGCGGCCTATGAGGGCCGGTACTGCGAGTACGGCTACTACTCCGACGGGGAGGCGTGGCACGACCACAACAATGAATACGACACCCGTTCCCACGCCCTCACCATCGTCATCGACTCCGCCGTCACCAATCCCCTCACCGTCCATGACGGCTTCTGGTCCGCCCGGGAGGATTACAACGACATCCAGCCCTTCCTGCCCGGCCTCGCCCTGCTGGCGCTGACCACGCTGCTGCTGTCCGCCGGACTGCTGATTTTCCTCTGCCGGAGCGCGGGCTACCGCCGGGAGGCCCCGGACCGCGTCACCCCCGGCTGGCAGGAGCGCATCCCCACCGACGTGTACGCCGCCGCCTACGTGTTCCTGTTCGCAGCCATCCTCAACGCCGGGGACGCCGCCGCGTTCAGCTTCAACCAGGGGCCCCGCATGGCCTCGGTGGTGGGCATCGGATTCTTCACCCTGACGGCGGCCATCCTCACCCTGGGGGCCATCCTCACCACCGCGGTGCGGTGCAGGACCCACACCTTCTGGAGCAGCATGGTCCTCTGGCGGCTGTGCGCCGCCGTGGGCCGGGCCCTGGGGGACATCTTCGCCCGCCGGAACATGAACACCCGGGTCATCTGGCTCTTTTTGCTCTACCTGCTGGGCACCGTCCTCACCGGGGTGACGGTCATCCTCATCCCCGTGTACCAGGGCTTCGTGCTGTGGGTGCTGTGCCGGTGGGTGAAGGAGTGGCGGCTCATCCGGGCGGGGACCGGCGCCATCGTGGGCGGCGCGCCGGGGACGGTCATCGACACCTCCGGCATGAGGCGCTTCCCCGACCTGCGGGAGCACGCCGAGCAGCTCAATGACCTGGGCAGCGCCATCTCCAGTGCCGTGGACGAACAGCTCAAGAGCGAGCGGTTCAAGGCCGAGCTCATCACCAACGTCTCCCACGACCTGAAAACCCCCCTCACCTCCATCATCAACTACGTGGACCTGCTGAAAAAAGAGGACATCCAGGACCCCAAGGCCCTGGAGTATATCGAGGTGCTGGACCGAAAGAGCCAGCGGCTGAAAAAGCTCACCGAGGACCTGGTGGAGGCCAGCAAGGCCTCCACGGGGGTGCTGACCGTGAACAAGGAAAAGCTGGGCTTCACCCAGCTCCTCTCCCAGGCCCTGGGGGAGTACGAGGAGAAGTTCGGGCGGAGCCAGCTCTCCCCCGTCCTCACCACCCCGGACCACGAGCTGTACGTAGAGGCCGACGGGCGGCACCTGTGGCGGGTCATCGACAACCTGCTGGGCAACTGCGTGAAGTACGCCATGCCGGGCACCCGGGTGTATCTGGACGTGAAAAGCTGGGACGGCAACGTCACCCTGTCGGTGAAAAACGTATCCAGGGACCCGCTGAACATCCCGGCGGACCAGCTCATGGAGCGGTTCGTCCGGGGGGACGCCTCCCGCACCGCCGAGGGCAGCGGCCTGGGCCTGTCCATCGCCCGGAGCCTGACGGAGCTGCAGGGCGGCGCCTTCCGCCTGGACATCGACGGCGACCTGTTCAAGGCCGTGGTGGTCTTTCCCGAATACAAGGACCCCATCCCCCTGACCGAGGGGAACGGATAATCAGGCTGTTCAATCGCCTCCTTTTCGGCTATACTAGCGGAAAAGGAGGCGATTTTTTATGTACGACATCATTATCATCGGCGCGGGTCCAGCCGGACTGACGGCGGCGCTTTACGCCCGGCGGGCGGGCCACTCGGTCCTGGTGCTGGAGGCCGGAGTGCCCGGCGGTCAGGCCGTCACCACCCCCCACGTGGAGAATTGGCCGGGGACCAAGATCATCTCCGGGGCCGACTTCGCCATGTCCCTCTACGAGCAGGCCGCCGACCTGGGGGCGGAGTTCCAATTCGCCGCCGCCGATGGTCTGCGGGACCTGGGTGAGCGCAAAGTGGTTTCCGCCGGTGGGCAGGAGTTCGAGGGCCGGGCGGTCATCTACGCCGCCGGGGTCCGCCGCCGGAAGCTGGAGGTCCCCGGCGAGGAGGAGTTCGGCGGCCGGGGCGTGAGCTACTGCGCCACCTGCGACGGCGGCTTCTTCAAGGGCAAGACCGTGGCCGTGGTGGGGGGCGGCAACACCGCGCTGGAGGACGCCATCTACCTCTCCGCCCTGTGCCCCACGGTCTACCTCATCCACCGCCGGGACCAGTACCGGGGGGAGAAGCACCTGGTGGAGGGGGTGGCCCAGCACGGCAACATCAAGCCCATCTTGAATACCAAAGTTGTCGCCATCGAGGGCGGCGGTCAGGTCACCGGCGTCCGGCTGTCCGGGCCGGAGGGGGAGTCCTCCCTGGCCGTGGACGGGGTCTTTGCCGCCGTGGGACTGCTCCCGGACAACGGGGCCTTCGCCCCGCCGCTGGAGCTGGACGAAAACGGGTACGTGAAGGCCGGCGAGGACTGCCTCACCGCCATCCCCGGGGTCTACGCCGCGGGGGACTGCCGGACCAAGGAACTGCGGCAGCTGGTCACGGCGGCGGCGGACGGGGCCATGGCGGCCAGCCAGGCGGGGCGGTATTTGGGGATGTGAGGCCCCAGGGGCCTCCGGCGGGTCCCCTTTCTTCCCGAAGAAAGGGGACGGAAAGAAGGACCGGGGGCGGCACGGGGTTTGTTGATTGGCAAAACCAGAAAACCGTTGCAGCTCGTATCGGTCTGGCGCTGGAACAACTCCGGCTGCCGCCCCTCGTGTAAGAGCCGGGCAAGACTTGGGAGTAGTTGCGTTTTCATCGGTGCAAACAAGTCGCCACAGGTCTTTGCATTTTTGAATTGGCCTAACGCCCGTTGGGAGTCGGCACGGGCGGCTAATAGCCGCCCCTACATGGAGGCTGGTGCATTGGCGCGCCGAGTCGTCGCGCCCCACACGATGAGAGACCGGCCTTGCCGGGAATCGCCATGCCAGGCGCGTCCCCGTCTATACCCCAGCGGGCCGCCGTTCAGGCCCGCTGGGGAGAGGAAGAACAAACGGAATGGAGCGAATGTCCGGCAAAGCCGGACGTAGCGGAGTGCAGTTTGTTCTGACGACGGCGCCGCCCCCCAGGTCCAGGGCCGCGGCCCTGGCGTCTTTCCCACCCCTTTCCACGTGGAAAGGGGTGCCCCCGGAGGGACTCCGCCCCGCGGCAGCGGCCCCCTCCGTCACGTCCAAAACTCCGTGGTATCCACTACCAGATCGCTCTCCTCCGCCACGTGGAAGGCGTCGAAGTATCGCTCCTCCATGGGCACCCACTGCTCCAGGAAGGGGACCAGCCCGTCGGCCCCCTCCCGGGCCAGCAGTCTCCGCCGCTGTTCCTCCTGGCCGCAGGTCAAAAAGACGGTGAGGTCGTAGCACCCCCGCAGGGCCGGGTGGTGGGAATAGCTCCCCTCCACCACCACCAGGGGCCGCGCGTCCAGCGCCGTTGGCGCCCCAAGGGTCCCCGTGTGGCAGTCGAAGGCCCGCAAACCCACCGGCTCCCCCCGCAGCAGGGGGGAGAGGACCTCGTCCCGCATCCGCTCGTAGTCCACGTTGCCGCCGGGCTCGGCCAGACGCTGGGGGGTCCGCTTTTCAAAGGGGAGAAAGAAGTCGTCCATGTGCAGAACGGTGCAGTCGAACACCGGGGCGATGAGGGCCGCCAGCCCGGTCTTGCCGCTGCCGCACCGTCCGTCGATGGCGACGATGGCCCGCCGCCCGCTCTGGGCCAGGGGGGCCAGGGCGGTGAAGAGGAATAGATAGTTGACATAATCCATATCAATGACCCGGTAATGGGGCTGGTAGCGGGCCCGGAACCCGTCGCTGTGGTGGACGGCGGGGCACCCGCTGAGGACGTACTCCGCCAGATAGTCCCCCATACCGGGCACGGGCAGACCTGCCAGCACGTCCAGCTTGGCCCGCAGGCCCTCCTGGGTCCCGTGGCGGGCCGCCGCCGAGGCGGTGAAGAACCGGGCCAGCAGGGGCAGCAGGTCGCCGCAGCCGCCGTCCAGGTGGTAGCGGCACAGCCCGCCCCCGATGGCCTCGGCCCGGGGACCGGACCGGGTCTCCGGGACCTGCCGCAGCTCCGCCGCCAGTCCCGCCAGCACCGATTCCGGGTCGGAGACCATGTGTTCCGGCCCAAACTCGCTCTGATAGGCCAGCTTTACGTAATCCTGGGGCTCCATCAGGGGGTAGCGGCGGGCGTGGGCCCGCACCACGTCGGAAAACCCGCTCATGCCCCCACCGCCCGCAGGGCCAGGTCCACCGCCTTGCGGAGGTAGTCCTCCAGCCGGCAGTCCTCAGTCCCCGCCACCTGGACGCCGCAGGTGGCCGAGGGGATCAGAATTTTCTCCGCCGGAGACCCGGACACCGCGGCGGCCATGGCGGGGGAGACTTCCCCCATGATGCCGTTGGCCAGCAGGATGCCGATGGGCCCCAAAATCACGTCGGCCCGACCGGCGTTGTAGACCACCGCGTTCTCCCCGGTGGCCCCACGGCTGGCTCCGGCCTTCAGCATGGCGCTGGTGGCCAGGGAGTTGGTGCCCGCGCATAAAAGCTCGCAGTCCCGGGGCAAACTGGGCTTCAGCAGGGCCGCCAGCCGTCCGCCGATGCCGCCGCCCTGCCCGTCGATCAATAAAATCCGCATGAGATCAAATCCTTTCTCTGCCCCATTATAAGGGTTCGAAAAGGTTCTGTAAAGGCTTGCCGTTTGCCGAAAATGTGTGTATAATAGCTCTCGACTGGTTCCCCACCCAGTCCAACCGGTATGGAGAAAGCCGTCCGGAGGCGCGCGCGTCATGCCTCCGGGGTAAGGGACCCATACCGCTGTGCGGTGACGCCCGCACTCTAAACAAAAAATGGAGGTTTGTTTTCATGCACAAATTCACGACCAAAGACCTGACCATGGCCGCCGTGGTGGCCGCCCTGTACGCCGCCCTGACCCTGGCCCTGCCGGGGCCGTCCTATGGCTTCGCCCAGCTCCGGGTGGCCGAGGCCCTCACGGTGCTGCCCTTCCTGTTCCCGTGTACCGCGCCGGGCCTGCTGGTGGGCTGCCTGGTGGCCAATCTCCTCTCCCCCTATGGGGCGGTGGACATCATCTGCGGTACCGCCGCCACCGGGCTGGCGGCCTTCCTCACCCTGAAAATGCCCAACAGGTGGCTGGCCCCCCTGCCCCCGGTGCTGTGCAACGGCGTCATTGTGGGCGCCATGCTGGCCTGGTACGAGGCCGGGTTCGGCCCCAACTTCTGGCCCATGTTCGCCCTGTCCGGCCCCGGCGTGGCCCTGGGGGAGCTGGCGGCCTGCTACGTCCTGGGCGGCCTGCTGCTGAAAGTCCTGCCCACCGTGTCCTATTTCAAGCCCATGATGGCCCCCAAGGGGCTGGCCTGACCACAAGCCACACATCAGGAGGAATCGCCATGAAGGTACGCAAGGCAGTCATCCCCGCAGCCGGGTTGGGGACCCGGATGCTTCCGGCCACCAAGACCGTGCCCAAGGAGATGCTCCCCCTGGTGGACAAGCCCGTCATCCAGTATATCATCGAGGAGGCGGTCGCCGCCGGCATCGAGGACATCCTGGTGGTCACCAACCGGGCCAAGTCGGCCATGGATGACTATTTCGACTACTACCCCGAGCTGGAGGAGCGCCTGGGCCGGGCCGGCAAGGACCGGGAGCTGGCCGAGGTCCGCCGGGCCGCCGATCTGGCCAATATCTTCTACGTCCGCCAGAAGGAGACCAAGGGCCTGGGCCACGCCATCTGGCGGGCCAAGCGCTTCGTGGGGGACGAGCCCTTCGCCGTCCTCCTGGGCGACGACATCATGCGCTCCCAGACCCCCGTGATTGGCCAGCTCATCACCGCCGCCGAGAAGTACGGCGCCTCCGCCGTGGGCGTCCAGCAGGTGAGCACTGAGGCCATCGGAAAATACTGCTCCGTCAAGACCGAGCCCTTGGAGGAGAAGATTTTCGGCGTGTCCGATTTGGTGGAGAAGCCCCGCCCGGAGCAGATTTTTTCCAACTACGCCATTTTAGGCCGCTATGTCCTCTCCCCCGGCATCTTCGACGTGCTGGAGACACTGGAGCCCGGCTACGGCGGGGAGATTCAGCTCACCGACGGATTGCAGAGGCTCTGCCGGAAGGAGAAAATGGTGGCTGTGGACTTCGAGGGCAAGCGCTACGACACCGGCAACCTCCAGGGCTTCCTGGAGGCCACCATCGACTTCTCCCTGGCCCACCCCGAGACGGGGGAGTGGCTGGCGGAGTTCCTCAGGAACAAGGCAAAGACGCTGTGAGAGAAGGCCCCGCGTACCATGGGGTGGTACGCGGGGCCTTTTTGCGTCAGGGCGGGACCCTGCCGGGGGCGTTCCTTTCTCGTTTGAGAAAGGAACCGAAAGAAAACCAGGGGGCCGACACGGGGCTTTTCAAGCCCCTATCGTCGGCCCCCTGGACCCTCGTCAGAACAAGCTGCGTTCCGTTCCGTCCGGCTGCGCCGGACATCCACTTCACTCCGCTTGTTCTTCCTCTCCCCAGCGGGCCTGAACGGCGGCCCGCTGGGGGCCCCTTCGGTCCGGGCGGCGGTACGGTTTATAGGGGCTGGCAAAACTTGATAACTGTTGCAGCTCGTATTGGTCTGGCGCTGGAACAAGTGCGGCTGTCGCCCCTCGGCATATGACCGGGCAGAACTTGATAGTAGTTGCGTTTTACTCGCTGCAAACAAGCCGCCATTGGTCTGTGCACTTTGGAATCGGCTTTGCGCCCGCTGGAAGTCGGCACGGGCGGCTGATAGCCGCCCACCATTGACCGAAAATCTTCAGCATTGGAGCGCTCCTCACAGAAACAGCGCCATGCTCCACGCCGCCGTGGCGGCCAGGGCGCCGGCGGCGGCCCAGGCGGGGGCGGGGATGGCACGGAACCACTTGCCCCACCGGCTGTTCCGCTTCACGTACCCCTGGGCGACCCTCTGGGCCTCCTGGAGCACCTGGTCCGCCGAGACCCCCTCGGCAAACGCCTCCTCCCGCATGATGAAAATGGCCTGCTCGAAGAGCTTGCGGTCGGGGGACTTGACCACGATGACCCGTTTGTTGACGCCTTTGACCATAGAGTAAAACGCCCGCCTTTCGTCTCTTTTGTTCTGTTCCAGTATGGCCCGTTTTTACCACCAATATTCTGTATGGAAAAAATGGGCTGCATAACCTGTCCTCCGCCGCCGTAAACTATCGGTGACGAAATGTTCAGGAGGCGGGAACCTTGCGGAAAGAGAGAAAGCGGCTCATTGCGGCCCTGTGCGTGGTCTTTCTATTGAATATCCTGATTCTGGCCGTGGCCCAGACGGCCCAGGCGGCCACCTACCGGCAGGGCTCGTCGGGCCAGGCCGTGCGGACCATCCAGGACAAGCTCCAGCGCTGGGGCTACTTCAGCGGCCCGGTGGACGGCATCTACGGCGCCAAGACCGCCGCCGCCGTTAAGGACTTCCAGCGGAAAAACGGCCTTACCGCCGACGGCGTGGCCGGCGCGGCCACCCTCCAGGCCCTGGGCATGTCCTCTGGCGCGTCCGCCGGCACCGACAAGCAGAGCGGGGAGGTGGACCTGCTGGCCCGGGTCATCTCGGCGGAGGCACGGGGGGAGCCGTACAGCGGCCAGGTGGCCGTGGGCGCGGTGATTTTGAACCGCATCGGCCACCCGTCTTTCCCCAACACCCTGGCGGGGGTGGTCTACCAGCCGGGGGCCTTCTCCTGCATGGACGACGGCCAAATCGACCAGCCCGTGGCCGAGTCCGCCGTCAGGGCCGCCCGGGAGGCCCTGAATGGCGCCGACCCCAGCGGCGGAGCCATCTACTATTTCAACCCCAACACCGCCACCAGCGCGTGGATCTGGTCCCGCCCCCTCATCAAGGTCATCGGCCAGCACCGCTTCTGCGCGTGAACAGAAAAGGACCGCCGAGGGCGGCGGTCCCCACAGAGATGGACGTGGGGGCCGCTGCCCCCGGCGGCCGACGTTTATATCCAGTGGTTGAACAGCGCCACGGTGCCCGCCAGATTCAGCCCCAGCCCCCACAGCAGCAGAGGGCCGTTGAGGGCCGGCAGGTCGCCCTCGTCCTCCCGTAGCAGGACCGTCAGCCCGCAGTACAGGGCGGGCAGGGCGTCCACCGTGTAGCGGTTCCCGAACTGCCACCCGCCCAGGGTGGCGTGGAGGCAGAGCAGCGCAAAATGGGCCAGGATGGACCCTGCGCACACCCAGACCACCGGCTCCCGGACCGCTTTCCGCAGATTTTTGCAGAGATAGACCGCGAAGCTGACGAAGATGGGGCTGAACAGCCAGAACGCGCACCCGTTGAAGGTGGGAAAGACCACCCGCCCGTCTTCCATGGGCGGCAGCGCCCACAGCCGCGCCCAGTTGCCCGCCAGATAGGCCCCGCTGAACTGCCCCTCCGGCTTCTCCACAGCGAACTCCGGCAGGTAGTCGTGACCGAACTGGAAGGGGGAGCCGAACCGGGCGGCGTTGAGGGCCATCAGGCCGCACCCCACGGCCAGGGGCGGCAGTACCCACCACCAGTATTTCCGCACTGCCCCGGACCAGGACAGCCCCGCCCGCCGGAGCTTCCGCGCCAGCAGCAGCCCCACCAGGGGCAGATAGACGATTTGCAAGGGCCTGCACCCGAAGGCCAGAGCCAGGGCCAGCAGTGGCACCCAGCCGTCCCCCAGGCCCTCCGTCATCCCGTGATAGAGGGCCATCATGGTGAAGGTGAAGGCGCAGACCTGGGCCAGATACCACACGTCTCCCACCCAGCCGATGTGCAGAAAGTTGCTCCCGGCGGTGAGCAGCAGTGCCCAAAAGACGGCGGATGGACCCTTCCGCCCCGCCAGCCACGCCATCCGCAGGGCGTAGACGGCCCCCGCCAGTCCCACCAGGACGCAGAGCAGGGTGTCCGGCGCGGCCTGGCCGAAGAGCAGGCACAGGGGCAGCAGCAGTACCGACGGGATGGGCGGGAAGCTGACAAAGTACCGCCCCCCGTACTCCGCGATCTCCAGATAGGCGTAGTTCTGCCCCAGGTCCAGATGCCCCGCCAGCCAGCGGTTGGCCTGGAGGACGTAGGAGTTGTAGGTGGACCAGATAGGGGAGCGCCCCGTCAGCGCCCACATCAGCCCGTAGACCACCAGCAGGCACAGGCACAGCGCCAGGACCTCCCGCCCCCGTTGCCGCTTTTCCATACAGCGCCTCCTTCCGCAATCAAAAAGAGGATGTGCCGACATGGCACATCCTCTTTCTCTTACCCTTTTAGTCGGTCACGAACGGCAGCAGGGCGATCTGACGGGCCTGCTTGATGGCCTGGGTCAGCTGGCGCTGATGCATGGCGCAGGTGCCGGTGGTCCGGCGGGGCAGGATCTTGGACCGCTCGGAGAGGAACCGCTTGAGCTTGGCGGCGTCCTTGTAGTCGATGTGCTCGACCTTGTCCACGCAGAAGCTGCAAACCTTGCGGCGCTTACGGCCGCGGGGGCGCTCTCTATCCATAGGCATAATGAAAACCCTCCTTATTGTAGATTTTTATCGGTTGGGGCGCAGGGCCCCACAAAAAGGTCTTTGCTTAGAACGGCAACTCGCCGTCGTCGTCGTCCAGCTCCGCGAACTGGTCGGGAGCGGGCGCCGCCGCATAGGGGGCGGGCGCCGGGGGCGCGCTGGGGGCGGGGGCGGAATAACTGCCGCCGCCGTAAGGCGCGCTGTAACCGCCGCCCTCGGCGTCCCGCTTGGAGTCGCCAAAGTAGACGTTGTCGGCGATGACCTCGGCGGAGCGGCGCTTGTTGCCCTCCTTGTCAGTCCAGTCACGCATCTGGAGCCGGCCCTCCACCACGGCCATGCGGCCCTTGGTGAAGAAACGGGAGACGAACTCGGCGGTCTGGCGCCAGGCCACGATGTCGATGAAATCGGTGGCCTTTTCGCCGGTGGTCTTGTCCTTGAAGTCCCGGTCCACGGCCAGAGAGAAGGAGGCCACGGGGGTCCCTGTCTGGGTGTGCCGGAGCTCAGGGTCACGGGTCAGCCGACCCATGAGAATGATTCGGTTGAGCATGACGGCCCCTCCTTACTGCTCGTCTTTGCAGACGATCATGGAGCGCATGACGCCGTCGGTGATCCGCAGCACGCGGTCCAGCTCGGCGGGGAGCGCGGCGTCGGCCGTGAAGGTCATGAGGACGTAGTAGCCGTCGTTCAGGTCGTTGATGGGATAGGCCAACCGGCGCTTGCCCCACTCGTCCACCTCGGCCACAGTCCCGCGGGACTCGACCAGGGTCTTGAACTTCGCCACCAGGGCGGCGGTAGCCTCCTCGCCCAGATTGGGATCGAGAATGTAGACCACCTCGTAGTTGCCATTGATCTTTGCCATGTTTACTTGCACCTCCTTATGGACATATGGCCCCCGCGCTTCGGCGGGAGCAAGGATGTTGCCTGCCAAATCCAGACAAGCTACACTATTATATAGGAAAATTGTGATTTGTCAAGGGAATTTTGAATTGACAATGCCGTTTTCCCCGTCTCCTCACTTCACCACGACTCGAATCGGCTCCTCCAGCTCCGTCCCCCTGGAATACCGCATGCCCAGCTCCACGGTGTCCCACGGGTAGTCCGGCAGGGTAAATTCCTCGCTGCGGTAGCCCTCCGGCACCGGGAGGTAGTCCTCCCCGCCCAGCCAGACCTGGTCCGACTGGGTGGAACTCATGGAGTGGAAGCTGTGTTCTTCCCCTTCCGGGTCCCAATAGTTCCAGTTGGAGATGTTGTGGCTGTCTTCGCCGAACAGGACCACCACCACGTCGGCCCCCCGCCTGCGGGCGGTGCCGAACAGCGCCCCTTCCGGCATGGGGTCCAAAGCCCGGTCCCGGCCGATGTCCACCGTGACCCGCTGCCGGTCCAGGTCCAGCCACTCCATCCCCGTGAGGCAGAGCGTCAGATGTTCTGCCCGGTCAAAATAGGGACTCTCCAGATAGTACACCGTGGAGCCGGTCTCATTCCCGGAGGAAATCAGGGTGGAGCCGTCCCGGCGGCTGCCGGAGGCGTAGCGGTTGCCCCGGTCGTCCTCCAGGTAGAAGTCCAGGCCGACCAGCTTGGCGGTGTTGTCCGGGTCTGCGGCCACGGACAGCCGGGCGTGGGTGGGGTAGATGGTCAGGGTCTGGAAGTGGAACTGCTGGCCCTCCAACGTGACCCACCGGTCCATCTCCACCGTCTCGCCGGGGGCGGTAAAGCGCGGGTCCAGTGCCAAATCAAAGGTGAAGGCGGCCACCGGGTCCGGCTCCTCGAACCGCCCCAAATCCCCCCGCTCCGTCTCCGCCATGGGTACGGGGGCTTCCGCCCGGATGGGGTCGTCGCGGTCGATGACCTTGCAGGTCAGGCGAACTGCGGGCGGCATGGTCTCGGCGCGGGACAGGTCAATGAGGAAGCTGCCCAATTCTCCGCTCTGGGAAAAGCCGGTGCTGATGGAGGACAGCTCGTCCAACTCGCCGCCCTCGCTGTCGGTGATGTAGGGATATACTTCATAGCGGTGGGCCGCTCCGCTGACAGTGAAAAAGACGTTCATCTGGGTCTGGTCCACAATCATGTAGTCCAGCCGCAGCGTGACCCCGTTGGACGTCTGCTCCAGGTCCAGCCTCTGCACGAAGTCGTTCTCCACCGCCGCCTTCAGGCTGGGGGAGAGGGCCACGGCGGCGGCCAGCTCCCGCAGGACCGGCACCCGCCCGCAGGCCATGGCGAAGGGGGTGGAGCAGTTCACCAGCAGCACGAAGGCCGCCGCCACACCCCCGAGGGAGGCCACGGGGATGCCCAGCCATTTACCTGCTTTACTCCGCCGGACCCTGGCTCTGGCCCGGGCCACCGTCCCCTCCAGGGCGGCGGGGGTCTCGTTCAGGTCCCGGATGAGGTCCCAATATTCCGTGTTGCGGTTCATGCGCCCACCTCCTCGTCGGTCAGCTCCAGGCGTAACAGTTGAAGGGCCTTCCTCTGACGGGTGACCGCCGTGCCCTGGGGGATGTCCAGGGCGGCGGCGGTCTCGGCCAGGGTCAGGCCGGTAAAATAGCGCAGGACGATGACGGCCCGCAGGGGTTCGGGCAGCCGGCCCACCGCGTCCTTCAGCGGCAGGGCATCGAATTCCTCCTGGGCCGTCTCGGGCAGTTCCGCCATGGACACCTCCCGCTTCCGGCGGCGCAGCTCGGCGTTGCACACGTTGATGAGGATGCGGGTGAGCCAGGTGTCGAAAAACTCGGGCTGCCGCAGTTTTTTGCAGGCCCGCAGCCCCCGGTAGACGCACTCGTCCACTGCGTCCACGGCGTGGGCCTCGCCCCCCAGGTACAGCAGGGCGGTGCGGTAGAGCCGGCCCTTCAGCCCGTCGGCCCGCAGGGCAAATTCCGTTTCCGTCAAGGTCGGTCCCCCCTTTCTGCCCATTAGATGATTTGGAGCGGCGTTTTGATTGCGGGAAGAAAAAAATTATTATATAATAACACAAATCGCAAATCCACGGCGGCCGCCGTGCTATTGATTGGAGGCGCCCCTTGAACGAATTGGACCAACTTCCCATTCCGCTTCTGGAATGGTATCATGACAATAAGCGCACCCTGCCCTGGCGCTCGGACCCCACGCCCTACAAGGTGCTGGTGTCGGAGGTCATGCTCCAGCAGACCAGGGTGGCGGCGGTGCTGGGCTACTTCGCCCGCTTTATGGACGAGCTGCCCACCGTCCGGGACCTGGCGGCGGTGCCGGAGGACCGGCTGATGAAGCTGTGGCAGGGCCTGGGCTACTACAACCGGGCCAGGAACCTGCAAAAGGCCGCCCGCCAGATCGTGGACGAGTACGGCGGCGTGTTCCCCGACACCTACGAGGGGCTGCTGAAGCTCTCCGGCGTGGGGGAGTACACCGCCGGGGCCATCGCCTCCATCGCCTTCGGCGTGCCCGTGCCCGCCGTGGACGGCAACGTCCTGCGGGTGGTGGCCCGTATCACTGCCGACGAGGGCGACATCCTCAAGCCGGACACCAAGGCCCGGATGCGCGCCGCCCTCCAGTCCGTCCTGCCCAGGGACGCCGCCGGGGACTTCAACCAGGCCATGATGGAGCTGGGGGCCACGGTCTGCCTGCCCAACGGCGCGCCCCTGTGCGACCAGTGCCCCGCCCGGACCTTCTGCCGGGCCAGCCTGGAGGACCTCACCGCCCGGCTCCCCGTCAAGGCCCCCAAAAAGGCCAGAAGGGTGGAGGAGCGGACGGTGTTCCTCCTGTTCCACGACGGACAGGTGGCCCTCCGCCGCCGTCCGGGCAAGGGCCTGCTGGCCGGCCTGTGGGAGTACCCCAACGAGCAGGAGGCCGGCCCGGAGCAGCTGGAGCGGTGGGGCGTCACCCCTGTGACCCTGGACCGGGCGGGCATGGGCAAGCATATTTTCACCCATATCGAGTGGCATATGACCGCCCTGGCCGTGGAGACGGCGGGGGACGGGCTGCCAGAGGGGTGGGTCTGGGCCGACCGCGCCGGGCTGCGCCAGGACTACGCCGTTCCCAACGCCTTTCAGTCCTTCCAGCATATCGTGGAGACGCGGTTGGCGGCGGGGGGATGAGGTTCCGCCGGTGGGCGTGGCCTCCGGCGGGGGTCCCCTTTCTCGTTTGAGAAAGGGGACGGAAAGAAAACCAG
>UQGJ01000038.1 GCA_900540545.1 uncultured Eubacteriales bacterium
GGTCGTTTCTTCCCGGGGTTCTTTTCGAGAAAAGAATCCCGCCCCCGGAGGGGGAACGCTCCAAACGAAACGTCCCCGCCCCGGGGGCGGTCCACCCTACTCCACGAACAACTCCGTAAACTGGAACGTCCGGCAATCCACCAACCCCCTGTCGGTCAGCCTCAATTCGGGTATGCAGGCCAGGGAGCACAGGGCCATGGTCATAAAGGGGGCGGGCAGGGTGCAGCCCAGGGCGGTCCAGGCCTTGCCCAGGTCCTCCACCAGGGCGGACATCTCCCCGGCGCCGCCCTCGCCCATCAGCCCCGCCACGGGGAGGGG
This sequence comes from uncultured Eubacteriales bacterium, assembly GCA_900540545.1. GTDB lineage: Bacteria > Bacillota > Clostridia > Oscillospirales > Oscillospiraceae > Intestinimonas. The sequence continues at coordinate 319 of UQGJ01000038.1, forward strand.
GACCAGACCCAGGACCCGGCCGTCCAGCACGGCGCACATGCCGCCGCCGCAGCCGGCCAGGGTGTTGGCCGCCAGGACCATGTCGGCGTCGTCGGCCCCCATGACCAGCAGGTTGTGGGCGTCGTGGGCCACGGTGGAGGCCATGGCCCCCCGGGTGATGCCAAAGCCCTTCAGGAAGCCCAGGGCGTACCGTCCGGTGGCCTTGTGGCGCTCAAAGACGGCGGCCTTCAGCACATCCTGGTCTGGGGCGGCGGCCACCCAGCCGTTTTGGGCCTGGAGGGTGACCACGGCCTCCCGGTTGGCGGCGGAGCCGCCGATGACCTCAATGGCCCGGACCCGGACGGGCCCCTCCCGGACCGAGGCGGCGATTTGAAGCTGGTCCGCTGTGACCGGGGCGGCCAGGCGCATGGTGTCCTTTGCCCAGGCGGGCGGGTTGGCGGGGACCGGCGGGGCGGTGAGGACGCCGTCCTCGGCTACTAACTCGCCGTCAATCAGAACCAGACTGGCCCGGAAGTCCTTCAAATCGTCGAAGAGGACCATATCGGCGCAATTGCCGGGGGTGACGGAGCCCAGGTCCTGGTCCATCTGGAAGCACTGGGCGCAGTTGATTGTGACCATCTGCACGGCGGCCACCGGGTCGATGCCCTCGGCCACCGCTCGGCGGAGAAGCCGGTCCACGTGGCCCTCGGCCACCAGGGTGTGGGGGTGGGCGTCGTCGGTGACCAGAAGGGCGAAGCGGCTGTCCACCTTATGGGCGGTGACGGCCCGGGCCACCTCGTGGAGGTCCTTCCAGCCGGACCCCTCCCGGAGCATGGCGTACATGCCCAGGCGCATTTTGGCCAGGGCCTCCTCCGCCCGGACCGACTCGTGGCAGGAGCGGACGCCGGAGGCGATGTAAGCGTTGAGCCCCCGGTCCAGGTCGGGCATGGTGTAGTGGCCGGTGATGGTGCGGTCCGCTTTCAATGTCTCCGCCAGGATGGCGTGGGGACCCTCCGCCCCGCCCAGGACGCCGGGGTCGTTCATCATCTCCCCCAAAGCCACGCAGCGGGGGTCGGTCATGGCCTTAGCCACGTCCCCGGCGTCCACCGAAGCGCCGGTGTCCTCGAAACCGGGGACTGCCGGGACGCAGGAGGGCATGGTGAGCATGGCCTTCAGGGGCGTGGAGGCCGCCTCGTCCAGCATCAGCTCCACGCCCTTTGGCCCCAGGACGTTGCAAATCTCGTGGGGGTCGAAGTAAACACCCACGGTGCCGTGGGGGATGACGGCGGCGGCGAAGCCGGCGGGGGTCATCATGGAGGATTCGATGTGGACATGGCCGTCCAGGAGGCCGGGGGTCAGGTACCGGCCCCGGGCGTTCACCACCCGGGTGCCGGGGCCGATGCAGTGGGCGGCGCTGGGGCCCACGTAGGCGATGCGGCCCATGGCGCAGGCCACATCCACGGGGGACTGTATCTCCCCGGTGCAGACGTTGACCAGCCGGGCGTTTTGGACCACCAGCTCAGCGGGGGCCTCCCCCTGGGCCACGGCGGCCAAGGTCTTGGCGGCCTCCCACAGGGGCGTTTTACAGAAGCTGTTTTTCATTGAAATACCTCCTTTGGGGGAGTGGGCAGGGCGGGGCCCTGCGGGGGCGTTCCCTTTCTCATTTGAGAAAGGGAACCGAAAGAAAACCAGGGGGCCGACACGGGGGCGCTGCCCCCTATCGTCGTCCCCCTGGACCCCGGGGAACGTCCGGGCGGCGGTACGGTTCTCGTTGGTTGGCAAGACTTGAAAGCCGTTGCAGCTCGTATCGGTCCGCGCTAGAACAACTCCGGCTATCGCCCCTCGGCATATCACCATGCAAAACCTGATAGTAGTTGCGTTTTTCTCGGTGCCAACAAGCCGCCACAAGTCTCTGCGCCTCTGCGTCCCCCCTGTCATTGCGAACCAGTTCGCAAACTGGTGTGGCAATCCGCATCCCCACCACCCCCGTAGGGCCCGGCGTCCCCGACGGGCCGTTTCCCCCGTTCCGGTCGTAGGGGCGGCCCTTGCGGCCGCCCGCGTCCCCGCACCCGCCTTGCCGGGCATCGCCACCCTGCCGGGGGCGTATCTACTCCAGCTTCGCCCTCAAATGCTCCATGGCCTTCCGCTCGATCCTCGACACCTGTACCTGACTCACCCCCAGGACCTTGGCGGCCTTGTCCTGGGTGAGATTCTTGTAATACCGCAGAAAGACCACCTGCCGCTCCCGCTCCGGCAGGGCGTCGATAGCCCCCCGGAGGGCCAGGCGCTCCACCACGCCCTCCTCCATGCCATCGGTGCCCAGCACGTTCTCCAGGGTGAAGCCGTCCTCCCCCGTCTCCATCTGGAGGGACGCCACGGGCAGGTTGGCCTCCTCGGCGGCGGCGATGTCCTCCACGTCCAGCCCCGTCTCCTGGGACAGCTCGGACAGGGTGGGTTCCCGGTTCAGCGCGTGGCTCAGGCGGTCCCGGGCCAGCCGGATGGCCATGCCCCGCTCCTTCACCCCCCGGCTCACCTTCACCGCCCCGTCGTCCCGCAGGAACCGCCGGATCTCCCCGGCGATCTTGGGCACGGCGTAGGTGGAAAACTGGCAGCCGTAGGCCGGGTCGAAGCCCCGGACGGCCTTCAAAAACCCCAGGCAGCCCAGTTGGTACAGGTCCTCCGGGTCCACCCCCCGGCCGTAGTACCGGCGGACGATGGACCAGATGAGGCCCGCGTTCTCCTCCATCAGGCGCTCGCAGGCGTCGTTGTCGCCGTCCCTGGCCACAGCCAGCAGGGCGTCGTTTCCGGCAAAGGGGGCGGCCTCGGCGACGCTCATTTCCCTCCCGCCGAGAGGCGGCGGGAGATACGCCGGCGCAGGGTGACGGTGGTGCCCTTGCCGGGGACAGACTTCACCTTCAGGGCGTCCATGAAGCTCTCCATGATGGTGAAGCCCATGCCGGAGCGCTGGTCGTCGCCGGTGGTGAAGAGGGGCTCCCGGGCCTGCTCCACGTCGGCAATGCCCACCCCCCAGTCCTGGACCACGATCTCCAGGGTGTTGTCCGAAAAGAGCCTCAGCTTCATGCGCACCTTGCCCAGGGAATCCGGGTAGGCGTGGACGATGGCGTTGGTCACCGCCTCGCTGACGGCGGTCTTGATGTCGTTGACCTCGTCCAGGGTGGGGTCCAACTGGGCGGCGAAGCAGGCCGCCGCCGTCCGGGCAAAGCCCTCGTTGGCCGACCGGCTTAAAAATTCCACCGTGGCCGTGTTGACAGGTTTCATCATATGTATCGCTCCCTCTTATTCAAACTGCATGAGCTTGTCCAGCCCGGCGGCCAGCAGGACCTTGGCCGCGTGGGGCGGCGTGTTCCGCACCGTCAAGACCCCGCCCAGCTCCCTGGTCCGTTTGTACACCCGCAGCACCACCGCGATGCCCGACGAGTCCATGAAGGTCACGCCCCCCAGGTCCAGTGTCACCCGCCGGGGCAGGGCCATATCCATCTCCCGGTCCACCTGGACCATCATCCCCCTGGCGTGGTGGTGGTCCACCTCGCCGCTGAGGGCGATGGACAGCTCCCGGTCCTTTTCCGCGTATGTCATCCCCAAGGCTTGTCCCTCCTGTAAAAAAAGAAATCGCAGTATACCAATTTTTGGTATACTGCGATTATAACGCGGGTTCCCTGGCCCATTCTGTCGAAGGGTCAGGTGAATATGGAAAATAATTCCTTAAAACTGTTCCGGGTACAGCCCCCGGGCGGTCAGGTCCGCAATGGCCTGGACCACCACGGGCTTATCCTCCTGATAGGTCACGCCGTACCAGCGGTCCCGGCTCCGCAGGACCTTCACCCGGGCCTTCCCCTCCCCCAACAGCTGGTCCACCACGCTGGGCAGGAAGTACTCCCCCTTCAGCGGGTCGGTTTGCAGCGCCCCGTCCAAAAAGGCCGGGAACCGCCCCTCCGCCTCCGACAGAAAGCTGGCCGTAAACCCCCACAGGTTCAGGGACACGATGGTGTCCCCAGGCAGGGCCGTCCACGTCTCCCCTCCGTCCTCCGTGTACCGCGCATCCGCCCCGTCTTTTTCGATGTGGGTCCGCTCGATGACCTGGGCCAGGTAGTGGTCCCCGTCCTCCCGGCACACCCCCCGGGCCACATGGCCGTACTCCGTGACGGTGTTGCCCAGCAGATAGCCCACCATGGCATACTCGTAGGTGTCTTTCGTATCCGGGTGGGTGGACAGGTAGTCGAAAATCTCCCGGAACGCCTCGGGGCCGTAGTAGTCGTCGGCATTGATGACGGCGAAGGGGCCTTTCACCACGTGGCGGGCCGCCAAAATGGCGTGGGCCGTCCCCCAGGGCTTCACCCGGCCCTCCGGAACAGGATAGCCTGCCGGCAGGTCGTCCAGCTCCTGGTAGGCATACCGCACGTCCATCACCTTACTCAAACGGTCCCCGATGGCCTCTTTGAAGTCGGCCTCCAGGGCCTTTTTGATGACGAACACCACCGTCTCGAACCCCGCCCGCCGGGCGTCGTAGATGGAGTAGTCGATGATAAGCTGGCCGGAGGGCCCAATCGGGTCCATCTGCTTCAGACCGCCATACCGGCTGCCCATGCCGGCGGCCATGACCACCAAAACTGGTTTGTTCATGCAAGGCATTCTCCTTTTCCGTTTCTGCTCTATGCTATGCCGGGCCGCCGGAAGTGCCCACCTTCACCCCCGCCACACCGTAGGCCACGGCGGAGAGCGCCAGTAGCGACAGGGGCGGGAGCCAAGAGCCGGTCACGTCAAAGATGCGGCCCATGAGGACCGGACCCAGGGCGGCAATCACATAGCCAAAGGTCTGGGACATGCCGGACAGGCCCACCGCCATCTCCGGGTTTTCAGCCCGGAGGGTGATGACGCAGTAGGCCGCGCTGAAGCTGGAGCTGCAGCAGAACCCCACCAGCACGGCGCAGGCCATCAGGACCGCTCCACTCTGCCCGAAGGCCAGCAAGCCCACCCCCATAAAGAACGCCCCGCCCAGCAGGCCGCAGTAGACCCGCTGCTCCCTCAGCCTGGAGAGCAGGGCGGCGCTGACCACCGCCCCCAGCACGCCCCCCATCTGGAAGGTGGAGGTGAACTGGCCCGCCAGGTCCGGGGACAGGCCCCGGGAGCCTAGAATGGCGGGGAGCCAGGCCATGACGCTGTAATAGATCACCGACTGGCTGCCCATCAGCACCGTCACCCACCAGGCCGTGGGGCTGCGGAGCAGCCCCTTCAGCCCCATGGGGGCGGCGGACCCGCTCCGCCGGTCCTGCCGCCCCCGGGCCAGCAGCGCCCATACCAGCAGGGCCGCCAGGGCCACTGGCAGCCAGACGCACAGGGTGGTCTGCCAGGAGCCGGTCCAGCGAAACAGGGGCATAGCCGCGGCGGCCGCCACGGCGGAGGCCACGTACATGCAGGTGGTATACAGCCCCGTCACCGCCCCCGCCCGGTCCGGGAAGTTCTCCTTGACGGCGGCGGGGATCAGAACGTTGGCCGTGGACAATCCCAGGCCCAGCAGGACCGTCCCCGCAAACAGGCCCCACGCCCCGCCCCAGGAGCGGAGGAACAGCCCCACCGACAGCAGCCCCAGCCCGCCCGCCATCACGGCGGACAGGCCGTACCGGAGCCGCAGCCGTCCAATGGGCAGGGACGACAGGGCGAACATGACCACCGGAATGGTGGTCAGCAGCCCCACCGCGCCGTAATCCAGCCCCGTTCCGGCCCGGATAGGCCCCTGAAGCACGCCCACAGCGGCCAGGGGCGTGCGGCTGACCACCCCCATAAGGGCGACGGCCAGCAACATCAAAACATGTCGTTTTTTCATCTCACATCGACTTGACCTGTTCCTCCAGCTTCGCAATGAGCGCCGCCAGCTTCTCCCCCCGCTCCTTCTCGGCCTCCACCACGTTGGCGGGCGCCTTGTTCACAAACCCGGGGTTGTTCAGCTTGGCCTGGAGCTTCTCCAGCTCGGCCCGGTTCTTGCCCAGCTCCTTCTCCATGCGGGCCTTCTCCTTCTCCAGGTCCACCAGATCGGCCATGGGCATGAAGATTTGAGCCACGTGGGTGATGGCGGAGACCATGGTGGGGTCGGCGGGGGCCTGGTCGGGGCCCACCACCAGCACGTCGCTGGCGTAGGCCAGCCGCTGGAGGAAGGGCACGCCCAGCTCAAAGACCTGCTTCTGGTCGGTGCAGACGGTGAGGTGGGCCTTCTTGGAGGGGGGCACGTTCATCTCGTTGCGGCGGACCCGGACGGCCCGGATGGCGTCCATCACCAGCTCCATGGCCCGCTCCTCCTCGGGGAAGGCCAGGGCGGCGTCATACTCCGGCCAAGACTGGAGCATAAGGTAGTCCCCTTCGTGGGGCAGGGCCTGCCAAATCTCCTCGGTGATGAAGGGCATGAAGGGGTGCAGCAGCTTGAGGATGTTGGTCAGCACGTAGCACAAGACCTTCTGGGCGTTGACCTTGGCCCCCTCGTCCTCCCCCTGGAGCCGGGACTTGGTCAGCTCGATATACCAGTCGCAGTAGTCGTCCCAGATGAAGTCATAGACCTTCTGGGCGGCCACGCCCAGCTCGTACTTGTCCATATTCTCGGTGATTTGGGGGATGACCGAGTTCAGCTTGGAGAGAATCCACTTGTCCTCCAGCTCCAGGGTATCCGGCAGCGCGCACTGGTCGATGGTCAGGTTCATCATCAAAAAGCGGCTGGCGTTCCAAATCTTGTTGGCAAAGTTCCGCATGGCCTCGCACCGCTCGGTGTAAAAGCGCATGTCGTTGCCGGGGGAGTTGCCCGTCACCAAATTGAACCGCAGGGCGTCGGCGCCGTACTGCTCGGCGATCTCCAGGGGGTCGATGCCGTTGCCCAGGGATTTGGACATCTTCCGGCCCTTGTCGTCCCGGACCAGGCCGTGGATGAACACGGTGTGGAAGGGGGGCTTGCCGGTGTGGGCGCAGCCGGAGAAGATCATCCGGGCCACCCAGAAGAAGATGATATCGTAGCCCGTCACCAGCACGTCGGTGGGGTAGAAATACTTGAAATCCTCGGAATTCTCGTCGGGCCACCCCAGGGTGGAGAAGGGCCACAGGGCGCTGGAGAACCAAGTGTCCAGCACGTCCTCCTCCTGGTGGATGTGCTCCGAGCCGCAATGGGCGCAGTGGGTGGGGTCGGTCTCGCTGACCGTCATGCGGCCGCACTCGTCGCAGGTCCAGGCGGGGATGCGGTGGCCCCACCAGAGCTGGCGGGAGATGCACCAGTCGTGGACATTCTCCATCCAGTTGGTGTAGGTCTTGGAGAACCGCTCGGGGACGAACTTGACCTCCCCGTCGTTGACCACCCGCAGGGCCTCCTTGGCCAGCGGCTCCATCTTCACGAACCACTGGGCGGAGATGAGGGGCTCCACGTCGGTGCCGCAGCGGTAGCAGGTGCCCACGTTGTGGGTGTGGTCGGTGATTTTCTCCAGCAGGCCCAGGGCCTCCAGGTCGTGGACAATGACCTTCCGGGCCTCGTAGCGGTCCAACCCCTGGTACTTGCCGCCCAGCTCGTTGATTTTGCCGTCGTCGTCCAGCACCCGGATGGACTCCAGGTTGTGGCGCAGGCCCACCTCGAAGTCGTTGGGGTCGTGAGCGGGGGTCATCTTCACGCAGCCGGTGCCGAACTCCATGTCCACGTACTCGTCGGCCACGATGGGGATCTCCTTGTCCATCAGGGGCAGGATGCAGGTCTTGCCCACGATGTCCGTGTACCGCTCGTCGTTGGGGTTGACGGCCACGCCGGTGTCCCCCAGCATGGTCTCGGGCCGGGTGGTGGCCACCACCACGAAGCGGCCCGGCTCCCCCTTGATGGGGTACTTGATGTGCCACAGGTGGCCGGGCTTCTCCTTGTACTCCACCTCGGCGTCGGAGAGGGCGGTGGTGCAGTGGGGGCACCAGTTGATGATGCGGCTGCCCTTGTAGATGAGGCCGTCGTTGTAGAGCTTGACGAACACGTGGCGCACGGCGGCGGAGAGGCCCTCGTCCATGGTGAACCGGGCCCGGTTCCAGTCGCAGGACGCGCCCAGCTTCTTCTGCTGCTCCACGATGCGGCCGCCGTACTTGGCCTTCCAGTCCCACACCCGCTCCAGGAACTTGTCCCGGCCCAGGTCGTAGCGGGTCAACCCCTCGTTTTTCCGCAGCTCCTCCTCCACCTTGATTTGGGTGGCGATGCCCGCGTGGTCCGTGCCGGGGACCCACAGGGCGGCGTAGCCCTGCATCCGCTTGAAGCGGGTCAGGATGTCCTGGAGGGTGGAGTCCATGGCGTGGCCCATGTGGAGCTGGCCGGTGACGTTGGGGGGCGGCATGACGATGGTGAAGGGCTTCTTGTCCGGGTCCCGGCGGCCCTCGAAGCAGCCGTGCTCCTCCCACATTTTATAAATGCGCCCCTCCACCTCCTGGGGCTCATAGACCTTTGGCAATTCCCTGTTCATAGCGTTCTCTCCTGTCTTAAAGATTCACAAAGGTGAGCGGCTTGCCCGTCTTTTCCTGGATTTCGGCGGCAAAGGCCTGGGGGTCGCCCACGGAAAATCCGTTTTTATCCAAAACATAGCCCGAGCCCTTGCTCAGATAGAGGACGAAGTAGTCCTTGCTTTCCGCCAGGGCGTAAAAGGCGCTGTACCGGTGGGAGACCTTCTCCACCTGGGTGCGGGCGATCATGCCCTCGTCCCCGAACAGGAACTCCTGCTCCATCCCCAGAGGGGCCTTGCGGCTGACCCGCCACACCAGATAGTTGTACCAGTTCGCCCCCCAGATGAAGCAGAGGAAGCTCACGGCCACGCCGAACACCCCGGCCCCGGCGAAGCCGCCCCGGGCGATGCCCGCGCCGCTGGCCGCCAGGCCTACCAGGCCCGCCGCGATGAGGGACCAGTGGAGCAAATTCATCTTTACCTTCTGTACCGTGTGGGCCGTAATGTGCTGGTAGGCCAGAATCTCTTTTCTGCCCAGGACCGTCTTGACCTGAAATCCCATCCAACTGCCTCCTCTTTCCTTCCGCGGACAAAAAAACGCCCCAAGCCATTGGCTCAGGGCGAACAAAGTCCGTGGTACCACCTGAATTTGGACGCCAAGCGTCCACACTCGTCTGCCCGTAACGGGGGCTGCCGTCGGCGCTTACTTCCCTCTTCCGCGCCGAAGCTCGGGGACCACCTTCCACGCACCCTCAGAGAGCCTTTCACCAACCGGCTCCTCTCTAAACCTCGGGCCCGCGTACTCCTTCCCGTCCTCGCCTTTCTCTGATAACCTCCTTAGTATATCAAAAAAGGCCCAAAAGTCAAGGAAAAGAGAAAAAAGTCCCCATTCGTCCCCGTCCCGCCTCAGCGGAGCCTTCTCCACTTGTGGGGAAGGTGGCACGGGCGTAGCCCGTGACGGATGGGGCCTCCCTCGCCAACGGCTGGGCAGTCACCCCTTTGAAAACTGGTTCGAAATAACATACTCAAAAACCCTGGTCAACTGAATGGCATCGCCGTGCCAGCTTCCCCAAACAGCCTTGAGAAGAACAGATTCCTATGATAGAATATGACGAAAAAGCAAGTCACCTCAGGCGGAGAAGGCGGCTCAATAAATTATGAATTTGAAGAGGAGACAAAGAATGAAGTCAACAAAGATTATGTTATCAGGTATTATGCTTATGCTGTTATCTTTTTGTGCTTTCATGATTGATAACGGGAACCATTCTTGGGTGGCGGGCGCAGCAGTCATCCTTATACCACTGGCAATTATCGTGTTTGTCATCGGTCTTGCCACAAAGAAATAACCCGGAATTTGTCGTGCTGATTTAAGTGCGCCTTCTTGGCATCCTGCGGCCCAAATCAGAAAATCCCTACACCGAAAAAGTGTAGGGATTTTTTGGCGGCAAAAAGAAGCGGGCGGACCCAATCCAGGGTCCGCCCGCCGGAAAAACGATGGGGTTACTTACTTCGCACCCACGGTGGCCTTGTTGCCGCGGCCGATGGTGGCACGGAGGAGCATCAGCACGCCGAACATCATCACGAAAGCGATGATCAGGTTGATGACCACATTGTGGATCAGACCGGCCAGCAGGTAGTTCACGAAGGAGACACCAGCCACGGTCATGGCGTAGGGCAGCTGGGTCTTGACGTGGTTCAGGTGGTAGCACTGGGCGCCGGTGGACGCCAGAATGGTGGTATCGGAGATGGGCGAGCAGTGGTCGCCGCAGACAGCGCCGGCCAGGCAGGCGCCGATGCCCACGATCATCAGGGGATCGCCAGCGCCGAACACGCTGACCACGATGGGGATCAGGATGCCGAAGGTGCCCCAGGAGGTGCCGGTGGCGAAGGCCAGCAGCACGGCCACCAGGAAGACGATGGCGGGCAGGACCACGTTCAGGCCCGCAGCCGCGCCCTTCATGGTCTCTTCCACGAAGACGTTCAGACCCAGCAGGCCGTTGGTAACGCCGCTGATGGTCCAGGCGAAGCACAGGATCAGGATGGCGGGCAGCATGATTTTGAAGCCTTCCACGATGCAGTCGGTCCACTCGGAGAAGGTCATGATGCGGCGGGCCAGGAACCAGATGAAGCAGAACAGCAGCGCGATGAAGGAGCCGTACATCAGGCCGGGAGCGGCGGTGGTGTCGGCGAAGGCGGTCATCACGTTCAGGTGGTTGGCGCTCTCGGCGTCGAAGAAGCCGCCGACCCAGAGCAGGCCGCTGATGCAGCAGACGATCAGCACGATGACGGGCAGGACCAGGTCGATGACCTTACCCTTGGTGGAAATCTTGCTCTCGTCGTTGGCGCCCTCAAAGGGACGCTCGGGGGTGGTGTACAGGTCGCCCTTCTTGGCGTTGTCCTCGTGGACCTTCATGGGGCCGAAGTCCTCGTCGAACACGGCCAGAACGATCAGGGTGAACACGGTCAGCAGCGCGTAGTAGTTCCAGGGGATGGCGCTGACGAAGAGCTGCAGGCCGTCCACGCCGATCTCGCTGGCGGTACTGGACACGGCGGCCGCCCAGGAGGAGATGGGCATACACATACAGACAGGGGCCGCGGTGGAGTCGATGTAGTAAGCCAGCTTGGCGCGGGAGACCTGATGGCCGTCGGTGACGGGACGCATCACGTTACCGGTGGTCAGGTTGTTGAAGTAGTCGTCCACGCCCAGCACGATGCCCAGGACCATGGTGGCCAGCAGAGCGCCGCGCTTGGTCTTGATGTGGTCGCGGGCCCACTCGCCGTAAGCCTTGGAGCCGCCGGAGCGGTTCATCAGCACCACGATGATGCCCAGCATGACCAGGAAGGCCACCAGGTCCACGTTGCCGGAGACGCGCTCCACCAGAGTGTCAAAGGTGGTGGTGACAGCCAGGATGGGGTTGAAGTTGACGTAGATGAGGCCGCCCACGAAGCAGCCCAGGAACAGAGACGTGTAGACTTCCTTGGTGATCAGGGCCAGCGCGATGGCCAGCACCGGGGGCACCGCGGCGATGATGCCGTAGGTGACCTGCTCCGCTTCGCCGTCGGCGAAGGCGGTGGTCATCAGCAGACCGACGATTGCGACGATTGCCAGAATAAAGGGGATCCAATTCCTCTTTGTTCTTTGCATGATTACCCTCCCTTTCAAATATGCGGTTGTCAAAGGTCTTTGCTGTGCTGAGATAAATCCAAACCAATTCCCAGGGCTAGGATAACACAGTTCGGTCAAAACTGCAAGTCATTTTTCACAAAAACAGGCTCTGCTTTTTGTTATTCTTTATTATTAGTGTACTTATTGGCCGGAAAAGTATCCCCTTTTTCCAATTCTCTATCGATTTAAATTGCTTCATCCCGGACAAAAAAGATAGCAAAAAGGAGCGGAATTTTCCCGCTCCCTTTTGCTATCTCAAGAATAAGTTCTATTTCGAAGCTCTGGCGGCCACCGCCTTTTTGCCCAGCGTGGCCCGGAGGACCATCAGCACGGCAAACATGGAGCCGAAGGCGATGATCAGGTCGATGAACACGTTCTGTATGAACCCGGCGATGACGTAGTTGACAAAGGAGACGGCCGCCACCGTGCAGGCGTAGGGCAGTTGGGTCTTGACGTGGTTCAGGTGGAAGCACTGGGCCCCGGTGGAGGCCAGGATGGTGGTGTCGGAGATGGGCGAGCAGTGGTCGCCCATGACGGCCCCGGCCAGGCACGCCGCGATGCCGATGGTGAGGATGGTCCCCGCGTCGTAGCCGAAGGTGCTGACCACGATGGGGATGAGGATGCCGAAGGTGCCCCAGGAGGTGCCGGTGGCGAAGCCCAGGCCGCAGGCCACCAGGAAGATGACGGCGGGCAGGAAGTTCGCAAAGCCCCCGGCCACGGACTCCATGGTCTCGGCCACGAAGACATTCAGATGGAGCAGACCGTTGGTCACGTCGCTGATGGTCCAGGCAAAGCACAGAATCAGGATGGCCGGGACCATGACCTTGAAGCCCTCGGCGATGCAGTCGGTGAACTGAACAAAACTCATGGTCCGGCGGGCCATGTAGAAGATAAAGCAGAACAGCAGGGACAGGAAGGACCCGTACATCAGGCCCGGAGGTGCGTCGCAGCCCGCGAAGGAGTCCATGACGTTCAGGTAGGTGCCGCTGCCGACGGTGAAGAAGCCGCCGGTGTACAGCAGGCCGCACACACAGCAGACGATCAGCACCACCACAGGGATGACCAGGTCGGCCACCTTTCCGTTGGCGGAGTTCTTGCTCTCGTCGTCGGCCCCCGCGAAGGGCCGCTCGGGGGTGGTGTACAGGTCGCCCCGCTTGGCGTTGTCCTCGTGGACCTTCATGGGCCCGAAGTCCTCGTCAAAGACCGCCAGAATGATCAGGGTGAAGATGGTCAGCAAGGCGTAATAGTTCCAGGGGATGGCGCTGATGAAGAGCTGCAGGCCGCTGATGCCCTCCATCTTGTCGGCCACGCTGGACACGGCGGCCGCCCAGGAGGAGATGGGCATCATGATACACACGGGGGCGGCGGTGGCGTCGATCATGTAGGCCAGCTTGGCCCTGGAGATGTTGTGGCTGTCGGTGACGGGGCGCATGACGTTGCCGGTGGTCAGGTTGTTGAAGTAGTCGTCCACGCCCAGCACGATGGCCAGGCACATGGTGGCCAGCAGGGCCCCCCTGCGGGTCTTGATCTTCCGTTTGGCCCAGTCGCCATAGGCCTTGGAGCCGCCGGAGCGGTTCATCAGCACCACGATGACCCCCAGCATGACCAGGAAGGCCAGCAGCGGAGTATTCCCGCCCACGGAGGAGGCCAGAGTGTCAAAGGTGGTGGTGACGGCCAGAACGGGGTTGAAATTCGCGTACAGCAGGGCGCCCACGAAGCAGCCCAGGAACAGGGACGTGTAGACCTCCTTGGTGATGAGGGCCAGCGCGATGGCCAGCACCGGGGGCAGGACGGACAGGACGGTGCCCGCAAAGCGGCTGGTGGCCGCCCCATCGCCCTCGGCGAAGGCGGTGGTCATCAGCAGCCCTGCAATGGCTGCGATTGCCAGGAGTAACGGGACAAGACGCCTCTTTGCTCTGTGCATGATTACCCTCCCTTTCGATTGTGCGGCGAAACGCCGGAGGGCCCTTCCCCGTCGGAAAGGGCCCCCGGATTTCGTCAACTTGCACCAGGATCACGCCGTTGAGATTTCCCAAACCGTGCATCTGAACCAATTCCCAACGCAAGTGTACCATCGGCAGGAGGGCGATACAATGGCCTACTGGTAAAGATTGGGTATCACCTGTGTAAAGTCTTCGTAAACTTATTAAGACAGCGTCTGTAAAGGGATTGTAAAGTCTGTTTTCGGCATCCTTGCCCAGGAAAAGTTCAAAACCAGGTCCCCCGCCCCGCAGCAGGTCCCCTCTGGAGCCAGTCCGGCCAGTGCGGCCAGAGTCCCCACCAGCTCCTCCGGCCGGAACCGCGCCCGCAGGGCCCCCATGTCCAGGTCCCGGTCCCGCTTGGCCAGCCGCTTGCCGTCGGGGGCCAGGAGCAGGGGGACGTGGCCGTAGGCCGGGGCGGCGTAGCCCAGGGTCTCCATCAGCCAGAGCTGCCAGGGGGTGGAGTCCAGCAGGTCCCGGCCCCGGACCACCCGCGTCACCCCCATGAGGGCGTCGTCCACCGTCACCGCCAGCTGGTAGCCGTAGACCCCGTCGGTCCGCCGGAGGATGAAGTCCCCCCGGTCCCCGGCCAGGTCCCAGGTCTGGGGCCCCATGTGCAGGTCGGTGAAGGCGATGGTCTCGTGGGGGACGTGGACCTTCCAGGCGGGGGCCTTGGTGAGGGCCTTGGCCGCCCGCTCCGCCCTGGTCATGGAAAAGCAGGGGCACACGCCGGGGTCCCGGGCCTCCCCCAGATGGGGGGCGGAGGCGGCCAGCCGCTGGTGCCGGCTGCACCAGCAGGGGTAGACCAGCCCCAGCCGGTCCAGGGCGGCGAAGGCCTCGTCATAAAGCCCCGTCCGCTCCCGCTGGCTATACGGCCCGTGGGGACCGCCCAGCGCGTACCCCTCGTCCCAGTCCAGGCCCAGCCACCGCAGGTCGTCCACCAGTTGAGAGGTGTAGGGTTCCCCCGTGCGGTCCGGGTCCAGGTCCTCCATGCGCAGCACGATACGCCCCCCCGCCGCCCGGGCGTCCAACCAGGCCAGGAGGAAGGCGAAGAGATTACCCAAATGCATCCGCCCGCTGGGGCTGGGTGCAAAGCGGCCTTTTTCCGTCATAACGCGGTCTCCCCTTCGCGGTTTTTCCTCCAGTGTAGCATAAAACCAGGGATAAAAAAAGAGGCCCCAAAGGGCCTGGACGAAGGTAAGGAGCGTCCCCCTCCGGGGGACGGCGCCTCCGGCGGGGGTCCTCTTTCTCGTTTGAGAAAGAGGACGGAAAGAAAACCAGGGCTTCGGCCCTGGACCCGTGGAGAGGCGCCGACGGTGGCCTGGCAGTTGAAATCGGCTAGAGGTAACAAGTCTGCCCTCCCGCCCCCGCCCCGGCCGTTACGGCCTAATATGCAATCGGTCACCCTCCATGCGCTGGCGCAGCGCGCCTACCCTGCCAATTCCCGGCAAGGCCGGTGCGCGACGCCGGGCGGCCACTGGCCGCCCCTACAAGGGTCTGTGGGGGCCGCCGCCCCCGGCGGTCCAATCCCCCGTCCCGCCCGCAGGCGAAATTCTTAATTTCTAATTCCTAATTTCTAATTCCTAATTTCTAATTCTTAATCCCCCATCCTCTCCCCCGTCTCCCTTTGAAAGAAATGCA
This sequence comes from uncultured Eubacteriales bacterium, assembly GCA_900540545.1. Lineage (GTDB taxonomy): Bacteria > Bacillota > Clostridia > Oscillospirales > Oscillospiraceae > Intestinimonas. The sequence goes on from UQGJ01000038.1 coordinate 15,537, forward strand.
TCCTCCCCCGGTCCAGCCTGACCCGGACCCTCTCCCCCGGTGCGGACTGAAAGCCCGCCTCGGCGGCCATGGCCAGGTCGGGGAGACCGGGAATCGCCAGATACACCAAACTCTCCCGCCCGGTGTGTTCCACGGCGGAGACCACCGCCTCCACCCCGTCCGTATCGTCCGGCCCCGCGGGGAGGATGTGCTCGGGGCGCAGGCCCACCCAGCAGGGGGTCCCGTCCCGGTCCCCCTCCCACACGTTCATGGGGGGCGAGCCGATGAACCGGGCCACGAAGAGGTTGGCCGGGGCGTCGTAGACCCTGGCGGGGGTGTCCACCTGCTGGAGGACCCCGTCCTTCATCACGGCGATGCGGGTGCCCATGGTCATGGCCTCGGTCTGGTCGTGGGTGACGTAGATGGTGGTGGTGCCCAGCTCCCGCTGGAGGCGCACGATCTCCCGACGCATGTCCACCCGGAGCTTGGCGTCCAGGTTGCTGAGCGGCTCATCCATGAGGAACAGCCGGGGCCGCCGCACCAGGGCCCGGCCCAGGGCCACCCGCTGCCGCTGGCCTCCGGACAGGGCGCCGGGCCGGCGGTCCAGGTAGTCGGTGAGCCCTAGGTTCTCCGCCACCTCTGTCACCCGTGCCCGGATGTCCGCCTTCTTCCACCGGCGCATCTTCAGCGGGAAGGCCATGTTGTCGTAGACCTTCATGGTGGGATAGAGGGCGTAGTTCTGAAAGACCATGGCGATGTCCCGGTCCTTGGGGGGCACCTTGTTGATGACCCGGTCCCCCATGCGGATGACGCCGCCGTCCACCCGCTCCAGCCCCGCGATCATCCGCAAAAGGGTGGATTTGCCGCAGCCGGAGGGGCCGACAAAGACCATGAACTCCCCGTCCATGACGTCCAGGTCCATGTCCTTCACGGCGTGGACCTCATTCGTATACCACTTGTTGGCCTTCTCAACGGTAAGGCGGGTGCTCTGCTCCATGGTCCTTTGCTCCTTTGCGGGCGGCCACAAGGGCCGCCCCTACGATTTAATCCTTCATCCCCGCAGCCGCGATGCCCGCCTCCAGATACCGCTGCCCAAAGAGGAAAATCAGCAGGGCGGGGATCAGCATGATGACCGACGCGGCCAGGGAGGCCCCCGCGTTCTCCGCCGTTACCGTGGGCAGATAGAGGGACAGGGGCCACAGGGTCTTGTCCTTCAAAAAGGTCAGGGGCTGTTCCAACGCGTTCCAATACTCCAAAAAGCCCAGCACCACGGCGGAGAGGATGCCCGGCGCGCCCAGGGGCAGGCCCACGTGGAGGAAGGTCTGAAACGGCCCCGCCCCGTCCAGGGCCGCCGCCTCGGTGAGGGCGGAGGGGATGGCGGTGAAGAACCGGACCATGAGGAACACCGGGAAGGTGGACACCGCCCCGGGCAGGATGATGGCCCAAATGGTGTTCATCAGTCCCAGGCCGTCCAGCACCAGATAGCTGGACACCATGGTCACCTGGAAGGGCATCAGCATGAGGACGATATACAGGGAAAAGAGGGCCTTCTTTCCCCGAAAGCGGAACCGGGCGAAGGCCCAGGCCGCGGGCGCGCCGATGAGTACCTGCCCCAGCACCACGGGAAAGACCTGGGCGCAGGAGTTCCAGAACATGGCGAAGAACTCCGGCGCGTCCAGCAGCAGGGCCACGAAGGGCTGGAGGGTGGGGTACATGGGCAGCAGGGGCCACACCGCCGTTCCGGGGGTGTTTTCCAGCACGGGGGCCAGGTTCTGGGCCATCTCCTCCGCACCCATCAGGGACCCGGAGATCAACAGCCACAGGGGCACCCACACAAAAAAGGCCACCAGGGTCAGCACCATGCCGAGCAGCCACTTTTTCACTGGAACCCCTCCCTTCCCCAGGCCCGCTGGAGGAGCATGATGACGCCAAAGACCACCAGAGCCATCAGCACCGCCCCGGCGCACATCTTGTCCACGTCCAGGGTGGTGAACCAGTTGTTGAAGATGTGCTGGAGCATGTAGATGCTCTCGTTGGGGTGGCTCCCGCCGATGAGGTACGCCTCCCGGAACACCTTGAAGGAGTTCAGCAGGGACAGCACCGTCACGGTGAACAGCGTGGGCATCAGCCCCGGCAGGGTGATGCGGAAGAACCGGGCCACCGGCCCCGCCCCATCTATCTGGGCCGACTCGTAGAGGGCCGGGGAGATGGACGTGAGGCCGGACAGCCACAAAATCATGTCGTAGCCGGTGTTCTTCCACAGATAGGTGAACACCAGCACGTAAAAGGTCCCCGGACTGTCCAGCCAGTTCACCGCCTGACCCCCCAGGGCCACCAGCAGGATGTTGAACAGCCCGTTCTCGTGAAAGACCACCTTCCACAGCAGGACGATGGAGGCCACGGGGATGGACATGGGGATGAGGAAGGAGGTCTTGAACACCCCCCTCTGCTCCCGGAAGGCATTGACCAGCAGGGCCAGCAGCAGGGAGAAGCACAGCAAAATGGGGATGCACACCGCCACGAACCGGGCAGTGTTGGCCGCCGCCAATTGGAATGCCTCGTTGTTCAGGACGGTGATATAGTTTTTCAGCCCCACGAACTGGCCGCTCATGGCGGAGAAAAAGCTCCGCCGCACCGCGTCCAGAAAGGGCAGCAGCACCAGCACCGTCACCGCCAGCAGGCTGGGGGCCAGAAAGAGCCAGGGGGCGGCGCCGTCGGTCTCCGGCGGAAGCCCCCGCTCAGACCGTCTCTTCTTCCAGGGCCCCATCGGCCTCCCCTCCCCTCGGCTTCAAAGATTCCCGGTGCGCGGCCAGGCACCAGTCGCAGGCCAGCCACAGCGGGGGCAGCAGCCACATGCTCCGCCCCACCGCCACGCCGCCCGCCCCGGCGAAGGCCAGCGCCCAGGCAAACGTCCCGCCCACGCACAGACCCCAGCCCAGCAGCAGCGCCCGCCCCGTCTCCGCCCGGCTCCGTTCCGCCGCCAGGACGGTCAGGGCGCAGGCCGCCAGGGCCAGGACCCCACAGCCCAGGACCAGGGGCCAGTACCGCAGGTCCCGCGCCCCCGGGGCCAGGGACAGGTAATTCGTCAGCTCTCCCACCCGGCCGGACACCAGCCGCGCCCAGAAGTCGAAGTCGGACCAGCGGGTGGGGATGAGCTGTCCGGGAACGCCGGACAGGCCCATGGCCCACAGGGTCACCCCCGCCCCGGCCAGGGCCGGCAGGGTATACCCCGCCAGCAGCAGGGGGGCGGCGGTCATGCCCAGCCCCCGCCGCAGCAGCCGCAGGAGGATGCCCACCCCCAGGCAAAAAGCGGGCAGCCCCGCCAGGGCCTCCAGCCCCCAGGCCAGGATAGGCAGGTCCAGCATCGTCCCGCCGCCCCACTGATTCCGGGTGAGGAAGCTCTCCGCCTGGGCCTTGGCGTCCCCGCCGGAGAACCTCAGCAGCAGGTTGGGGTAGGGCTCGGCGCTGGCGGGTTCCCCCTGGGCCAGCGCCAGCCCCTCCGTCCCCTCAAAGACCCCCCGCACCGTCAGGACCCGGTCCCCCAGGCGCAGCTCGTTGCCCACCGCCCGGCCCGTGCCCCACAGGGTCTCGGCCAGGGCGCGGTCCACGGCGCAGCCCCCGGTGTCGCCGGGGATGGGGTAGTACCCCTCCAGGAAGGCCGCCGGCCACACATCCGCCCCGCTGCCGCACAGCTCCAGCACCTTGGCGCTGCCGGACCGCTCCCCGGCGCGGACGGTCTCCCCCGCCCGCTCCCGCCACAGGGTCAGCTCCGGGACCTCCCCGGCCCCGTCCTCCCTGGCGTAGCGCAGGGCGCGGCCCAGCTGGTCGGGGCTGACCCCCTGGCCCTCCCCGGCCCACCGCACGGCCACCCCGGCGGAGAGGGCGGCGGCGGACTGGGCCAGGAAGGCGCAGGCCATCCAGGCCCCCAGTGCCAGCAGGGCCAGCACCACGGTCCCCTTACGCTTCCTCTGTCCGTTCAAGGCGCACCCGGTCCCCTTCCTCAATGGGCTTGTTGGAGCTGACCACCACCTGCTCGTCGCCCAGGAAGCTGCCCTCCACCGCCACGTTCTGGCTGTCCTGCTCCTTGACGGTGACCGACAGCTTCACCACGGTCTGCTCGGTGCCCATCACCGTCTGCTTCTCCCGCAGGATGAGCACGAAATTGTCCTGCCCGTTGCCCCGCAGGGCCCCCAGGGGGAGCACCATGCGGTACTGCTCGCTGCGCTTGGAGACCTCCAGGTTGGCCGACACCCCGTCGGGGTAGTTCCCGGCGGGCAGGTCGGCCCCCACCGTGACCATCCCCTTGTCGTCGGCGGCGCCGATGGAGGTGATGACCACCTTCCCCGACAGGGACTTGCCCTCCTGCACATAGGACAGGGTGGCCTCGTCCCCCACCGAGAGGCGTTCCGCCTCCTTCTGGTCCAGCTTCCCCTCGAAGGCGTAGCCCCCGTCGCTGCGGCTCAGGGCCGCCAGCCGGACCCCGTCCTGGGTCAGCCCCGGCTCGGCCAGGATGGACTGCACCGTGCCGTCCACCGGGGCCACCAGCCTGCCTCCCGCGGCCTCCACGGCCCGCAGGTCGGCCAGATTCTGCTGGAGCTGCCGCTGCTCCGCCCGGTAGCCCAGGCGCTCGATCTCCGCCTGCTGGCGGCTCTTGGCGTCGGAGAGCAGGGCCTCGGCCTGCTCCTCCTCCGCCTTCCGCTGGGCGTCCTCCAGCGTCCGCTGGGCCGCCTCCACCAGCCGCTTGGCGCTGAAGAGCTGGTCGCTGTTGCTGAAGGTCCCGTCCTCGGCGTTCCGCTTCGCCGTCTCCACCGCCCGCTGGGCCGTCTCCACCGCCCGCTGGGCGGCGTCCACGCTGGCCTGGGCGGCGACCACCCCGCTCTCCTCAGTCATGTCGGTCTTCTGCTCCTGCTCGGCCAGCTTGTCCTTGGCCTTCTGGACCTCGTCCTCGGCCTCCTTGACCTTGGCCTCCTGCCGCTCCGTCACCTTGCGGAGGTTCTCCTCCGCCCGCTTCACGGCCAGGTCGCCGCCGTAGTTGTAGGACTGCATGTTCCAATTGGCGGCATCCACCGCCGCATCCAGCTCCTCCACCTTGGCCTGGGCTTCCGCGATTTCCGCCTCGGTGCCCCCATTGTCCTGCAGGTCCTGCAGCTCCTTCCGGGCCTCGGACAGCTTGGTCCGCAGCTTTTCCAGGTTGCTGACGGAGTCGTAATAGGGCTTGCTGTACGTTTTCTGTGCGTCCCTGGCCGATGTAAGGCTGCTCTCGGCCCCCTCGATGGCCAGCTCGGCGGCCTCCTTGACCCCGGCCAGATTCTTTTCCGCTGCCTCCACTTCCTTCCGGGCCGCCTCAATCAAATCGTTCTTGGCCTTGACCACGGCCTTGTCGTAGTCGGCCACCGCCTTGTCATAATCGGCCACCGCCCTGTCGTAGTCGTCCTGGACCAGCTCCAGGTCCTCGGCCGACCGGCCCTCGGTCCGCTCCAGCTTTTCCACCAGCCGGTCGTAGTCGGTCTGGGCGTCGGCCAGGGCCTGCTGGGCCGCCAGCACCGCGTCCATGCTGGTCTTGGTGGTCCCGGCGCTGGCCGCCGCCAGCCGCAGCTCCACGATGCGCAGCTTTTCCTCCAGGGCCGTGCGTTGCCGGGCCAGGTCGTCCAGGTCCAGCTCCAGCAGGGTGTCCCCCGCCTTGACCCGCTGGCCCTCCTTGGCCAGGATGGAGGAGACGGTGATGCCGCCGGGCAGGGTGAGGGGCAGGTCCCCCAGGGGCTGGATGCTGCCGCTCACCGTCACCCGCTGGGTGAGGATGCCCGTCTTGGGCCGGTCGGTGGACACCCGGGCCACCGTGATGCCGTCCGCCGCCCGGGACACCAGGGTCAGCGCCAGCATGAGGGCGAAGAAGGCCGCCAGCGCCCGGGTGGCGCTGCGCTGCAGCTTGCTGGAGAAGCGGGACCTGGGCTTCTCCCCCCGCTCCAGCCTCCGCCGCTCCTCCTCGGCGCGCTTGTTCACCTGTTCCAAAGCCGTCTGCTCCATACCGGTCGCTCCTTTTTCAAGTCAGAGGCAGGGCCGCCGAAGACGGCGGTCCCCACAATGCCTCCGAATGTTCCCCATCCTACCTGTGGGGCCGCCGCCCTCGGCGGCCCATTCCTGATTCTTTTGCCGCCGCTTCCCGCACCGCCATCCCCCCCGTATGGGCATCCCTTGCGGCCACCCGCATCCCCGCACCGGCCTCGCCGGGAATCGTAAGGGTAGGCGCGCCGCGCCAGCGCAGGGGGGTGAATGACTGCGTGATAGGCCGTAACGGCCGGGTCGGGTGCGAAACGGCAGACTTGTCATCTCTAGCCGGTTTCGACTGCCATGCCCCGTCGGCGCCGCCCCACAGGTCCAGGGCCGCAGCCC
>UQGJ01000039.1 GCA_900540545.1 uncultured Eubacteriales bacterium
GCCTGAACGGCGGGGCGCGGGCTTTGATTCTGCTATCCCATCTTCTGTGCGGAGACCAGCAGCATCATAGGGCGGCGCAGCTCGTCCCGCATACCCGGGACGGTGTCCAGCAGGGTCGGGTCCGGCTGGGGCTCCACAAGCCCCGTGATGGAGAAGCCGGTCCGCAGCAGGGTGTTGAGGTAGGTGGTCAGGGTCTTGTGGTATTTGACCACATGCTCCCCCAGAAAGACGGCGTCCCGGACCCCCTCTTCAAAGTAGCGGTCCACCGGCCAGTGGTCCCGTCCCCCCGCCGGGTCGTAGCTCCAGTCCTGGATGCCGTAGGCGGTGAACACCGGGTGTTCCACCGAAAAGACGAAGTCCCCGCCGGGCGCCAGGCAGCGGGCCACCCGGCGGCAGACGTCCCCGAAGTCCGGGGTGTAGTGGAAGGCCAGGGAGCTGAGGACCACGTCGAAGGACGCCGGGGGGAAGTCCAGGTCCTCCATGGCCAGCCGCCGGTACTCCACGTTGGGGAGGGCGGTCTTTTCCCGGGCCACGGAGAGCATCTTCTCCGAGATGTCTGTCCCCAGGACGGAGGCCGCCCCCTGCTCGGCGGCGTAGATGCAGTGCCAGCCGAAGCCGCAGCCGATGTCCAGCACCCGTTTGCCTCGAAAGTCGGGCAGCAGCTTTTTCAGCTCATGCCACTCCCCCGCCGCGCTCAACCCCTCCACGGACCGGGGGAAGCGGCTGTATTCGGCAAAAAATGCCTCGTCGTCATATTTGTTCTCTTTCATCGAACACCCTTCTCCTCTCTTGTCATCCTTCTTCCACTAATCTAGCACACCACGTTTCCCCCGTCAATCCATCTCATCCGCCCCTCCGTCTCCCCCGCTTTCCGGCGCATCTGCCAAAAAGCTGACGGAAGCGGCACCTTCTCCTTGCTTTTGCGCCCGCTAACAGATATAATTTGAACGAGCATGATGAAAGAACACGGGATTCAGAGGAGATATGAGCATGGAGCAGCAGCACGGCGCCGGGGGATACGGCGCACTGGTCCACACGATGCCCGCCGCCGCGGTCTGCTGGCGGCTGGACGGGGACCTCACCATTCTGGAGGCCAACGACCGCTTTTACCGCGGCACCGGCTATACGGAGCCGGAGTTCCGCGGCCGGTTCCCCACCCTCCGGGCCTACTACACCGACGCGCCCCAGGACTGGGACGGCCTGCTCCAGGCCCTCGCCCCCGTCCTGCACCAGGGGGGCCGGGAGGTGGAGCATACCCTCCGCCTGCCCCGGAAGGACGGGGCGGATGCCTGGGTCCAGGTCTCCGGCACGGTCCTGCCCCCGGCGGAGGGGGACCCGCCGGCCCTGCTGGCCGTCCTCACCGACGTCACCGCCCTGGTGCGCCAGCGTGAGGACCTGGCCGTCCAGTTTGAGAAAAAGTCGGCCAACTTCCAGTGGATGATGGACGAATACGTGGGCAACGTTTACGTCTGCGACATGGAGACCTACGAGCTGCTCTACCTCAACCCCAACGCCTGCGCCACCCTCCAGCACACCAAGGAGGAGCTGGTGGGCCGCAAGTGCTACGAGGTCATCCAGGGCCGCACCTCCCCCTGCCCCTTCTGCACCAACGACCGCATCTGCGAGGAAGAGGTCTACGCATGGGAATTTGACAACCCCGTCCTGGAGCGGACCTTCAAAATCAAGAACCGGGTCATCCTCTGGAACGGGCGGCGGGCCCGTATCGAGCTCTCCCACGACATGTACAGCACCGAGTACAAGCTGGCCAAAAAGGACCAGGAGCGGGAGGCCATCCTGAAAACCATCCCCGGCGGCTTCGTCCGGCTGGACGCCAGGGATGAGCACACTGTCCTCTGGTACAGCGAAACCTTTTTGGAGATGATCGGCTACACCAAGGAGCAGTTCGAGACCGAGCTCCACTCCCAGTGTGGCTATGTCCACCCGGACGACATGGCCAGGGCCCTGTCGCTGATGGAGAACGCCCGGCAGACCGGCCAGAGCGAGATCATGGAGGCCAGAATCCTCACCCGCAGCGGCGAGGAGCGCATCATGACCATCACCCTCTGCTACGTCAGCGCGGCCGACAGCTGGGACGGCCTCCCCTCCTTTTACAGCGTGGGCATCGACGTGACCCGGGACCGGATGGAGCAGCTCCGCCAGCGCCGGGCCCTGGAGGATGCCTATCAGGCCGCCAAGGTGGCCAACGAGGCCAAGACCAACTTCCTCTCCTCCATGTCCCACGACATCCGCACCCCCATGAACGCCATCATGGGCATGGCGGCCATCGCCCAGGCCAGCCTGTCCGCCCCGGACAAGGTCCACGACTGCCTGAATAAAATCAGCACCTCCAGCCGCCACCTGCTGAGCCTCATCAATGAGGTGCTGGACATGTCCCGCATCGAGAGCGGGAAAATCGACCTCATGCCAGAGGAGGTGGACCTGCCCGAGCTCATCCAGAGCGTGGCGGACATGTGCCGCCCCCTCCTGGAGGAGAAGGGCCAGAACTTCCACATCAGCGTGGGCATGGTGCGCCACGAGCAGGTGGTGGCCGACGGCGACCGGCTGAAGCAGGTGCTGATGAACCTGCTCTCCAACGCCATCAAATACACCCCCGAGGGCGGGGACATCAGCCTGCGCATCCAGGAGCTGCCCGCCCAGGTCCCCCAGCGGGGCCAGTACGAGTTCATCTTCACCGACAACGGCATCGGCATGTCCGAGGACTACCTCCCCCACATCTTCGAGCCCTTCTCCCGGGCGGAGGACTCCCGCATCAGCAAGATACAGGGCACCGGCCTGGGCATGACCATCACGGAGAACATCGTCCGGATGATGAACGGCACCATCGAGGTCAGCAGCGCCCTGGGCCGGGGCAGCCGGTTCGTCGTCTCCGTCCCCCTGGAGCTCCAGGACAAGGAGGAGGACCGGGAGGCCGAGCTGGTGGGCTGCCCGGTGCTGGTGGTGGACGACGACCAGGTGGTGTGCGAGAGCGCCGTGGCCCTCCTCCAGGAACTGGGGATGCGGGGCTGCTGGGTCCTGTCCGGCCCGGAGGCAGTCCTCCGGGTGTCCGAGGCCCACGACCGGGCAGACGACTTCTTCGCCGTCATCCTGGACTGGAAGATGCCCGGCATGGACGGCCTGGAGACCCTCAAGGCCATCCGGGCCAGGCTGGGCGAGGACGTGCCCATCATCATCATCTCGGCCTACGACTACTCCGCCATCGAGTCGGAGTTCCTCCGGGCCGGGGCCGACGCCTTCATCACCAAGCCCCTGTTCAAGTCCAAGATGCTCCACGTGCTGCAGCTTTTCTGCGGCAGCAGGCCCGACGCCGGGCGGCCCTCCCCGGCGGCCCCCCGGACGGCCCTTCACGGTAAGCGGGTCCTGCTGGTGGAGGACAACGAGCTCAACCGGGAGATCGCCCTGGAGCTGCTGGAGATGCAGGGGCTGGCCGTGGACACGGCGGAGAACGGCCGGCTGGCGGTGGAGCGCTTCTCCGCCTCCGCCCCCGGCGGCTATGACGCCGTTCTGATGGACATCCAGATGCCGGTGATGAACGGCTACGAGGCCACCGCCGCCATCCGGGCCCTGGACCGGCCCGACGCGGCCACGGTCCCCATCCTGGCCCTGACGGCCAACGCCTTCACCGCCGACGTGAGCCGGGCCAGGAGCGTGGGCATGAACGACCACATCGCCAAGCCCATCGACCTGGACCGCCTCCTGGACACCCTCCAGCGGTGGATCGGCGTCTGATACTATGAAACAAGGACGCGCCCAGCCTGACGGCTGGGCGCGTCCTCTTTATTTTCGTCAGGCGGGCGCAGAAAGCTCTTTGAGCAGCACCGCGCACAGCTGCTCCATGTCGATGGGCTTGCTCACGTGGGCGTTCATCCCGGCCGCCAGGGCGGCGGAGATGTCGTCGCTGAAGGCGTTGGCCGTGGTGGCGATGATGGGGATACTGGCCCCGTCGGCCCGGCCGCAGGTGCGGATGCGCCGGGTGGCCTCGTAGCCGTCCATCACCGGCATCTGGATGTCCATCAGAATGGCGTCGAACCGCCCCGGCTCCGCCGCCAGGAAGGCGTCCACCGCCTCCGCCCCGTCGGCGGCACAGACGGCCTCCACCCCGTTCATGGCCAGCAGCTCCACCGCGATCTCCCGGTTGAGCTCGTTGTCCTCGGCCACCAGCAGGCGCTTGCCCTTCAGGCCCTCCGCGCCGTTCTCCGGCCCCGGGGCGGCCGGGGCGCGCCCACGGCCCAGGGCGGCCCGGATGGCCGAATAGACCGAGTCGCGGTACAGGGGCTTGGGCAGGAAGGCGTCGGCCCCCACGGCCCGGGCCTCCTCCTCGATCTCCGTGGAGTCGTAGGAGGAAATCAGGATGATGGGCAGGTCGAAGCCCACGCTTTCCCGGATGCGGCGGGTCACCTCGATGCCGTCCATGTCCGGCATCTTCCAGTCCACCAGGCAGAAATCGAAGCCGGCGTTTTCCCGCTGGCCCCGGACCACCCGGTCCACGGCCTCGCCGCCGGTGGTGACCCACTCGGAGCGTATCTTGATTTTTTCCAGCAGGGCGCTCACCTCGGCGCACACCGTCTGCTCGTCGTCCGCCACCAGGGCCCGGAGGCCCAGGTTGGCAAAGTCGGGCTGGGGCTGGGGCTGCTCGTCCCGCAGCATGGGCAGGTCCACGGTACACACCGTCCCCACCCCCGGCGCGCTCTGGATGTCGATGCGCCCGCTCATCAGCGTCACCAGGCTCTGGGTGATGGACATGCCCAGGCCCGTGCCGCCGTACCGGGCGGCGATGGAGGAATCGGCCTGCTCGAAGGGCTTGAAGATGCGCCCAAGGGCCTCCGGGGTCATGCCGATGCCGTTGTCATCCACCACGAAGCGCAGGGTGTCGGTGTTCTGCTTGGAGGCGATGCGGGACACCGACAGCTTGACCCGCCCGCCGGGGGGCGTGAATTTCACCGCGTTGGACCCCAGGTTCAGCAAGATCTGGCTCAGCCGCAGGGGGTCGCCGATGTACTGGGTCTGCCCCTCGAAGCCCTCGATGACCTCGTCGAAGGCCACCCCCTTGGCCTTGGCCTGGGCGTAGATGGTGGAGACGAAGCTGTTGACCACCTGGGACAGGTCGAAGGGCTCCGCCTGCAGGGACATCTTGTCGCTCTCGATCTTGGACATGTCCAGCACGTCGTTGATGAGCATCAGCAGGTGCTTGGAGGAGAAGTTGATTTTGGTCAGGCAGTCCTCCACCTTGTCCGGCCGGTCCACCGAGGCCGCGGCGATGGTGGTCATGCCGATGATGGCGTTCAGGGGGGTGCGTATCTCATGGGACATGCGGGAGAGGAAGTCGCTCTTGGCCGCGTTGGCCCGCTCGGCGCTCAGCATGGCGTCCTGCAATGCCTGGCGGGACTTGATCTCCTCGGTGCAGTCGGACAGGACGCTGATGATCTGGGGGGCCTCCATGTAGTCCGTGCGGTAGATGCGCACCGACATCCAGCGCCGCTCCCGGTCGGACCGGGTGTACTCCACCGTCTTGAGGAAGGGGACCGCCCGGTCCCGGATGGCCGCCCGTATCTCGTCGGCGTCGGCCCGGGTGAAGCCCTGGTAGATGTCCTCCACCGTATGGATGGTATAGCCGGTCACCCGCTCCATGTTCAGCGAGGTATAATAGACCTCCCCCGTGTCCGCGTCCCGGATGAGAAAGGCGTCGTCAATGCTGGTGGAGAGGTTGTCAAAGAGGCGGCTGCGCAGGACCAACTCCCGCCGCTGCCGCCGCAGGGTGGCCTGGTTCACCGCCAGGGCAGCCGCCATCAGGCACATCAGGGCCACGGAACCGATGAGGGTGCTCTGCCGCATGGTCTCCGCCATCTGGCCGTACTGGACCTTTTTGTTCTGGGCGCTCTGGATGATGCGGTCCAGCTGCCCCATGGCCCGTTCATACAGGGGATAGAGATGTTCCTCCTGATATGCCTCGACCGCGTCCAGGGAGCGCTCCCCCCCGGCAAAGGTCAGATAGACGTCCTGCTCGGCGCGGAGCTGTCCCAGGCTGTCCCCCAGGGCCTCCACGTCCGCCGGATTTCCAAGGTACAGGGCCTCCAGCTGCTCCATGGGGGCCTCCGCCGCCTTGCGCAGCTCGGCCAGCGCCTCCCGCACCAGGGCCACGTCCGCCGGGCCGTTGTGGGTGGTCAGGCGCTCCGTCCGCACCCGCATCTCAGACAGATAGGTCTGCAGGTCCCCCGCCGCCGTCACCACCTCAAAGGGGTGGTCGGAGATGATCTCGATGTGTCCTGCCATCTCGTTGGCGCTCCACAGGGACATGATAAGATAGGCGACCATCAGGAGGATCAGGCCCACGGTACTCACCGTGCTGACCTTCCAAGTGGGGTCCTTTCCCCTCAGCCCCTGCATGACGTCCTGCCGCTGTGCCTGCTTTGCCATGACTTTTCCGCCTCTCCGCCCGAACCATTCATGATAGGTCGCTCTCCATGGGGGAGAGGACCGACAGGGTACCCTTGACCGAGGAATCGTAGAAACAATAGCGCTTTCTGCCGTGCTGCTTGGCCGCGTACAGGGCCTGGTCCGCCCGGTGGAAGAGTACCTCGTAGTTCCGCCCGTCCCGGGGGCAGATGGACACGCCCATGCTCAGGGAGATCTCAAAGCGCTCATATTCCCCGCAGATGGACTGGAACAGCCGCTCCACGATGGACTCCACGTCGCCGTCGCAGGGCGTGAAAATCAAAAACTCGTCGCCGCCGATCCGGGCGGCGATGTCCTCCTTGCGGATGTTCTGCACGATACGCCGGGCCACCGCCTTCAGCACCCCGTCGCCGAACATGTGGCCGTACTGGTCGTTGGCGCTCTTGAACAGGTCCAGGTCCAGCAAAATCAGGGCGCACTGCCCCGCCCCGCCCCGGACCAGGGTCTGCTCGATCTGCTCCCGGGCGGACATGTGGTTGTGGAGCTTGGTCAGGGAGTCCTGCTCCGCCCGGGCCCTCAGCGCCTCCATCTGGAGGCGCTCCTCGTGGACGTCGGAGAATTTGCCGATGGTCCCCGTCATCACGGCCGTCTCGTTCTCCACCCACAGGGGGCGGGCCACCACCTTGTACCACCGGCGCTCGCCGCGGATATTCAGCTCGTAGGCGGCCTGGACGATGGGATTTTCCGGGGTGGCCGCCTTCAGGCGGCCGAACAGGTCGTTGAGGTCGTCGGGGGCGATGACCCGGTGCAGCTCCGGGTTGGTCTCCGGGTGGGCGATGATCTCCCCCAGACCCAGCTGGGCCGCGCCCCAGTCGGACAGGGTCATCAAATCGGCGCTCAGGTTGTACTCATATTGTATCTCCTTGGACATGGAGGCGAAGAACTGGTACTTGGTCCGCTCCTGCTCCAGCAGGGACAGGGTCCGGCTGGAAGCCTTCCCGCTGCTCAATATCTGGTTGGAGATGCTGGCGGCCTCCGAGGCGGACACCTGGCCGGGGGTGAGCTTGGACATATCCTCGGCGATGCGGGGCCCCATCTCGATGAGGCACTGCCGCAGCAGGGGGCTGAAGGCTCCGCACTCCCCGTTGAGGATCATCCGCATGGCGGCCTCGTGGGTGTAGGCGGGCTTGTAGACCCGGTCGCTGGTCAGGGCGTCGTACACGTCGGCCAGGGCCACCACCTGGGCGGCGATTGGGATGTCCTCCCCCGCCAGCCCGTCCGGGTAGCCCCCGCCGTCGTACCGCTCGTGGTGCCAGCGGCAGATGTCGTGGGCCGTGCGCACCAGCTCTTCGTTCTGGCTGCACGGGGCATTCTCCAGCATCTGCGCCCCGATGACCGTGTGCCGCTTCATCTGCTCGAACTCCTCCGGCGTCAGCTTGCCGGGCTTGTTCAGGATGTCCTCCGGGATGGAGATTTTCCCGATGTCGTGGAGGGAGGAGGCGTTGGCGATGAGGGCGATCTGGGCCGCCGTCAGGTGGTAGCGGTCGGTCATCTGCGCCAGATGCCGCAGCAGCAGCTCCGTGATGGTGCGGATATGTAACACGTGCAGGCCGCTCTCCCCGTTCCGGAACTCCACGATGTTGGACAATATTTCCACCATCAGCAGGTTGTTGCGCTCCTTCTCCAAAATCTGGTCTGTGACCATGCCCTCCAGCATCTTCTGCTTGGCGTAGAGCATGATGGTGTTCTTCACCCGGCGCTGGACCGTCTTTTCGTCAAAGGGGCGGCTGATGTAGTCGGTGGCCCCCAGGTCGTAGGCCCGGTCGATGTAGGCCGAGGAGGTCTCCGCCGAGATCATGATGACGGGCACACTGGCCAGCCAATCGCTCTTGCCCATGAAGGCCAGCACCTCGAAGCCGTTCATCTCCGGCATCATGATGTCCAGCAGGACCAGGGCGATCTCGCTGTGCTGCTTCTCCAGCACGGCCACGGCCTCCAGGCCGTTGGCCGCCTCCAGCACCCGGTACTGGTCCGAGAGCATATCCGCCAGCATGGAGCGGTTGATCTCGGCGTCGTCCACGATCAGGACCTGATAATTCCGTTCCGTGTCAGACACCCCCCGCCTGTTCCAGATAGGCGCGGATGGCTCCGGCGGTCCGGCTGTATTCCTGCCGCACCTGCTCATAGAGGTCCGCCGTCTGCCCGTCCGTCCCGCCGCCCCGAAGGTTTTCCGTCAGCGCGATGCAGGCGTCCCGCAGGGCCGTCAGACTCAGGTTCATGCTGATGCCCTTCATGGTGTGGACCGCCCGGAATGCCTCGTCCCAACGCCCCGCCTCCATGGCCGCGCAGAGCTGGTCGCAGCTCTGGTCCCGGAGGAACATGGACAGAAAGCGCACCACCCGCGCCTCGCTCATAAACCGGCGCATCACATCCTCATAATCCGCCCCCGCGGCGGCGTAGCATTTCCTCAAATCCATCCGCTGCTCTCTCCGTTCCTAAAATGCTTCATCATATTATATCTGATTCCGCCGAAAGAAACAATTCTTTTCCGAAAGATATTCCCCAAAAAGAAACTGTTTTTTAGGGGTATGGACCGCATTTTTTGGGCACCTCTCTGGAAATTTTGCCGGGATGCAGGTATAATGTGGAACAAAGGGGGAATGAGCATGCCGGAAAACAGCCAGGAGCAGACCATATACCGCAGTCTGGCCGGCCGCATCCAGCTGGGCTTTTTTGACGACGGCGAGCGGTTCCCCTCCGTCCAGGAGGTCGCCCGCCGCTTCCACGTCTCCTACTGCCCCGCCCAGCGGGCCCTTAAGGCCCTGGAGGCCGACGGCCTCATCCGCCTCTGCCGTGGGAAGGAGACCCAGGTGCTGGGCAAGCCCTACGGCTCCTACCTGGAAAGCCCGGTTTTCCGGGCCAGGGCGGAGGCGCTGGGGGCGTTGGCCCGCAGTCTGGAACTGCTCTCCACCGCCCTGGGCCTGGAGGGGCTGTCCCGCCTGGACCCGGCCGCTCTGCCGGAGGCACCCCCGCCGGACGCGGGCCGCGCCCAGTCCATCAAATACCTCTACCGCCTCTTCGACGGCGCGCTCCAGGCCCTGGGCAGCCGTACCGTTCTGAGCCTCTATTATGACGTGGGCTCCTTCGCCGGAAGCGCCTTCCTGGAGGCGCTGGACGCCTTATACGGCCCGGAGGAGGCAGGCGCCTTTCTCCACGGCATGGTCCGGGATATGCGGGAGAGCGCCCTGGCCTGCCGGAGCGGCGACCGGGCCGGGGCCCTGGCCCGTCTGCGGTCCGTGGGCGGACGGTATTTTCACGCCCTGGAGGCCTATCTGGACCAGGTCCCCCTCCCGCCGCCGGAGGAGCGGGAACCCTTTGCCTGGGAACCCCGCAAGGGGCGCACCCGCTACTGCGATATAGTCGCAATCGACCTGGTCTGCAAAATCAACCAGGGGGTCTACCCGGTGGGGTCGCTCCTGCCCCACAGCCCCGCCCTGGCGGACTGCTACCACGTCTCCCCCATCACCATCCGCCGCACCCTCGCCCTGCTGGGCAAGCTGGGGGTGACCCGGACCACCAACGGCGTGGGCACCAAGGTGGTCTCCCTGGGCGACGCCTCCATCCCGCAAAAACGCAAGGACCTGATGCTGGACGACAACCTCCGGGACTTCCTGGAGGCCCTCCAATTTCTCGCCATGACCGGCGAAGACGTCCTCCGCCTCACCTTTCCCCACTTCACGCCGGACATCCGGGATGCCCTCCGCCGGGCCCTGGCCCTCCCCGGCCAGAAGGCGTCTATGGTCGGCGCCCTCGGCGCCTGTCTCCAGGCCCTGGTCCACTGCTGCCCCCTGGCCCCGCTGCGGGAGATCTACGCCAAAATCACCCTCCTGCTGCTGCGGGGCAGCGTCCTCCGTCTGTCCGAGACCGGCAGGGAGCCGGTCCCCCATTGGCCGGAGCTGTCCCAGGCCCTCCTGGACGCCCTCGGCTCCGGCGACGCGGACGGCTTTGCCGCCGCCTTCCGCCGGCTGTCCGTGGAGAACTTCTCCGTCACCCGGACCTACCTGACGGACATGGGCATCCCCGGCCTGGATGCCGTGGCGGAGCCGCTCCCCGGCTGAGCCCGCAAGGGAGCGTGAGGGAAGCCTTCAGGACATAAATGAACCGTACCCGAGGCATATTGCGGGCCTGGAACAGCCGGAATGTTCCTCCGTTGGAATAGCGCTGCCGTGCGTAAATCGACTTGATGCGGGTGAATTGAGTATGAAAATTCTATCCAGACACACCGCGCTCTTTCTGGAGCGCGCGACCGGTTGCCTGTGCCTGATTTCCATCGCAATCGCCGTCGTGATAACCACTCTTTCAGCCCTTGGCCTGATTAAAAACACCCCGAATCAGCCGTTCTGGCGGAAAACGTTCTTCGTGCTTTTCCTGGTACTATTTTTGGTCAGCGTTATCTGCGCTTGCGCCTATGCCTTTGTCAGGCTGTCCCAGCCGGCCACCATACACCAGATATTTGATGCGAAGGCCTTGCTCCGAATCCAGAAGGCCGAGCGTTTTTTGCGGCTCGACGTCATACCGTCTTTTACTCTTATTCTGGGGATAGATATGGTTCTCGCCATAGCGATTTGGGGCGGCGGCGGGCATAACTTGCATGGCACATGGCTTTTTACAGCAGGAGGAACGCCGATAGGAATCTATTTTGCCGCGTTACTCCCTTTGGGCATACAACGTGAGACTTGGCGCGTGTTATTGGTCAAAGCAAATCAATGGGCCGACGGCCCCTATGAGTGATCCCATCGCCTGTCCACTCACCGAGGAGACCGCGCCCGCCTGGATGTCCGCCATGCCCTCGGCCCTGGAGCGACCATAGCCCGCTCCGGCACATCGAAAGGCTGTATACAAAAAGACCTGTCCCGGGAAGGCGTCCCCCGCTGGTGGGGGGCTTCCCGGGACAGGTCTTTTCTTTCCAAACATCTATCGCTCCGGCGCGTCCCCCAAAACCGACTGGATTTCGCGCAGCATGGTGGGAACGTCCAAAGGCTTGGCCAAATGCCGGTCCATCCCGGCCCGCTTGGCCGCCTCGATATCCTCGGCGAATGCGTCCGCCGTCATGGCGAAGATGGGGACTTTGGCCGCATCGGGCCGGTCCAGGCGGCGAATCCGGCCGGTGGCCTCATAGCCGTTCATCACGGGCATCTGGATGTCCATCAAAATCAGGTCGAAGTACCCGGCGGGGGACGCCTGGAAGCGCTCCAGGCAGGCCAGGCCGTTGTCCGTGATCTCCACGCTGGCGCCCAGGCTTTCCAGCAGTTCCCGGGCGATCTCCTGGTTGAGCCGGTTGTCCTCCGCCAGCAGGATGCGCCTGCCGGAGAGGCCCACGCTCTGGCCCAGCGGGTCCGCCGCCTGCTCCTCGTGGAGGACGTACCGGCGGATGCAGTGGTAGAGGGTGGATTTGAAAAAGGGCTTTTGGACGAAGCCGCTGACGCCGGCCGCCCGCCCATCCTGCTCCACGTTGGACCAGTCGCAGGCGGACACCAGCACGATGGGGCACCCGTCCCCCGTCTGTGCCCGGATGAGCCGCACGGCCTGCACCCCATCCATGTCCTCCATCCTCCAGTCCAGGAGGATCAGATCGTAGTCCCCGGCGGCGGCCTTCTCCACCGCCTCCTGCCCGCTGCCGGTGATTTCCGCCTCCACGCCCAGCTCTCCCAGGAAGCCCGCCGCCGAGCGCCGGGTCTCGGCATCGTCGTCGGCCAGCAGCACCCGCAGGGGCGGCAGCGGTTCCAGTTCCCCGCCCCCCTCCGGGGAGAGGGCCAGGTCCAGTCCTACCGTAAAGACGCTGCCCACGCCCTGGGTGCTCTCCACGGAAATGGTCCCCTCCATCATGTCCACGATCATCTTGGTGATGGCCATCCCCAGGCCGCTGCCCTCGGTCCGGTTGACCCGGCCGTCCTGCTCCCTGGTGAAGGAATCGAAGATATGGTCCAGAAATTCCGGCCGCATCCCAATGCCCGTGTCCGCCACACGGAAGGTATAGTGGGCGCAGTCCGGCCGGGCGGAGGGGCGCTCGGTCACGTCCACGCTGATGGAGCCGCCCTCCGGGGTGAATTTGGAGGCGTTGGAGAGCAGGTTTATCATCACCTGGTTCAGCCGCAGGGCATCGCAGCACAGGTCCTCGTGCTCGATCTGGTGCAGGCGGATATTGAACGCCTGATGCTTCTTGTCCATGGCGGGCTGCATGATTTTGACCAGGTTGGTGAGCAGGTCGTTGAGGGAGGCGGTGTCGTGGTTGAGGGTCATCTTCCCGCTCTCGATTTTGGACATGTCCAGGATGTCATTGATGAGGCCCACCAGGAGCTGGCCGGAGAGGCTGATGTTGTTCAGGTACTCCCGCACCTTTTCCGGCTCATCCGCGTGGTCGGAGGCCAGCTTCGCCATCCCGATCACGGCGTTCATGGGGGTGCGGATGTCGTGGGACATGTTGGAGAGGAACCGGCTCTTGGCCAGATTGGCGCTCTCCGCCGCCTTGCGGGCCGTCTCCTCCGCCTTGAGGATGCGGCGGGTGCTGTTGCGGTGGATGATGAAAAAGGCGGCCAGCACCAGCGCGCTGACGGCAATCAGGAGGAAAAAGACCTGGGAGTGCTGCACGATGTCGTCGGTCTGCTCCATGATGACCCGGTTGGGGACGATGGAGACCACGTACCAATCCGGGACCCGCTCCATGGGCACGTAGCAAAAGACATATTCCTCGTCCTGATAGCGGAACCGGGCCACGCCGCGGTCGCCGTTCTGCAGCGCCGCGCGGAAGGAGTCCACCTGCACAGCGTCGTTGCCCTGCAGGTCGATGATGTCGAACAGGTTTTGAACGGTGCGGTTGCTGTTGCGGTGCTGGGACCGGATGAGGATATCCCCCGCCCGGTTCACAACGTAAGAAAAGCCGGTGTCGTTATAGAACGTGAGGGAGAACCGCTCGGCCAGCGCCGAACGGGGCAGCGTTTTCTGCACAAGGCCCTGCGCCCCGTCGGCAAAGGTGAAGCGGTCATAGCAGCCCACGGTCCAAACGCCGGTGTATCCGTCTAAAAAGGGCTCCCGCATTCCGCCTTCCCCCAGGGACGCGAAGGCCTCCAGGTCTGCCTCGTCCAACGGCCAGCCCGCTTGGGCCTGGGGGGTATACACCGTGCCGGCGTCCAGGTCCACGCAGATAAAATCCGCCTCCGCGCCCTGGGCGTGCCGGACCGTGCGGAGCAGCCCCGCCTCATCCTGGGAACTGAGTTCCTCCAGCTCGCCGGAGAACCAGCGGAGCATCTCCATATCTTTCTCAATGTAGGTGTCCAGGGCGTGGCGGCCCTGGGCGGTGACCTCCAGGACGTCCGTCACGGCTTTGTCCCAGAGGGAGCTCTGCACGTTGGAGATATAGTAGCCCCCGCCGGCCAGAAGGATGAAAACCGAGAGGGCCATCACGAGCATCCATTTCCACGTGTTCTTCTCACCCAAAACGCATCAACCCCCCTCTGCGGCTTTCCAGTCCTCAATCAATGCTTGCATACGGACTTCCGCCGCCTGGGCGCCGTCCCCCTCCAGCATGCCGACGACGCACTGGCGGCTCATGTCCCAGATGGGAAAGCGCAGATTGTCGTCTGACCCAAGGATGCTCCGCCCGTTGGTCAGATAGGGGCCGATGGATTGTATGGCCCTGTCCTCGGCCAGCCGGTTCTCCTTCAGCGGGCTGAAGGAGCTCTGGCTGTTCACGAACTCCCACATGGTATCGCTCTGGGTCAAATACTCTACAAACTGCTTGGCCTCTTCCTGGTGGGGGCTGTCCGCGTTCACGCTGACGCGGGTATCCACGTTGAGGACCAGCACGCTCCCGTCCTCCAGGATGGGGTAGGGGCGCACCTCGAAGTCGAACCCCGGCTCCAAATCCCGCACGCGGGACACCGCCCACGCCCCCGTCAGCATGAAGGGCCGCCCGCCGGCGGCAAAGAGCGCCAGGTCGTCCTTGGTCTTTGCCGTGGTCAGCGCCTCCTCCCGGTCCACCCAGCCGCGCTCCAGCATCTTCTCCACCAGCTCGAACCCCGGACGCAGCGCCCGGGCCATATCCTCCCGCCCCGTGTTGAACCGGGCCAGGGCCTCCACGCTGTCGTCCCCCTGATAATACGGCAGAAGGGAGCGGGCCAGAACGACGGTCTTGAGCGAAATATCGTTGTTGGCGACGATGGGGACCATGCCCTGGGACACGAAATAGTCGCACACAGCCTCCAGCTCGGCCAGATTTTCCGGGATGTTCTGCCCGTGCTCCTGCAACAGGTCCAGGTTGCAGTACAGGCCGAAGGCGGAGATGGAGGTGGGCAGATATTCAATGACTCCGTCCGCGCTCATCTGACTGCGCGCCAGGTCGCTGAAATTCTCAATTGTGGACAGGCCGGACAGGTCGGCCAGCGTTCCCCGCTCCCCCAGCTCCAGCACGCGCTCGTGGTCCACCATGAATATGTCGTCCCCGTTGCCGGTGGAGAGCCGCCGGTTCAGAACGTCAAAGTATTCCGGGCTTTTGATGCCGTCATAGGAGATCGTGATTTGCGGGTACTGGTCCATGAATCCGTGGAGCGCGTCCTCAATGGCCATGACGTTCAGGGCCTCATATTTGAAGCCGAAAAAGGTCAGGCTGGTCTCGGGCCGCCCGGTCTGCGTGTCCCCGCCGAACACGATATTCTGCGCCGCCGGCTGGGAACAGCCCGCGAGTACCCCCACGCAAAGGAAAAGCGCCGGAACGAGTTTCAAGATGTGTCGGAGGCTCTTCATAGGCCAAATCTCATTTCTTTCCCGTAACATGTCAAAATCCGGAGCGATTCAACACGAGGGGGTCTCATTTTCAGGCATTTCTGTCATTATAGCATACGGCGGGACAGCAATCAAGAAACGGCTGTCCTGCGCCGGACGCAAGCAGGAAGCAAAAGAACGCCCCCTCCGGCCCAGAAGCCTCGCCGTCAGGCGGGGATTCGTGCCGGAAGGGGCGTTTTTGTTGGTTCTGTGGGGTCGCGCAGGACTCCTTTTTGAGGCATTTCAGCCCCGCGCAGACCCGTTATTTCCACAGCGCGGTCCCGCTATATACCCCGACCGCGGCCTCGTAATATCCCAGCTGCCTGCACGCCTCTATCACCAGCCGAAAGATACGCCCGAACAACTCGGCGGACTTTGCGGCGAAGGCCGCCGCATTGCCCGCGGAGAGCAGTTCCACCGTGTCCACACACTGGGCGTAGATCTCGCAGTTCAGACCCGTTTTTTCCGTGGTCAGCAGGCCGGGGATGCTGCGGCCGATGCGGAAATTGCGCTGAAGAAGCACGTAGATGACAGAGAACGCGTCGATCCCGATATGCCTGGTGATGAAGTCCAGAAGCACGGCCGGGGAGCGCCCGTACACATAGTCCCGGTTCCACAGCCGGTCGAGCTCCGCCTTCAGCGTCTGGACTGCCGCCGGGGCGGCCCGCGCGGCCGCGCAGGCCGCGGCGCCCTCCACCGTCAGCGCCAGCAGTTCCAGGGTATCCAGGTAGCGCCGGACGTGGTACGCGACCAGATGGGGCGGGACCGGGACCGCCCGGATGTCGTCCCGGTCCATCTCAACGTACATGCCGCTGCCGCGCACCGTCCTCACCACGCCCAAATCCCGCAGGGTCTGGATCGCCTTGAGCGTGGTGTCCACACTGACGCCGTAGATGCTTTGCAGCTCCTTGTGGCTGGGGAGCCGGTCGCCCCGGCGGTAGCGACCCGCCGCGATGAGGCCGATGATGTCCATATACACCGCCGAATACCGCTCGTCGGCCTCCCGCATGGTCTTTTCCAGCTGTTTCCGGCCCAGCAGGAGGGGGGAATCGGCGGCCGCCCGGTATGCGGGGCCGTCCCCGCCGGTCATGCCGTATATGCCGGACATATCGTCAAAATGGACGCTCTCCGGCGGGCCCCCGGCCTCCAGGACCCCCATAAATTCCTGGAGCTGCCTGTAATACCTGGTCCTCATTTCAATGTCGTCGTGCAGCGGCTTGAGGTCGGAGAGGCCAAGGCTGTCGACGGCCTGCAAAATCAGGGCGTTTTCGTTGCGCGCCACGAAGAAGCGGTAAAACTGCTTGGACAGCCTCCAAAACTCCGGCGGGTCCCCGATTTTCATATGCTCCAAAATCCTGCGCGGAATCTCCAGGTCGGCCCGGTCACAGCGGGTGATCCCGTTTTTGATGACGGGGTAGCAGAGGAGTACGCCGGTTTTCAGCACGCCGCTTGTGATTTCGGCGTCGATCCGTTTCAGGGCAAGGGCCGTCGTAAGGTGGCCCGCGCCCGGACGGGCGGCCACGACGGGCCGCTTCCGCTGGGCCGTCTCGATCAGGCCGTCGGCCTCCAGCATGGCCAGGACGCGCCGGACCGTCTTTTCCGAGGTCCCGAACTCAGCGGAAAGATTGACGCGGGAGGGGAGGCTGGCGCCCGCCGGCAGCAGCCCGCTTTCGATTTTGTTCCTCAGGATCTGGTACACTCTCTCGTACATCAACATACCGTGTTTCAAAACATCCCCGCCTTATCCGCTGGTTCCGTCCGGGCCCTTCGCCCGTCCCGGCCCTTCCCGAAGCCCCTTTAACGTCTCGGAGTAGATATGTATAATATCCTCCAAAACGAACGGTTTTGCAATATGCGCGTTCATTCCGCTGTCCAGACATTTCTGCACGTCCTCCCGGAAGGAGTTCGCCGTCATGGCGATGATGACGATGTTTCCGGCGTCGGGCCGGGGGAGCCCGCGGATGGCCCGCGTGGCGCTGCAGCCGTCCATCACCGGCATCTGCACGTCCATCAGGATAAGGTCATAGAAGCCCTCGGGCGCTTCGGAGAATGTCTCCACGGCCTCCCGCCCGTTCCGGGCCGTGTCCACCACGGCGCCCTCGCTCTCCAACAGCTCCACGGCGATGAAGAGATTGATCTCATTGTCCTCCACCACCAGGACCCGCGTGCCGTCCAGCACGGCGGACCGGGCCGCTTCCACCCGGCCCCCGGTCCGGCCCGCCAGCTCTTTCACGAGGGCCGCCACGTCCGAGTGGAACAGGGGACGGCAGAGGGTGGCATCGGCGCCGCACGCCGCCGACGCCTCGTCCAGCTCGTCCTGGTCCTGCCCGGTGAGGATGATTTTGGGCTCCCAGTGGTTCGCCCGCGCCCGGATGTCCGCTGCCAGACGCCGCATATTCCTGGAAAAATCCAGCCGCACGACGCACCAGTCATAGGGGTCGCCCCGCCCGGCAGCCGCACCGATCATGTCCAGGGCAGTCTCCTCATCCGCCGCCACGTCCACTCGGAACGCCTCTTTCTCAAGCACGACGGCAAGGTGGTCCGCCAATTTTTTCACCTGGCTCATAATCAGGACCGGCCTGCCGTTGCCGCAGCGCTCCGTGCTTTCGCCCCCGTCGTCCTGCGCGCGGGCGAAGGGCAGTTCCACCGTGAACACGCTGCCCACGCCCACCTGGCTGGAGACGGAGATGGTGCCGCCCATCATCTCCGCGAAGTTCTTCGTGATGGGCAGGCCCAGCCCGGTGCCGCCATACTGGCGGGAAATCCCGCCGTTCTCCTGGGTGAATGCCTCGAAAACGCGGTCAAGATTCTCCGGGGCGATGCCGCGGCCGGTGTCCTCCACCCAAAAACGGAGCCATATCCCGTCCCCGTCCCGCCCCAGCTCCTCCACGTTCAGGCTGACGCGGCCCCCGGCGGGCGTGAACTTCAGCGCGTTGGAGAGCAGGTTCGTCAAAATCTGGTTCAGGCGGAGGACGTCCCCCACCAGGTATTCTTCGATCTCGCCGTAGAGGAAGATTTGAAAATCGATCTGACGGCTCACCGCCTGCACGTGGAACACGGTGGTCAGCGTCCGCAGGAGCTGGCCCAGGTCAAACCGCTCGGGGTGCAGCTCGATCTTGCCGCTCTCGATTTTGGACATGTCCAGGATGTCGTTGATGAGAGAGAGCAGATGGTTGGACGAGAGGGTGATCTTGTCCAGGCAGTTGCGCATCCGGTCAGGCTCCCCAATGTGTTTTTTTCCGATCTCCACCATGCCGATGATGCCGTTGAGGGGGGTGCGTATCTCGTGGGACATCTGGGAGAGGAAGTCGCTCTTCGCCCGGTTTGCCGTCTCCGCCCGCTCCATCTCCTCCCGCAGCCGCGCGCTGCTGCGCTTTTCGTTGCGCCGCAGCAGCAGGAAGAAGGTAAAGACGGTGGAGAGGACCACCAGAAAGATGACCACGCCCACCAAAATCAAAAACTGGCTGAGGTGCAAAATCTGGTCGTTCACGGTCTGGAACGCCATGCTGGCCATGATATACCAGTCCGTCCCCGGGATCGGCATGTAGTAGAGGTACTCATGGTGAGTCCCCACGGTCAGCAGCGTCATGCCGCTGTCCCCCGCGGCGATGGCGGTGCGAAAGCCCTCCAGGTCGTAGCCCTTGTCGAATTTCGCCGTCTGTTCGTAGATGGAAAAGAGATTGGAGCCGCTCAAAACCTCCTGTGAAAAGGTGCTTTTGATGACGAAATCCCCATTCCGGGTCACGATATTCGTGTGAGAGTTGGTCCCCTGCTCGCTGTCGAGGCCCAGCCTGGCGCCGATGTCGGACGTACCGATGCCGCAGACCACGGCCACCAGACGGCTGTCTTTGAACTCCACGGGCGTCATGGAGGTCCCCAGCAGAATCGTCCCGCTCTCCCACAGGGTCTCGTTGACGGAAATCAGGTTTTCAGTGCCGCTCAGCAACTTGTCCAGGCCGGATATTTTCGAGATTGCCGGGACCGCGCCGTCCGTGGAATAGGCGATGCCCCTGTCGCTGATGGCCGCGATATGGGTAAAGCCGTTGTCCGCCTGCGCCCGCGTCAAAAAGCCGCTGAGGCTGGCCTCATCCCGCAAATCGTCCTCGGAGATCACGTTGGTGATGGTCTGGATCTGGGAGAACTGGCTGTCCAGATTGGTCTGGAAATGGCTGTTGATCTGCCCGGCCATCTCCCGCAGGTACACCTCGCTGATATTTGTCACCGTTTGAACCGACACCTTCTGATACATGGCAGCCGCAAGCAGGCAGAGGACCGCCACCGCCAGGAGCAGGGCGGAAGCGAAGACGGCGATGCTGCGCTCCGTGTTCTTTTTACCAGCGGTATTCAATGGGCCCCACCCTTTCCGCGCGGGAGGCGGTATTACCGTTCCTGCGCCAAATCGCAGATCCTGCCCTCCAGCTCCACGTCCACGACGTCCTCCCGGTGGCGTTCAAAATACTGGGCCAGGGCGTCCCGGTAAGTCAGCCCGGTCTCCGCCGCCAGGGTCGCACGGCCCTTCGGGGTGGCGCCGTCATAGCAGTTGAGCATCGTATACCCGTCCCCGTTGCCCTCGGCATAGGTTCTGGAGCCGGCCATATAGTCCGTCACGGCCACCCGGTAGCGCCCGTCCGGGTCCAGCGCCGTCCCGTCGGGCAGGGCGACGCTCACCAGTCGGCTTCCCGCCGGTTTGGCGCTGTCAAAGGTGTAATGGACCCCCGAGACCTGTAAGAACCGGCCGCTGGGGAATTCCTCGGTGCAGGTGGACAGGCCGTTCTCCAGCATGTCCCACAGGGTCTGCCCGTCCATCTCCAGCACGACGATTTCGTTGTCAAAGGGGCACACCACCGCGATGTCCCCGCCGTAGATCACGCCCTCGTAAAAGCTGGCCCGGATGCCGCCGCCGTTGACCACCGCAATGGGCGCGCCGGATGCCTCGGCGACGCAGTCGGCGATAAAATTGCCCAGCGCGGTCTCCTGTCGCCGCACGTTGAAGTCCGAAAGCAGCAAATCGTGGTCCATGGTCCCGATGACGGTGAAATCATAGGTCTCGTCCGTCCCGTCGCGGTAGAAGCCGTCGATGGCCTGCAAAGCCTCCTCCACGGTGCATTTCCCGGTAAGCACGTTCCGCACGTATCCGCCCAGAAATTCCACCGTTTTGCCGGGGAAGAGGACATTGTAAATGTAGCCCGAATCCAGATAGTCCTCCACGCCGGCCGGAATCAGCTTTTCCTGCTGCCGGTAGTCGATGAGGCAGGATATGCCCGTGCCCAGGTCGGCCAGCAGGGCGTCCTGGCCCTCGGGGGTGGAGAGCAGGTCCAGGATGCGCCTGCAGGCGTCCTGCTTTTCCTGGCTGATGGCGCTGTTGACGCCCATCAGGGCGGAGGGCGCAAACAAAAACCAGGGCTCGTTCCCCTCGTCGCTGAGCAGCGGGAGCATCCGATAGGAGTGGGGCTCCGCCGTACCCTCCGCCACCGCCGCCCGGTTGCTCTCCACGCAGTCAAAGTACAGCGTGGAATCGCTGAAGACGGCCGCCAGGGTGCCGTCGCTCATGCGCTGCCGGTAGCGGACCGAATTGCGCTGCCGGGCAATATCGGCGGGGTCCATGACGCCCGCCTCCGTCAGGTCGTCCAGCAGGGAGAAGCTCCGCTCCCAAACGCCGGTGAACGTCGCCTCCTTATCCGCAAAATCCGCCAGCCATTGGACGCCCGCCACTGTCCCCAGGAAATCTGGCACCATGTACCCCACCAGGAACATGCCCACCGACGTGTTATAGTCGCTCATGATGGAGAAGTTGATGCTGTCCTCACCCAGGCCCAGGCCCTTCGCCTTCAATTCAGCGAGGGCGGCCACCAGCTCCGCATTATTTGTGGGCAGGGCCAGCCCGGCCTGCTCAAACAGCGTTTCATTCACGATGTATCCGCTGTACACGCCGGGCAGGGGGATGAGGTAGGTCTTTCCGTCCCGCTTGGAGGCGTTCATGATGGTGCCGTCGTAGGCCGTGCTGGCCCTGGTATCGCTGATGTCCAGCAGGTACTCCTGCACCAGGGTGGAGTCGGGCTGGGTGGCGATCACCAGGTCCGGCCCCACGCCCCGCTCCAGGCGCCGGAGCTGTTCGCTGGAATAGGGCGATATCTCCACCTGCAGGTCAATATCGTCGTAGGTGGACTCCACCATGGCTTCCACCTGCTTGAAGTTGTTATTATAGAGTACTTTGATCACGGTCTTTTCCTTCGGCGCCTGCTGCCCGCAGCCCGGCAGCAGCCCCAGCAGGAGGGCCGCCCCCAGCGTCCCCGCGACCCATTTTCTCATTCTGCCGCTCATACCGTTTCCCCTCGTTTCCTTTATGAAGCACTCGCGCGGTCCAATCTTGGACTCTTATCCATATTATTATAAGTCAGGGCTGTCCACTTTGCAACAGCAAACGCAGCCCAGTTTGAAATGGTTGCATGCCGATTATCTCCTCATAACAAGGTGATGATTGATTCATCAGAGAATCCGCATATTGGACAAGTTTTGTTAATATGGTTCTAGTTCCAAGATAAATGTAAAAATTGCCAGTCATTGCCGTTCCCCGCCGTGCTTGTTAGTACGGAGCCGCAAAACAGCAACAAAAAAAGACGGGATTTTGTCCTAGGACAAAATCCCGTCTTTTTTTGTT
>UQGJ01000040.1 GCA_900540545.1 uncultured Eubacteriales bacterium
TTCTTTCGGTTCCTTTCTCAAACGAGAAAGGAACGCCCCCGGCAGGGCCCCGCCCTGACAAAACAGCCCGCGTCTTATAAAAGACGCGGGCTGTCCTCATACAAAAACGATTTGCACCAGCACCATATAAAGCACCGTCCCCCCAAAGATGGAAAGCAAATTGTTGTGCTTCCAGACGTGCAGCCCCACCACCGCCCCGCAGGCGATGAGATTTGGGACCCACCCCGGCGCGGCGGCGAAGCTGACCGTCCGCAGGCAGTAGACGATGAGCATGGCGATGACCGCCGGGGGCAGGACCTTGCCCAGGTAGAGCACCAGCTTGGGCGGCGTGCCCCCCCGGTCGAAGAGAAGGAAGGGCAGCGCCCGGGTCAAAAAGGTCACCACGGCCATGACGGCGATAGAGGCCACGGCCTGACCAGTCGTCAAAACCATTTACACCGCCTCCTTTCCCGCCGCGTCCCGGCTGTCGTCCAGCCTGGCCCGGAGGACCAGCAGGGCGGCGATGATGACGCACAGGGCCGGGATGAGCATGGCGTCGGCCCCCAGGACTACCAGGGAGAGGACCGTGATGCCGCAGCCCAGCAGGGCGGGCAGATGGGAGCGGTAGGTCTGCCACTGGTCCACGGCGATGACCAGAAACAGGGCGGTCATGGCGAAGTCGATGCCCTGGGTGTTGAAGTGGATCAGCGCCCCGGCCACGCTGCCGATGACCGACCCGGCGATCCAGTAGATGTGGTCCAGCACGGCGATGGCGAAGTAGTAGGCGTGGGGGTCCACCCGCTCCGGCACCCGGGCGGAGGAGAGCAGGGCGTAGGTCTCGTCGGTGAGGGAGAAGATCATGTAGAGCTTCTTGACCCCCATGCCCTTGAATTTTTCCAGCATGGACAGGCCGTAGACCAGGTGGCGGAAGTTGAGGATCAGGGTCATCACGGCCACGCTGACCA
This sequence comes from uncultured Eubacteriales bacterium, assembly GCA_900540545.1. Taxonomy (GTDB): domain Bacteria; phylum Bacillota; class Clostridia; order Oscillospirales; family Oscillospiraceae; genus Intestinimonas. The sequence goes on from UQGJ01000040.1 coordinate 945, forward strand.
GCCCCGCCCCCGTCTCCAGCAGGCCCACCCCCATGTACTGCCCCGACCCGGCGTAGATGGTCAGAGACATGAAAAAGGCCCAGATGAAGTTGTAGCCGATGGCCTGGAGCATGAGGCCGAAGGCGATGCCGATGGACAGATACCCCATCAGCACCGGCACCGTGGCCGGAAAGGCGGCGCGGAACGCCCGGCGGTACATGGTCAACACCCCTTTGTGTCCCAAAAACTTTATCAGTGTAAATCAAAAGTGTAAGCGTTTCGGGGGCAAATTGCAAGCCCCCCGGCCCCTTTTCTCTCTTTTGATAAATTGGGGGTTGCTTTTCCCGGGATTTTTGTATCATACTAGGGGATAAGAACGACAAGGGGGCCGAGAGGCGTGTGCGTAGGGGCGGCCTGTGGCCGCCCGCCGCCCCCGCGGAAAAAGAGGTAGCGTATGAAGCGGTTGCTGTTTATCTATAATCCCCAGGCGGGCAAGGGGGTCATCCGGTCCAATCTGGCCGGGGTGGTGGACACCTTCACCAAGGCGGGGTATCTGGTCACGGTCTGGCCCACCCAGGGCAAGGCCGACGCCACCCGGGTGGCCGCCCGGCAGGGCTGGTGGTACGACCGGGTGGTCTGCTGCGGCGGGGACGGCACCCTCAACGAGACGGTGTCCGGCCTGCTGACCCTGGAGTCCCCGCCGGTGCTGGGCTACATCCCCGCCGGGACCACCAACGACTTCTCCAAGAACCTGGCCCTGCCCAGGGGCATCCAGAAGGCGGCCCAGACCGCCGTGGAGGGCGTCCCCCGGCCCTGCGACATGGGGCGGTTCAACGACCGCACCTTCGTCTACGTGGCCGCCTTCGGGGCCTTCACCGACGTGAGCTACGCTACCCCCCAGGAGTTCAAGAACGCCTTCGGCCACCTGGCCTACCTCCTGGAGGGGGCCACCAAGCTGGGGGACCTGGGCAAGGGCTACCGCCTGGTGGTGGAGCACGACGGCGGGACCATCGAGGACGACTTCATCTACGGCATGGTGACCAACACCACCTCCGTGGGCGGCTTCAAGATATTTCCGCCCCAGCACGTGGCCCTGGACGACGGCCAGTTCGAGGTGGTCCTGGTCCGCCAGCCCAAGCGCCCCGGCGACCTCCAGGACGCCCTGCTGTCCCTGGCCCGGCAGTCCGCCGAGGGCAGTCGCCAGGTGGAGGCCTTCCACACCAAGCGCCTGACGGTCCGGTCCTGGGGTGAGCTGCCCTGGACCCTGGACGGCGAGTACGGCGGCGCCCCAGAGCTGGCCCACATCGAAAATCTCCACCAGGCCATCACCCTGGTCTGGGGCAAGTGAGAAAAGAGGAGGGGCGGGATATGGAGGACGCGCAGCGGCTGGACCAGCTGGAACGGACCCTAAACGAGCTCTCCGCTGCCCTGAAGGGGACGGACCTGTCCAGCAGGGCCGGAGCCGCCGTGGAGATGCTGGCCCGGTTCCGGGCCGGGTACTACGACTTCCGGGAGATATGCGACTATCTCTATGACGGCATCCACATCTCCGACGGGGAGGGCAGGGTCCTCTTCGTCAACAAGGCATACACCCGCATCACCGGCCTCCGCCCCGAGGAGGTGGTGGGCCGCCGGGTCCAGGACATCGAGGCCGAGGGGGTCCTCTACAAGGGCTCCGTCACCGGCGCGGTGATTCGGGAGCGGCGGCAGGTGAGCTCGGTGGCCACCATCTTCAAGGTGAACAAGGAGATGCTCATCACCGGCACCCCCATCTTCGACGAGGCGGGGAACATGCGCCTGGTGGTGTGCAACACCCGGGACTTCCCGGAGCTCAAGCGCATGGAGCGGCGGCTCCAGGATATGAAGGCGGAGAGCGACAAGGCCAACGAGGAGCTGGCCTACCTCCGAAGCCGTCAGGCGGAGGGCCGGGGCCTGGTCTACCGCAGCGCCGCCATGCAGGCGGTGATGGAGCTGGTGGGCACCGTGGCCAAGACCGACGTGACCATTCTCATCACCGGCGAGTCGGGCACCGGCAAGGAGCTCATCGCCAACGAGATCTACCAGCGCAGCGGCCGGAAGGGCAAGCCCTTCATCAAGGTCAACTGCGCCGCCATTCCCGCCGAGCTGCTGGAGAGCGAGCTGTTCGGCTATGAGGCGGGGGCCTTCACCGGGGCCAAGGGCACCGGCAAGGCGGGCATGTTCGAGCTGGCCGACACCGGCGTCATCCTCCTGGATGAGATCGGCGACATGCCCCTGCCCCTCCAGACCAAGCTGCTGCGGGTCCTCCAGGAGCGGGAGCTGATGCGCATCGGCGGCACCCGGCCGGTGAAGCTGGACCTGCGGGTCATTGCCGCCACCAACAAGGATTTGCGGGAGGAGGTCCGCCGGGGCAATTTCCGGGAGGACCTCTATTACCGCCTGAACGTGGTCCCCGTGGAGCTGCGGCCCCTGCGGGAGCGGAAGGAGGACATCCCCCTGCTGGCCGGGGAGTTCTGCCGCTCCTTCGGCCAGCGGTACGGCAAGGCGGCCTCGCTGACCCCCGAGGGGATGGAGCTGTTGATGGAGTACCACTGGCCGGGCAACATCCGGGAGCTGGAAAATCTGGTGGAGCGGCTGGTGGTCACCAACGCGGCCGGCCCCATCTCCCGGGGGGCGGTGTTCCGGGCCCTCAACCCCGGCGGGGTCCCCTTCCCCGCCGCCGCCGAGGGCCAGACCCTGAAAAGCCAGGTCCACGCCTTCGAGCGGGAGCTGATCCTCCACGCCCTGGCCCAGGAGGGGTCCCTGCGCAAGGCGGCCAAGGTGCTGGGCGTGGACCACTCCACCCTGGTGAAAAAGTGCGGCCAATACCGCTGTGGGCCGGGTGGTGAAAAATTTCAGCATGACGGTGAATAAATTCACCACGTAGAAAAGAGAAGGGATTCCAGACGGATTCCCGTAAAAACCGATGCCAAAGGGCCGGGATGGGCGGTGAAAAAATTCACCATCTGTCCCGGCCCTTTGCGGGCGCGGCGGCGGGGGAGAAACAGGCGAAGCGGCTGCCGCGCAAGGGATACATGGATTTTGCACTTTGAGATTGGAAAGTTGGCATGGGGGTTGCTTTTATAGGGGTCGCTCAAAAACCTTGGGAAAGAGAGGCAGACCCATGAAAAAGACCATCATCACGGTGGCGACCACGGGCGCGTGGCCGAAGAAGCGGGACAACCCCCATGTCCCCATGACCCCGGCGGAGATTGCCGAGGACGTATACGCCTGCTGGAAGGCCGGGGCCGCCGTGGCCCACCTCCACATGCGGGACGACGACGGCAACGGCACCATGGACAAGGAGAAGTTCCGCCAGACGGTAGAGCTGCTCCGCCAGACCCACCCCGACTGCGACGTCATCCTCAACATGACCACCTCCGGCGACCTGAACGCCACCGACGCCACCCGGCAGGCCCACCTGGAGGAACTGCGGCCGGAGATGGCCTCCTTCGACTGCGGCAGCATGAACTGGCTCCACTCCAGCCTCTTCCTCAACCCTCCGGCTTTCCTGGAGCAGTTGGGGCAGAATATGCAGGCCTGGGGCGTAAAGCCGGAGATCGAGGCCTTCGACCCCGGCATGATCGCCAACGCCGCCTATTACCTCAAGAAGGGGGTCCTCAAAGCCCCCCTCCACTTTCAGTTCTGCATGGGCTGCGCCAACGGTATCCCCGGCACCATGAAGAACCTAGTGTTCATGAAGGAGACCATGGAATCCCTCTGCCCCGGCTCCACCTGGAGCTGCTTCGGCGTGGGCCACTCCGCCATGGAGATGCTCTACGGCGCAGTGGCCATGGGCGGCCACATCCGGGTGGGCATGGAGGACAACGTGCTGTACGCCAAGGGCCAATTGGCCGACTGCAATGCCCAGTTCGTGGAGCGGGCGGCCCGGATCATCCGGGAGTACGGCAATGAGGTGGCCACCCCCGCCGAGGCCCGCGAGATCTTGAGCCTGAAATGAGCTGGGGCGTCTACTGGCTGTTCTACCGCTGCCCCGTCTGCGGCAAGCGGTTCAAATCCGGCGCCGACACCATCACCGACCCGGCCTTCGGCCGCTGCCCCGCCTGCGGGGCGGAGGGCGCCCTGGTGGGGGAGAGCGGCAAGACCGTCCCCCCCGACGCCAACGACTACGAGGACACGGATTGATCCGAGAGAAGAGAAAACAAGACAGAGAAAGAGGTATCCCGACATGCTGAAAAAGATTGCCAACGGCTGTAACAAGCTGGTCCAGCGCTATCTGCCGGACCCCTATATCTTCGCGCTCCTGCTCACCGCCCTGGTCTTCCTCCTGGGCATCATCGTCAACCGGGAGACCCCCCTGGCCATGGTGGCCCACTGGGGCGAGGGCTTCTGGGGCTTCCTGGGCTTCTCCATGCAGATGGTGCTGGTGGTGGTGCTGGGCAACTGCCTGGCCAACGCCCCCATCTTCCAGAAGCTGCTGCGGAATCTGGCCGGTATCCCCAAGAGCCCCCGGCAGGCCGTGGCCTTCTGCACCCTGGTCTCCGGCATCGCCTACCTGATCCAGTGGGGCTTCGGCCTGGTGGTGGGCGCCATCTTCGCCAAGGAGCTGGCCAAGCGGGTCCGGGGCGTGGACTACCGCCTGCTGGTGGCCTCCGCCTACTCCGCCTACATCCTCACCCTGACCACCAACTCCATCATCCTCAAGGCGGCCAGCAACCCGGAGGACCTGCTGAAGGTCACCGGCGGCGTGGTCTCCCAGATCATCCCCATCACCCAGACTGCCTACTTCGCCCCCACCCTCATCGCCCTGGTGGTCATGCTGGTGGGCCTCATCTTCCTCAACGCCCGGATGCATCCCGCCCCGGAGGACACCTTCTGCATTGACCCCGCCGTCATCGAGCGGGAGGAGGCCGCCGAGCGGGCCGAGGCCGAGGCCCAGGCCAACCTGGACCGCAAGAGCATGACCCCCGCCGAGAAGCTGGAGAACAGCCGGGTGGTCACCGTCGTCACCTTCATCCTGGGCGCGGTGTACGTGGTCTATTACTTCGTCACCGGCGGCTTCAACCTGAGCATCGACATCGTGAACATGATGCTGCTGTTTCTGGGCATCCTGCTCCACCGCACCCCCATGGCCTACATCAAGGCCCTGGGCAACGCCATCAAGAGCGCCGTGGGCATCATCCTCCAGTTCCCCTTCTATGCAGGCATCATGGGTATGATGACCGGCGTGAGCCCGGAGGGCGTCTCCCTGGCCGGCACCATCTCCAACGCCATCGCCTCCATCTCCAACCAGGGCACCTTCCCCATCTTCACCTTCCTCTCCGCCGCCCTGGTGAACATGGCGGTGCCCTCCGCCGGCGGCCAGTGGGCGGTCCAGGCCCCCGTCATGTTCCCCGCCGCCCAGGCCCTGGGCGTCGGCAACGCCATTACCACCACCGCCATCGCCTGGGGCGACTCCTGGACCAACCTGATCCAGCCCTTCTGGGCCCTGCCCGTGCTGGGCATCGCCGGGCTGAAGGTCCGGGACATCATGGGCTACTGCGTGGTGGCCTGGCTGTTCACCGGCGTGGTCATCGTGGCCTCGCTGCTGGCCTGGACCTTCCTCTTCGTGTAAGCGGGGCTGTCCCCCTTACAGATATCCATCCCTCCCATCCCCAACCAATCCCAATGGCAAAGGGGCGGACCTTGCGGTCCGCCCCTTTGTCGTCGTCTATGGCGTCCGCAGCCGGAACAGCCGCCCCAGCGGCGGGATGCGGACCAGGAGCCCGTGCAGGACCAGCGGCGCGCCCAGGGCCGCGGCCAGGGTGAGGGCGTACTTGACCGCGGACGGCCACCCCCATCGGGTGGTGAACACCGCCGTGACCAGCATGGGGAGGTAGTGGAAGAGGAAGATGGAGAAGCCCCGGGCCTCCCAGAAGGGATGAGATGTCCCCAGCCGGACCTGCCCATATCCCAGGGCGGCCAGACAGAACAGCCACGCAAAGAGGACGGTGGCCGGGTCGGACAGGAAGCCGGGGGCGGAAAAGCTGACGCCCCAGTACCGCGCCGTCGTAATCAGAAAGGCCGCCCCCGCCCCCAGGGCCAGGGGCAGGCGGGCCCGCCGCAGCCGCTCCAGCGCGGCCTCCCGGGAAAAGACCCAGTACCCCATCAGAAAGGCCGCCAGATAGGCTCCGTAGCGGTCCGGCCCCGGCAGGGCCAGGGTGGCGAGCCAGAATACCGGGAGCGTGAGGGCCAGGGCCGGCCACCCCCGCCGGCCCCACAGCCGGTCCAGCCCCCGCAGGGGCAGCAGGACCAGGGAATAGAGGTACAGAAACAGCAAAAACCAGGCCGGCCCCATCCCCGCCAGCAGGGCCAGAAGGCAGACCACCGGCACGGGCAGCGCCCCAAAGTCCGCGCCCGTGCTCCACCAGGTGAAGGCGCACAGCGCGGGGGCGATGAAAATCAACACCCCCAGCAGCGGGAGCAGGAGGCCCCCCGCCCGCGCCCGGAGGAATTCCCCCGGGGTCCGCCGCTCCAGGGCGTACCGGGCCGCCATGCCGGAGAGCAGGAACATGAGGGGCATGATCCAGGGGTAGGTGAAGTAGCCCACCAGGTCCAGGGCGGGGATGCCCGCCCCCACCCCCAGGGGCATCCCGCAGGAGTTGAACATGCAGGCGACGTGGAAGGCCACGACGCAGAGAATGGTGATCCATTTGAGCTGGTCCATCCACACCCGTCTCACGGCAGAAGCCCCTCCCTCTCCCGCAGGGCGCGCTGGCCCTCCTTCACGTGGGCCATAAAGAGGTCGGGGTCCACCAGGGCCAGCCCCCGGGTCTCCAATGCCTCGTCCCCCAGCACCAGCAGGGCGTCCCCGGCCTTGATGTTGAAAAGGTCCCTGGCCTGCTTGGGGATGACGATCTGCCCCCGGTCCCCCACCGTGACCAGGCCGAACATGTGCTTGCCCTTGGGGGGCACCTCCGCCCCCATGGCCTGGGGGTCGAAGTGGACCAGGTCGTCCAGGGAGACCTGGAACAGCAGGGCCAGGGCGGCGCAGTTGTCCAAATCGGGCACCGTCTCGCCGCTCTCCCACTTGCTCACCGCCTGCCGGGAGACCTCCAGCCGCTCGGCCACCGCCTCCAGGGTCATCCGGTGCCGCCGCCGCAGGTCCCGCAGGTTTTCCGCGATGTGATTTTTCATACGTTTCCCACCTCCTTCCTCCCCAGAATACGGGCAACCGCCCGGAAAAACAAGCAAGCGGGCCTGACAGAGTGTGTCAGGCCCGCTTGACAAAAGCAGAGCTTACAGCTTCACAGTCCAGCCGTAGGGGTCGGGCTCGGTGCCCCACTGGATGCCGGTGAGGGTGTCGTAAAGCCGCTGGGTCAGGTGGCCGATCTGGCCGCCGTTGACCACCACGTGCTTGTCCTCCCAGCCCATCTCGCCCACGGGGGAGATGACGGCGGCGGTGCCGGTGCCCCAGGCCTCCTCCAGCTTGCCCGCGTCGGCGGCCTCGAACAGCTCCTGGGCGGTGATGAGCCGCTCCTCCACGGCGTAGCCCCAGTCCCGCAGCAGCTCCAGGCAGGAGCGGCGGGTGATGCCGGGCAGCACGGAGCCGGTGAGCTCGGGGGTGATGATTTTGCCGTCCACCTTGAACATGACGTTCATGGAGCCGACTTCCTCGATGTACTTGCGGTGGACGCCGTCCAGCCACAGCACTTGGGCGTACCCCTGGGCCTCGGCCCGCTCTCCGGCCCGGATGGAGGCGGCGTAGTTGCCGCCGCACTTGGTGTAGCCCGTGCCGCCCTTGACGGCCCGCACGTCCTCACTCTCCACGTAGATCTTCACCGGGTTGATGCCCTCGGCGTAGTAGGCGCCCACGGGGCCGGTGATGACGGCGAAGAGGTAGCTGTGGGAGGCGTGGACCCCCAGGCTGGGGTCGGTGGCGATGACGAAGGGGCGGATGTACAGGCTGGTCCCCGGCTCGCTGGGCACCCAGTCGGCGTCCAGGGCCACCAGGGTCTTGACAGCCTCGACGAACATCTCCTCGGGCACCGGGGGGATGCACATCCGGTTGCAGGACTCGTTGAGCCGCCGGGCGTTGTCGATGGGCCGGAAGAGCTGGACCCCGCCCTCGGGGGTGCGGTAGGCCTTCAGGCCCTCAAAGACCTCCTGGGCATAGTGGAAAACCATGGCGGAAGGGTCCAGGGCGAAGGGGCCGTAGGGGACGATGCGGGGGTCGTGCCAGCCCTGGCCCGCGTCGTAGTTGAGCAGGAACATGTGGTCGGAAAAAATCTTGCCGAAGCCCAGGCTCTTGGGGTCGGGCTTGGCCGCGGGGTGCTCGGTTTTCTGGATCTTGATCTCCTCCATGGTGCTTTCCTCCCTGAAATCGTTTAGAGACATTATATCAGCCCTAATACGCTACTTCAATAGAGAACATGACGGAAATCACGGTTTTTCCCAACCGGGGGCTGGTCATGATTCTATTTTTCGTATCAATTGCATAACCATGCAAAATAAGGCTTGACAAAGAGGCCGGGGGCGTGGCATAGTAATACCCAAATTTGAGATAGAGGCCGCGCCGCGCCATCAGTAGCCGTCCCCCATGTCGTGCAGGACAGGGGCGGGGAAAGGGGCGGGCGCCGAAGGGGACCCCGTCTGCATGGGGGGTCTTGCTGGGCGGATGAAATAAGATTCATCCGACTGTCGCAAAAACGTCCGCCAGGACGTCTGCGGAGAGCTATCCTTGATATTGACGTGCACCGCCGGGCAGCGTGGCCCGGCGGCGTATCGACGTATTCAAGCAGCTGATCCGCATCAGCCGCTTGTTTTTTTATGTAACAGAGCTGATGCGTGGGACTGCCATACCCTGTCCCTGCCTCCGTCTTGGATTCCACAGCCCATCTGGGCAGAAAGAGGAGGTATGTCATATGAAGCAGAGGGTATTTCAGGGGATCGCCACGGCGCTGATCACCCCCATGGACGAGCGGGGGGTGGATTTCGCCAAGCTGGGCAGTCTCATCGACTGGCAGATCGGCCAGGGCATCGACGCCCTGGTGGTCTGCGGCACCACCGGCGAGGCGTCCACCCTGTCCGACCGGGAGCACCGCCAGGTCATCGACTACGCCGTCCAGCGCGCGGCGGGCCGGGTCCCCGTCATCGCGGGCACCGGCAGCAACGAGACCGCCTACGCCGAGGACCTCACCCGGTTCTCCTGCGCCGCCGGGGCCGACGCCGTGCTGGTGGTCACGCCGTACTACAACAAGGCCACCCAAAAGGGGCTGGTCCAGTGCTTCACCCGAATCGCCGACGCCAGCACCAGACCGGTGATCCTGTATAACGTCCCCTCCCGCACGGGGGTGAACATCGAGCCGGAGACCTACGCCGCCCTGGCCGACCACGAAAACATCGCCGCCTTCAAGGAGGCCGGCGGGAATCTGTCCAAAATCGTGGAGACCATGGCCCTGGTGGGGGACCGGCTGGACCTCTACTCCGGCAACGACGACCAGATCGTCCCCCTGCTGGCCATGGGGGGCGTGGGCTGCATCTCGGTGCTGTCCAACCTGCTCCCCGCCCAGACCAGGGAGATCTGTACCCGCTTCTTCGCCGGGGACGGAGCGGGGGCCATGGCCCTCCAGTGCCGCTACCACGCCCTCATCTCCGCCCTGTTCTGCGAGGTCAACCCCATCCCGGTGAAGGCCGCCATGGCGGCCCTGGGCTTCTGCGAGAACTACCTCCGCCTGCCCCTCACCCCCATGGAGGAGGGGGACCGTCGGCGGCTGCTGGGCGCCATGCGGGAACAGGGGCTGGCGGTATGAACATCATCGTCAACGGCGCCGGCGGGCGCATGGGCCGGGAGCTCCTCCGGCTGATGGAGGAGAAGGGCCTGACCCCGGCGGCGACGGTGGACCCCCAGGGCGGCGCGGGGACCGTGGCCGACCTGAAAGCATACGGCGGCCCCGCCGACGTGGTGGTGGACTTTTCCCACCACACCGCCACCTGGGGCCTGATGGCCTACTGTGTGGAGCGGAGCCTGCCCGTGGTGGTGGCCACCACGGGCCAGACCCCGGAGGAGCTGGTGGTCATCCAGCAGGCGGCGGAGCAGATCCCCGTGTTCCGGTCCGCCAACCTGTCGGTGGGCATCACCCTCCTGGCCCGGCTGGTGCGGCAGGCGGCGGCGGTCCTGGAGGGCTACGACGTGGAGATCGTGGAGGCCCACCACAACCGCAAGGCGGAAGCCCCCAGCGGCACGGCCCTCCTGCTGGCCGACGCCGTCAAGACCCGGCGGCCCCAGGCCCGGTACGTCTGCGGCCGGGCCGGGGCCCAGCCGCGGTCCCCGGAGGACATCGGCATCCACGCCCTGCGTATGGGCAACGTGGTGGGCTGGCACGAGGTCATCTTCGCCAGCGGCACCCAGACCATCACCCTGCGCCACGAGGCCCACGACCGGGCCGTCCTGGCCGACGGGGCCCTGACCGCGGCGGGCTTTCTGGTGCGCCAGAAGCCGGGCCTGTACAGCATGGAAGATTTATTGGGTTGAGAGGAGGACGGGAACATGCATCAAATCGGAATCGTGGGCTACGGCAACCTGGGCCGGGGGGTGGAGGCCGCCCTGAAGCAGGCCCCGGACATGGCCCTGGCGGCGGTGTTCACCCGCCGGGACCCGGCGGCGGTGGCGGTTCGGACCCCGGAGGTCCCGGTGCTGCCCTACCGAGCGCTGGGGGACTGGGCCGCCCGGCTGGACGGGGTGGTCCTCTGCGGCGGCAGCGCCGCCGACCTGCCCCGGATGACCCCCGAGGCCGCCGCCCTGTGCAACGTGGTGGACAGCTTCGACACCCACGCGGACATCCCCGCCCACTTCGCCAGGGTGGACCGGGCGGCCCGGCAGGCGGGGAAGCTGGCCGTGGTCTCCGCCGGGTGGGACCCCGGCCTCTTTTCCCTGAACCGCCTGTACGCCGAGGCGGTCCTGCCCCAGGGGGACAGCTATACCTTTTGGGGCCGGGGGGTGAGCCAGGGCCACTCCGATGCCATCCGCCGCATCCCCGGCGTTCTGGACGCCCGGCAGTACACCGTGCCGGTGCCCAGCGCCGTGGAGCGGGTCCGGGCGGGGGAGCATCCAGCCCTGACGGCCCGGGAGACCCACACCAGGGAGTGCTTCGTGGTGCCGGAGCCGGGGGCGGACCTGGCCGCCATCCGGCGGGCCATCGTCACCATGCCCCATTACTTCGACGTATACGACACCACCGTGACCTTCCTCACCCAGGCGGAGCTGGACCGGGACCACAAGGCCCTGCCCCACGGGGGCAGCGTGATCCGCTCCGGGACCACCGGCTGGGCGGGAGAACACCGGCACACCATCGAGTACCGCCTGACCCTGGACTCCAACCCGGAGTTCACCGGCAGCGTCCTGGCTTCCTGTATGCGGGCCGCCTGCCGCCTGAACGCCGCCGGAGAGACCGGCTGCCGCACCCTCCTGGACCTCCCCCCCGCCTCCCTGTCGCCCCTAACGGCAGAGGAGTTGAGGGAGAGGCTGATGTAGGGGGAATGAAGAATTAAGAATGAAGAATTGCGCCCACGGGGCGGGACGGAGGACGGGCCGCCGGGGTCGGCGGCCCCTACGGCGGAAACCAAAGGTCTCTTGTAGGGGCCGCCCACTGGGCGGCCCGTGCCGACTACCAACGGGCACAAGGCTGATTCCAAAACGCAACAACTTGTGGCGGCTTGTTTGCACCAAGTAAAACGCAACTACCCCCAAGTCTTGCCCGGCTCTTACACGAGGGGCGACAGCCGGAGTTGTTCGTGCGCCAGACCAATACGAGCTGCAACGGCTTTCAAGTTTTGCCAACCAACATAAACCCCGCCGCCGCCCGGCCGTACCCCGGGGTCCAGGGGGGCCGACAATAGGGGAACAAAGTTCCCCGTGTCGGCCCCCTGGTTTTCTTTCGGTTCCTTTCTCAAAGGAGAAAGGAACGCCCCCGGCAGGGAAGCCTTTTGTTGCATTCCGCCCCCGCTTCTGATATAATTAACCTCTCATATCAGGCTCATTGAAAGGTAGGTGCCGCCCATGAATAAAAAGCTGTCCCGGCTTTTGGAGCCCAGCCTGGGGCTCTATCTCACCTGCCTGCTGCTCTTCGCCGCCGCGTCCGCCTTCTTCTCCCCGCCATTGGCCGCCATCGAGGGGGTCATCGTGGTCATCCTTTACCTCTATCTGCGGCGCAGCAGCAACGCCCGGAAAAAGGAGATGCTCCGGTATATCGAGTCGGTCACCACCAACATGGACGTGGCCACCCGGGACACCATGCTCAACTCCCCCCTGCCCATGGTCATCTTCCACCCGGACACCGGCGAGATTATCTGGTCCAACGACCGCTTCCTCCAGCTCACCGACGAAGCCGAGCACCTCTTCGACACCAAGCTGTCCACCCTGGTCCCCGCCTTCGACACCCGCTGGCTCATGGAGGGCAAGACCGAGTGCCCCGCCGAGGTGGAGCTGGGCGGGCGGAAGTTCCTGGTGTTCGGCTCCCTGGTCCGCACCGAGGAGCGGCGCAGCCGCCAGAGTATGCTCTGCACCACCTACTGGGTGGAGATCACTGAGTATTCCGCCGTGAAGGAGGAGTTCTTCGCCTCCCAGCCCGTGGTCGCTATCCTCTACCTGGACAACTACGAGGACGCGGTGAAGAACGCCGACGAGGCCCAGCGCTCCGCCATGCTCAGCGAGATCAACAAGCGCCTCACCGCCTGGGTCCAGCCCACCGGCGGCCTTTTCTCCCGGTACGACCGGGACCGCTACCTCTTTATCTTTGAGGAGCGGTACCTGAAGCCCTTCCAGGAGGCCAAGTTCGACATCCTGGACGCCGTCCACGACATCCAGAGCCCCAGCGGCGTCCCCGCCACCCTGTCCATCGGCGTGGGCAAGGACGCCCCCAGCTTCAAGGAGCTGTTCGAGTACGCCTCCTTGTCCATTGAAATGGCCCTGAGCCGGGGCGGCGACCAGGCCGTGGTGAAGAACAAGTTCAACTTCGAGTTCTACGGCGGCCGCAGCAAGGAGATGGAAAAGCGCACCAAGGTCAAGAGCCGGGTCATGGCCAACGCCCTGGGCGAGCTGATTGCCGACTCCTCCCGGGTCTTCGTCATGGGCCATAAGTTCCCCGACCTGGACTGCATCGGCGCCTGCGCCGGGGTCTGCGCCATCGCCCGGAAGCGGGGGGTCCAGGCCAGCATCATCCGGGAGCCGGGCAACAACCCCGCCGCCGAAATGGTGGGCAAGCTGGCCCAGGTGCCCGAGTACCGGGACACCTTCCTCTCCGCCCAGGACGCCATCATCCTGGCCGACCCCCGCACCCTGCTGGTGGTGGTGGACACCAACCGCCCCGAGCAGGTCATGAGCCAGGACCTGCTGGAGTGCTGCACCCGCGTGGCCGTCATTGACCACCACCGCCGGGCGGCCTCCTATATCTCCAACGCCGCCCTGAACTTCCACGAGCCCTACGCCTCCTCGGCCAGCGAGCTGGTCACGGAGCTGCTGCAGTATATCCTGGAGCCCACCGACCTGCTGAAAATCGAGGCCGAGGCGGTGCTGGCGGGCATCGTGCTGGACACCAAGAACTTCACCATGCGCACCGGCACCCGGACCTTCGAGGCCGCCGCCTTCCTCCGCCGCAGCGGCGCGGACACCGGCGACGTGAAGAAGCTGTTTCAGAACGACCTGAACGGCACCATCTCCCGGTACGACATCATCCGCACCGCCCGGATGTACCACAACGACATCGCCATCGCCACCGTGGACCACACCGTGGGCCGGGTGACGGCGGCCCAGGCGGCGGACGAGCTGCTGAACATCAGCGGCATCGACGCCTCTTTCGTCCTCTTCCCCGACGAGGACGGCCAGCGGGTCATCATTTCGGCCCGCAGCATGGGGGATACCAACGTCCAGGTGGTCCTGGAAAAACTGGGCGGCGGCGGCAACGCCGCCACAGCCGGTGCCCAGGTCCCCAACCCCGACGTGGGCACCGTCCTCCAGGATTTGATTCGCGCCATCGACCAGTATTTCGAGGACGAATAAGATAGAGACAAGCCTTCCCCTCGGGGGAAGGTGGCACGGGCGCAGCCCGTGACGGATGAGGGGAAGGCCGGGACCACCAAACGCCTTCGCATCGGGGGCGTTCCCCTCATTAGTCCGCTGCGCGGACAGCTTCCCCCAGGGGAAGCCAAAGAGGAAAGGAGCATTTCACATGAAAGTCATTTTACAGCAGGACGTAAAGGGCCAGGGCAAGAAGGGCCAGATGATCGAGGCCAGCGACGGGTACGCCCGCAACTTCCTTCTGCCCCGGAAGCTGGCGGTCCTCGCCAGCGCCGACAACGTGAACAAGATGAAGATGCAGGACAAGGCCAAGAAGGCCCAGGAGGCCGCCGAGAAGGCCGAGGCCGAGGCCACCGCCGTCAAGCTCAAGGAGTGCGTGGTCAAGCTCACCGCCAAGGCCGGGTCCGGCGGGCGGCTGTTCGGCGCCGTCACCTCCAAGGAGATTTCCGAGGGCCTGAAGGCCCAGTACGGCCTGGACGTGGCCAAGACCAAAATCGTCCAGGACGAGCCCATCAAGAGCTTCGGCACCTATGAGCTCAAGTGCAAGCTGGGCTACGAGGTCACCGGCACCATCTACGTGGTGGTGGCAGAAGAGAAATAAAAGCAGAGGTGGGGCGCGACGACTCGGCGCGCCTTCCACTGTATGAGGAGGTGTTGAACATGGACGAAGAACTTCTGGTCCGCCAGATGCCCAATTCCCTGGAGGCCGAGCAGGCGGTGCTGGGGTCGATGCTTATCGACGCCCGCTGTGTGCCGGAGGTCATCGAAAAGCTGCGCCCGGAGGACTTCTATAACCAGCAGAACCGGGACATCTACGATACCATCTACGCCATGTTCAACTTCTCCGAGACCATCGACCCGGTGACGGTGCTGGACAAGATGCGCCAGAACGGGGTCTTTGACCCCGACCACTCCCGGAGCTATATCCTCCAGCTCATGGAGGTCACCCCCACCGCCGCCAACGTGGCGGAGTACATGGAGATCGTCAAGGACAAGTCCCTGCTGCGCCGCATCGCCGAGACCGCCGCCGACCTCACCGGCATGATACAGGAGGGCACCGGCACGGCCCAGGAGGTGCTGGACGCCGCCGAGCAGCGCATCTACGCCATCCGCCAGGGCCGGGCCAGCCAGGGGCTGACCCCCATCTCCTCGGTGGTGCTGGACGTGCTGGACCGGCTGGAGGAGCTCTCCAAGCGGGACTCCGCTATCCCCGGCCTCTCCACCGGCCTGGGGGACGTGGACCGGGCCATCTCCGGCCTCAACAACTCCGACTTGATTCTGCTGGCCGCCCGGCCCGGCATGGGCAAGACCTCCTTCGCCCTGAATATCCTGCTCCAGGTGGGCAAGTATTCGGGCAAGACGGCGGTGTTCTTTTCCCTGGAAATGAGCCGGGAGCAGCTGGCCATGCGCCTGCTGTCCAACGAGGCCTTCGTGGACAACAAAAAGCTGGTCACCGGCCGCCTGGACGACCGGGACTGGGACAACGTGGGCGTAGCCGCCGCCTCCCTGGGCCACAGCAAGATTCTGATCGACGACAATCCCTCCCTGTCGGTGGCGGATATGAACGCCAAGTGCCGCCGGGTGGATAACCTGGGGCTGGTCGTCATAGACTATCTCCAGCTCATGCAGTCCGCCGGGGGCAAGCAGCGCTACTCCGGCGAGAACCGCCAGCAGGTGGTCTCCGACATGTCCCGCGCCCTGAAAATCATGGCGAAGGAATTGAACGTGCCGGTCATCTGCCTGTCCCAGCTCTCCCGCGGCCCCGAAAGCCGCCAGGACAAGCGACCCATGCTGTCCGACCTCCGGGAATCCGGCGCCATCGAGCAGGACGCCGACATCGTCATGTTCCTCTACCGGGACGACTACTATAATGAGGACAGCGAGACCCCCAATCTGGCCGAGTGCATCATCGCCAAAAACCGCCACGGCGAGACCGGCAAGGTGGACCTGCAGTGGCTCCCCGAGTACACCACCTTCTCCTCCATCGACCGGACACATCAGGAATATTGAGAATGAAGAATGAGGAATGAAGAATTGTGGTGTTTCGCCTCCGGC
The DNA here is from genome assembly GCA_900540545.1 of uncultured Eubacteriales bacterium. Classification (GTDB taxonomy): domain Bacteria; phylum Bacillota; class Clostridia; order Oscillospirales; family Oscillospiraceae; genus Intestinimonas. The sequence goes on from UQGJ01000040.1 coordinate 17,011, forward strand.
GAAACCAAATTTGATTTGTCCGGCTTTGCCGGACACCGAAATTCCTAATTATTCATTCTTCATTCCACGGAGGTCCCCCATGCTCTCATCCCTCCTTGCGCTGACAAAGGAATATGACATGCTGCCCGCCGGGAGCGTGGTGCTCTGCGCCGTCTCCGGGGGGGCGGACTCCATGTGCCTGCTCCACTATCTCCACGCCGGGGCGGAAGCCGGGGGGTACACCCTCCACGCCGCCCACTTCGACCACAACCTCCGGGGAGACGAGTCCCGCCGGGACGCGGACTTCGTGGCCCAGTGGTGCCGGGCGCGGGACATCCCCTTCCACCTGGGCTCCGCCGACGTGGCCGCCGAGGCCGCCCGACAGAAACGGGGCGTGGAGGAGACCGCCCGGGCCCTTCGTTACGCGTTTTTGGAACAGACGGCCCAGGCCATTGGCGCGGCCCGCATCGCCGTGGCCCACAACGCCGACGACAACGCCGAGACCCTGCTGCTAAATCTCATTCGGGGGACCGGATTACAAGGCATGACCGGAATTCGCCCAAGGCGGGGAAATCTGGTCCGCCCCCTGCTGACCACCTCCCGGGCCGAGATATTGGCCTACCTGGAGGCCCAGGGGATCCCCCACGTGGAGGACTCCACCAACGCCGACACCCACTACGCCCGCAATAAACTGCGCCACCAGGTCCTGCCGGTGCTGCGGGAGCTGAACCCCCGGCTCACCGACAGCCTGAACGACGCCGCGGCCCTGCTCCGCAAGGACAACGACTGCCTCAACGCCCAGGCCGCCAATCTGGCCGCCGCGGCCCGGCCCTGTGGGGACGGCTGGACCATTCCCGCCGCCCTGGTGGCCCGCCAGCCCGACCCCATTGCCACCCGCGTGGTCCGCTGGCTCTTCTCCCGGCTGGGGGAGTACGACTTCCGCGCCGCCCACCTGAACGCGGTGGTGGCCCTGTGCCGCGCGGCGGACCCCTCCGCCTCCGCCGACCTGCCCCACGGCCTGGTGGCCCGGCGGGTCTACGGCGACCTGCTTCTGGCCCGCCGGGAGGAGGACCTGCTTCTCCCCACCGTCCCCCTGGACCCGTCGGAGCCGGCGGCGGTGGAGCTGGGCGGCTGGCGGCTGGCCTTCCGGCCCGCGGTCTGCCCCGCCGAGCACCCCAGGACCCCGGAGCACGCCTTCCTGTCCCTGGAGAAGCTGCAAGGCTCCCCCGTCCTGCGGCCCCGCCGCACAGGGGACGCCATCGCCCTCCCCCACCGGGACGCCAAGAGCCTGAAAAAGCTGATGATAGACGCCAAGGTCCCCCGGATCCTCCGGGACCGGCTCCCCGTCCTGGCGGACGGGGCAGGCGTCCTGTTCGTACCGGGCTTCGGCCCGGACGCCCCCCATCTGGCCGCCCCCGGCGAACCCGCCTGGGAGGTGGCCGCCGTCCCCTCGTCCCCCGCCCAAACGTGAATGTCATTGCGAGCCAGTTCGCAAACTGGCGTGGCAATCCGCATCCCCGCGCCCAAGACAGAGTACAAGAAAGGGAGAAACAACTATGCTGCACCAGGACATTGAACGGGTCCTCTTCACCGAGGAAGAACTGAAGGGGCGGGCCAGGGAGCTGGCCGCCCAGATCGACAAGGACTACGCGGGCAAGGAGCCTATGCTCATCAGCGTCCTGCGGGGCTCCTTCATCTTCATGGCCGACCTCATGCGGGAGATCACCCTCCCCTGCACCGTGGATTTCATGGCCGTCTCCTCTTACGGCTCCGGCACCACATCCTCCGGCCAGGTCAAGATCACCAAGGACCTGTCCGAGTCCATCGAGGGCCGGGACATCATCGTGGTGGAGGACATCCTGGACAGCGGCAATACCCTGTCCTACCTGCTCCAGCTTCTGAAGGCCCGCCACCCCGCCTCCATGAAGCTGTGCACCCTGCTGGATAAGCCCTCCCGCCGCACCAAGCCGGTGGATGTGGACTACGTGGGCTTCACCGTGGAGGACCTCTTCGTGGTGGGCTACGGCCTGGACTACGCGGAGAAGTACCGCAACCTGCCCTACATAGGCATCCTCAAGCCCTGTGTCTATGAAAACTGACCGCCCCCATCGACCGGAAAAGGACGTGGTACTCCCTTGAAAAAAATCAGCTTGCGGGACATCCTGTTTTACAGCCTGATCCTGGTGATCCTGTTGGGCACCATCTGGACCTTCCAGAACATGAACACCCAGGATAAGCTCTCCTACGCCGACGTGCGGGTGATTCTGGAGCAGGAGAAGGCCGAGACGGTGACGGTGGACAAGGAGAACATCCTCCACATCAAGCTCTGGCAGCCCATGGACGGCAAGAGTGAGGTCACCTACCACCTCTACTCCTTCCAGCTCTTTTACGACGACTTCAACGACCTGCTGGTCCGTCAGAAGCAGCTGGGCATCCTCAGCGACTACGACTACCCCGAGGACCCCACGCCCCCCGCCTGGATGGCCTTCATCCCCTATCTGGTCATTTTCCTGGTCTTCGGCGTCATGTGGTACTTCATGTTCCTGCGCCAGAACGGCGCCGCCGGGGGCGGCGGGGACAAGACCGCCCGCTTCGGCAGGGCCAGGACCCGCACCCTGGACGAACAGGGGGACAAGAAAGTCACCTTTGACGACGTGGCCGGGGCCGACGAGGAGAAGGAGGAGCTGCGGGAGATCGTGGAATTCCTCCGGGACCCGAAAAAGTACGTGGCCCTGGGGGCCCGCATCCCCAAGGGCGTCCTGCTGGTGGGCCCTCCGGGCACCGGCAAGACCCTGCTGGCCCGGGCCGTGGCCGGGGAGGCGGGGGTCCACTTCCTGTCCATCTCCGGCTCCGACTTCGTGGAGCTGTATGTGGGCGTGGGCGCGTCCCGCGTCCGGGACCTCTTTGACCAGGCCAAGAAGGACTCCCCCGCCATCGTCTTTATCGACGAGATCGACGCCGTGGGCCGCCAGCGCGGCGCGGGCCTGGGCGGCGGCCACGACGAGCGGGAGCAGACCCTGAACCAGCTCCTGGTGGAGATGGACGGCTTCGCCGCCAACGAGGGGGTCATCGTCCTGGCCGCCACCAACCGGGTGGACATCCTGGACCCCGCCCTCCTGCGCCCCGGCCGGTTCGATCGGCAGGTCTACGTGGGCCTGCCCGACATCAAGGGCCGGGAGGAAGTGCTGAAGGTCCACTCCCGGAAAAAGCCTCTGGCCGAGGACGTGGACCTGCGGGAGGTGGCCAAGGCCACCGGCGGCTTCACCGGCGCGGACCTGGAAAACCTGATGAACGAGGCGGCCCTTCTGGCCGCCCGGAAGGACGCCCCCTTCATCACCATGCCCGACCTCCACGAGGCCATGCTCAAGGTCATCGCCGGGCCGGAAAAGCGCAGCCGGGTGGTCACGCCCCACGCCAAGAATCTCACCGCCTACCACGAGGCGGGCCACGCCATCGTCATCCACGACCTGGAGACCCCCGACCCGGTCCACCAGATCACCATCATCCCCCGGGGCGGGGCCGGCGGCATGACCATCAGCCTGCCCCAGGAGGACCGGGCCTACCGCTCCAAAAAGGAGCTCCAGGAGTCCATCGCCGTCTGCCTGGGCGGCCGGGTGGCCGAACAGCTGGTGCTGGACGACATCTCCACCGGGGCCTCCAACGACCTGGAGCGGGCCACCGCCATCGCCCGGAGCATGGTCACCAAATACGGCATGTCCGACCGCCTGGGCACCGTGGTCTTCGACACCGGCCACGACGAGGTCTTCATCGGCCGCTCCATGGCCCAGGCCAAAAGCTACTCCGAAGAGGTGGCGGGCATCATCGACGAGGAGATCAAGTCCATCATCGACAACGCCTACGCCCGCTGCGAGGAGATTTTGAAGACCCGCCGGGCCGAGCTGGACACGGTGGCCAAATATCTGCTGGAACACGAGACCATGAACGCCGCCGAGTTCGAGCAGGTCTTTGCCCAGGCCGCCGGGCCGGACCCCTCCGGCTGGCCCCAGCCGGGAGGCGGGGAGGAATGATCCAGGTCATTTTGGGGGACATCACCCGGTTCCCCTGCGATGCCATCGCCAACGCCGCCAACACCTCCCTCCTGGGGGGCGGCGGCGTGGACGGGGCCATCCACCGGGCCGCCGGGCCGGAGCTGCTGGCCGAGTGCCGGACCCTCCACGGCTGCGAGACCGGGCAAGCCAAGATAACAAGAGGTTATCGTCTGCCTGCAAAATACGTTCTGCATACCCCTGGCCCCATCTGGAACGGGGGGACCCACGGCGAGCCGGAGCTGTTGGCCTCCTGCTACCGCGCCTGCCTGGAGCTGGCTCTGGAGCACGGCTGCCGCACGGTGGCCTTCCCCTCCATCTCCACCGGGGTGTACCGCTTCCCCCTGGAGCTGGCCGCCCCCATCGCCATGGAGGCCGTCCGGGCCTACGAGCCCCGGTTTGCGTGCATCACCTTCGTCTGCTTCGACGAGCGGACCCAAAAAGCCTATGAAACAGCAAGGCCGGCGGAGTGACCGCCGGCCTTGCTGTGTTTGAAGGGCAACGCCCTCCGGGGGCGCCCCTTTCCACGTGGAAAGGGGCGGGAAAGACGCCAGGGGTACGCCCCTGGACCGTGGGGTGGCGCCAACGATAGCATGGAGGCCGAAACCGGCTAGAGCTAACAAGTCCACCTTTCCGCCCCCGCCCCGGCCGTTACGGCCTAACACGCACTCTGTCACCCCCCATACGCTGGCGTAGCAC
>UQGJ01000041.1 GCA_900540545.1 uncultured Eubacteriales bacterium
CCTGGTTTTCTTTCGGTTCCTTTCTCAAATGAGAAAGGAACGCCCCCGGCAGGGAGCGCAAGCCCCCGTCAGTCCCTGCCCTGTCTAGCCTGCCCAATAAAACCCATCATCCGGCATCCCGCCCCCAATACTCTGCGGGTCGGCCTCCCAAAGCACCTCATAATACCCCTGCACGGCCCCCTGAATGTCGTTGACCCCGGTGATGCACACCAGCGCACACTTGGGAATGGCCGCCTCGGCGATTTTGGCGTTGGGCGTGATGCCGTACTCCGCCACCAGCTCCGCCGCCTCGGCCGGGTTCCCGTTCACATAGTTCACCGACGCCCGGTAGTCCTCCAAAAAGTCCGCCACCGCCTGGGGGTGTTCCTGGGCAAACTCCGTCCGGACCACCAGCGTGGTCATGGTCAGCCGGCTGCCGTTCTTCAGGTCGTCCCACTCTGCGGACAGGTCCAGCGCCTCCCGCACGTCCGGGTTCTTCATCAGCACCCCCGTGGCGGCAGGCACCGGCAACATGCACAGCTTGGCCTCCCCGGAGGCCATCAGGGCGGTGATCTCGTCGGCGGTCCTCCACTGGAGGTCCACCTCCTCCGGCTCCACCCCGTTCTCCCGCAGCAGGTAGTTGAGGACGAACTCCGGGTTGGCCCCCTGCCCGGTGGCGTACAGGGTCTGCCCCTTCAGGTCCGCCATGGACTGCACCGAGGTCCCGTTCTCCAGCAGATACAGCACCCCCAGCCCGCTGACGGCCACCACCTGCACCCCGCCGCCGGTCTTCTGGTACAGGTTGGCCGCCACGTTGGAGGCCATGGCGGCGATGTCGATGGAGCCGTTAGACAGCCCCGCCACCACCTCGCTGTTGTCCCCCGCCAGGGTCACCACGTAGTGGTTGGCCGTGGTCTCAGCCTCGCTGTCCGCGATGAGCTTGGCCGCCCCCACCCCGCTGGGCCCCTTGAGGGCGGCGAAATTTACTGTCTGCCGCTCCGACGGCGGCGCCGGCGTGGGCGAAGTGCTCTCCACCACCGGCGGCGTCTCCGGCACCTCGGCCGTAGGCGATACCCCCGGCCCCGTCTTTGCGCACCCGGCCAGCATCAACAGCGCCAGCCCCAGCCCCAAAACCTTCTGTTTCATTCCAATTCACCCTCCTAAAATATAAGCCTTCCAGCCGCCTTGTCATTGCGAGCCAGTCCGCAGACCGGCGCGGCAATCCGTCTCTCCCGTCCCGCCCGCAGGCGAAATTATCAATTATCCATTATCCATTGTCAATTCTTAATTCTCCCCCACCTCATCCAGCTTCCCCCAATCCAAGATCTCCACCGTCTTCCCCTCCCTGCGGATGGCCCCCAGCCCCTCCAGCGCCTCAAAGGCCCGGTACAGGGAGGTCCGCCCCAGGTCCAGCCGCTGGGCCAGCTCCGTGGCGGAGCACGTCACCGTCCCACTTTTCCGCCGTTCCGACAGCAGATAACGGGCCAGCTTCTGCTCCGCCCCGGCGGCGGACAGGGTATCGACCTTTTGATTCAAAAAATGGATGCGCTCGGAGAGATAGCGCAGGTACGCCCCGCAGACCTCCGGGTGCTTCCCCAGCAGCTCCAGCATGAGGTTTTCGCTGAAAAACGCCACAACGCAGCCCTCTTTGGCCGCGATGGTGCTCTCAAACCGCTCCCGCCGGTGGAACAGGGCCGCGGCCCCGAAGAGGTCGCCCGGCCCCAGGACGCTGACCGCCAGCCGCCCCTTGCTCACCCGGGCGTGCCCCCCCAGCAGCACCCCCAGGCACCGCCGGAACTGGTTGGGGCTGTATATGATCTCACTCTTGTGGAATTCCTCCACCCCGCACCCCGGGTGCCGCCGCACCGCCTGGATGAGGGCCTCGTCGGCCCCCTGGAACAGGGCGCACCGTTTCAACAGCGCCAGCTCTTTTCCCGTCCAACTCGGCTCCACCGAAAATACCCCCATTTCTGTTCCATTTGGAACACTTTCTCAGTTTAGGCCCTTTGAGCGCAAAAGTCAAGTTCCCGGCATAGACTGTGAGTGAAATGGAGGTAATTCCGTATGGCGAGACAAAACTGTCCCAACCGGGACCGCGGGCCGGGCCGCTACACCCCCGCCCCGCTCTACCAGCGCATCACGGTGCCGGAGCCGGCGGAGGAGGCCGCCGCCCCTTTGGCTCCCGCCCCCTCCGCCGCCCGGCAGGCGCTGGCGGAGGCCGACCTGCACATCCGCCGCTACACAAACCCCGTCCCAGCCGCCCCCACGTCCGCCGAGTGCGAGGCCCTCTGCCTGTTGCGCCAGCAGAACGCCCTGCTCACCGACATCCTTGGCGCCCTCAACGCCCAGCTTGCCGTCCGCTTCACCCGCCCCTGAACCCATAAAGCGCCCCGGTCCCATCCAACGACAGGACCGGGGCGCTTTATCCGTTTTTCTTTACCGCTTCTCTGCCCGCAGCAGGTAGGACAGCGGGAAGCCCTTGTGGTCGTAGACCTCAGACAGGCCCACATCATAATCGTACTCGTTGAGCTTGACCACCCTCAGCCCCACGGCGCTGGAGGCGTTGAGGATGTCGGCCATGGTGTGGGAAAAGCTGGTGAAGGTCCTGGAGGGAAACTGCTCCGACATGTACCCCATCCCCTCGTTCTCGATCCAGGGCTCCTTGCGGAAATAGGAGTAGGCGATGCGGTTCAGATGAGCCTCGTCGAACTCCGGCTCGCCGGGCATGGGCAGCATGTTCATCACCGGGTGGAAATCGTGGATCATCATGGTGCCGCCGGGCTTCAGGCAGTCCGCCGCCACCTGGAACAGCGGCTTCAAATCCTCAAACCAGGTGATGGCCCCGATGGTGAACAGGACGAAGTCGAAGCGGCCGTGATACTCCGCCGGGATCTCCAGGATGTCGCAGGCCGTGAACCCGCAGTGTCCGATGCCGGCCTTCTCCGCCGTGTCCCGGGCCTGGGCGATGATGTTTTCCGCGATGTCGAACCCGAAGCCCTCCTTCGGCCCCAGCTGCATGAGGGAGAGCAGCTCCCGCCCATTGTTGCAGCAGAACTGGGCGACGGTCTTTCCCTTGAAGTCCATGCTTTTCAGCTCTTCCGCCACATCGGGGCAGAAGAAGGGGAGCTCCTCCCGGAGCAGCCGCTCATGGTTGGACTCGCCCCAGCCGGGGTGCCGGTGCTCAAAGGCCTCTTCCCAGGCCGCTTTATTCTCTTGAACATAGTTCATAGTATTTTACCTCATTGTTATTTATTGTCGTCGATGATAGGTGTCGTACCGAAACAGGCCCCCCTCGTAGGCCAGGGGGCCTTCCGTCTCCTGGAGCTGCCACGCCGGGTCCCGGTCCAAATCGGGGAACCAGGCGTCGGCAGGGTAGGCTTCCGCCAGGCGGGTCACGTAGGCGGTCCCGCACCAGGGCAAAAGCTGGCGGTAGACCTCCCCCCCGCCGATGACGAAGGAATCCTCCGGGGCCGCCGCTGCCAGGCTCTCCACATCCCGGAACACCTCCACCCCCTGGGGGCAAAAGTCCGGGTCCCGGGACAGCACCAGGTTCCGCCGCCCCGGCAGGGGCCGTCCGCCGGGGAAGGTGGCCAGGGTCTTTCGGCCCAAAATGACCGGGTGCCCCAGGGTCAGGGCCTTGAAGCGCTTGAGGTCGGCGGAGATGCGGACCAGCAGGTCCCCCTCCCGGCCGATGCCCCAGTCCCGGTCGGCGCAGACGATGACGTTCATTCCCGTTCCTCCCCGGCCAAGAAGGCCCAAAGCTCTTTCACATGTTCCTCGTCAAAGACGGGGATGCCCACGGCGTTCAGCCGCTCCGCCGCCACCCCGTGGCCGGAGACCCGGACGCCGGAGAAGGTGCCGTCGTAAATGACGCCGCTGCCGCAGGACGGGCTGCGGGCCTTCAACAGGGCGCAGCCGCAGCCCAGCCGCCGGGCCAGCGCGGCGGCGCAGGCCCCGCCCCGGCGGTAAGCCTCCGTCACGTCCTGTCCGTCCCGGGTCAGCACCCGGTCCCCCACCCGCTCGGCGGGGGCTCGGGGCGTGGCGAGGCCGCCCAACTGCTCCGGGCAGACGGGGACCAGATGGTGCCCCGCCGCCATGAGCTCGTCCGCCTCCGCCAGCCACAAGCCGTCGCCGCTGTACCGGCAGGGCGCGCCCAGCAGGCAGGCCGAAATCAAAATGTCCATCCTACACCGCCACCGGGATTTTTTCCGTCAGCGGGTGGGCCTGGTAGCCCTCCAATTTCAGGCTGCCGGTGGTGAAGGCGTAAAAGTCCTCCACCGCCGGGTCCATCCACAGCGTGGGCGCTTGGAAGGGCTTGCGGGCGATGATCTCCTCCACCACGGGCACGTGGCGGTCATAGATGTGGGCGTCGGCGATGACGTGGACCAGCTCCCCCGCCTCCAGCCCCGACACCTGGGCCAGCATGTGGACCAGGGCGGCGTACTGCATCACGTTCCAGCCGTTGGCCGTCAGCATGTCCTGGCTGCGCTGGTTCAGGATGGCGTTCAGGGTCCGGCCGCTGACGTTGAAGGTCATGGAGTAGGCGCAGGGATAGAGGTGCATCTCGCTCAAATCGTGGTGGTTATAGAGGTTGGTGAGGATGCGGCGGGAGGCCGGGTCGTGCTTCAGGTCGTAGAGCACCCGGTCCACCTGGTCCATGTCCCCCTCTTTATAGTGGTGCTTGACCCCCAGCTGGTAGCCGTAGGCCTTGCCGATGGAGCCGGTCTCGTCGGCCCAGGCGTCCCAGATGTGGCTGCCCAGGTCCCGGACGTTGTTGGACTTCTTCTGCCAAATCCACAAAAGCTCGTCCAGGGCGCTCTTGAAGGCCATCCTGCGGATGGTCTGGACGGGGAACTCGGCGCGGAGGTCGTAGCGGTTCACGATGCCGAATTTCTTCACCGTGTGGGCGGGGGCGCCGTCCTCCCACCTGGGGCGGACGGGCAGGTCTGTGTCCCAGGTCCCGTGGGCCAGGATGTCCTTGCAGTTTGCGATGAATACCTCGTCGGCGTAGCTCATGGCGCGCCCTCCTCCTATTTCACAGGCCCAACCGGCCCCTTCCGTCCTTGTTACGGCGCTCCGGCCGCCCTCCAGCGGCCGAACCCCGAGTGGATATCCGTACCGTCGTATAGGACGATCAGCGTTCCATCCATTCGGCTTCCCTCCCGTGCGTTTTTTTCTATCTTACCACACCAATCCCCCCTGGGCAACGGAAAAAGAATCCCACCGCCTCGCTTTGTTGAGGCGGTGGGATATGGCATGTTTTTGGGACTGGATGGGCGGCGGGTTTTCCCGTCTCCTCAAAGGCCGTAGTAACTGCGCAGCCGCAGCACCGCGTCCAGCGCGTCCTCCGGCGGGACCCACAGGTCCGGCTGGATGCCCACCCGGTCCCGGTTTTCCAGGCTGTCGGTAAAGGACAGGCCGGTTCCGAATTGAATCGGCACCCCGCTGTGGGGCAGATAAAATACGCATACATTCCCGCACAGCATAGCCCCATAGGTATTGCTTCCCACGATGACCGCCTGGTCCATGGTTCGGAAATATTGGATAAAATCCTCCCCCGCTGATGCGGTACCCCGGTCAGCCAGCACGAAGCATATCCCATTCCCGTCGACCTGTACCATGTCCCGGGGTGCGATACCGTACCAGTTGCCCAAGCGTTCCCTGAAGGGGCCCAGGTCTCCCTCATACTGGCTATCCGACTCACAGCATGCTAAGAAGGCAGGGCTACACCGCTGGGCCCACAGCCTCTTTTCCTGGGGCGGCACGCCGGTATAGCCCCGGAACCACGCGCTGGCGTAGTTTTCGCTTCCGCCGCCATTCCCCCGCAGGTCCACCACCAGCACCGGCGCGTCACTCACCTTCCCGCCGGAGGAGGCCAGCCGCTCCAGGTCCCGCCGGGTCTTGTCGCCGGCTTGCAATATGCGGCAGGTCAATACGGGGACTCCGTCCACCCTGTCCAGGCGGTAAGCCGTGCGGTCAACATCGCTTTCGGCGGCCTCCTTCCAGTTCAAGCGCAGGTCCTCCCCATTCACCGTGGCCCTGTCCGGCAGCTCCGAGCCGTCGGCGGCCAGGGCGGCAAAGCAGTGGGTCAGCGCCCCGTCGGGGCCGATGGTGGACTTGACCCAGGCCGGGTCCAGGCCCGCCACGTCGTCCAGCCACAGGTCCGGGACATAGTACATGCGGCGGGCTTGCCCCGCATCCAAAGGCTTTCCCAGAATCTGAACATGGCCGTCCGTCACCACGGGGGCCAGAGCGTCGGAGAGCAGTTCCCCCAAGGTAATGCCCGTGATCTGTTCCCGGTCCGCCACCTCCGCCACGAGCTGGTCCCGGAGGGGGAGGAACACCTCGTCCCCGCCGAAGTAGTCATAGCCGCCGTAGGCCGTACTCAACAGGGCGAAATAGGTCCTCACGTCCTCCGCCGCCTCCGCCCCGGTGGTCTCCCGCCGCTCCCTGGGCGTCAGCAGCGCGTCGATCTCCCCGGCGGTGAGGCGGTCCAGGCGGTCCTGAAAGTCGGGGGTCCAGGCCCGGTACTGCGCCAGCTCTTCTTCCGTCCACTCCGGCTCCGCCTGCCGCGCCTGGACGCATTGCGCCAGGAAGGCGTCAAAGTCCGCCCGGTCCCCCGGCGGCGGCTGCTGCCGGACCGCGCACCCCGCCAGCAGAAGCAGGCCCAGGCAGAGGGCGGGCCATCCACTCTTTTTCACCGTTTTTCCCTTCTCTCCAGTTCGGTCGTGCTTGTCTTGCACTGTAAATCTATGGTATCATAGAGTCCAACGATATTCCAGCCTAATTTACATCCGGGAGGTCATCCCTATGGAGGAGCAAAAGCCCCGGCGGCTGCCCCGTGTGGGGCTGCGGAACGTGAAAAGCGCTCTGTCCGCCGCCCTGTGCGCCCTCATCTACTTCTTCCTCGACCGCAACCCCACCTTCGCCTGCATCGGGGCGGTGTACGGCATGGGCAACGATTTGGAGCACTCCTGGCAGCAGGGGGGCAACCGGCTCATCGGCACCATCATCGGCGGGTTCTTGGGCATGGGGCTCTTCTGGCTCTATCTGGTCATCGACCCACCGGGGGAAAAGCGCATCCTGCTGGTCCCGCTGACCTTTGTGGGGGTCATCATCCTCATCTGCCTGTCCCAGCTGTTCCGCTGGCCCACGGCGGTGCAGCCGGGGAGCGTGGTGCTGTGCATCATCCTGTTCAACACCCCCGTGGACACCTACGTCAGCTACGCCCTGAACCGCATGGTGGACACCGGCTTCGGGGTCCTGCTGTCCATGGGCATCAACCTTCTGCTCCCCAGGGAGCGGCTGGAGCGGTGGCTCCACCGGGCGCCGGAACGCGCAATCCATCCTTGACAAGGTCCCGCCTCTTTACTATACTAAAATTTGACCTGAACAAGTCCCCACGGCTCAGGCCAAAGAAAGAATGGAGGGAACCCCTATGAAGAAGAGAACCGCGACCCTGCTGGTGGCCCTTGGCCTGTGCGTGGGCCTGGTGGGCGGCGCCTTTGCCGCCTCCAACAACGAGACCATCTCCGCTCTGCTTAACCGGGACCTGAAGGTTGTCTACAACGGCGTGGAACAGCACATGACCGACGCCGCCGGCCAGGCCGTCTATCCCATCAGCTACAACAACACCACCTACCTGCCCGTCCGCGCCCTCAGCGCCATGCTGGGTCTGCCCATTGAGTTCAACGCCGACGACTACTCCGTGGTCATGGGCAGCAAGGAGACCCAGCCCGCCGCCCTCACCAGCCTGACCAACTCCGGCGGCACCAGTTACTCTACCATCATCCGGGATGCCGAGGACCTGAAAATCCAGACCGCCGACGGCCTTCAGACCTATACCACCGGCATTTACTGGGACATCTGGAACGGCAGCGCCTCCGCCGACAAGACCCGGGCAATCAAGTTCAACGTGAAGGGCTACACCACCCTGACCTTCACCGCCTGGTCCGACGTTAACGCCAAGGTGCTGGTCTACGACCAGGACGGCAACATCTTCGCCCAGGTGGATGTGCCCGCCAATTCCGCCGTCACCAAGACCTACACCCTGGACGCCAACACCACCCAGCTGGGCTTCGCCGCCAACGGCCCTGCCGGCTCCAAGGGCACCGTAAAGATCCTGGACCCCACCGTCCAGTAAGGCCGCAGCAACAAAAAGCACCGGACGCCCGCGGGCGTCCGGTGCTTTTTTACGCTTTTTTAGAAATACTTCTTCACGCCGTCGGTGGCCAGAGAGGTGTCGGCGCTGATGGTGACGGTGAACTTGATGTTGTTGTCCTCACCGAACTTGTTGAGCCAGTCCAGGAAGTCCTCCACGGCCATGTCGGTGGCCTCGCTGGGGACGATCTTGGTGAGGCTGTCGATGAAGATGTGGGTGATATCATAATTCCCCGCGTACAGGCCGCTGATGAAGCCCTTCAGGAAATCATAGCTCTTCATTTCATAGTGGCTGGCTTCCACCAGCCGGATTTTATAGTTGATGTCATAGGTCAGCTTTGGCCCGCGCTCGATGCAGACCACATTGCCGTGCTCGTTCTGCACCGCGGTATTGATGAGTTCGATCATCTGCTTGGTCTTGCCGGTACCCTTGACCCCCATGATGACTCTAACCATCTAAATCACTCCTTACATTGTCCGCCGGAACGGTCTCCCGGCCTGTGTCACTATGTTACCATTTCCCTGTCCAAATTTCAACAGGTTTGCGCAACTTCACGAAAAATTCAAAGAGTCGGGGCATCTCTGCGCTTCGAGGGCGTTCCCCTCATCAGTCAGCCCTTCGGGCTGCCAGCTTCCCCCCAGAGGAAGCCTATCGTATTACAGCCGCTTTTCCAGCTCGGCCTTCATGTCCTCATAACCGGGCTTGCCCAGGAGGGCGAACATGTTCTTCTTGTAGGCCTCCACGCCGGGCTGGTCGAAGGGGTTGACCTCCAGCAGGTAGCCGGACAGGCCGCAGGCGTACTCGAAGAAGTAGATGAGCTGGCCGATGGTACGCTCGTCCCGGGCGTCGGCCTCCAGGACCAGATTGGGCACGCCGCCGTCCACGTGGGCCAGGAGGGTGCCCCGGAGGGCCTGCTCGGCCACGAAGTCCAGGGGCTTGCCGGACAGGAAGTTCAGGCCGTCCACGTTGGCGGGGTCGTCGGGGATGGTGATGGTCCTGCGGCTGCGGGCGAACTTCACCACGGTCTCCATCAGGATGCGCTGGCCCTGCTGGATATACTGGCCCATGGAGTGCAGGTCGGCGGTGAACTCCACGCTGGCGGGGAGCAGGCCCTTGCCCTCCTTGCCCTCGCTCTCGCCGTAGAGCTGCTTCCACCACTCGGAGAAGAAGCGGAAGGCGGGCTCGTAGCCCACCAGCAGCTCCACGGCCTTGCCGCTCTCATAGAGGGCGTGGCGGGCGGCGGCGTACTGCCACGCCACGTTGTCCGCGCCGGGCTTCATCAGCTCGTCCATGGCTTCGGCCGCCCCGGCCATGAGGGCGTCCACGTCGATGCCGGCGGCGGCGATGGGCAGCAGGCCCACGGCGGTAAGGACGGAGTAGCGCCCGCCCACGTCGTCGGGGACCACGAACTCCTCATAGCCCTCGGTGTCGGCCAGGCCCTTGAGGGCGCCGCGCTTGGCGTCGGTGGTGGCGTAGATGCGGCCCCTGGCGCCGTCCTTGCCGTAGCGCTCCTCCAGCAGGGCCTTGAAGATGCGGAAGGCCACGGCGGGCTCGGTGGTGGTGCCGGATTTGGAGATGACGTTGACGGAGAAGTCCTTGTCCTGGAGGTAGTCCAGCAGGTCGCCCAGGGCGTCGGTGGACAGGCCGTTGCCGGCGAAGAAAATCTCGGGGCCGGTCTTGGCCAGGCGGTGGTCGGCGGAGGTCATCAGCTCCACCACGGCGCGGGCCCCCAGGTAGGAGCCGCCGATGCCCACCACCACCAGGACCTGGGAGTCGGAGCGGATCTTCTGGGCGGCGGCCTTGATGCGCCCCAGCTCGTCCTTGTCGTAGTCCCGGGGCAGGGTGACCCAGCCGGTGTAGTCGCCGCCGGGGCCGTTGTGCTCGGCCAGCATGGTCCGGGCCCGCTCCAGGCGGGAGAGGCGGGTGTCCAGGAAATCGGCGGGCAGGAAGGTTTTGGCGTTGGACAGGTCGATATGCAGCATAGGAAATTACCTCCTTCTAATTGCTTGTCCTTGGTTAAGAGTATACACGATTCCAGGGGATTTTCCTAGTGGAATTTTGGTTGACAGCCCAGTGTGGGCGGGGTAGGATGAAAAAAATGTGGCTCGGGGCTGTCACAAACGGGCGGCGGCGGTGTCTAATTCCATAGGAGGTGTCGAATATGGCACAATTAGAGCGGGAACAGCAGCTCATCGGCGCGGCGGTGTCCGGGGACCGGGCGGCGCTGGAAGAACTTCTGTGCGGGGTGCAGGACCTGGTGTTCAACCTGTCCCTGCGGATGCTGGGGACCATCCCCGACGCGGAGGACGCCACCCAGGAGATCCTCATCAAGGTGATGACCCACCTGTCCTCCTTCCGGCAGGACAGCAGCCTGACCACCTGGGTATTCCGCATCGCGGCCAACCACCTGAACAGCTACCGGAAGGGCATGTTCGCCCAGCGGCCCCTGAGCTTCGAGGTCTACGGCGAGGACATCGCCTCCGGCCGGGAGCGGGACGTGCCCGACCTGAGCGGCGGGGTGGACCAGGGGCTGCTGGAGCGGGAGCTGAAGCTCTCCTGCACCAACGTGATGCTCCAGTGTCTGGACGCGCCCAGCCGGTGCGTTTACATCCTGGGGACCATGTTCCGGCTGGACAGCCGGGTGGCGGCGGAGATTCTGGACATGACCCCCGAAGCCTACCGGCAGAAGCTGTCCAGGGCGCGGAAGAAGATGGCGGACTTTCTGGGGGCGTACTGCGGGCTGAGCGGCACAGGCATGTGCGCCTGCGCCCGGCGGACCAACTACGCCATCGCCACCCACCGGCTGGACCCGGCGCGGCTGGGGTTCCAGGCCATGGAGCCCTGCGGCTATCAGGAGATCGTGGACTGCACCGAGGCCATGGAGGCGCTGGACGAGCTGTCCCAAATCTTCGCCAGCTTCCCCGCCTACCGCTCCGGCGCGGGGATGAAGCAGTGGGTCCGGGCGCTGGTGGACTCTAAAAACTTTGCGGCCGCGGTGGCGGGAGGAGAGAAAGAGGCATGAATATCAAGCTGATGATGGACTTTTTGGCCGATTTGGCGGCCCACAACGACCGGGAGTGGTTCCACGCCCACAAGGCCGAGTATCAGGCGGCCACCCACGCATTTGAGGAATTGGTGCGGCGGCTCACGCTGGAACTGCGGGCCGGGGACCCGGACATCCCCCTGCGGGAGCCGAAGGAGCTGACCTTCAAGCTCATGCGGGACACCCGGTTCAGCGCCGACAAGTCCCCCTATAACCCCTCCTTCCGGGCCCACATCGGGCCCCAGGGCAAGCTGCCCATCCCTGTGGGGTACTACCTCATGCTTCAGCCCGGCGGGCGGACCTTCCTGGGGGGCGGGCTGTTCGCAGACATGTTCAAGGACGCCACCACCATGATGCGGGACCACATCGCCGCCCACGGGGAGGAGTGGCAGGGGATTTTGGAGGACCCGGACTTCGCCCGGCGCTTCACTGTGGCGGGCACTGCGCTGAAAAAGGTGCCCCAGGGGTACGACCCCGGCCATCCCCAGGCCCAGTGGCTCAAATACAAGAGCTGGTATCTGGAGGTGCCCGTGGCGGACGGGGACGTGCTGGGGGGCGGGTTCGTGGACTACGCCGTGGAGACGTTCTTGGCGATGAAGCCGTTTAATGGGTTTTTGAATCGGGGGTTGGAGGGGTTTCGGATGCCCGAGCGGTGAGGCCGGGCGGGCCCTGCCGGGGGCGTTCCTTTCTCGTTTGAGAAAGGAACCGAAAGAAAACCAGGGGGCCGACACGGGGCTTTTCAAGCCCCTATCGTCGGCCCCCTGGACCCCGGAGAACGTCCGGGCGGCGGTACGGTTCTCGGGGGCTGGCAAGACTTGGGGGCTGTTGCAGCTCGTATTGGTCTGGCGCTGGAAGGACTTCGGCTGCCGCCCCTCGGCATATCACCCGGCAAGACTTGGGGGTAGTTGCGTTTTTATTGGTGCAAACGGGCCGCCATTGGGTTGTGCGCTTTGGAATCGGCTTTGCGCCCGTTGATAGTCGGTATGGGCCGCCGAGGGCGGCGGCCCCCACAGGATGGATGGGACGGGGATGCGGATTGCCGCGCCAGTCTGCGGACTGACTCGCAATGACAGGGGCGTGGACGGGGGAACGGGCGGCCGCAAGGGCCGCCCCTACGGGGGCGGTGCGGTTGGCGCGCCGGGTCGTCGCGCCCCACATGGATGAGAGACCAGCCTTGCCGGGTACTGCCAGGGTAGGCGCGCTGGGCCAGCGCATGGGGGTGAACGATTGCGGGGTAGGCCGTAACGGCCGGGGCGGGGGCGGAAGGGCAGACTGGTTTGCTCTAGCCGGTTTCAACTGCCGGGCTTCGTTGGCGCCGCCCCTCGCTCCTTTTTCTTTGGGCCCCCAACCCGTTTCTTTTTCCCGCCGTGAGGGAAAAAGAAATGGGCTGGGCCCCCGGAGGGGGACACTCCAAACCAAATCGTCCCGCCCTGTGGGCGAAATTATCAATTATCCATTGTCAATTTTCAATTATCAATTTATTCTTAATTATTTGGAGGTCAAAATCATGTCTATGAACCAGTATCTTGACATCGCGCCCGAGGTGGCGGAGGCGCTCAAGGGCGGGAAGCCTGTGGTGGCGCTGGAGTCTACCATTATCTCCCACGGGATGCCCTATCCGCAGAATGTGGAGACCGCGCTGAAGGTGGAGGCCATCATCCGGGAGAACGGGGCCGTGCCGGCCACCATCGCCATTCTGGGCGGGCGGCTGAAGGCGGGGCTGTCCCACGAGGAAATCGAATATCTGGGCAAGAAGGGGCTGGCGGTGACCAAGGCCAGCCGCCGGGACCTGCCGGTCCTCTGCGCCCGGGGGGAGGACGGGGCCACCACCGTGACCACCACCATGATGATTGCCCACATGGCGGGCATCGCCATCTTCGCCACCGGCGGCATCGGCGGGGTCCACCGGGGGGCCGAGACCACCATGGACATCTCCGCCGACCTGGAGGAACTGGGCCAGACGCCGGTGATGGTGGTCTGCGCGGGGGCCAAGTCCATTCTGGACCTGGGGCTGACGCTGGAGTACCTGGAGACCCACGGGGTGCCCGTCATCGGGTACGGCACCAAGGAGCTGCCCGCCTTCTACACCCGGAAGAGCGGCTTTTCCGTGGACTATGAAATCGACACGCCGGAGGAGCTGGCGGCGGCCTTCCACGCCCAGCGGGCGCTGGGGCTGAAGGGCGGGATGCTGGTGACCAACCCCATCCCGGAGGAGTTCTCCATGGACCCGGCGGTCATCGGGGCGGCCATCGACAAGGCCGTGGCGGACGCCAAGGCCCAGGGCATCCACGGCAAGGAGACCACCCCCTTCCTGCTGGCCGCCATCAAGGACATCACCGGCGGCGACAGCCTCCACTCCAACATCGAGCTGGTGTTCAACAACGCACGGCTGGCCGCCAAGACCGCCGCGGCGCTTGCCAAGCTGTAAACCTTATGATACAATACCTTCCGCAGTGAAACGGAGGGACGGCGTATGGCGCGAAAAAAAGAGGGGAAGGACCCCAACAAGGTCTACAACCCCTACTTCGGCAAGTTCGAGGACGAGTCCCACATGGCGGAGAAGCCGTTTCTCACCTGGATTTTTGTCATTCCCGGCCTGATTATCGGCGGGGTTTTGGGCTTCAAGGTGGAGAATTTGATTCTGGGGCTGATTTTCGGGGCCATTATGGGCATCGCCATCGGCTCTCTCATCGACAAGTGGTGGGAGGGGCGGAAGGAAAAGAAGCGGGAAAAAGACGAAACATAAAAAAGCAGGCCGGACCACGGGTGGTCCGGCCTGCTTTTTCTTCTATACTCCACGTTTAATACGCATACATGTAGTCCCACAAATCCGCGTCGGCGGCGGGGAGGATCGTATCCTGGCCGCTCCCGCGCTTGTCGCGGCCCGCCGCGGACACATAAAACACTTCCAGGCGGTCCCATTCCATAGAGTCCGGGTGAAAGGCGAGTTTCACGACGGCAGAAATGGGGTTGTCGTACAGGCCCTCTGTCTGCCCAATCACGGTATAAAGGACCGTATCAGGCTCCACGGAAGCCGGTTCCAGGACCAGGCCGCCCCATCTGCCGACGCTGTCCGCCTCCCCCTCTATCACCTCGATATGGCTCCACCCGTTTCGTTCCAGCTCCTCCTTTACGTCCCGCAGCGGCTGGGCTGTCTGGCGGACGGCCTCTAGGGCGTCGAACAGGGGCTGGGGAGATAGGGCGCGCTGGCCGGAGGTGGTCTGGACCAGGCCGGGGGAGGTTTCGGTGGGAAGGTAGACGGCGATGCTCACGGAGCCGCCTTCGGCGGGGGGCCGGGGGGTGAGGTGGTAATAGGGCCCGGCGCCGTCCCGGCCGTCGCTCTCGAAGAGGGTCCGGCGAAACCACATGCTGTTCAGGAGTTCCAGCAGCTCCCGCTCCTGCCGGCCGCTGACGGCGACGATGCCGTTGTCGTCCAGCACGCCGAGCTGGGCGGCGTCCAGGGAGAGGCGGAAGGGGAGAAAATACAGGATCAGGAGGACCAGCATCCCGGCGCACACGGCGCACCAGCCTGCCAGCAGCCTGCCCCGGCGGCGCTCCCACAGGAGCCGGACCACCATGGCGGCGCTCAACAACAGCAGGGCGATGACGGCTAACATCAGAAATTGCATCGGTATGACCCTCCCCTTTGAACGAGACTGTTTTGACAACTCCATGATAAGGGACGGCGGTGGAAAAAGCAAGGGGGGTCCCCGCTTGTACGCCCCCTCATCCGCCCCAGTGCGCGGCGGCGTTCCCCTCATCCGGCGCGGGCGCGGCCCGCGCCACCTTCCCCCAGGGGAAGGCGGGGGACGGGGATGCGGATTGCCGCGCCAGCCTGCGGGCTGGTTCGCAATGACAGGGACGGGGCGGGACGGAGGGTCACTTGCTCAGGACGAAGAGGTTGGTGTCGGTGGTGAAGTTGTTGGCGCTGTACAGGACCAGGACGTCGTCGATTTGATTGTCGGCGATGTACTGGGTCAGGGGGGTCTTGTTATAGCGGGGGTCGAAGAGGTGTATCTCGCTGAAATGGGGGGTCAGGAAGGGGGCCAGGGAGTCGGTGTAGGAGTCCCGGACGATGAGGAGCTTGGGGGCGTCGGTGTGCTCGGTTTTGAGGACGGCCAGGGACTGGTTGCCCCCCAGGAAGAAGGAATATTTGTCCTTCTCCCCCAGCTTGGACCAGTCGTAAAGGACCCCCGCCTCCGGGGCGGGGCCCCGCCAGGACTCCACGGTGACGCCGGTTTCGGGGACGTAGACGTCGATGGAGTCCGGGGGCATCCAGCGGACGCCGGAGGAGGAGTAGGTGGTGCCGTTGAAGTCGGCGGAGACGGTGGTCTTTTCGTACTGGTCCAGGGGGACGGGGGTGAGGCCCATGGCCCGGGCGATGGCCTCGTAGCCGTAGTAGGCCCCCAGGCTGGTCCAGTGGTGGTCCAGGCGGTAGTAGATGTCCTCCGCGGCGTGGTCGGACAGGCTGGTCGTTATGTCAACCCAGTTGGCCTGAGTGGAGGCCGCGGCGTCGGCGATGAGGGCGGCCTCGTCGGCGTTGGGTGCGCCGTCCGGCAGGCGGTCGGACCAGAGGGAGACCTTGCCGGGAATCAGGCCGAAGTAGACGGGGTTATCCACATTGTCCACAAGTTTGTTCACATAATTCAGATTATTTGTCACCCTCTGCTCATCGGGGCGGTCGAAGCGGGGAATCAGGGTGTCCTGGGCGCAGAGGTAGACGCCGTTGTTCTCCCGCTTACCCAGGGCGAATTCGCTGCCCGCCTTGGCGGCGATCCAGCCGTCCCGGCCGGGGAACTGGTCGGTGACGTAGGTCTCGAACTCCCCCATGAGCTTGCCGGTGAAGAAGTCGCCGCTGTCCCGGATGGGCCAGGACAGGGTGAAGTCGTCGGGGACCGGGACGGGGACCTGGGACAGGTAGCGGTTCTCCTGGGGGGAGAAGTCCCGGTCCGGGAGGGCGATTTGGAGGACCAGGAAGCCGCCGATGAAAGCGCAGAACAGGGCGGTGAGGAAGATGGCGTATTTTTTGGTCATGGGGACCTCCTTGGGGAATTGAGAATTGATAATTTCGCCTGCGGGCGGGACGGGGATAGGACGGGAGATGCGCGGGCGGCCACAGGCCGCCCCTACAAGGCGGGTGCGTTTGGCGCGCCGGGTCGCACTCCAGAGTGGCTTCTCTTGCCCCTTTGGGGCAATTCACCTTCTCGCGCCCCACATTTCGTTCACCCACCAGCCTTGCCGGGTACTGCCATGCTAGGCGCGGTGCGCCAGCGCATAGGGGGTGGACGAGTGCGGGATAGGCCGTAATGGCCGGGGCAGAAGCGGAAAGGCAGACTTGTTATCTCTAGCCGGTTTCGATTTCCAATGTCTCGTTGGCGCCGCTCTTGGGTCCAGGGGCCGCAGGCCCTGGTTGTTTCTTCCCAGGGTTCTTTTCAAGAAAAGACCCCTGCCCCCGGAGGGGGACGCTCCATCCCCTGCTGCCTTACGCGGGCGACAGGTCCACCCTTCGGCGGAGAAGGGACAGGGGGGGCGCGGGGTGGGGGAGGTGCATTTTGAACTTCATTTCCGGCTTTTTGGGTTCAGTGAGGGTATTCCCGTCCAGGTCCTCCATCATGGGGGCGGGGAACACGGTGGGGGCCATGCCGGGGCCCACCAGCTCCACCTCCATGCCGGCGGAGAACTTGTTGCGCAGGGAGAGGACGGCGTTTCCCGCCCCGTCACAGGACTCCACCACGGCGCACACCTGGTAATCCCGGAGGTAGCGGGCGTCGCCGGTGTACTGGCCCGGCTGGCCGTACCAGAAGCCGGTGGAGTAGGGGCGGTGGGACACCTTGTCCAGCTCGGCCCGCCAGATGGGGTCCAGGGGCTGCCCGGCCAGAGCGGCGTCCACGGCGTGGCGGTAGGCCCCGGTGACCACGGCGGCGTAGTAGGCGGACTTGGCCCGGCCCTCGATTTTCAGGCTGTCCAGGCCCGCCTCCACCAGCTCCGGGATGTGGTCGATCATGCACATGTCCCGGGAGTTCATGATGTAGGTCTCCCCGTGGTCCTCGTAGACGGGGAAATACTCGCCGGGGCGCTTTTCCTCCACCAGGGCGTACTGGTAGCGGCAGGGCTGGGCGCACATGCCCCGCTGGGCGTCCCGGCCCGTCATGTAGTTGGACAGCAGGCACCGGCCGGAGTAGCTCACGCACATGGCACCGTGGACGAAGGCTTCGATTTCCAGGTCCTTGGGGGTCTTAGCACGCATCTCCCGGACCTCGTCCAGGCTCAGCTCCCGGGCCAGAATGACCCGGCTGGCCCCCAGGTCGTGCCAGGCCCGGGCCACCTCGTAGTTGGTGACCCCCGCCTGGGTGGAGACGTGGAGTTTGGCGCGGGGGGCGTACTTCTGGGCCAGGCGGAACACCCCCAGGTCTGCCAGGATGATGGCGTCCACCCCTAGGGCGTCCACGTATTCCAACCACTGGGGCAGGCACTCCACTT
The DNA here is from genome assembly GCA_900540545.1 of uncultured Eubacteriales bacterium. GTDB lineage: Bacteria > Bacillota > Clostridia > Oscillospirales > Oscillospiraceae > Intestinimonas. The sequence continues at coordinate 17,664 of UQGJ01000041.1, forward strand.
CGCCGTTGCGGGGCATGGTGTTGCAGGTGACGTGGACCTTGACCCCGTGGGCGCGGCAGAGGGCCACGGCGGCGGGCAGGCTGTCGGCGTCGAAGTTTCCGGCGAAGGCCCGCATCCCGAAGTCGCCGCCCGCCAGATAGACGGCATCGGCCCCGTAGGCCACGGCCATTTGCAGCCGCTCCGGGTCCCCGGCGGGGGCGAGGAGTTCGATGGGCATGGTGATTCCTCCTAAGCATCAAAAAGGACGGGGGATGCGGATTGCCACACCAGCCTGAGGGCTGGTTCGCAATGACATGCCGTTTTACGCGCGTCATTGCGAGGCAGTCCGCAGACTGCCTCGGCAATCCGTATTCCCCCGTCTTTTATCCGTTGGCCTTGGCGGCCTGCTGCTGGGCGATGAAGTCCAGCTGGCCCTGGTGGGTCTTGAAGAAGTGGTGGACCCCGTCGTTGCCCAGGACGTAGTAGTAATAGCCCGTGCTCTCCGGGTTCATGGCGGCGTTGATAGCGCTCATGCCGGGGTTGGAGATGGGTCCGGGGGGCAGGCCCTGGTTGGTGTAGGTGTTATAGGGGGTGTCGGCGGTATAGTCGGCCTGGGTGATGGTCCGGCCCAGGGCGTAGACCAGGGTGGCGTCCACCTGCAGCAGGCCCACCGTCTCGGCGCCGGGGTTGGTCAGACGGTTATAGATGACCGAGGAGATGGTGGTCTGGTCGGTGCCGTCGGTCTCCTTCTCGATCATGGAGGCGATGGTGACGATGTCAAAGACGGAATAGCCGTTGTCCGCGGCCTTCTGGCGCATCTGGTCGGTGAACTTCCGGTCGAAGTTCACCAGCATCTTGTTCAGCACGGTCTTGGGGTCCTCGCCCAGGTAGAACTCATAGGTGTCCGGGAAGAGGAAGCCCTCCAGTCGGTTGGCCTTCCCCAGGGGGATGTCCTGGAGGAAGGAGAAGGCGTAGTCGTGGTTGGCGGCCATATCGGACAGCTTGGCCACGGTGGAGACCCCCTCCTCTTCCAGGCGCTGGAAAATCTGCTCCACGGTGAAGCCCTCGGGGATGGTGACCTTCACGGTCAGGCGGCTGGCCGACTTGGTTCCCAGGTTGGTGACGATGGCCCGGTAGTCCATGTCGGTGTTCAGCTCATAGGTGCCGGGGGCCACCTTGTCCGCCGCGTGGGAGAAGGAGGCGTACAGGTTGAACACCAGCTTGAACTCGATGATCCCGTTCTCCTTCAGGTCGTCCACCACCTGGCCGAAGGTCTCGCCGTCGGTGATGGTGATGATGGCGCTGTGGTCGGCCTTGTTGAGGGCCAGCACGTCGTTGGCGGCGATCCAGCCCACGGTGGCCAGCAGGGCCGACACGCCGATGATAAAGGCCACATACAGCAGGGTGCCGCCCGCCCGGCCCCGGCGGCGCTTCTTCTTCCGGGGCGTTCTGGGCCGCTGGTCGGCGCCGCCGGTGGGTTCTCTGCGTTCTTCCATGCTCGTACTCCTATCCTTTTGAAAAAAATCCGCTCCCCCTGGGGGAACCACTGGACCGTCCCACACATAGTATGGGCCAGTTGGAGGGAAAACCAAACGGCCCCACACCGGGGCCGGGCGCTCCCTTCAAACAAATTAGAAGAGGTGAATTCATTCTATGTTTGGTAACAATGGTGGCTGCTGCTGGATCATCCTGATCATCATCCTCCTGTGCTGCTGCTGCGGCGGCAGCTGGGGCGGCTCCGGCTGTGGCTGTGGCTGCGGCTGTGGGTGCAACAACAACTGCGGCTGTGGCTGCGGCTGCAACAACAACTGTGGCTGCAACAGCGGCTGCGGCTGCGATCCCTGCTGCTAAGCAAACATCCCAGGCAAAACCCCAGTCTACTTAGCCTCTGTATCCTCCTGACGAACGGCGGGGCCGAAAGGCCCCGCCTTCGCCCGCCCGAAGGCGGACAAGCCGGTTCAGGGGGTCAGGGTCAAGGTCTCCGTGAGGACCAGGTCCACCCGCCGGTCGTGGGGCTCCGCGGGGACTGACTCCAGCAGGAGGGCGTCCCGGCACAGGCCCACAGTGACGGCGGAGGTCCGGGGCAGGTAACGGTCGTAATAGCCGCCCCCCTGGCCCAGGCGGTATCCCGCCCGGTCATAGCAGAGGGCGGGGACCAAAATCAAATCCAGTCTGCCCGGTTCCAGGGCGGGGCAGTCCTCCCCCGGCTCCGGGATGCCGAAGGCGCCGGGGACCAGGGGCCGGTCCGGCGCAACGGCCCTGGCCTCCATGGCCCGGCCGGGCAGGCATTTGGGCAGGCACAGGGTCTTGCCCATGGCCCACAGGGGGCCCAGCAGGGCGGCGGTGGCCGGTTCCGTCCCCACGCCGGAAAAGAGTAGGATGGTCCCGGCCCGCTCCACCTGGGGGAGGGCCAGGAAGCGCCGGAACAGGGCCCGGTCGCTGTCGGCCCGGACCGGGGCGGTCAGGGCGGCGGCACGGGCCCGCACCTGGGCGCGGAGGGCGGCCTTGTCACCGGTAATGGACGGCATGGCGGACCTCTTCGGCTGCGGCGCGGCCCTTCAATATCTCCACCAGCTTGAGGCCGAAGTCAAAGGCGGACCCGGCGGCCTCGCCGGTGACCATGTGGCCGTCCACCACCACCCGCTGGCCCTTTTGCACCACGGCGGAGCCCATCTGGTCCTCCATGCCGGGGTAGCAGACCGCCTTGCGGCGGTCCAGCACGCCGATGTGGGCCAGGATGGTGGGCGCGGCGCAGATGGCGGCCAGATAGCAGCCGTGGTCCCAGGCCCGCTGGATGAGGGCCAAGGCGAAGAGGTTCATCTGGATGGACTCCACGCCCCCCATCCCGCCGGGAAGGACCAACATGTCCATGGCGTCGGCGTCCACCTCCTCCAGGGTCAGGTCGGCCTGAACGGTGATGCCGTGACTGCCCCGGACGGACAGGCCCTCCAGGCCCACCAGGGCCACCTCCACGCCCGCACGGCGCAGCAGGTCGGCGGGGACCACGGCCTCCGACTCCTCAAAACCCTCTCCCAACAACAGATAGACCATATGACCCATCCTCCTTTATACGATTGCTTCCTGGACCAGACGCCAGATGTCAGCATGGATGTCCTCCATGGAACGGACCGCTCCACTCTCGTCCACGCAGGGGACCCGCCGCCAGCCGTACCGTTCGGCGGCGGTGAGGGCCACTTGGCGGCACTGGCGGAGATAGTCGGTGTCCACCTCGTGGATGTCGCCCTTGGTGTGGGTCTCCCCCTCCCGGCGGCGGAGCATCTCCACCGCCTTCTCCGTGGGCATGTCCAGATAGAGGACCAGGTCCGGCTCCGGCAGGCCCAGCTTGCCGTATTCAAACTCGAAGAGCCAGTGCAGGAAGTCCGGCCACTGGTCCTCGGGCAGTTTGCCCGTCTGGTGGACGGCGTTGGAGGTGGTGTAGCGGTCGGAGAGGACCAGCTCCCCGGCCTCGTAGCCCGCGCCCCACACCTTTTTGTAGGAGGCATATCGGTCCACCGCGTAGAAGGTAGAGGCGGCGTAGGGGTTCACGTCGGAGGGGTGGGAGCCGAACTCCCCGTTCAAATACATGGTCAGCAGGGCCGAGGACGGCTCCTGGTACTGGGGAAAAATCAGGCGGCGGAAGGGGGTCCCCTGGTGTTCCATGTGCTGGCACAGCAGGGAGAACTGGGTGGATTTCCCCGACCCGTCGGTGCCCTCCAGGACGATGAGTTTTCCGGACATTGGGTGAACACTTCCTTTGAAATCGTTTGGACGGAGTCCCTCCGGGGGTCCGCTGCCGCGGGGGCCAGGATTCTTTTCTCGAAAAGAACCCTGGGAAGAAA
>UQGJ01000042.1 GCA_900540545.1 uncultured Eubacteriales bacterium
TCCGTCCTCTTTCTCAAATGAGAAAGAGGACCCCCGCGCGGGAGCGCCGCCCCCGAAGGGACTCCGACCCCTTGTCCTTCCGTTTCTTTTATGTTATTATGCACACGTATGTGTTCATATCGCCCTGGTAATGCTACCGCTTGGTAGCATCTTCTGGGGTGATAACATGTACTTCCAACGCATCCGCGATTTGCGGGAGGACCACGACAAGACCCAGCAGGAAATCGCGGATTACCTTCACACCCACCGCAACGCCTACCGCAGATATGAAACGGGGGAGCGTGAAATACCCGTGTCGGCCTTGCTCAAACTGGCCGACCTCTACCACGTCAGTCTTGACTACCTGACGGGCCGCACCGACGACCGTGCGTAAGCTCCTTCCCTTCGCCCTGGCCTGTTCGGCGGCCATCTTCGCCGTCCACTACGGCGTGACGCCCCTCCTGCTGCTCTTCCTGCCGGTCCTGCTGAAACGAGAGGGCCGGCGGCTCCGCTGCGCCCTGGTGCTGGCGGGGCTTGCCCTAGGATTGCTGTGGCCCAGGGCTTACGACGGGATTTTCCGCGCCCCGGCCCGGGCGCTGGAGGGGCGGACCGTACCTCTCTCCGCCACCGTGGCCGACTTTCCCTGGGCCACCGTGTCCGGCGGCGGCGTGCCCCTCCGGGTCCACCCGGACGCCGGCCCCTCCTTTTTGGCCCGCCTCTACGGCGAGCCGGACCTCTTGGACCTCCTCCCCGGCGACCGGCTCACCGTCACCGCCGACTGCCGCCCCGCCGACACCCTCCGGGGCGAGGACACCGACCGCTACACCGCCCAGGGCGTCTACATCATCGCCTACGCCCGCTCGGCGGCCCAGACCGTCCGCCCGGACCGTCCCCCGCCTTCGGTGTGGCCGGCCTGGGCCGCCCACTGGCTCAAGGGCCGGGTGAGCGTCCTCTTTCCTGACGACGGGGCCCCGCTGATGACGGCCCTCCTTACCGGGGACAAGTCCGGCCTGTCCGACGCCGACTATGCCGCCCTCCGCCGGGCGGGGCTGGCCCACGCGGTGGCGGTGTCCGGGATGCACCTGGCCTTTCTGGTCTCACTGGCCGTCCTGCTGTTCGGCAGGCACCGGCGGCGGACCGCCGCCATCGCCATCCCCCTGGTGTGGGCCTACGCCCTGATGGTGGGGGCCACCCCTTCGGCCCTTCGGGCGGCGCTGATGCAGACCCTTCTGCTCCTAGCCCCTCTGGCGGGCCGGGAGAACGACCCGCCCACCAGCCTGTCCCTGGCTCTGATGCTGCTCCTGATCCAAAACCCTTACGCGGCGGGCAGCGTGGGGCTTCAGCTATCCTTCGCGTCTGTGGCGGGGATCCTGGCGGTCTCCGGCCGGTTCTTCGGCTGGTCCTGGGGCAAGGTGCCGGAGGGGTGGCCCAAGGCCCTCCGGGGTCTGGCCCGTCTCATTCTGTCCTCCCTGGCCGCCTCCTTCGGGGCTCTGATGTTTACCACGCCCCTGGCGGCCTGTTACTTCGGCACGGTCTCCCTGGTGGCCCCGCTGGCGGGGCTTCTCTGCCTGTGGGCCGTGTCCCTGGTCTTTCCCCTGGGCCTTCTGGCGGCGGTGACGGGCTTTCCGCCCCTGGCCCTGCTGGCCGCGCCCCTGCTCCGCTACCTCCTCCGGGCGGCCCGGACCCTGTCCGCCCTGCCCTTTGCCGCCGTCTCCACGTCCAGCGGCTACCTGCTCGCCGCCGTGGCCTTCGGCTATCTGCTGCTGGTCCTCTTCCTGCTCTGGCGGGGGCCGCGCCGCCCCTTTGTCCCCCTGTCCGCCGCCCTGGTCTACCTCTGCGCCGCCCTGGTGCTCACCCGCCTGGACTATGCCGCCGGCCCCCTCACCCTCACGGCCCTGGACGTGGGCCAGGGGCAGGCCGTTCTCATCCGCGCCGGGGAGCGGGTCATGCTGGTGGACTGCGGCGGCAACGGCCCCAACGCCGGGGATACGGCCGCCGACTATCTGGCCAACCGGGGCGTCTCCCGGCTGGACCTGCTGGTGTTGACTCACTTCCACGCCGACCACGCCAACGGCGTGCCAGAGCTGCTGGCCCGGATGCCGGTGGACGTGCTGGCCGTCCCCCAGCCGGAGCCGGAGGACCCGCTGGCCCAGGAAATCCTTTCCCTGGCCGTCCAGGCGGGCACTGAGGTCGTCACCATCACCGACGACCGGACCGACGACTTCGGCGGCGCCCAACTCACCCTCTACGCCCCCCTGGGGGCCGGGGAGGCCAACGAGTCTGGCCTGTCCGTCCTCTGCCGGACGAACGATTTCTCCGCCCTGCTCACCGGCGACATGGACCAGACCATTGAGGCCCGGCTGGTGAAGTATGGCGGCCTCCCCGACGTGGACCTGCTGGTGGCGGGCCACCACGGGGCCAAGACCTCCACCTCCCAGGCCCTGCTGGACGCGGTCACGCCGGAGCTCGTCCTCATCTCCTCCGGCTATAATACCTACGGCCACCCCGCCCCCGAAACCCTGGACCGCCTGACCGCCGCCGGCTGCGCCATCTACCGCACCGACTGCCAGGGTAATCTCACCCTGACCCTCCCGTAACGCACCGTCCCCATTCTCCATTATCAATTCTCAATTCTCAATTGCCCAGGAGGTTCCTATGCCAACGAAATCCACCGCCGATACCGCGGCCTTCCAACAACTGAAAAAGGACATCCAGTCCGACGCCCTGGGCCGTCTCTACGTCTTTCACGGCGAGGAGGCCTACCTCCGGGACTTCTATCTGGGCAAGATGAAGGAAAAACTCATCGCCCCCGCCATGGAGGTCTTCAACTACCACACCTTTCAGGGCAAGAACCTGGACCTGAACGCCCTGAAGAGTACCATCACCGGCTACCCCATGATGGGGGGGCGGACCATGATCGCCGTCTACGACTACGACCTGTTCAAGGCCAACGCCGCCGACAAGGAGGCCCTCACCGCCCTCTTCGCCGACCTGCCCGACTACGTGTGCATCCTCTTTATCTACGACCTCATCGAGTACAAGCCCGACGCCCGGACCAAGCTGGCCCAGTCCATCAAGGAGCACGGCTCCGTGGTGAAATTCACCCGGCAGGAACAGGGGGACCTGCTGGACTGGATTCGCCGCCGTTTTCGCGCCCTGGACCACGATATTGACTCGGAATTGGCCCGGTATCTCATTTTCCTCTGCGGCGATCTGATGAACAATCTCATTTCCGAAATCGGGAAAATCGGCAACTACGCCAGCCACCGGGTCATTACCCGCCAGGACATCGACGCCGTGGCCACCCCCCAGCTGGACGCCGTGGTCTTTCAGCTCACCGACGCCATCACCGCCGGCAACTTCGAGAAAGCCGCCTCGGTCATGGGGGACCTGCTGCACATGGGTGAGCCGCCCATCAAGATCCTCTCCGTCCTGGGGCGGCAATTGCGGCAGCTCTATTCGGCACGGCTGGCCCTGGAAGGCCGCAAGGGCAGCGGCTATCTGGTGGACCTGTGGGGTATGCGCTCGGCCTACCCCGCCCAAAAGCTGATGGACGCCGCCCGCCGCTTCGACCTGAACTGGTGCCGTATGGCCGTCATCCAGGCCGCCCAGGCCGATTTGGCTATGAAATCCGTCAGCGGCGCGGACGGCGAGGAATTGCTGATCGATTTGCTGCTGAAATTGGCGAATACGAAGCCTAAGACGGGGATCGCGTAGGGCGGAGTCCCTCCGGGGGCCGCTGCCGCGGGGGCCAGGATTCTTTTCTTGAAAAGAACCCTGGGAAGAAACAACCAGGGGCTGCGGCCCCTGGACCTAAGGCGGCGCCAACGGGGCATGGCAGTTGAGACCGGCTAGAGGTGACAAGTCTGCCCTCTAGCTTCCGCCCCGGCCATTACGGCCTACTCCGCACTCATTCACCCCCATGCGCTGGCGTGGCGCGCCTGGCTTGGCGATTCCCGGCAAGGCGAGTGCGTTTCCCCCCGTCTCGCCGCAGCGGAGCCTTCTCCACTCGTAGGGAAGGTGGCACGGGCATAGCCCGTGACGGATGGGGCGACAAGCACGAAGCCTCCAGCATAACGCCCCATCAGTCACGCCTACTGGCGCGACAGCTTCCCCACAAGTGGAGAAGCCTACCCTGCGGGGGACGAGGGGCGCAGAGCCTTGTGGCGGCTTGTTGGCACTAAGAAAAACGCAACTACTATCAAGTCTTACCAGGTCATATGCCGAGGGGCGGCAGCCGGAGTCGTTCCAGCGCCAGACCAATACGAGCTGCAACGGCTTTCTGGTCTTGCCAACCAACATAACCCATACCGCCGCCCGGACGTTCCCGGGGTCCAGGGGGCGGCGGATAGGGCCTTGGAAAGGCCCGTGCCGCCCCCGGTCCTTCTTTCCGTCCCCTTTCTTCGAGAAGAAAGGGGACCCCCCGGAGGGACTCTGCCCCCGGAGGGCCCACGCCCCTTGACTTGCCCCTCGAAAGGTGATAGAATACCTCCACATCGACAAAGCGACGACCGGGAGGAGTACCCGCCCAACCCCAGCAGCAGAGAGAAGCCGGACGGTGCAAGGCTTCCTGGGAGGCGGAGAAGGCGTCCGGGAGCGCGGCCAGGAAATGGGCCGCCGGGTCTCCCGCCGTTACCGGGTCAAGAGCGCGGAGGCTTCCCTGGGACCCTCCGAATTCAGGTGGTACCACGGACAGAAGTTCGCCCTGAGCCTTTCGGCTCAGGGCGTTTTTTTCGGGCGTTGCCCGAAAAAAACAGAGATGCGCCGGCCCGGCGGAGCGGGCCGATGCGCAAAAAATTCCTGTCCCAGCAATTTTTCGATTCATTCTGTACATCATATAGAAGGAGTGTTCCCCATGAAAAACACCGAAAAAACCATGGAAAAAATCGTCGCCCTGTGTAAGGGCCGCGGCTTCGTCTACCCCGGCAGCGAGATTTACGGCGGCCTGGCCAACTCCTGGGACTACGGCCCTCTGGGCGTGGAGCTGAAAAACAACGTGAAGCGGGCCTGGTGGAAGAAGTTCGTCCAGGAGTCCCCCTACAACGTGGGCCTGGACGCCGCCATCCTCATGAACCCCGAGGTGTGGGTGGCCTCCGGCCACGTGACCACCTTCAACGACCCCCTCATCGACTGCAAGGCCTGCAAGATGCGCCACCGGGCCGACAAACTCATCGAGGACTGGTGCGCCGAGCATGACCGCACCGACGTGAACGTGGAGGCCATGGACAACGACGCTCTGGTGGCCTTCATCCGGGACAACGGCGTCACCTGCCCCGGCTGCGGCAAGTCCGACTTCACCGACATCCGCAAGTTCAACCTGATGTACAAGACCCACCAAGGCGTCACCGAGGACAGCGCCACGGAAATTTACATGCGCCCCGAGACCGCCCAGGGCATCTTTGTCAACTTCCCCGCCATCCAGCGCACCACCCGCAAGAAGCTGCCCTTCGGCGTGTGCCAGGTGGGCAAATCCTTCCGCAACGAGATCACCCCCGGCAACTTCATCTTCCGCATCCGGGAGTTCGAGCAGATGGAGCTGGAGTTCTTCTGCCAGCCCGGCACCGACCTGGAGTGGTTCGAGTTCTGGCGCAACTACTGCCACGACTGGCTCCTGAGCCTGAACATCGCCGACGAGAACCTGCGCCTGAGGGACCACGAGCCGGAGGAGCTGGCCTTCTATTCCAAGGCCACCACCGACTTCGAGTTCATGTTCCCCTTCGGCTGGGGCGAGCTGTGGGGCGTGGCCGACCGCACCGACTACGACCTGAAGCAGCACCAGGAGCACTCCGGCAAGGATTTGACCTATTACGATCAGGAGAAAAACGAGCATTATATCCCCTACGTTATCGAGCCCTCCCTGGGCGCGGACCGCGTGACCCTAGCCTTCCTGGTGGAGGCCTACGACGAGGAGGTGGTGGACGCCGAGAAGAACGACGTGCGCACCGTCCTGCGCCTGCACCCGGCCCTGGCCCCCTTCAAGTGCGCCATCCTGCCCCTCAGCAAGAAGCTGTCCCCCGCCGCCGAGGAGATCTACGCCGACCTGCGCAAGCACTTCATGGTGGACTTCGACGACGCCGGGAGCATCGGCAAGCGCTACCGCCGCCAGGACGAGATCGGCACCCCCTTCTGCGTCACCGTGGACTTCCAGACCGTGGGCAGCGACACCGAGGAGGCCGACCACTGCGTCACCGTCCGGGAGCGTGACTCCATGGAGCAGGTCAGAATTCCCGTCTCCGAACTGAAAGCCTATATCGAGGAGCGCATCGCGTTCTAAGTAAACAGGTATGGCGGGCCGAGTCGTCCCGCCCCACAGGCGGGGGCGGCCCCGGCCCGCTATACCGCTTTTTCCTTCCACCCCCGACAAAAGAGAGATAACATGAAACGATTTTTCCTCTTCCAAAAAACCACAGGTCCCGACTGGAGCCTGGGCAAAAAGGCCGGCTTCTGGCTGTGGAACCTCTTCTTCGTGGCCGCCTCAGCCCTGGGCATCGGCGCCCTGTCCCTGTTCTTCGCCGCCGTGGTCCAGCGGGGCGCCATGTTCAAAAGCTACTTCACCCACCCCCTCATCGCCCTGCTGAACCTGGCCCCGGTGCTGCTTCTGATGCTGGTCCTGTACTTCCTCACCGGCCGGGCCGGGCTGAGCTACGGCGTCACCGCCGGAGTCACCCTGGGCCTCACCATCGCCAGCTGGTTCAAGCTCCAGTTCCGCAACGACCCCATGATGTTTGAGGACCTCTTTCTCATCAAAGAGGCTGGGAACATGGCGGGGAAGTACCAGCTCTTCGTCACCAAGACCATGGTGGCGGCCCTGCTTCTGGTCCTGGCGGGCTGGGCCTTCCTCCACTTCTTCGTCCGGGGGCGGCTGACCGTCCGGCCCCGGTACCTGGGCTTCTCCCTGTGTCTGTGCCTGTGCTTCCCCCTGTCCGACGCGGTGAAGAGCGACGACGTTTACAACAACCGCACCGCCAACAACGACCTTATCAACCGCTGGTCCGCCACGGAGGTCTACACCTCCAAGGGCTTTGTCTACCCCTTCCTCCACTCCTCCAAGTCGGCCTTCGAGGCGCCCCCCGACGGCTACGATGAGCACCGGGCCAAGGCCATCCTGTCGGCCTACGCCGACGCGGACATCCCCGAGGACCAGAAGGTCAACGTCATCTCCATCATGCTGGAGTCCTACAACGACTTCACCAAGTTTGGCGTCCCCGCCCTGGACCCCAAGGTCTACGCCGACTACCACGCCCTGGAGGCCGAGGGGGTCTCCGGCAATCTGGTCACCAACATCTTTGCCGGCGGCACCGTGGACTCCGAGCGCATGTTCCTCACCGGGTACTCCGACCTGGGCTCCTTCCGGGCCCAGACCAACGCCTACCCCTGGTATTTCCGCTCCCAGGGCTACTACGCCACCGGGGCCCACGGCTGTTACTCCTGGTTCTACAACCGGGAGAACATCAACCCCAACATGGGCTTCCAGGACTACAAATTCGTGGAGAACTACTTTGCCGACGCCACTGGGGGCGACGTGGCCTATGACAAGACCTTCTTCCCCGGCATTATCGACCAGTGGGAGAACCGCCCCAAGGACCAGCCCTTCTTCGCCTACGACCTGACCTACCAGGGCCACGGCCCCTACAACGACGACGTGCTCTGGTGGGAGGACGGCTACAACTACGTGCTGGGCGGGGACTACACCGACGCGGAGCGTAACATCCTGAACAACTACTTCGGCTCGGTCTACGACACCAACCAGCATCTGAAGGAGTTCTTCGACTACTACCGCAAGGCCCCCGAGCCGGTGGTCATCGTGGTCTTCGGGGACCATAACCCCTGGCTGGGAGACGGCAACTCCGTCTACCACGCCCTGGGCATCGACCTGGACTTCTCCACCGAGGCCGGGTTCTATAACTACTACGCTACCCGCTACCTCATCTGGGCCAACGACGCGGCTAAGGCCGCCCTGGGCCGGGACTTCACCGGCGAAGGCCCCACCATCAGCCCCAACTTTTTGATGAACGAGGTCTTCCGCCAGTGCGGCTGGACCGGCCCAGCCTTCACCCAGGCCACCCAGCAGGTCATGGACCGGGTCCCTGTAATCAACAACCCCACCGGCCTCTACGTGGAGAACGGCGCCCTTACCGGTGCCCTCACCCCCGAGGGCCAGGCCCTGGAGGACGACTACGAGATGCTGCAATACTACTACCGCAAGCACTTCCTCTATTGATAACGAGGGCCGCCCCACCGGGCGGCCCGTCGTCTCTCTCCCCCTGTCATTGCGAACCAGCCCGCAAGGCTGGTGCGGCAATCCGTATCTCCCCGTAGGGGGCGGCGTCCCCGACGCCCCGCTCATCATTCGGAGGTCTCCCCATGAACGACGATTTTCTCTCCCTCACCCGCGCCGCCCAGGCGGAGGATTCCGAGCTGTCCGGCCTGACCGTCCAGGGCCTGACCCTGGCGGGGGAGGACCTGACGGGCCTGACCCTCACCGGCTGTACCTTCACCCGCTGCCGGTTCCTCTCCTGCGACTGGTCCGCCGCCAGCTTCACCGGCGTGACCTTCACCGACTGCGACCTGTCCGGCTCCGTCTTTTCCGACACCTACTGGAGCCGCTTCGCCTGGACCGACAGCAAGCTCTCCGGCTGCGCCTTTGTCAACAGCCGGTTCCAGCAGGGGCAGGCCGAGGGCTGCCCCATGCCCTACGGCAACTATGAAAAATGTAAGTTCCGTCTAGTGTCCTTCTCCCACAGCGACTTGTCCGGCTCCTTTTTTCCACACTGCAAGCTGTCGTCGGTAACTTTCGCCGACTGTACCTTGACCCAATGCAGCTTCTTCCAGTCCCCCCTCAAAGGCATGGACCTGACCACCAACCGCATCGGCGGCCTGACCCTGTCGGAGGACCTCCACGAGCTGCGCGGCGCCACCCTGGACCTCTACCAGTCCGCCGACCTAGCCCGCCGCCTTGGAATCATCGTGAAGGAGTAGGGCCGGCATACATGCCGGCCGCACCCCATTGCGCTGGCGTGGCGCGCCTACCCTGGCAATGCCCAGCAAGGCTGGTTCATGTCGGCGGGCGGCCGCAAGGGCCGTCCGTGCAGACCCCCAACGGGCGCACGGCCGATTCAAAAACGTACAGACCTTGTGGCGGCTTGTTTGCACCAAGTAAAACGCAGCTACTATCAAGTCTTGCCCGGTCATATGCCGAGGGGCGATAGCCGAAGTTGTTCGACCACCAGACCGATACGAGCTGCAACGGCTCTCACGTCCTGCCATCCCCCGAGAACCGTACCGCCGCCCACCCGTTCCCCGGGGTCCAGGGGGCGGCGGATAGGGCATTGAAAATGCCCGTGCCGCCCCCGGTCCTTCTTTCCGTCCCCTTTCTTCGAGAAGAAAGGGGACCCCCGGAGGGCGCTGCCCTCCATGCAAAAGGCCCGCGTACATCACTGTACGCGGGCCTTTCCCTATCCCTTTTTATACCTCTGGCTCTCCGCCACCGCCAACTCATCACAACGGTTGTTGTACTGGTTTGCGGCGTGCCCCTTGACCCAGTGGAGGTTCACCGTGTGGTACTCGCACAGCTCCAGCAGCCGCGCCCACAGGTCCGGGTTCAACGCTGGCTTTTTGTCCCCCTTGACCCAGCCCCGCGCCCGCCAGCCCTTGGCCCAGCCCTTTTCCAGGGCGTCGATGACGTACTTGGAGTCGGAGTAAAGCTCCACGGTGCAGGGCTCCTTCAGCGCCTCCAGCGCCGTAATGACCCCGGTGAGCTCCATGCGGTTGTTGGTGGTCTGGGCCTCCCCGCCGGAGAGTTCCTTCTTGAACTTCCCGTACATGAGAATGGCCCCCCACCCCCCAGGCCCCGGATTCCCGGAGCAGGCCCCGTCGGTGTAGATGGTAATTGTTTTCATGCTTCCCCCAAAATAGCCTTCCCCTGGGGGAAGGTGGCGCGGCGCAGCCGCGGCGGATGAGGGGAACGCCTCCCCTACATACCGGTCTTTTTCTGCGCATACGCCATCAAAATTTCGTTTTACATCCAGGTTTGTAAATCGGACCACCCGAATATGGCCGACTTGTTCCAGCCATTCCGTCCGGACCGCATCCCGCTCCGGCCCAGCGCCGTCATAGTGCTGTCCGCCGTCCAATTCCACCGCCAGCCTAGCCTTTTCGCAGTAAAAATCCACAATGTAGTGACCAAATACCTTCTGACGGTGAAAGGGCAGGGGATACGTCTTGAGATAATCATACCACAGATGATTCTCTTCCTTTGTCGCATCTCTCCGAAGGGTCTGGGCCAGCGTTCGCATCTGTTTTTCCTGTCCCATCACAGACCGTTCCCCTCATCCGCTCCAGTGTGCGCACTAGGCCGCCTTCCCCCAGGGGAAGGCCCACCACATCACAGCTCCTTCAAAATCTCCTTCCGCTTCTCCTCGTACTCCTCCTGGGTGATGAGCCTCTGGTCGTAGAGGGCCCGCAGCTCGGCCAGACGGGCGGCGCTGTCTGCGGCCTGGGGCGGGGGAGGGGGTACGTTTGGGCTCCCGTCGTCGATTTCAATGGACCCGGCGCTGCCGTTTCCGAAGGCCAGGTAGAAGTTGTAGATAGTGATGCCAAGGGCCACGGCCGTCCACAGGATGCCGAACAGGCCCGCCATGGGAATGGCCATGGTCAGACCGATGATGACGAAGATGATGCCTACGATCCCGCCAAAGATACTGGCCCCCTTGCTGGGGCGGTAGGTCATGCGCCTTCTCATATAATCACCTTACTCCTGTTCCGTCTCCACCACGGCCTCGGCCTCCCCGGCTTCGATTTCCGTCTCCGGCTCCTCCTCCTCGTGGTCGGTTCGGGCGATGGAAATGACCTTGTCTCCCTCGTCCAGGTTCATGACCTTCACGCCCTGGGCGGTGCGGCTGTAAATGTTCACGTCGGCCACGGCCATGCGGATGATGACGCCGGAGCTGTTGATGAGCAGGATGTCCTCGTCGCCGGAGACCACCTTGACCCCGGCGATGGGGCCGGTCTTGTCGGTGCAGTTGTAGCCCTTCATGCCGTAGCCGCCCCGGTGCTGGGGCTCGCCGCTGCCGCCGCGGATATACTCGTCCATGTCGGTGCGCTTGCCGTAGCCGTTCTCCGTGACCATCAGCACCTGATGCTCCGGCTTGGCCCGGGCCGCGCCCACCACGAAGTCGCCGTCCTTGAGCTTGATGCCCCGGACGCCGGTGGCGTCCCGGCCCATGCACCGCACGTCGGTCTCCTTGAAGCAGATGGCCATGCCGTTGTGGGTGACGATGAGCACCGCCTGGTCGCCGTCGGTCTCCCGGACGGAGATCAGCTCGTCCCCTTCGTCCAGGGTAATACAGCGGATGCCCGCCTTCCGGGCGGTGTTGATGACCGGCAGGGAAATCCGCTTTACAGTGCCGTTTCTCGTGATCATCACCAGATAGCGGTCCTCGCTGTACTCCCGCAGGTGGATCATGGCGGTGACCCGCTCCTCGCTCTCCACCTGGAGGACGTTGACGATATTGGTGCCCTTGGCCGTCCGGCCGGATTCCGGGATTTGATAGCCCTTCTTCCGGTACACCCGGCCCCTGTTGGTGAAGAAGAGGATGAAGTCGTGGGTGGAGGCGGTGAACACTGTGTCCACGCAGTCCTCCTCCTTGGTGGTCATGCCGGTGATGCCCTTGCCGCCCCGCTTCTGGGCGCGGTAGGTGGAGGCGGGGGTCCGCTTGATGTACCCGGCCTGGGTCAGGGTAAAGACGCACTCCTCCTCCTCAATGAGGTCCTCGATGTCAATGTCGTCCTCGGCGAAGCCGATCTCGGTCTTGCGGTCGTCGCCGTACTTGTCCCGAATCTCGGTCAGCTCGTCCTTGAGGACGCCCCGGAGCATGATTTCGTCGGACAGAAGCTGGTTGTAGTAGTCGATTTTCTTCATCAGCTCGTCGAACTCGGCCTGGAGCTTCTCCCGGTCCAGCCCCTGGAGGGCCTTCAGGCGCATCTCCAGAATGGCCTGAGCCTGCACGTCGTCCAGCCCGAAGCGCTCCATCAGCTTTTCCTTGGCGTCGTCGTAGGCGGAGCGGATGATTTTGATGACCTCGTCGATGTTATCCTGGGCGATGAGCAGCCCCTGTAATAAATGCGCCCGCTCCTGGGCCTTGCGCAGGTCGTAGCGGGTCCGGCGGGTGATGACCTCCTCCTGGAAGGCGATGTACTCGTCCAAAATCTCCCGCAGGGTCAAAATCTTGGGCTGCTTCTGGTTGTTCACCAGCGCCAGCATGACAATGGCGAAGGTGGACTGCATGGCCGTCTGGGCAAAGAGCCGGTTCAGCACCACCTGGGGGTTGGCGTCCTTTTTCAGCTCGATGACGATGCGCATGCCCTTCTTGCCGTCGGACTCGTCCCGCAGGCCGGAGATGCCGTCCAGCCGCTTGTCGTGGACCTGGTCGGCGATGTTCTCCACCAGCCGGGCCTTGTTCACCTGGTAGGGCAGCTCGGTGACGATGATGCGGGTACGGCCCTGGCCGAACTCCTCCATCTCCGTCCTGGCCCGGACCCGGATGTGACCCTTGCCGGTGGCGTAGGCCGCCCGGATGCCGCTGCGGCCCATGATGATGCCGCGGGTGGGGAAGTCGGGCCCCTTCACGTGCTCCATCAGGTCGTCCAGCCCTGCCTCCGGGTTCTCCAGCACGCAGATGACGGCGTTGATGACCTCCCGCAGGTTGTGGGGCGGGATGTTGGTGGTCATGCCCACGGCGATGCCGCTGGAGCCGTTGACCAGCAGGTTGGGGAAGCGGGAGGGGACCACCCGGGGCTCCTTCAAGGACTCGTCGAAGTTGGGGTCCCAGTCCACGGTGTCCTTGTCGATGTCCCGCATCATCTCGTTGGCCATCTTGGCCATGCGGGCCTCGGTGTAACGGTAAGCGGCCGGGGGGTCGCCGTCCACGGAGCCGAAGTTGCCGTGGCCGTCCACCAGGGGGTAGCGCAGGGAGAAGTCCTGGGCCAGCCGGACCAGGGCGTCGTACACGGACTGGTCGCCGTGGGGGTGGTACTTGCCCAGCACGTCGCCCACGCAGGTGGCGGACTTCTTGAAGGGCTTGTCGCTGGTGAGGCCCGACTCGTACATGGAGTAGAGGATGCGCCGGTGGACAGGCTTCAGCCCGTCCCGCACGTCGGGCAGCGCCCGCCCCACAATGACGCTCATGGCGTACTCGATGTACGCGTTCTGCATCTCGTGTTCCAGATTGATCTCCACGATCTTCTGATCGGGGAAGGTGATGTCTTTGGTGGTGAAATCGTCTTTCTTAGACAAATCGTTCACTCCTTACGGAATTGACAATTGACAATTGATCATTGACAATTAATCCTTTTGCCCGGCCCTCGCTGTTTTGATGATGGCCGTCACATAGTTTTGTTAGTTCCTCTGCTATCCATTCTCAGTAGTCCAGGTTCATCGCCTTTTGCGCGTTGGCCTCGATATACTCCCGTCTCGGCTCCACCTTTTCGCCCATGAGCAGGGTGAAGATCTCGTCGGCCCGGACGGCGTCCTCCATGGTAATGCGCTTGAGGGTACGGGTCTCCGGGTTCATGGTGGTCTCCCACAGCTCCTCCGGGTTCATCTCGCCCAGGCCCTTGAACCGGCTGATGTCCACCTTGGCGTTGGCGTTGTCGCCCCGCATCTCGGCGGAGATGGCGTCCCGCTCCTCGTCGGAGAAGGCCACCCGCGTCACCTTGCCCCTCACCAGCTTGTAGAGGGGGGGCACAGCGGCGTAGACGTAGCCGTGCTCGATGAGGGGCCGCATGAAGCGGAAGAAGAAGGTGAGCATCAGGGTGCGGATGTGGGCGCCGTCCACGTCGGCATCGGCCATGATGACCACCTTGTGGTAACGCAGCTTTTCCGCGTCGAACTCCTCCCCCAGGCCGGCGCCCAGGGCGGTGATGACCGGGGTGAGCTTGTCGTTGCCGTATACCTTGTCAGCCCGGGCCTTCTCCACGTTGAGCATCTTGCCCCACAGGGGGAGGATGGCCTGATAGCGAGAGTCCCGGCCCTGCTTGGCCGAGCCGCCGGCGGAGTCGCCCTCGACGATGTACAGCTCGGTGAGGGCCGCGTCCCGCTCATAGCAGTCGGCCAGCTTGCCGGGTAGGGTGGCCCCGTCCAGGGCCGTCTTGCGGCGGATGTTCTCTCTGGCCCGCCGGGCGGCCTCTCTGGCCCGGTTGGCCGTGAGGGCCTTCTCCAGGATGGCCTTGCCCACCCCCGGATGCTCCTCCAGATACTCCTCCAGCTTTTCGCTGACGATGCCGTCCACCAGGGTCCTGATTTCCGAGTTGCCCAGCTTGGCCTTGGTCTGGCCCTCGAACTGGGCGTCGGTGAGCTTCACGGAGATGATGCAGGACAATCCCTCCCGGCAGTCCTCGCCGGAGACCTTGTCATCGTTTTTCAGCAGGCCAATTTTGGCCCCGTAGTTGTTCAGCACCCGGGTGAGGGCCGCCTTGAAGCCGGTCTCGTGCATACCGCCCTCGGGGGTGTGGACGTTGTTGGCGAAGGACAAAATCAGCTCGTTGTAGCTGTCGTTGTACTGGAAGGCGATCTCCGCGATGGAGTCCCCCTTCTGGCCGTTCATGTAGATGACGTCCTCGTGGATGGGGGTCTTGTTCCGGTTGATATAGGTGACGAACTCCCGGATGCCGCCGGCATAGCACATGTCGTCGCTCTGCTCCCGGCCGGGGCGCTCATCCACGGTGTGGATGCGCAGGCCCGCGTTCAGGAAGGCCTCCTCCCGCATCCGGGTATGGAGGATGTCATAGTCGTACTCGGTGGTGTCGGTGAACATCTCCGGGTCGGGCTTGAAGGTGACATAGGTGCCGTGCCGGTCGGTTTCACCCACCACGGTCATCTCCTGGGTCACCTTGCCCCTGGCGAACTTCATCTCGTAGATGTTCCCGTCCTTGTGGACCTGGACCTCCATCCACTCGCTCAGGGCGTTGACCACGCTGGCGCCCACGCCGTGGAGGCCGCCGGAGACCTTGTAGCCGCCGCCGCCGAACTTGCCGCCGGCGTGAAGGATGGTCAGCACCACCTCCAGGGCGGGCCGCCCGGTCTGGGGCTGGATGTCCACGGGGATGCCGCGGCCGTTGTCGATGACCTGGATGATGTCGCCGGGCTTGATGGTGACGAAAATCTCCGTGCAGAAGCCGGCCAGCGCCTCGTCAATGGCGTTGTCCACGATTTCATACACCAGATGGTGGAGGCCCGAGGACGAGGTGGAGCCGATGTACATGCCCGGACGCTTCCGGACCGCCTCCAGCCCCTCCAGCACCTGGATCTCAGAGCCGCCATACTCGTGCTCGACCTGCTCCATCTGGCTGATCTCGCTGGTTTCCAATTCTTCAGACATGCTAAAACCTCCTGGTTTATTCTCTTTTCTCATTCAAATGTGCCGTTCTCCACCCGCCGCAGCAGGGTGGCGGGGGAGAGCTGGGAGAGATAGACGGTGACTTCCCCACGGCCCTTGCACAGCACAAAGGACTTGGGCAGGTCGCCGGACACGTCCACCACCCGTCCCGCCCTCTCGCAGCCGTTCAAAAAGCCGCGGGTGAGGTGGGATGAGGTGGTGTTATCCATATCAAAAACGCCGATGACGTCCCGGTAGGGCACCACGACGGATTGACCCAAGTGAAGATACATGCGCTTATCCTTTCTTTCCGCGCCTGCGGCATACCGGCGTCCCGGTCCACACCGGCCCCCGCTCCATGGGGCACCAGTACCACCCGCCGCCCCCGGTCCGCAGGCGAATGGAACGAATAACTACATTCAGCGCCGCGTACCGCTCCGGCTGAAGCAGCTCCTTAGCAAACGCGGCGTTAGCCAGGACCATGTAAGGGGAGTACCAGCAGGCAAACGCGATAAAAGCAATCAAAATCAGGGGTATCCCAATCATCGCGGCCCATAGGGAGAACGCCAAGGGGAACATCAGCAGGATCAGGCCCACTATAACGCCGGCCAAAGGCAGCTCCAGCCAGAATCCAAACACCAGAATGTCCCAAAACTGATGAACTCCCAGGGCAACGCCCTCCTTTAACTGGGTCACAGCCCCATCCCCGGGCGACAGGACCAGACGGTATCCAACCAGAAAGGTAAGCGTATTGTAGACGACCAGCAAAACCAAATCGATGCCCAGCCCCAGCAGAAGCACCCCCAGTTGTTGGGAGCGAAACAACAGATTCGGCCCCAGATTGACGAGAAAGCTCGCCAGAGAGAGACACAGGGCCACAAGCGCCGCTTTTCCCAACATCCCCCCGGTAAAGCTGAATCCCAGGCAGGAAATCCTGCCCGGTCTGCCCTCCACCAGGTCCAGCGCCAGCTTCATACACCCAAAAGACAGCAATGTGGATAGGAAGGAGACCGGTATCGTGACCCAAAATGGCGCCGTAACGTGGAACATGTTTTGCGCTACGGCAACCAACAGTGAGGGTATCCCGGCCAGAATTCCAGCCAGAATCAAGATGCCCCGCCGTCCCCTGACCCACTCTCTGGCCCAGGCCCGTATCTCTCTGCCTTCCATATTCGCAGTCCTCCTCTCTGATCTGTGCAGGGCAAGGTTCCTCTGGAGGGTCCCCTTTCTTCTCAAAGAAAGGGGATGGAAAGAAAATAACGGGAACGTCCGGGCGGCGGGTACGGTTCCTGTGGGTTAGAACGACTTGATAGTAGTTGCGTTTTCATGGGTGCAAACAAGCCGCCACAGGTCTGTGCGTTTTTGAATCGTCTTTTCACCCATTGCCAGTCTGCGCGGGGCGTCGAGGACGCCGCCCCCTTCGTAGGGCCCGGCGTCCCCTGCGTACCTGTCATTACGAGCCATTTCGCAAACTGGTGTGGCAATCCGCACCCCACCGTATCCCATTGAGGGGCGGGATGACCTCGGCCTGCCATGCACCAGCCACCCCACGCTTCCCCGTAGGGGCGGCCCTTGCGGCCGCCCTCCCCTCGTCCCGCCCGCAGGCGATATTATCAATTATCCATTCTAACTTCTCAATTCCCTATACCAGCTTCCCCCCGTGGATATGGAAGGTGGCCCCATCTCCCAGCCCGTCCAGCTTGTCGTCCTCGCAGCAGGTGATGAACACCTGCCCGCCGCCGATGCGGTTCAGGACGAACTCCTGCCTCCGGGCGTCCAGCTCGGACAGCACGTCGTCCAGCAGCAGCACCGGCCACTCCCCAGTCTCCTGGAAGAAAATCTCCCGGCAGCCCAGCTTGAGGGAGAGGGCCGCCGTCCGGGTTTGGCCCTGAGAGGCGTAGGTCTTTGCGTCCACCCCGTCCAACGTCACCACCAGGTCGTCCTTGTGGGGCCCGGTCAGGCACTGGCGGGCATCCAGCTCGGCCTGCCGGTGGCTCTCCTGGTGGGCCAGCAGGAGGGGGAGCAGCTCCCTGGGGGACGCCTCCGGGTCGGCGATGGTCTTTACCGTCTCATATTTCAGCCCCAGCAGCTCCCGCCCGCCGGAAAAATCGGCGTGGATGGGGGGAGCGGCCTCCATGAGGCGGCGAATGAAATGGGCCCTGTAATGGATGAGGATGGCCCCGGTCTGGGCCATCCGCAGGCTGAATTCATCCAATGTGTCCAGCAGGGACGGCTTTTCCGGCCAGTCCCGCAGGATGCGAGTCTTGTGCTCGTAGAGTTTTTTATACTCCGCCAGGGCCACCGCATACCGGGGCCGGAGCTGGCAGATGGCGTCGTCCAGAAACCGCCGCCGGGCCGCCGCCCCATCCCGGATGAGGGACAGGTCCTCCGGGCAGAACAGTACCGTGTTCAATATCCCGGACAGCTCCCCGGCGGACTTGAGCTTCACCCCGTTGGAGGTCAACTGCCGCCGGGCCCCCCGGTGGAGACTGGCCTCCAGGGTGAAATCCCGGTCCCGGGACTGGACCTGGGCCTTGAGAAAGGCGTGGTCCACTCCAAACTGGATGAGCTCCCGGTCATACCGCGCCCGGTGAGAGGACGCCGTGGACAGGTAGGCCACGGCCTCCAGCAGATTGGTCTTGCCCTGGGCGTTCTCCCCGTAGATGACGTTGCTGGCGGGGGAGAACCGGGCCTCCAGATGGAGGTAGTTCCGGTAGAAGTCCAGCTCGATGGCGTCGACTCTCATACCACCGTCAGTTCCACGCCGTCCAGCCCCACCTCGTCGCCGGGCCGGATTTTCTTGCCCCGCATGGTGCAGACCTCGCCGTTGACCTTCACGTCCCCGGCCTGGACGGCCTCCTTGGCCTCGCCGCCGGTCTCGCACACCCCCGCGAACTTCAGCAGGGCGTCCAGCTTGATGAACTCGGTGGTGATTTTGATTGACTGTTTCTGCACGAAGAAACCTCCTTTACTCTCCCGCCTTCAGCCGCACCGGCAGCACCATATAGAGGAAGTTCTCCTCCCCCTCGGCGGGGAGGATGACGCAGGGGGCCACGCCGGAGGACAGCTCCAGCCGCACCCGGTCCGCCGGGGCGGCCTTTAGCGCGTCCATGAGGTATCGGTTGTTGAACCCGATCTCCAGCCCCTCGCCGTCCCCGCTGATGGGACACTGGTCGGCGGCGTCGCCGATACCGGTCTTGGTGGTGATGTTCAGCACCCCGTCGCCAAAGACGCAGCGCAGGGGGGACTTGAGCTTGTCGGTGATGATGAGGCTCACCCGGTCGATGGAGGTGAGCAGGGTTCGGGTATCCCCCTCCACCTTGATGCTGTTGTTCCGGGGAATGGCCTGCTTATAGGCCAAAAATTCGCCCTCCAGCCGGCGGGAGACCAGCATGGTATCTCCCATCTGGAACATGACGTGGCGGTCGCCCTGGGTGACCACAGCGGCCTCCTCGCTGTCCCCGCAGATTTTCTCCACCTCGCCCAGGGCCGCGCCGGGGACCACGAAGGAGAAGGCGGGCATCCCCTCCTTGCTCTCGATGGCCTCGTGACGGAGAGCCAGCCGGTAGCCGTCCACGGAGACGATGGTGAGGCCGGTGTCGTCGATTTCAAAGAGGGAACCGGTGTGGATGGGCCGGGACTCGTTGTCGCTGACCGCGAACAGGGTCTGCCGGATCATGGACCCCAGGGAGGAGCGCTGGATGGTCAGGGCGTTCTTGTCCTCCACGGCGGGCAGCTCGGGAAAATCCTCGGCGTCGGTGGCCAGAATATTGAATTCCGACATGCCGCAGGTGATATGGACCGTGTAGTCCTGGCTGTCAAAGACCACCACGTCGTCGGGCAGCTTGCGGATGATCTCCCCGAAGAGCCGGGCGGACAGCACCAGGCTGCCGCCCTGGTCGATTTGAGCGGGCACGGTGGTGCGGATGCCGGTCTCCAGATTGTAGCCGGTCAGGCGCAGGTCGTGGTCGGCCTCCAGCAGGATGCCCTCCAGCGCGGGAATAGAGCTTTTGGGGGACACCGCCCGGGCGGTCACGGCGATGGCCGACTGCAGCAGGACCTTTTCACAGGAAAACTTCATCAGGACTTCCTTCCTTTCGTCCCGCCTCCCCGCTCATCAAGAGGAGAGGAGGGGATATTTGTAGAAATAGTACGCCGTAGGGAAAATAATTGGGGAAAACTGTCTCCACCGGCTGATGCTCTAGGGTTCCCGGCTCCACAGCCCATGTGTACAATCATTGCGTTATTCCACAGACGCAAAAAGGGTCTCTTCTTTTCCACAGGCTATTTTCCACTTCTCCACAAAAGCCGGTGGAAAACGCATCCCGCCATCACTCGTATCTCGCGTTTACGTTGGAGCGAATATCCTTGATGACCTCGGCGGTCTCCGGGTTGCTCTTTTTCAGCTTTTCGATGCGCTCGATAGAGTGGAGGACGGTGGTGTGGTCCCGGTTCTCAAACTCCCGGCCGATCTCCTTCAGGGACAGGTTGGTCATCTCCCGGATCATATACATGGCGATCTGCCGGGCCATGGCGGTGTCCTTGGTGCGGCCCTGGCCCCGGATGGCGTCGCCCTCGATGTTGTAGAACTTGCAGACCTCGTCGATGATGACGTCGGAGGTGGGCATGATGTCGGAGGGGTCCTTGAACATGTCCTTCACCGCTCGGTAGACGGTCTCGGCGTTCACGTCCTTGCCCTCCAGGTCCCGCAGGGCCATGATTTTGTTCACCGTGCCCTCGATTTGCCGGACGTTGGCGGTGATGTTCTCCGCGATGTACTGCAAGACGGCCTCGGGCAGCTCCACCCCCATGCGGATGGCCTTGTTCTTGATGATGGCCATGCGGGTCTCGTAGTCGGGGGGCTGGATGTCCGCGATGAGGCCCCACTCGAAGCGGGTCTTCAGCCGGTCCTCCAGCTTGAGCATCTCCTTGGGGGGCCGGTCGGCGGTAAAGACGATCTGTCGCTTGTTTTCATAGAGGGTGTTGAAGGTGTGGAACATCTCCTCCATGGTGGAGTCCTTGCCGGCGATGAACTGCACATCGTCCATCAAAAACACGTCGGCGGCCCGGAACTTCTCCCGGAACTCGGCGTTTCGGCCCTCCCGGATGGCCTGGATAAGTTCGTTGGTGAAGGCGTCGCCCTTGATGTAGACGATGCGGAAGTCCGGGTGGTCGGCGTGGATGCGGTGGGCGATGGCGTAGAGCAGGTGGGTCTTGCCCAGGCCCGACTCGCCGTAGATGAACAGGGGGTTGTAGTTCTGGGCCGGATGCTCGGCCACATTCTGGGCCGCGGCGTGGGCAAATTTGTTGGACGAGCCCACCACAAACCGCTCGAAGGTATATTCCTCCGTTCCCGGGAGGAAGCCCTCCTCCTTGCCGCTGTGGGTCTGGAGCCGCTTCATCTCGGCGTCCCCCAGGACCTCTATCTCAAACTCGGCGGAGAACAGCTCCCGCAGGGCGTTTTTGATGTTGGGCAGATAGCGGGACCGGATGATGTCCCGCTTGAACTCGGAGGGGGTGTGGAGCAGAAATTTGTCCTCGGTGAGGGATACCGCCACCGTGTCGTCAAACCAGGTGTGGATGGTGGTGGCGGTCATATCGGCCTCCATGAGGGTGAGAACTTTGGACCAGATATCCGCGGCGGAATTCATCGCCGGACCTCCCTTATTTTGAAGATTCCATATCTCATTGATTATACCAAAAAACCCGTCCCGGCGCAATGGAAAAAGGGAATTACTTTATAATAATGTAGGCGATGCCTCCGGCGGGTCCCCTTTCTGGTTTCAGAAAGGGGACCGAAAGAAAACCA
>UQGJ01000043.1 GCA_900540545.1 uncultured Eubacteriales bacterium
GGTTTCCCCGTAGGGGCCGCCCACTGGGCGGCCCGTGCAGACTGGCGATGGGCGGAAGGGTGATTCAAAGACGCAGAGAATGGTGGCGCCTATGCAGCTCCCCGCTCCAATATACCCCCATTCGTTCCCCACGCTTCCCTTGGAAAGGGGACAGGCCGGCGGCTATACTTTGGGACAAGGCTGGAAGATAAAGGAGCGATGGATATGAGCGCGTGGCACACGGGCCGCAGCGAGGACGTGTTACAAAAGCTGAGTACCGACCGGCGGCGGGGTCTCACGGCGGCGGAGGCCGGCCGGCGGCTGAAGGAGCATGGCCGCAACGAGCTGGAGCAGGCCCAGCGCCAAAGTATGATCCGCCGGTTCCTGGACCAAATGAAGGACCCCATGATCCTGGTCCTGCTGGCGGCGGCGGTGCTGTCCCTGTGGGCCAGCGGGGGGGAGGACTGGATCGACGCCGTCATCATCCTGGTCATCGTGGTGGTGAACGCCTGCATCTCCATCTCCCAGGAGGACAGCGCGGAGAAGGCCCTGGAGGCCCTGCGGGGCATGTCGGCCCCCATGGCAAAGGTCATCCGGGACGGGAAACAGGTGCGGGTGGAGACCGCCCTGCTGGTCCCCGGCGACATCCTGGTGCTGGAGGCCGGGGACCTGGTCCCCGCCGACGCCCGGATTCTGGAGTGCGCCAGCCTGAAGGCCGACGAGTCGGCCATGACGGGGGAGTCGGTGCCCGTGAGCAAGGCCGCCCTGGACGGCCTGCCCCCGGACACCCCCCTAGGGGACCGCAAAAACATGGTGGTCTCCGCCACCGTCATCACCAACGGCCGCTGCGTCTGCGCGGTGACGGGCACGGGCATGGACACGGAGGTGGGCCACATCGCGGGCCTGCTGATGGGCCAGGAGGACAGCGCTACCCCCCTTCAGCGGAAGATGGCGGAGATTTCCAAGACCCTGTCCTTCCTCTGCCTGTGCGTCTGCGCCGTTATGTTCGGCGTGGGGCTGCTGCAGGGGAAGGACCTGCTGGACATGTTCCTCACGGCGGTGTCCCTGGCGGTGGCCGCCATCCCGGAGGGGCTGCCCGCCATCGTCACCATCGTCCTGGCCCTGGGGGTCCAGCGGATGGTCAAGCGCAACGCCATCGTGAAAAAGCTCCCCGCCGTGGAGACCCTGGGCTGCGCCGGGGTCATCTGCTCGGACAAGACGGGGACCCTCACCCAGAACAAAATGACGGTGGTGGACGTGTGGACCCTGGGGGGCAGACACCGGGCGGAGGCCCTCACCGTGGGCGCCCTCTGCAACGACACCACCCTGACTTACGACGCCCATGGCGGCCCCCTCACCGCCGGGGACCCCACCGAGACGGCCTTCGTCACCGCCGCCTGGAAGGACGGGCTGGACAAGAACCGGATGGAGGAGGTCATGCCCCGCCGGGGGGAGGTCCCCTTCGACTCGGAGCGCAAGCTCATGTCCACCGTCCACCCCCGGCCCGAGGGGGGCTACCGGGTGATGGTGAAGGGGGCCCCCGACGTGCTGCTGTCCCGGTGCCGCCGCGCCCTGGGCGGCCAGGGGCCTGTGAGCCTCACCGGCCCCCTGCGCCACGACATCCTCTGCGCCAACGAGACCATGGCCGCCAAGGCCCTGCGGGTCCTGGGCACCGCCTACCGGGACCTGGATGCCCTGCCGGCGGCAATGAACGCCGAGACCTTGGAGCGGGACCTCACCTTCGTGGGGCTGGTGGGGATGATCGACCCGCCCCGCCAGGAGGTGAAGGGCGCCGTGGCCCAGTGCTACGCCGCGGGCATCCGCCCGGTGATGATTACCGGCGACCACAAGCTCACCGCCGTGGCCATCGCCCGGGAGCTGAACATCTTCCGCCCCGGCGACCTGGCGATTACGGGGGAGGACCTGGACTTTATGCCCCAGGAAATGCTGGAGCAGGACGTGGAGAAGTTCTCGGTCTACGCCCGGGTCTCCCCGGAGCACAAGATGCGCATCGTCCAGGCGTGGCAGAAGCGGGGCAAGGTGGTGGCGATGACCGGCGACGGGGTCAATGACGCCCCTGCCCTTAAGGCCGCCGACATCGGCTGCGCCATGGGCATCACCGGCACCGACGTGGCCAAGGGCGCGTCGGACATGATTCTGACCGACGACAACTTCGCCACCATCGTCTCGGCGGTGGAGCAGGGCCGGGGCATCTACGCCAACATCAAAAAGGCCATCCACTACCTACTGTCCTGCAACATCGGGGAGATCATCACCATCTTCTTCGCCACGGTGCTGGACTTCCGGCAGATGCCCCTCATCCCGGTCCAGCTCCTGTGGCTGAATCTGGTGACGGACTCCCTGCCCGCCCTGGCCCTGGGGGTGGAGCCGGTGGAGGAGGGGGTCATGGAGGAGAAGCCCAGGGCCGCCCACGAGAGCCTCTTTGCCCACGGTTTCGCCTTCCGCCTGGCCTGGCAGGGGGTCATGGTGGGGCTGCTGACCCTGACGGCCTACATGCTGGGAGAGCATGTTTTGGCGCCCCTCCGCCAGGCCGACGGCGTGGCGAACACCATGGCCTTCGCCACCCTGACCATGTGCCAGCTTTTCCACGCCTTCGACGTGCGCAGCGAGCGCCACTCCCTGTTCCATATCGGCATCTTCTCCAATAAGGCCATGAACAAGGCGTTTTTGGTGGGCATGGCCATGCAGCTGGCGGTGCTGTGCTTCCCGCCCCTGCAGTTGGTCTTTGGGACCGTGGCTCTGGACGCGGTGGAGTGGATGTGCGTGCTGGGGCTGGCCGTGGCGCCGGTGGTGGTGTGCGAGATTGTGAAGTGGGTCAGGAACCGGGGGTAGGGGCGGGGCCCCTGCCGGGGGCGTTCCTTTCTCATTTGAGAAAGGAACCGAAAGAAAACCAGGGGGCCGACACGGGGCTTTTCAAGCCCCTATCGTCGGCCCCCTGGACCCTCGTCAGAACAAGCTGCGTTCCGTTCCGTCCGGCTGCGCCGGACATCCACTTCACTCCGCTTGTTCTTCCTCTCCCCAGCGGGCCTGAACGGCGGCCCGCCGGGGGCCCCTTTGGTCCGGGCGGCGGTGCGGGTTTTGGTGGTTGGCAAGACTTGAGAGCTGTTGCAGCTCGTATCGGTCCGCGCCCGAACCACTCCGGCTGCCGCCCCTCGTGTAAGAGCCGGGCAAGACTTGGGAGTAGTTTCGCTTTGATTGGTGCAAACAAGCCGCCACAAGGTCTATGAGTCTTTTACTGGGCCTTTTGCCCGTTGCCAGTTGGCACGGGCGGCGTCAGACTGTTTGCTCGGTGCGGTCGATGATCTGCTGCTGGAGCTGGGGGCTCAGCTCGATATAGTACGCGCTGAACCCGCCCACCCGGACGATGAGGTCACGGTGGTCCTGGGGGTGGGCCTGGGCGTCTATGAAGGTGGCGCGGTTCTGGATGTTCCACTGGACCTGATAGCCCTGGTATCCCTCGAAGTAGGCCTCGATCAGGGCCACGAATTTGTCACGCTCCTCCGCAGTTTTCAAAAGGTCCTGGGAAATCTTCTGGTTGAGCACTGCCGAGCGGGTACGCCGGAAGTTGTCCGTGGCCTTGCCCACGGAGGCCATGACGCAGGTGGGGCCGCGGGTGTCGCAGCCGGTGCAGGGGGAGATGCCCCCGTCGGACAGGGGCGCGCCCGCCAGGCGTCCGCTGGGCAGCGCCCCCACATCCATGCCCTGGGCCATATGGATGGACCCGCCGGGGCGGCCGTCCCGTTTGGGCAGTCCGAACCAGTTCTTTTGG
Source organism: uncultured Eubacteriales bacterium (assembly GCA_900540545.1). GTDB lineage: Bacteria > Bacillota > Clostridia > Oscillospirales > Oscillospiraceae > Intestinimonas. Next base: position 3,770 of record UQGJ01000043.1, read on the forward strand.
CGCAGGCAGTACGCGGTCACAGGCTCATTGAGCATCCGGTAGAGTTCCTCCGGGCGGCCCAGGTCGTTCCCGTACTTGGGCGCCGCCTGGGCCAGCCTGCGGATCTCCGCGCCCCGCGTCCCGGCGAAGTTGTTCCGGCAGGCCGTCAGCAGCTCGTCCATCGTCACCAGCTTCTTGTCGTACACCAGGGATTCGATGGCCATAAGGGAGTCGGGGATGTCGGCGTAGATCTTGTTCATGATGTCCCCAATAAACTGGTTGTAGCGGCAGCCGCCGGCGTGGACCCCCTTGGCGTTTTGGATGCAGTCCGCCGTCAGGGCGGAGACGAAGGGCTGGCTGAACACCTGCATCTCCACGCTCTGGCCCAGGTTCGTGGCGTTGAGGATGACCGAATAGAGGTGCTCCCACTGGGCGGTGAAGGCGGTGATCCACGCCTCTATGGTTTCAAAGGTCCTGGGGTCGCCGGTGTGGGGGCCGGTCTGTTTGTCCAGCTTGGGGTCATAGCCGTCGTACATGGTCAGCTCCAGCACCTTGGCCCCGTTGATGAAGATGGGCGTGCCATAGGCCGTCCCGTAGGGGTAGGGGTGGGTGCAGCCCTGGAGGGTGTAGTCCCTGGCGTCCTCCAGACTGGCGCCGTCCTCCACCAGCCCCCGGATGATGTTGACATCGTTGTGGAAGGCGGGCTCGGAGCCCATGTTCAGGTTGGTCCACACCCCCTTGCGCAGGAAGGCCCGGTTTATCTCCGGATGCCAGCGCAGGAAGAGGGGGAAGTCCAGCTTCATACTGCCGCCCACGTGGAGGATCATATAGGTCTGCTCGTTGCAGGCGTCGGTGCCGTCCCGCTTTACTCCGCCCAGAATGGCCCGGGACTGGACATAGCCGGCCCCCATGGTCTTGACGTAGCCGGGCGGGAGCCGGTCGGTGGCGGCAATTTTGATCCAGAAGGCGCCCAGCAGCTCCATGGCCCTGGCCCGGGTCAGCGTCCCGGCCTCCAGCTCCTTCTGATAGATGGGCTGGAGGTACTGGTCCATCCGGCACAGGGAGGCGCCCGCGCCGTTGGCGTCCTCCAGGTAGAGGGCCAGGTGGAGGAAGCGGACGCACTGCAGGGCCTCCCAATAGGTCTCGGCCGGATGCTCCGGCACCCGGCGGCAGACCCCGGCGATGTCCAGAAGCTCCTCCTTCCGCACGGGGTCCGGCTCCGCCGCCGCCATCTCCTCCGCCAGGGCCCCGTAGCGGCGGCCCAGGCGGATAAAGGCCTCGCAGGAGATGCGCATGGCCTGCAGGAAGAGGAGCTTTTCTCCGTCCTCCGGCTGGCGGAAGGTGAGGGCGGAGCGCCGGGCGTCGATTTCCTCCACGATCCCCCGCATGCCCAGCTTCAGCACCTTGTCATAGTCGGCCTGGGCGGCGTAGTTGGTAAAGCTGGCGTAGGAGCGGGCACAGCAGTAGATGGCGTCGTCGTAGGTCTCGCCGTAGACCTGGTGGATGGCGTTGAGCATCTGCTCTCCGGGGCTGTGCCCGCCCCAATACCGGGTGTCCTCCGAGATTTGACGGTAGTCCTCCTCCGTGAGCTGCCCCACGCTCTGTTCCGCCCGCATCCGCAGGTCCCCGGCCATCAGCTCAAAGCCGGGTTTGGGGTTATAGTCCAACTGCAGACCCACTCCCCGCAGGTAGGGGGTCTGGGAGCCCACGATGAGCTCCTCGTCAAAGATTCGGATAGGCATCTCATCGCAGAGCTTTTCAAAGAGCCTGGCCCGGCGGAGCGGGAGGGGCTGCCCCTCGGTCTCCTTCCAACTGGCGGTGGCGATCCGGGTCCGGTGGGCGCAGATATGGATGGGCTCCTGGAGGGAGCGCTCCCGCAGCCGCTGGATGCGGCCGGTGCAGGGGTCGATCCCGTCGATTTCTTCCGCGTAGGGCAGGGGCGTATCTTTGGTGGGCATAGAGGGACCTCCTTTCGCGTTAGGCCGGCCGCCCCTTGGGGCGGCCGGCCTGATGTTTGTTTGTGAAGCGGAGCGGTCACAGGACGTCGGGGAAGAAGCCGACCAGCGGGGTCAGCAGCAGGATGCAGACAACGGCAATGATCACCAGGCTCATGATGAACTGCTTCGGGATCAGCTCCTGGCGCATCTTCTCGTCGGGGCAGCCGGACAGGCAGCAGGCGCCGCCGGTGGAGAAGGGGGAGATGCCGGGGGTGAAGGAGCCCAGGCACATGGCGGTGAACAGCGTTACGGAGTTGCAGCCGGCTGCAGCGGCCACCACGGGGACCAGGGGCATCAGCAGGGGGTAGATGACCGTGAAGTTGGAGAACAGGGTGATGACGCCGGCCATGATGAAGAACAGCACGGGGATGACGATCTTGGGGATGTCCCCGGCGAACACGTCGGCCACCATGTCGGTGATGCCGCAGTTGATGAGGACCTTGATCATCACGCACATGCCGCCGATGTTCAAAATCAGGTCCCACGGGATGCGCTTCATGACCGCCTTGGAGTCGGCCAGCTTCAGGAAGAAGGCCACCACGAAGCCCGCCAGGCACACCATCTGGATGCTGAGCTGTCCGGCCAGGTACTTGGACAGTTCGCTGGGCCAGAAGCACTTCCACAGGGCGCTGCCGATGACCAAGATGAGACAGACGGCGATGAGGATGAGGGTGGACCGCTGCTGCCGGTCGTAGGGGGCGGGCTTTTCCATGTTCAATTCGGCGGTGTTGATTTTCCAGCCCTTGAACACCACATAACCAATCAAAAAGAGGATGGTGAAGAGGATAAAGGAGTAGACGCTGTACGCAATGGCGCTGTACGAGACCACCTCGTCGGACAGGCCGGTCTGGGTATAGAAGGCGATGCGGTTGGCGCCCTCGGAGCTCCAGAACATGCCGCCGCCTCCGCCACCGCCCAGAAAGACGGCCAGGATCACCAGCAGGGGGTGCATGCCGGTCTGGGCGGCGATGGCGAAGCCGATGGCGGAGAGGGAGATCTGCGCGGCCATGGCCCCCGCCCCCGCCGCGCCCACCACCCAGGAGGTGAGATAGAGGGCGATGGGGATGAACCAGGGAAATTTCCGGGTGGCATACATGATTTTGTTGGCGAACAGGGTCAGGGTCCCGTTTTCCCGGGCTACGCCAAAGAAGAGGGTGGTGGTGATGGCGATGAACATGACCGAGGTGGGCCAGTAGCCCACCAGGGTGGTGACGCTCAGCTTGCCCATCCAGCCGCCCACGATCCAGGCCACGATGAGGCCCAGGATACCGGCGTTGATGCTGAATTTGGTACTGATGACCAGGGACAGGATCAGCCCGATCACCAGCGCGATGATCATGACAGTATTGGACATCCGGGTGTCCTCCTCTCAAATGTTTGCGCGGGCCGCAGAATTGATTATCCTTCCGGGGATGCGCGCCGGGGGATGTCGGTCACGATGGTCAGCCCTCCGCCGTCCACCTCCAGGGTGGTGGCGGTGATAAAGGCCGCGTCGTCGCTCATGAGGAAGGCCACCGCCGCGCCGATATCCGCGGGCGCGCCGAAGCGGTCGTTGATGAGGCGGGAACGCTGGCGCTGGTCCCGAAAGACGCCCTGCCTGGCCGCCGCCCCTCCTCCGGGGGTCTGCATGGCGCCGGGGGCCACCGCGTTGCAGCGGATGTGGTCGTCGGCGAACTGGACGGCCAGAGCCTTGGTAAACCCGATGACCCCGGCCTTGGCCGCCCCATAGGCGGCGCCGAAGGTGGGCTTGTGGCCCGCGATGGAGGCGATGTTCACCACCGAACCCCCGCCGCAGCGGAGCATCTCCGGGATCACCCGCCGGCACATCAGGAACACGCTCTTGAGGTTGACGTCCAGCATGAAATCCCACTGTTCCTCGGTCAGGTCGGTGACCCGCAGCACCTGCTTGGCCTCGATGGAGGCCCCCACGTTGTTGCACAGCAGGTCCACCTTGCCGAACCGCGCCACCGCCGCGGACACCAGCCGGTCCACCTCGTCCGCCTTGGTCACGTCGCAGACCAGGGCCGCCGCCTGCCCGCCGTCCGCCTGGATATCCGCCGCCACGGCCTGCGCGGCCGTCTGGTCCAGGTCCGCCACCACCACGGCCGCGCCCTCGGCGGCCAGACGCCTGGCGATGCCGCTGCCCAGCCCCGCTCCGGCGCCGGTGACGATGGCGGTTTTACCGATAAGACGTTCCATAAGCCTGGGACCTCCTTTCTCCAGCCGGCGGGGCGGTCCTCAATGGAGGTGGCCGCCGTTATAGTCGAACAGGTGGGGGGCCTCCGCCCCGGCGGTGTAAAACTCCTGGGTCAGGGCACGGACCTCCTCCGGCCTGGTCAGGGCCAGCTCCATGGCGCTCAGGGCCTGGTCCAGCTGCCAGACCTTGGTTGCGCCGAACAGGACGTTTTCGATGTTGGGGTTGGTGGCGGGGAAGGCCATGGCCAGCTGGGCGGGGGAGAGGCCCTGGGCGCGGGCCACCTCGATGAGGCGGGGGACCTTCCGCACGATCTCGTCGCGGATGCCGCCGGAGTCCCGGGCCATGTTCCGCTCCTCCGGCGGGAACCAGATGCCCTGGGCCCGCTCCTCCGGCTCGAAGCGGCGGCGGGTCACGTGGCCGCCCAGGATGCCGCCCTCCAGGGTGAAGGCGGCCTGGAGCTTCAGCCCGGTGTCCTGGAACAGGGCCTGGTAGGTCTCGGACTCCACCACGTCCCGGCGGCAGATGTTGTACTGGAACTGGACGAACCTGGGCAGGTGCATCCCCTGGGCCTTCAGCAGGTCATAGGCCTGCTTCAGCTGGGGGGCGTCCCAGAGGGAGAAGTCCAGCTCCCTGGTCAGGCCCATGTCCACCAGGGCGCTCATGTCCGCCACGGCCTCCTGCATGGTCTCGTGGGGATTGGGGCGGGAGAAGAGGATGTAGTCGGCGTGGTCCGTGTCCAGCAGGTCCAGCATCCGCCGGACCACGGACTCCCGGCTTTCCGTGGAGTTGGTGAATACCTTCAGACCCATCTTATAGCTCTCCCGGGGAAGGCCCAGGAGCTTGACCACCTCCTTGAACCGCGCGGTGTTCAGCAGTTCGTGGTCCCAGTAGTCGCCGATGTCAAAGTGGTTGATGCCCCGGTCCATGGCGGCCTGGAGAAAGGCTGCGTTCTCGTTCAGGGTCATCCGGCTGTAGATGTGCCAGGACCCCAGGCAGAGCAGTTCCGCCGCTCGCGTTTGGACTGTTTTCTCTGTTTCAGCCATCATGTGTCCTCCTTGTGGTCTCATTGTTTGGACGGAATACCCGGCCCCGTCCTCTCTGGCTGCACTATATCATGCTGCCTGTCCAAGCGCCATGTTTCAACGCACAAACAAAATGCGACAACATGTTTGCATTGCATAGGGAAGGAGACCATGGCTCCGCCTAAAATTCCTCAGGGGCCTCTCCAGGCCTGTGATTTGTTCGCCCACACAGAAAAGGGGTTTAGATTTGTGCGGTATAAACAACAATTACCTTTGCGCGACGACAAGAAATCGTATATAATGACATTGTGCGTTGCGGCGGATAGAGGAGGGGAGGGCCCATGCTGCGGTTCGATTTGCTTTGTTTTGGAATAGAGGACGCTGTGCTGTCCCGCGCTCTGGCGGCGGACCATCTGGACGACTTCTGCGGCATCTTGCTGCCCGAGCCGGGCAGCTCCATCCGGGCCGGGGCCCTCTATGTGGGGACGGGGGAGCAGATCTCCGGCCTGCTCCAGTCGGCCGGTCCGGGACAGGCCGTGTCCGCCTTCGCCGCCGGCCCGCTCCCGGAGGGGGTGGTCCCGCCGGCAAACTGCAACGTGGTGGTCACCACCCTGGACCTGTACGCCCTGCACAACCGGCTTTCCGAGAACATCGCCCGGTATGAGAGCTGGGAGAGGGCGCTGGGCGCCGTGCCGCCCGGGGCGGACTACCCCCTGCGTCTGCTCCAAAGCGCGGCGGGGCTGACGGGAAATTCCTTTTTCCTGTTTGACCAGTGCTTCAATATCGTCGCCTCCGGCCAGTCGGGCGACGGGATAGAGAGCCTCACCGAGCCGGACGCCCCCCAGCGGCTCAGTCCCGCCCAGATCAACAAGCTGTTCGGCCGCCTCCTGGCGGGTGGCGCCCCCACCGGGACCTCCGACATCCATCAAATGACCTACCGGACGTATCCGGTCTGTGACCGGGGAGAGGCGCTGGGGTATCTATTTGTCATCGAGTATGCCACCGGCGGTCCGGTGGAGAGTTTTGTCCAGGTGCTGATGGACCGGCTCTCCCCCTATCTCCGCTCCGGCGTGGGGGCCTGCGAAGTCCCGGGCAACGACCCCTTCCGGCTGTTCATCGAGCGCCTGTACGTCTATTACCGGCGCAATCCCAGCCGCCTCATGGAGGATATGGCCAAACTGCCCCGGCCCGCCGGACCGTGGGTCCGCTTCCTCCTGATCTCCTTCGCGGCGTCCAGGTCCCCGACGACACAGATGTTCCGCCAGGTCAAGGAGCTGTTTCCCCAGTGTAATGTGACGGTCTACGACGGGAAGATCGCCGTCCTGCTCTCCTTTGAGGAGTCCTCCACGGTGGACGAGAAGGCGTGCGGGCTGGACGCGCTGGAGGAGCTGCTGCAGGCCAACGACGGCTTTGCCATCCTGAGCAACGCCTGCATCATGGAAAAGGGCATCCGCACGGAGTACATCCAGTGCAGCCAGGTGCTGGACTTGATCCCCAAGCTGCGGCTGCCCAATGAAAAACGGTGTTCCAGGCTCAACCGCTATCTCAGCTATTACACCATACACGTCTGCGCGTCCCACCTGATGGAGGAGTTCGGCCACGACCGGCTGGTGTATTTCGCCTATCCCGAGATCCTGAAGCTTACCCGGTACGATGTGGAGAACGACACGGATTTGCGGGACCTTCTGTTCTACTATGTCATGAACGACTGCAACGTCACCGCCACGGCCACCTTCCTCCACATGCACCGCAACACGGTGTTATACAAGCTGAACAAAATCAAGGAGCTGGTGGGAATCAATCTGGATACCGGCTTTGAAAAGGCGGGCATCCTCCACTCCTGCCAGATGCTGCGCTATATGGAGCGGGTGCAGAACCAGCAGGCCAGCCTCCTGGAGTCGGCGGTGGAGTACACCCCCAAGCATTAGGCTGCCGGCGGCGATAAAAAGCGGCCCGGATACCAGTCGGTATCCGGGCCGTTTTTTGTGTACGTCAGGTTCCCTCTTCCTCGCGGCACTTCTTCCGCCAGGCGTCCAGCACGGCGCAGAACACCAGGGAGAGGTAGGTCTCCTCCTCGTCGGCGGAGCGGGAGGTCAGGGCGATGGGCACACGGGCGCCCACCACGGCGCCGCAGGTGGTGGCGTGGGCGGTGATGAGCCAGCTCTTCACCAGGGTGTTGGCGGTGGAGAGGTCGGGGGCGATGATGCCGTCGAAGCCGCCGCCGGACCAGGGGCAGTCGTAGCCCTTCAGGCGGGCCGCCTCCTTGCTCAAAATCAGGTCGTAGGCGATGGGCCCCCACAGTTCGCAGTCGGCGAAGGGCTTCTGCTTCTGCTCGGCCACCAGGCGCTGGGCCTCCACGGTGTCCTGCATGTGGAAGGTCACGTGCTCCACCAGGCTCAGCAGGGCCAGCTTAGGGTTCTCGTAGCCGAAGGCCTTGAGGGCGTCGGCGGTGTTCTTGATGATGGCCTTCTTCTGGGTCAGATTGGGCTTGATGATGACCGTCATGTCGCTGAGGGCCAGCAGCTTGGGGTACTCGGGCAGGGAGACCAGGGACACGTGGCTCATCAGCCGGTCGGTCCGCAGGCCGTTCTTGCCGTCCAGCACGGGCATCAGGAAGTCCCGGGTGGGGATGTTGCCCCGCATCAGCACGTCGCCGTCGCCGGCCCGGATGATGTCGATGGCCGCCTGGGTGATGTTGTGGCCGGGAGGGGTGTCCACCATGGTGTAGGGCTCCTTCTCCAGCCCGAACTTCTCCAGGACGGTGACGGTGCGGGCCCGGTCGCCCACCAGCACGGGCTGGACCAGTCCCTTTTCCTGGGCGGCAAAGATGCCGCGGATCATGTTTTCACCGTCGGAGCCGGCCAGAATCACCCGCATGGGGCGGGACATTTTGGGCACGCGCTCCAGGATGGTGCTGAAGTTTTTCAATTCCATGTCGTTCATCTCCGCTTCGTCGTTTTCCGTGAGCCGAAAGTAAGTTTAGTATAAACTACTTTCGAAGCAAAGACAAGCGGAAAATTTGGAAAACGCCCCGTTTTGGCAAAAAAGGAGCACGTCAGGCGGACTCCACGGCCCGGTGCAGGGCCGAGCGGGTGGCCAGGGCCAGCAGGACCGTCACCACCCCGCCGAAGAGGAACACCAGCCAGGGCAGGGCGCGGAAGGCGTCGAACAGCCCGCCGTACATGGCCTGGCCCAGGGGAATGGCGCAGGTGCTGATGGTGACCACGAAGGAGGCCACCTTGCCCAGCAGGACGGGGGGCGTCTGCTGCTGGAGATAGGTCTGGGCCACGATGGAGAAGAGGGTGGCCGCGGCCATGCCGCCGGCCATGGAGACCAGCAGCACGCCGTAGGACAGGAGGGGGGCCGCCCCCGCCCCCAGCACCGCCGCCAGGGGCAGGAGGAGCAGGGCGTCGGCCAGGATGAACACGTGGGACCGCCGGAAGCCCACCCGCACCGCCAGCACCCCGGACAGCAGCCCGCCCAGGATGGTGCCGATGCCCAACGCCGCCTCGGCAAAGCCGTAGAGCTGGTCGCCCAGGCCCAGGTGGACCTTGACCAGCCAGGGCATCCCCACCATATAGAGAGAGGAGAGGAAGAGGTTGATGAGGGCCACCACGCCCAGCAGCTTCAAAAGCTGGGGGTTGTCCCGGGAGAGGAAACGGAAGGCATCGCCCAGGTCGGACTTGATCTGGCCCAGGGCGGATGCGGTGCGGGCCTGGGCGGTGAAGGGGATGCGGATGAACAGCTCCAGCACGGCGGAGGCGAAGAAGCACACAGCGCTGACCGCCAGAATGGGGCGAAGGCCGAAGGCCGCGTACAGCACGCCGCCCAGGATGGGCCCCAGCAGGGAGGCCAGGGCCTGGACCTGCATGACCACGCCGTTGGCCGCCATCAGGCTCTCCTCCGGCACCAGGGAGGGGACACTGGCCTGGACCGAGGGCTGGTAGACGGCCTGGATGAGGGACAGGAGTACCAGAAAGACGGTGATGGCCACCAAAGAGCCGGTGGCGGCGAAGAGAAGGTCGTAGCCCAGGATAAAGGCGCAGGTGACGAAGTCCAGGACCACCATGATGCGCTGCCGGGGGAGCCGGTCGGCCAGCACCCCGCCGATGGGGGAGAGGAGGACCGTGGGGATCATGGACAGGGCCAGGATGCCGCCGAAGACCCCGGCGGAGCCGGTGAGGGAGAGGACATACAGGCTGAGGGCGAAGCGGAGGATGGCGTTGCCGAACAGGGAGATGATTTGGCCGATGACCACCATGGTGAAGTCACGGCGGAAGGGGGAGGGGGAAGGCATGGGGAACACTCCTTTTGATGTGGATATTGGCAGGGGCGTGGCCCCTGCGGGGGGCGTTCCTTTCTCGTTTGAGAAAGGAGCCGAAAGAAAACCAGGGGGCGGCACGGGCCACGCTGTGGCCCTATTCGCCGCCCCCTGGACCCTGGGGAACGGGCGGGCGGCGGTGGGGTTTATGCTGGCGGGCAAGGCTTGTGAGCTGTTGCAGCTCGTATTGGTCTGGCGCTCGAACGACTCCGGCTATCGCCCCTCGTGCAAGAGCCGGGCATGACTTGTGAGTAGTTGCGTTTGTATTGGTGCAAACGGGCCGCCACGAGGTCTGTGTGGTTTTGAATTGGCCTTACGCCCGTTGCCAGTTGGCACGGGCGGCCACAAGGGCCGCCCCTACAAGGGGGCTGGTGCGTTGGCGCGCCGGGTCGTCGCGCCCCACACGACGAGAGACCCGCCTTGCCGGGTCTTGCCATGCTAGGCGTGTTGCGCCAGCGCATGGGGGTGACCGAGTGCGAAGATAGGCCGTAACGGCCGGGGCGGGAGCGGAAAGGCAGACTGGTTTCCTCTAGCCGGTTTCAACTGCCGTGCCCCGTTGGCGGCGCCCCTGAGTCCAGGGCCGAAGCCCTGGTTTTCTTTCCGTCCTCTTTCTCAAATGAGAAAGAGGACCCCCGCGCAGGAGCGCCGTCCCCGGAGGGACTCCGTCCATGATTGGACAAGTTAGATACCAACCGACGGTATGTATATGATGAAGAAAGAATCCCGGCAGGTACCATACCGGGATCATTTCGAGTTATTTCAGGGTCAGGTCCCGTTTGAGCTGGGACAGTTCGTCCTTCAAGCCGGAAAGCTCGTGGTCCAGCTCCTGCTTGAGTTGGGACAGCTCGCCCTTCAGGTTGCCGGGGTCCGGCCGCGCGGCGGCGGCCTCCGCCTCCAGCTGGAGGGAGAGGATGTGCTCGTAGTAGTTGATACAGGTCTCCATCAGGGCGTCGTCCAGAATGGGCAGGCCCATCTTGCCGCAGAACTCCCGCAAAAACTCCATCTTGGCCCGGAAGTCCTCCCGCCCCTCGGTAAACATGCCCACCCACATGTTCATTAAGATCATAAACGCCTGGGAGAACTCCTTGGGCTGGCGCAGAGTGATGGAGCCGTCGGCGACGCCCTCCCGAAGCAGCTTTTCCAGGAAGGGAGCGGCGTCCTTCAGGCTGGAGCGGAGGGTCAGGTCCACCAGCTTGGGGTCCAGGGTGGTCATCACCGTCACCCGGTCCAGCTCCAGCTTGCCGGGGTCGGAGAGCAGAAGGGTGAGGACTTGCCGCACCTTTTCCAGCCCGCTCAGGCCGGGGTCCAGCCGGACGCTCTTGAACCAGCCCATCTCGTCATAGTAGCGGTCGCTGATCTTGTCCAGAATCTCTTCCTTGGACTTGAAGTGGTGGTACACCGCGCCCTTGCTCATGCCCAGGGCGTCGGTGATGTCCTGGATGGTGGTGTGGTCGTAGCCCTTCTCCCGGAACAGGCGGAAGGACACGTCCAGGATTTTTTTCACAGTCTCCTCCGGGTACTTGTTGCGGGCCATGCGGACACCTTCTTTTGTTGATACATACCGCCAGTATGTTTAATATAACAGCCAAAGTCCGGGCTGTCAAGCGTGAATTTAAGAGATTCGGAGCGCCAGCTCCAGCAGGAAGCGGTCATCCGGGTCGTGGAGGTCCCTGCCGGTCAGCTCCTGGACCTGCCGCAGACGGTAGGATACCGTGTTGTAGTGGGTGTGCAACGCTTCGGAGACCCGCTTCAAGTTGCCCATGCACCGGAAGTAGCAGGACAGGGTGGTGAGCAGTTCGCCGTACTTCTCCGGCTCGGCCAGCAGGGGGCCCAGCATGTCGCCGGCCAGACGGCAGGCCTCCGCCTGGGGGTCGTCGGCGTAGAGCAGCCGGTCCAGCCCCAGCTCCGAAAAGCAGAGGCAGATGGCCGGTCCGTCCGCCCTGCCGCCGCGGCGCAGGGCCGAGCGGGCCTCCCCGCAGCATCGGCGCATTCCGCCGGTGCCCAGGCCGGACTGGGAGTAGGCCAGCAGGAACCGCAGTTCCGGATAGCCCGAGGCCAAGGCCTCCAGGTTGGAGCGGAGCAATTCAGCCAGCCGCTTGGGCTCGGGCAGGCCGGAGAGGACCAGCAGAAGCTGGTCGCCGTCCACGGCGGCGGCACAGCTCAGACCGGCGGAGCGCAGCAGGGAGAGGAGGCTCCGGTAGAGAAAATAGGCTTGGGTGGGGGAGGGGGCTTCTCCCTCCGCCGCGGGCAGAAGCTGAAACCGGGCCACGCGGAAGGGGCGGGACAGGTCGCAGTCCAGATATTCCCCCCGCGCCTGCTCCGCCGTCTCGTCGGTGACGGCGTCCAGGTATAGGTGGCGCAGAAAGGCCAGCAATTCCGGGTTGTCCACGTCCATGGGCGCGGCGCCGGTCCGGCTGCGCACTGCCTCGAACACGGCCCAGCTGATGTCCCGGAACCGGGCTTGGCCGGGCAATTCGATGATAGGAAGGCCCGCCTCCCCGGCGGCCTGGACCATAAAGCCGGGGATCTCGTCCAGAAACCGACGGGGCTTGATGCACACCCCCGCCAGCCGGTGGGCGGCCAGGGTGGGGACGAAAGCCTCCTGGGCGGCCTGATCGTCCCGCAGGGAAAAACAGGTCGTCACCAGCAGGTCCCCCGGCGACAGCCAGTCGGCGTAATCGCTCAGGTCCGTGAGGTTCACCGCCCCCACCGGCCGGTCCAGCCCGGCCTCCCCGGCCAGGACCCGGCTGCCCCGGAAGGGGGCCAGGGTCAGGGCTTCCCGCACGGTCAACGCTTTTCCTGCCATAGGCTGTCCCCTCCTCTCCACCGCGGGCGAAAAAACTCCACAAAAAGCCGGCCTCTTCTTTGTGGCGCGGCTACATGGCGCGGCGCGCCTTCTTCCGCTATCATATAAGTACAGACCGGGACTGTCAAGAGCAGCCCCGGAACGGAACAGAAAGGAGAGGTGCTTTATGAACGACCGGACCCGGACCACGGAAAAAGCGCAGAGGGGCAGGGAAGCTGTAACAGAGGCGGCGGAGCAGCGGGTGTTTGTCAAACGCCTCTACGACGTGACCGTGCTGAAACGCTACTAACGTCCCTGGGGCTGGAACGCCCCGTTTCCCTTCTATATCCTTTCCCAGAGGGCGCGGAGCCAACACCTCCGCGCCCTCGCATTTTGTATAGACGGAAACCCTCGTTAAAAATAGGTTGACAAGTGCTTACCTAAGTGATACCGTATAGGTAGACAAACGATTACCAAATGAGGAGGCGCGGAAGTTATGAGCGAGCATGTGAGCCTGTCGGCATCCGAGTGGAAGGTGATGGAGGCCCTGTGGGAGCAGGCCCCCCGTACCATCATGGAGCTGACCGCGGCGCTGGAGCCGTCCACCGGCTGGAGCAAGCACACGGTCATCTCCTTTCTGGGACGGATGGAGAAGAAGGGGGCCGTGACCTACACGGAGACCGGCCGGGCCAAGGCCTACGCCCCGGCCTACCCCAAGGAGGAGGCCACCGCGGAGGAGACCGAGCGGTTCCTGGACCGGGTGTTTGGCGGCAGCCTGGGCCTGATGGTCAACTCCCTGGTGGAGGGCAAGTCCCTCACCGACCGGGACATCGCCGAGCTCATGGACATTCTGGAAAAGGCGAAGGGGGGCGGGGACGGTGCTTGAACTGGTGGTCACCGCCACGGTCCTGCTGTGCGCGGTCCTGCTGATCCGGGGCCTGCTGGGGCGGCGGCTCTCCGCCGGGGCCCGGTACGCCCTGTGGGGGCTGGTGCTGCTGCGGCTGCTCCTGCCCGTCACCCTGTTCCACAGCCCTGCCAGCGTGATGAACGCCGTGCCGTCTGAACTCCCTGCCCGTGCCGCGGCAATGAGGCCTGTGGACAGGGGCGAAGTGTTGGGCCAGACGTGGGATGAAGGAACGGAGGCGGGGACACCGAAGGCGGCGGTCCCTGCGGACGGGGCGCAGGTCCCGCCCGCCCCCGTCCTCAACGAGCCGTCCCAACCGGTGGGGAAGGTTGAGCCGCCCCAGGCGGCGGAGGGTGGGGCGGCCCCCGTGCAGACTCCGCCTGCGTCCGCCCCCGAGCCGTCGGTCTCCTGGCCCGCTGTTCTCTTCGCCGTCTGGTGTACCGGCGCGGTGCTGGTGGGGGGCTGGTTCCTGGCAGTGAACCTGACCTTCGCCCGCCGCCTCCGCCGCGCCCGGCGGCCCGCGGAGGGGGTGGTCTGCCCCATCCCCGTCTACCGGGCGGACTTCCTGCCCTCGCCCTGTCTGGCGGGCATCCTCCGCCCGGCGGTGTACCTGAACGGGGCGGCCCTGGCCGACCCTGCCACCCTGGGCCACGTGCTGACCCATGAGCTGTGCCACAAAAAGCACGGGGACAACCTGTGGGCCCTGCTCCGGGGCCTGTGCCTGACCCTGTGGTGGTTCCACCCCCTGGTGTGGGCGGCGGCGGTGCTGTCCAAGAGGGACTGCGAGCTGTTCTGCGACGAGTCCGCCGTCAAGGCCCTGGGGGAGGGGGAGCGCATCCCCTACGGCAAGACCCTGGTGAACATGGTGGCGGCCAGACGGCCGGGGCCGGGGGACCTCCTCTCGGCCTCCACCGCCATGACCGAGGGCAAAAAACAAATCAAAGAGAGGGTGGTCCGCGTGACCAGTTTCCGAAAAATGCCCAAGGCCGTGCTGGCGGCCTGCACCGTGCTGGCCCTGCTGGCGGGGCTGTGTACCTTCACCGGCGCGGTGGTCAAGAGCACCCAGACCCCTATGCCCTATCAGGTCCAGGCGGACCCGGCCCTGACTGTGGCCGCGCTGGATCCGCAATCCGTGACCTTCCCCGATTTCGACTGGGTGGGGACCCGGGGGGACTTCCTGGGCGAGTTGGGCCTTCGGTGGGCGGCGGAGTACGGCAAGCAGTTCTACGCCCTGCCGGAGGGGAATCCCTGGCGGGCGCTGGACGTCCAGGTGACCCCGCCGGTGTTCCACCAGCAGTTCTTGATGGGCCTCACTGGGACGTCGTGGAGCAATGAAGCGGGCGAGGAATACCAGCGCGCCGCCTATGGGGACCGGAATACGGTTATAGATAAGTCTGAACTGGTGGAAGAGGCCGCCGGGTATGTCTGCGTGGCTGTCAAGCCCGTGGGCGGCATCGACGCGGTGCGGGACCTGTTCCAAGGCGAGGTCCCCAGGGGCACCGGGGAGCTGGCCGGCTACGCGCTGCTGGAATACCAATTTAGTCTGGATTTAGTGGGCGGCAATTGGGTCACTACTGAGGCTATTCCCGGCTGGAACAAGAACCCGCCGCCGGAGTACAACGACTGGACCGACGCGGATATGGAGACCTGGACCGAGCACTTCCGCGTCGACATCGGCTCCGTCGTGGCCGGGGACGACAAGGCCGCCTGGAAGCAGGCGGGCTGGGAATGGGCCGAGCTGTTCACCAGCCAGCACCGCTACCTCTACGACCAGGGCAACCCCGCCAAGGCCGACGACGTGCAGGTGCTGTCCATGGACCTGAAGGCGTGGGAGCCCAACGACACCCCCGACACGCTGTTCTTCCACCTGAAGTATGTCTTCCGCCCCGTGTGGGACGTCCAGGATGCCATGCTGTTCATGTCCAGATTCAGCGGCGGCACCGGCGGCTCAATAGGCCACGGCGGCGCCTGGACCGACGAGGGCCCCTGGAAGGACGACTATGTGATCATGGACGCCGCCGTGACCCTGACCCGGCAGACCGACTACCAGGGGGAGGGGGTCCTGTGGAAGGGTTTTGAGTTCATCGGGCAGTATGGCAGCAACTATGACAACGGCATGAACCTGTCCAGAGGGTTCACCGTGCCCAAGGGTCAGGGGAGCCAGGTGTCCGAGCTTCAGCCCGTGGGGGTCTCTGTCAGCTACCCCGCCGGGACCGACGAGACAACCATGCGGGACGTGGTGTTCGGCCGGTGGGCCGCCGCCTTCGCCCAGC
The DNA here is from genome assembly GCA_900540545.1 of uncultured Eubacteriales bacterium. Lineage (GTDB taxonomy): Bacteria > Bacillota > Clostridia > Oscillospirales > Oscillospiraceae > Intestinimonas. The sequence continues at coordinate 19,248 of UQGJ01000043.1, forward strand.
AGTTCTACCACCTGCCCGAGGGGCACCCCCTGGCCTGTTCCAAGGTGGAGGCGGTCAACTTCTCCAACTTCGACCCCACCCTGGTCACAGCCTCCGGCCTGACCCGGGTGTCCGACGAGGTCACCGGGTCCGTGAGCTACTGGATATGGCCCACCCGGGGGCAGACCGGCGCGGCCAAGGCCCTGGAGGGGAAGGCCGACCTCTATCTGCCGGAGGATGAGGACTGGATCGGCGCCGACTGGGCCGTAACCCTGTCCCGGAGCACCGCCGCCGACGGGACCGTCACCTGGACCTGTACCACCGCCGCCCCGGATACTTACGAGCGCAGGGAGGACCCGGACCCCTCGGCTCTGCCCGTCCACGTGGAGCCGAGGGCCGGGTGGACCATCTCCGCCTTGGACTACGACGCGGTGTACGTCCCAGACGACGGGCAGGGAAATCTAAAAACCCGCTGGGCCGTGGAGTTTGGCCGGGAGTTCTACGCCCTGCCGGAGGGCACCCCCTGGAAGGCGGCCGACGTGCAAGTCCGCTGGGCGGGGAGCAACCTCTGTCTCGCCGTGAAGCCCATCGGCGGCACGGCGGCGCTGGAACTGTATTTCCCCAATGGCTGTCCCAAGGGGAGCGGCGATTTGGAGGGGTATATTCTACTCCAATACGGCGTGACGCTCCGAAAGGAGACCATCCCCCAATTCAGCAGTCAGCCGGTTTGGGTGGCATCTTCTGCCGGCCCCGGATGGGCCGCCCAGCCTCCTGAGGTGGGGAGCGAGGACTGGCAGAGAAAGATGGACCCCCAGCAGGGCGGGACCTGGCAGAACCGTCAGGCTGGAAAGTACGCCAGAGGCTACGGCAATAACAACAGCGCCGAGGCGCGGTCCGCCGCGGCTACGGCCTGGGCATGGGATTACCTCGCCCAGTTCGTGGAGTTTGCTACTTATAACAATTATCCGCTGATGTCCGACGACGTGAAGCTGATTTCCGCCCAGGTGACTGATTACAATAGGTTGAATCAGAGTATAAAAGTACAGTTTGAATTCGCCTTCCGCCCCCTGTGGGGCCTGGATGTGGTGGAGGCGTTCTACGGTACGCCCCCCACCATGGGGACTGGGGCGCTGGCGGGCTACGTGGTCCGCAGGCAGACCGCCACGTTGGAGTTCCAGCCGGGCGAGGACGGCTGGGAGGATATGTGGGTGTGTACGGGGATGGCGTAAGGACCCCTCCGGGGGCGCCTCCGGCGGGGGTCCCCTTTCTCGTTTGAGAAAGGGGACGGAAAGAAAACCAGGGCTTCGGCCCTGGACCCGTGGGGCGGCGCCAACGGGGCAGGGTGGTTGAGACCGGCTAGAGATAACAAGTCTGCCCTTCCGCTTCTGCCCCGGCCGTTACGGCCTATCCCGCAATCAGTCACCCACCATGCGTTGGCGCAGCGCGCCTAGCATGATGATGCCCGGCAAGGCTGGTGCACAACGGCGGGCGGCTGATAGCCGCCCGTGCAGACTGGCAATGGGTGGGAGCCTGTTCAAAAACGCTCCAACCAATGGCGGCTTGTTTGCACCGAGTAAAACGCAACTACCCACAAGTCTTGCCCGGCTCTTACACGAGGGGCGGTAGCCGGAGTTGTTCCAGCGCCAGACCAATACGAGCTGCAACGGCTTTCAAGTCTTGCCAGCCAACGAAAACCGCACCGCCGCCCGGACGTGCTCCGGGGTCCAGGGGGCCGACACGGGGGATGAAATCCCCCGTG
>UQGJ01000044.1 GCA_900540545.1 uncultured Eubacteriales bacterium
CCCCGGCCGTTACGGCCTACCTTCGCAATCGTCCACCCCCATGCGCCGGCGCGGCGCGCCTAGCATGGAGAATCCCGGCAAGGCTGTCCTATCACCGGTGGGGCGCGACGACTCGGCGCGCCAACGCTGGGGGCTGGAGCAAGGCGGGCCGAGGTCGTCCCGCCCCACATGTTTGAGGGGACGGGGGATGCGGATTGCCGCGCCAGTTTGCGAACTGGTTCGCAATGACAGGGGCAGGGACAGCCCGTCGAGGACGCCGGGCCCTACGTAGGGGGCGGCGTCCTCGACGCCCCGTGCAGACTGCCAATGGGCAGAAGTCCAATTTAAAAACGCTTCAACCAATGGCGGCTTGTTTACATTAAGAAAAACGAAACTACTATCAGATTTTGCCGGGTCATATGCCGAGGGGCGGCAGCCGGAGTTGTTCGACTGCCAGTGCGATACGAGCTGCAACGGCTCTCAAGTCTTGCCGACCAACATAAACCGTACCGCCGCCCGGACGTATCCCGGGGGTCCAGGGGGCGGCGAATAGGGCATTGAAAATGCCCGTGCCGCCCCCTGGTTTTCTTTGGTTCCTTTCTCAAACGAGAAAGGAACCCCGCCCGGAGGGCAAGTCCTTATCCCCAGTACCCGCATCCCCCATACACCAGCCGGTACAGCGCCTCCATATAGTAGTAGTCCCCCCAGATGGTGCACTCGTCCACTCCCCGGTTGTGGGGGATGGAGTAGACCCCGTGGAGCAGCAGCCCGTCGGCCTGGGGCAGGTCCCGGGTGGTGTAGCCCTCCGCCAGAGAGGTCATCATCCGCGCCAGGGCGTCCCCGTAGACCTCCCGCCGGGGGTGGGTCAGGGGCAGATGGCGCAGCAGCTCCAGGATGCCGCAGCAGACGATGGCGGTGGAGGAGCTGTCCCTGGGCTGGTCCCCGGCGTTGAAGCACAGGTCCCAGTAGTTCACCCAGTCCTCCGGCAGCCGCGCCAGATAGTAGTCCAGCAGGCGGCAGGCCGTGTCCAAAAAGCTCCGGTCCCCGGTGTGGGCGTAGCTCAGTGTGAAGCCGTACACCCCCCACGCCTGCCCCCGGGCCCAGCAGGAGTCGTCGCTGAACCCCTGGGCGGTGGCGCCGAACCGGGGCGCGCCGGTGTCCACGTCCATATAAAACGTATGGTAGGTGGAGTCGTCCGGGCGGACGATGTACCTTTGGGCCTGCCTGGCGTGGGAGTAGGCCATGTCGTAATACCGTTTCTCCCCGGTGAGCCGGGCCGCCTGATACAGCAGGGGCAGGTTCATCAGGCAGTCCACGATCATCCGCCCCTGGTTCTCCCGGTCCGCCTTGTCGCCCCAGGCCTGGAGGATGCCCGCCCTGGGCACCCACCGCTGGGTCAGGAAGTCGGCCGCCGCCAGGAAGGACCGCCGGGCGTGCTTATCCCCCCGCAGCAGCACGGCGGGGTAGCAGGACAGGTCGTAGAGAAAGCCCATGTCGTGCAGCTCCACGAAGCCGGGCTTCTCCACCCGCTCGTGGAAGCTGTCCAGTTGGGGGCCCAGGGCTTCCAGGTATTTGCCCTCCCCCGTGTGTTCGTACAGCAGCCACAGCATCCCGGCGTAGAAGGAGGTGGTCCACTCCACGTTCTCGGTCTCGGCGGGGTAGCGGAGGCCCTCGGTGTTGGCCGCAGGAAAGCAGTCCCGGAACCGGGGGAGCAGGGCGTCCACCTTCCGGCGGCAGAACTCCAGCTCCCGGCGGGCGAAGTCCGCGGTGAGACGCGGCGCCGTCTGTTCCATGGCCGTTACCCCTTCAGGCCGCTGGTGGCCACGCCCTGAACGAAGGACTTCTGGAAAATCAAGAACACGATGATCACCGGGATCAACGACACCACCGAGGTCGCCATGATGAGGCCGTACTCCGTGGAGTACTGGCTCATGAACATGCGGAGGCCCAGCTGGATGGTCTTTTTGCTGGTGGAGTTCAGGTAGATCATGGGGCCCATGAAGTCGTTCCAGTTGGTGACGAAGGTGAAGATGACCAGAGTGGCGATGGAGGGACCCATCTGGGGCAGGACGATGCGGCCGTAGATGCCGTACTCGTTCAGCCCGTCGATGCGGGCGGCCTCCAGCAGCTCGTTGGGGATGCCCATGCAGAACTGCCGCAGCAGGAACACGCCGAAGGCGTCGAAAGCGTGCAGCAAAATCAGGGAGGCGTGGGTGTCCACCAGATGGGCCGCGTTCATCATGCTGTACTGGGGCAGCATGTACACCTGCCAGGGCACCGCGATGGTGGCCACGTAGATCATGAACAGCAGGTTGCGGCCCCGGAACTGGCACTTGGCGAAGCCGTAGGCGGCAAAGGAGCTGGTGATGACCTGGATGATGGTGGTGATGACGGTGATTTTGAAGGTGTTGAAGGTGAAGGTCAGCAGGGGCACCTGCTCCCAGATGCGGTTGTAATTGTTCCACTCCGGGTTGGCGGGGATCCACTCGATGGGGATTTTGAACACGTCCTTGTCCAGCTTCAGGGAGGACGAGAGCATCCACACCAGGGGGAGCAGGGTGACCACGCAGATGGCGATGAGGATGGCGTACAACAGGACCTTTTTCCAGACCGGCTGCTTTTTTATCATGTGATTCTCCCCCTTTCTCAGTCCGTGGACATCCGCTTCTCCAGCAGGAACTGGATGCCGGTGATGATGGCGACCACGATGAACAGAATGATGGCCGCCGCGCTGGCCCGGCCGTAGTCCCAGGAGACGAAGGACTGGTTGTAGATATACAGGGACACCAGGGTGGTGGAGCCGCCGGGTCCGCCCTCGGTCAGGGCCCAGATGAGGTCAAAGGACTTGAAGGAGTTGATGGTGAGCATCATCACCACAAAGAAGGTGGCGTTGCGCATCAGGGGGAACTTGATTTTCCAGAACCGCTGCCAGGCGTTGGCCCCGTCGATCATCCCGGCCTCCACCAAGGAGGTGGGCACGTCCTGGAGGGCGGCCAGATAGATGATCATGTAGTAGCCCATGTTCTTCCACACGGTGACGATGATGGTGGCGGGCAGGGCCCATTTGGTGGTGGCGAACCACCCCGGCACGTCCACCACGCCGAAGAACTTCAAAATCTCGTTGATGAGGCCCATGTCCTTCTGGAACAGCATCTGCCACACGGCGGCCACGGCCACCACGGAGGCGATGTAGGGGAAGAACAGGGCGGTGCGGAATAGGCCGATGGCCTTGAGCTTCTGGTTGATGAGGACCGCTAGCCCCAGGGAGATGAACATGGTGCACACCACGGTGAACAGGGTGTATACCGCCGTCAGCACCATGGCCCGGCGGAAGTCCCGGTCGTGGAAGATGTACTTGAAGTTGTCCAGGCCCACGAAGGTCATGGGGTTGAAGCCGTCCCACTTGTTGACGCACAGCCAGAAGGTAAAGAGCAGCGGGATCAAAATCAGCACCAAAAATCCGATGAAGTTGGGCGCGATAAAGGAGATGCCTACCAACGTCCGGCGGGTGGACAGGCGCATGGGGTGCTTTTCCCGCTTTTCCCGCTTCTTGGGCGCGGGCGCTTGCTTTTTCTGCTCCAGATTTTCCATGGGGAGCCCCCTCTCTCAGCATATGGAGAAGGGGCAGGACCAGAAGCCCTGCCCCTTCCGGAACACATGATTAACCGTTCTGGATGCTCTGGGACTGCTCGGCCATCTCGGTCAGGGCCTGATCCAGGTCCAGCTCGCCCAGCATGATGAGGGCGTGCTCGTCGCCCAGCATCTTGTTGACCTCGGACACCTTGTCGGCAATGGGGCGGTCCAGGACGATGTTCTTCACCGTCATGGCCTCCAGGGCGCCGTCGGGCATACCGGGCACATTGACCACGGTCTTCAGGGTGGCGTCGTCCAGGCGGGCGGGGATGGCGCCGGTGTTGGCCACCACCTCGGCTCCCTCAGAGCCAGTGGCGAACTTCACGAACTCCCAGGCCAGGTCCTGGTTCTTGCTGGCGGCGTTGACGGCGATGGGGGTGGTGGAGCCCACCACGTTGCCGGCGGCCACGCCCTCGGGATGGGGCAGGGTGGCGATGCCCCAGTTGACAGAGCTCTCACCCTTGTTGACCTTGTCGATCATGGTGGCGGAGAACCAGGTGCCCATGGGCATCATGGCCACGCTGCCGTCGGGGAACACGCTGTTGTAGCTCAGGTTGGCGGTCTTGAGGGTGCCGAAGTCCATCATGGACTTGTCGTCGTTCTGCATCCGCAGGGCCATCTCATAGTAGGGCTTGAAGAAGCCGTAGTCCGTAGCCATAATGGTGTTCTTGCCGTCCTGCACGGCCCAGTTCTGCACCAGGGCCTGCCAGGTGTGGAAGTGGGCGCCGTACTTCTTCTCCACGCCCTCGCCGCTGGTGAGCTGCTTGGCCAGGGCCTCGAACTCAGCCCAGGTCATGTCGTTGGTGGGATAGTCCACCTTGGCCGCGTCGAAGATGTCCTTGTTGTAGTACAGGGCGTAGAAGTCGGTGCGGAAGGGCAGGGCGGTCTGCTTGCCGTCGATGATGAAGTTCTCGGCCAGGCCGTTGAAGTCGGCCAGATCCACGCCGTCTCTGGCGATGTAGGCGCTCAGGTCGGCCATCTGGCCGCGCTGGGCGATGGGGTAGATGGTGTCGGCGTCCTTGACCCAGAACACGTCCACCTCGCTGCCGCCGTTGAGCATCACGGAGAGCTTGGTGCCGTAATCGCCGGAGGGGATGTCAATGAGCTCCACCGTCACACCGGGGTTGGCGACCTTAAAGGCCTCGATCACAGAGGTGAAGGCGGGCTGGGTGTCCATGTCCCACAGGGAGATTTTCAGGGTGCCGGTGAGGCCGGTGTCCTCGGGGGCCTTGGTGTCGGTGACCGGCGCCTTGGTCTCGGTGTCGGGGGCCTTGGTGGGGTCGGAGGCCGTGCTGCCGCAGCCGGCCAGCAGGCCCAGGGTCAGCGCGGAAGCCAGTGCAAGAGAGACAAACTTTTTCATCTGATTCCACTCCTATTCCTGTCTTTGATGGGGTCTCGCGTCACTTTTTGAATGCACCTTTATTATAGTGGGGCGGGGCCGGGGGGTAAATCGCCTATTCTACAACCGGATAATACTTTTGTGGGGAGTCTGCCGGGCGGGCTAATACTTTTCTCAAAGATTGTACTTTTCTACAATCCGCGTTGCGAAGGCGGGGGAAAGATAGTATAATTTTACTGCATCCTCAGTGCACAAAGGAAGTGACGCATTGAAACCCAAGGGCTATGTGGGCCTCCGCGCCAAGATCGCCACCTATACCATCGTGTGCGTCATCGCGGTGGGTCTGGTGAGCAACCTCTTCCTCTACCAGTACATGCAGCACATCATCGAGGGCAAGGTGGCCAATATCGACCGCCTCTACGCCCAGTCCATCACCGACCAGCTGGACTACGCCCTGGAGCGGGTCCAGACGCTGGGCTTTTACTGCGCCAACGCCCCCGACGTGGTGGCGGCCCTGCGCAACCCCAGCCTGGTGCCCCATCCCGCCCGGAACGCCGCCCTGTCGGCCCAGGACGCCATGAACTCCTATCTCCGCACCTCCCCCATCGACAGCTTCATCAACAAGCTCGTCATCTTCAACGACGACGGGGTCATCGTCCACGCCCTCTCCGCCTACTCGGGGATGCCCAGGGACTACCAGACCCTGAAGGACTCGGAGCAGTACCGGCGCTGGGTACTGGGGGACTACCGCCCCTTTGACCGGGTCTACCACTCCCTCAACCCCGGCGGGAAGGACTGCTTCGTCCTCTGGTCCGAGGTCTACGCCCCCAGCTCCAACGCCACCCTGGGCCACGTCTACGCCGAGGTTGACCTCCGCCTGGTGACCGCCGCCCTGTCGGCTTACAGCCAGGACAGCTTCTTCTTCATCCGGACCGCGGCGGGGGACCTGCTGACCGCTGACGGCAGCAGCGTACCGGCGGAAGTGCTCCCCGCGGGGGAGGAGGACGCCTTCTCCTTCGGCGGCGAGACATACTCCGTACAGCGCTACCCTCTCCAGTACGGGGCCCTGACCCTGTCGGGCTGCATCAACCAGACCGTGCTGCGGGCGGGCAACAAGGACGTGCTGTTCTCCATCGGCATGGTCTCGGTGATGATCATCACCCTGGTCACCGCCATCCTCGTTATCCTGACCCACCACGTCACCCAGCCCATCAACAACATTCTGGACAAAATCAACCGCATCGCCCTCAATGACTATTCTTTCGACCCCGAACTGGAGCGCCCCAACAACGAGATGGGGCTGGTGGGGGCCCAGCTCAACGAGCTGGGCCTCGCCGTCCAGAAGCTTCTGGACGAATCCATCGCCCTCCACGACGAGCGGGCCGAGATCGAGATGGCCCTGCTTCAGTCCCAGGTCAACCCCCATTTCCTCTACAACACCCTGAACTCCGTCCACTGGATGGCCGTGATGCAGAAAAATCCCGGCATCGAGAAGGTGGTCCACAGTCTGGTCAACCTGCTCAAGAACGTGAGCAAGGGCGTGTCCGACCACATCCCCCTGTCCGGGGAGCTGGCGCTGCTGGACGACTACGTGAGCATCCAGTCCGTGCGCTATATCGGCGCGTTCGAGTATGTGTGCACTGTCCCCGCCGAGCTGATGGACTACCGCATCATCAAGTTCACCCTCCAGCCCCTGGTGGAAAACGCCATCTTCCACGGGGTGGTCCCCAAGGGCAGCTTCGGCACCATCACCGTGGACGCCCGAGACGAGGGGGAACATCTGGTCATCACCGTCACCGACGACGGCGTTGGCATGACCCCCGAGGCGGTGGAGGCCCTGCTCAAGACCGAGCGGCGGCCCGACAAGTCCTCCATGAGCGGCATCGGGGTCTTTAACGTCAACCGCCGTCTGAAGCTGGCCTACGGCCGGGGCTGCGGCCTGTCCGTGGAGAGCGAGCTGGGGGCCTATACCCGGGTGTCGGTGCGCATCCCCAAAGAGCTGGAAGGAGGCGTCGGCCATGTACCGGATCCTGCTGGTGGATGACGAGCCCATCATCCTCTCCGGGCTCCAGTCCATGCTCCGCTGGGAGGAGTACGGCTGCACCGTCGTGGGCACCGCCCGCAACGGCAGTCAGGCCATGGAGCTCATCCGGCGGCAGACGCCGGACATCGTCATTTGCGACATCAACATGCCCGTCCTCACCGGGCTGGAGCTTTTGACCCAGTGCTCCGGGGAATTCCCCGCCCTGGTGTTCATCATGCTCACCAACTACGAGGACTTCGGCATGGCGCGGGAATCCCTGCGCAACCGGGCGGTGGACTACCTGCTGAAAATCGACCTGGACGACGAGAAGCTGGCCCACTCCCTCCAGCTGGCCATCCAGGAGCACGAAAAACGGCGGAAGCTCTATGCCGCGCCGGCCTCCGCCGGACCGGAGGCCCCGTCCGACGACCCCCTCCCCAGTCAGGTGCGGCTCCTGCTCTCCCCCAGCAGCGGCGAGGGCGCCCAGCGGGCCGCCGCCTTCCTGGCCGGGCGCGGCATGGCCTCCCACTGCGCCGCCGCCCTTCTGGTCCTGGACCCGGCCCGCATCCCCAACATCGGCGGCTTCAGCCCCGAGGAAAAGGCCCGTCTGTTCCAGTTCCACCAGCAGCTGGCCCAGGACATGGCCCAGAAGCTGTTCAGCGGCGTGGGCTATCTCATGCTCCCTCCCGCCCCCGGCGGCGGGGCCATCCCCTTCTTCTTCTGGGGTCTGGACAGCACGGAACCCCTGCGGCGGTTCCACGACAGGCTGACCGCCGCCCTGGGGGACATCTCCCAGATGCAGCTCAGCCTGCTGACCACGGAGATCGTCTCCGGCGGGGACTTGGCGGACCTGCGCTTCCAGCTGGCGACCCTGCGGGGCGAGTACGACATCTGCCCCCAGCCGTTCCTCCAGTATACACCGTCCATGGGGAAGATCGACTACGTGGAGGCCGCCCGGCACTATGTGGAAAGCCACATTCTGGAGCGCATCTCCGTCCAGGACGCGGCCGCCGCCATCGGCATCACCCCCAACTACCTGTCCGCCCTCTTCAAGCGCCAGCTTGGGCGCAACTTTGTGGACTACGTCAACGCCATCAAGGTGGAGTACGCCTGCACCCTGCTCAAGAGCGGCAAGCACCTGGTCTACGAGATTTCCCATACCCTGGGCTATGACAATGCCTACTACTTCACGAAGGTGTTCAAGCGCTATACCGGCGTCACCCCCTCAGAGTACCAGACCTTGTCTCAAGCGGAGGGATAGTCTCCGCCATGGACGCAAAAAACGGAGGACAGCCAATGGCTGTCCTCCGTTTTTGTACTCAGCCCTCCGCCGGGCCGGGGGTGAAACCGGGAGTGTAGTCCGGGTTGAAGTCCCACAAGAAGTAGCGCACCACGGCGTACCAGTGGTCCGCCACCTCCTGGGTCAGGTCCGGGCCTTCCAATGCGGCCTCGGCCTCGCCGCAGGCGGCCAGCAGGTTGTCCACAAAAATCTGCTGGACCTCCTCGTCATAGCGGTCATTGACGGGGGAGATGTTCTCCAGGGAAGCCACGCTTCTGGCCAGGGCCACCAAGTCCTCCAGGGCGCCGGTGTCCACGTAGACCACCAGGGCGTCCAGCGCGGCGGTCAGCTCCTCCAGGGAGGCGTCGGTCTCGGCCTGGGAGGCGTCCCGCCGGTCATACACGGCCCGGGCGGCGGCCAGGGCTTCGGCCAGCGGGGCCCAGCTATCGGCGGTGTAGACACTCTCGTCCAGAGAGCCCGCCTCCACGATGGCCCGGGCCAGAGCGTCCTTGTCGGCCTCGGCCACGGCGATGAGGAACTTGGCGTCGGCCCAGTCGGCGTGGTCGTTGGCGTTGCCGTTGCCGCCGTCGGTGACCACCAGCTTGAGGGTCTTGGCCCCGATCAGGGGCACGGCCAGGGTCTCGGCGGGCATCCCCTTGCGCATCACGCCGGTCTCGGCCATGAGCTGGCCGTCCACGTAGACCTGGAACTTGACAGAGGTGTTGCCGTTGGCGGCGGTATGGTCCGCGCCCACGTCGCTGATGAAGTAGTAGAAGTCCTTGCCAGAGAGGTCATAGGCCACCTCGGAGTGGGCGTGGACGCCCAGCCCCTTGTCATAGGTCCTCACCCCGTCGGCGGCGGCCAGCTTAATGGGGTTGCTGTTAAGGGACTTGTCGGTCTGGATCTTGCCCCAGCCCACCTTGGCGCTCTTCCACTCCTGGTCGCTGACGTAGACGAAGCTGTTGACCACCACCAGCCGCTTTTCCACCCGGGTGGTATTGCCGTCGGAGTCGGTGACGGAGTAGGAGAGGGTGAACGCCCCGGTCTTGCCGAAGGTGTAGTCGGTGTCGCAGGAGACGGCGGCGGTCAGGTCGCCGTCCTCCACGTCGTAGGCGGTGACATCCGCCAGGATGGCGTCGAAGTCCACGTCGTCGGGGCTGGTGTAGGCCACGTCCTGGGCGTGGATGACGGGAGCGGTGTCCAGCACGGAGAACCGGGCGCCCGCCCAGACGGTGTGGTCGCTGCCGTTGGCCCCCAGGCTGTCGGTGACCAGCTTCAGCTCCTTCACGCCGGCCAAGTCCACAGCCACATAACGCATATCGGTGTTAGCCTGCATCGCGCCGCTGTCATAGCGCAGCTTGCCGTCGGCGAACACCTGGAACTTGGCGTTGGCGCCGGTGTTCTTCATGGCCTGGTCAATGCCCACGTAGGACTCGAACCAGGTATACCCGGTGTCGGTGAGGTCATAGACGATTTCGCTGGAGGCGTGGGCCCCCAGGCCCTTCTCAAAGGGCACCTGGGCCCCGTCCTTCACCAGCTTGATGGGATTGCCCTGGATATTGCGGTCCTTGCGGAACTCGCCCCAGCCCACTTTGGCGCTCTGCTCCTCCACGTCGGAGGCGTAGACAAAGCCGCTGACCACAGCCACGGGCACGGTGCGCTGGGCGCTCCGCCCGGCGGCGTCGGTGACGGAGTAGGTCACGGAGTAGCCGCCCCGGACGTCGGTATCCACGTCGCTGGACACCACCTGGATATTGGCGGTGAGGTCATTGCCGTCCTTGTCGGCGGCGGTGACGGCGGCCAGGGGGTCGAAGTCCCCGTGGAGGGGCACCAGTGTGCTGGCGGAGACAGTGATGACCGGCGCGTCCAGGTCCGCGGCATAGGGCTCGCTCACTTCGGTGCGGTTCATCCGCAGGTCATAGGCCCGGGCGGTGTAGACGTGGGGCTGCCCGTCGTCGGCGAAGTAGGCAGTAGTAAAGGTACCGTTCTGGGTGAAGCCCAGCACCTTCCCGTCCTCCATCACCTCGTAGCCCAGCAGGGCGGCACTGGCGGCGGCGTCCAGGGAGAGGGTCACCCTGAGCTTGGCCCCATCCCGGCCCACAGAGGTGATCTCGGGAATATAGTCGGCCTCGAAGGCGCTGGTCCGGTCCTTAGTGGCCTTGGTCCACAGGTACCAGGGCTTCACGTTCTCCGGCCGCTGGGGCACGCCCAGGGCCGCCAGGGCGGCGTCCACCGTCTCGGTGCGGGTGATGAAGCCGTAGCGCTCGAAGTGCTCCACCACGTCCATACCCAGCACGTAGGAGGATACCACGGCCATCCGCTGCCGGTCGGTGAGGCCCAGGTCCTTGGCCACCCCGGCCCGGAAGGCCTTCTGGTACTCGGGCCAGTAGTTCTCATTCAGCAGGTGGAGCTGCCACCACATGCCCAGGTTGTGGGGCGTGAAGGAGATGTCCTTGTAGTCGTCCCGGCCCAGATAGGCCAGGATATTGTCGTAGTGCACCCGGTCGTACTCCCCCTGGACATCCACGGCGATGTGGTTGGCCCACATGTTGTTGGTCACCTCGGGCACCTTGCCGCCCATGATGTCCAGCTGGTGGCCGGTCTCGTGGGTGTAGATCCAGCCCACCAGGGTGCCCTTGAAGAACAGGTTGACACTGCTCTGCTGGATGCCCACGTGGTCCCCGGCGGCATAGCCGGCGGCGAAGGGCTGCATCACCCGCATCATGAGCCGGGATGTGCCGATGTCGTTGAGGGGACTGCTGCCGTCCAAACCGGCGAAGGAGAGCATCTCGTTTACCCGGTCATTGTGAAAGTCCACGGTGCGCTGTGGGTCGGCGGTGCCAGCCAGGAAGGGCGCGGCGGCTTTCAGGTTGCCGTTGAGGACAAAGCGCTCGCTGTACAGCTCCACGATGTCCACGGTGCCCGCCGGGTCGGCGTCATACCTGGCCTGATAGGCCGCCAGCTCGGCCAGGAAGGCCTCCACGTCGTCCCCGTCCCGGAAGAGGGGGTAGTCCTCCACGCCCTCCATGCGGACGCGGGGAGCGGAGCCCTGCTCCTCGGCGGTGTAGGGGTTCACGAAGTAAATGGCGCCGCCGGGGGTGGTCTTGACGCTCCAGCTGTTGCTGTAAATGTTGGGGGCGGTGATGATGTTCTCCCCGTTTTTCAGGGCGTAGCTCTTCTGCCACCAGCCGTAGCGCCCCATCTGCTGGGTAAAGACCACGGTGGGCATGGGGCCGTCCTCGTCGGCCTGGACGTAGATTTTCACCACGTCGCCGGGCTGGGCGGTGTAGCCCGTGGGGAGCATGTTGCTGGCGTAGCTGCTCATGAGCAGCTCCTTGCGGGCGTGGTAGACGCCGTCCCCCCGCTGCTCCAGGGTGATGACATCCTTGGCGTAGTCCACCGCCCCGGTCTGAATGGCGATGGCGGTCTCCACCTTGGCCAGCAGGGTCTTGTCGGGGTTGGCCCGGGCCTTCTCCAGCATGGCGTTCAGAACGTCCGTACTCTGGTACTCAGGCTTCAAGGCGGACATGGTGCCGTCGGCAAAGAGGTTGTCCACCTCCGCCGCCAGGGGGTCGGGCCGGTAGAAGGCCAGCTCCCCCGCCGCGGCCCAGTTCTGGTTGGCCTGTTCAAAGACGAACCGCAGGCGCAGGAAGGTCGTGGGGGCAAAGCTGATCTGGGTGCCGCCGGCGGCCACGGGAGCCGTGCCGGAGCCCACCAGCTCGAAATCCTCCCCCGCCGCGGTCTGGGAGGCGTAAACGGAGAAGGCCGTGGGGAAGCCCTTGTTGGCCGCCCCCTGGACCCGGGGATAGTATACCAAACTGCCCAGCTCTTCCGCCTGGGCAAAGGTCACGGTGACGGTGTTCTGGAAGTTGTCGGAGTTGGGCTTGCCCGTCTCCCAGTGGGTCTTCACGTCGCCGTCGATAAGGTTGCCGATGACGCTGCCGCCATACTTGCCGCCGTTGTTGGCGGCGCTGGCGGCGTACACCCGGAAGGCCCCGTCGTACTCCGCCTGATACGCGGCGGGCACGCTGAACCGCCCCACGGTGATGGCGGCGGGCTCGGGCAGGACCTCGGGGGGGACCTCCTCCTCCGGGGGGATGATGTCGCCCTCGAAGCCCTCGTCGCCCTCGTCGGGCAGGGCCTCGTCCGGGGTCGCGTCCTGAAGGGCCGCGCCGGTCTCCGGCGCGGCGGGCTCCTCGGTTCCGGCGGCCAGGGCCGGAAGGCCCAGCTGGAAGGCCAGGGCCAGGGTCAGGAGCAGGGAAAGTGCTTTGGACAGTTGGTGGTGCTTCATCTCTTTTCTCCTCGTTTCTCTCTATTGATACCAAACGGGGCATAAATGCCCCGGTAAGGCCGTGATGGACGCGGCAACGCCCTCCAAGCCGGTCCAAAACGGACAGACTGAGGGCGTCAGAAGAAAACCGGGGCGAAAAAGCTCCGCCCAAGCTGCAACCGGCTGTCATACCCCCATCGGCTTTAGACCCTTGGCTTTGCGTCCCCGCCTTTCGGCGGGTTTGCCCAATATTCAAATGTCTTTTGGAAGAAATTTTACTAACATATAATTCCTATGTGTTTTCTATTATATCACCAAATTCCGTAAACACAAGAGGCAATTTTCCAAAAAAGAGGACGGGAAATCAGCACCCAGACGCCGTGCAGGCGGACAGGGCGGTCATGCCCTCTAGTCGGTGGGCTTGGAGCCACCCAGATGGGCCTTCTGTTCGGCCAGGCTCATGTTGAAGAACCGTTTGCCCCGGTCCAAGGTGCGGATGGCGTTCATCTCGGCGTCGGTCAGGGTGAAATCGAAGATGTCGACGTTGTCCGCGATGTGCCGGCGATTCGTGTACTTGGTGACATCTATGAGGGCGTGTTCACCCAGCTGGGTAAAAAGTACGGCACGCTGCGCTCGTTCTGGTAGGCGTGGGCGGTGTCGATGTGGCGGTAGCCCAGCTTCAGGGCGTCCAATACCGCCCTGCGGGTGGGTTCGCCGCCGGGCACCATGTAGACGCCCAAACCAAACTGGGGGATTTTGTTGCCGTCGTTCAACGTGATATAAGTCTGTTCCATATTCGGTTCCTTTCCCGATTCCCTGTTCAAGCTACTTTTGCGCGCCGGCCTGCCCGGCCGCCTCATTGACGCAGCGCAGGGCGTTGAGACTGCGGGGATAGCCGATGTAGGGCAGGCATTGTGAAATCACCTTGATGAGGAACGCCTTGTCGTTGCCCAGGCGGAGGTTGGCCCCGGCGTGGCTCACGAGCTGGGGCTCACAGCCCCCCTGGGCGGCCAGGAAACAGAAGGTGATCATCTCCCGCTGCTTGTAGTCCAGGCCCCCGCGGGTGTAGAAGTCGCCGAAGCAGTTGGCCGCCAGCCACTGGTTGATGTGGCGGCTCTCCTCTGGCCCGGACTGATAAAATTCCCGCATATGTTCGCCGAAGATGTCCACCTGGGCCTGGACCCCCGCCTCCAGGCGGATCTCCATCGTGGTAGTGGCCTGGCCGGGCAGTGGCAGCTCCACGCCCTGGACGGCGAACACTTCGTTGGTGGCTTTCAAAAAGGGAAGCACCCGTCCCATCCCCAGGTAGTCCACCGCCTGATAGACGGTCTCCTTGACCTCCACCGGCGTCACGCCGAGGTTCATCGCGGCGGGTACCATCTCACGGAAGGCATCGATGCCCTGACAGCCCAGCAGGGCGGCCAGAATAGCCAGGAACCGGGTCCTTGCGTCCAGGTCGTCCTGATGCACCACCTCGTCGAAGGCGAAGTTCTCAAACCGCTCGACGTACTCCGGGTCGGTCTCCAAAAACGGGTTGGGACGGCTGAGAAACATTTTATCACGGTAGGTTTGAGCTCGTTCCGAAATCGCCATAGAGTACCTCCTTATTCAGCGTTGGGCTTCAGCGGGCCGTAGAAATAGGACGCGGTGGCCCCGCCGTCAACGAGGAAGTCCGCGCCGGTGATGAACGCGCCCTTGTCGCTCATCAGCAGTTCCGCCACGTTGGCGATCTCGTCGGCGGTGCCGGGTCGGCCCGCCGGGCAGTTTGCGAACATATTCTTGTAAAAGTCCCCCCGGGGGCCGTTGAACTCGTCGATGGCCAGGGGTGTGACCACGATGCCGGGGGAGATGGAGTTGACGCGGGCGCCCCGCGCCCCCCACTCAAGGTGCCGGGCGTGGAATCTCACCCGCCTCTGGCCAGTCTGGCTTGCGCCCAGTGCGTTGTCGTCGTTGCCGCCCGTCAGGGCGGCTGCCTCCTTCGCCTTCTGCGGCACAAGTCATCCTCGGCCAGAGGTCCTATGGAGTTGCCAGGGGCCTGACCGCCATCTGGCAAGGCAGACGACACGGCCTTACTGACGTAAGGCAAGGAGGATAACGAAGCCAGGGGGTGGTCAGGCCCCTGGCAACCGGGTGGGATTCCGCTCCCGGCACCTTAAACCGCCTCGGCCATGACCCGCTTCACGTTGCACCGCTTCGCCAACTGGTAGGCGTGGAGGGTGTCCCGGATGTTCTGTGGCTGAAGGAGGTCCAGCGCCAACAGCTCCTCCGCGGGGGTGGTGGCCAGCAGCGCGTCCTCCTCCGGCGTCAGGGCGGGCATTCGGTGGCCGGACTGGCTGGAGATGGTCACGCCCGCGCCGCCGGGACGAATGACCTCCCCCACCTCCTCCAGCAGCACGGCGGTGCCGTACAAGTCCACCTTCAAAATGGCCTCCACGGGGGCCTGGCTGGGGGACACCCCGGCGGCGTTCACCAGCAGGCCGATTTCCCCGTAGGTCCGGGCGGCGGCGAGGAAGGACTGGATGGAGTCCCGGCTGGACAGGTCCATCTCCAGAGCCACCGCGTCAAATCCGGCCTCCGTCAGCACCTTTGCGGCGGCCTGGGCGTTTTCCAGCTTCTTGTCCCCCAGGACGATCTGCTTTCCATAGCCCATCCGCCGGGCGATGGCCAGGCCGATTTGGCCCGCCCCGGTCAAGAGCAATACGTCTTTCATCGTCAATCCCCTTATCTCATTGCAAGCTCTGATAGTCCCCGCCGCTCACCGGCTCGCACCACTCATTTTTCGTCTCCTCGCCGGGGACCTCCACCGCCAAGTGGGCAAACCAGCTGTCCGCCGCCGCGCCGTGCCAGTGCTTCACCTCGGCGGGAATCACCACCACGTCGCCGGGGCGGAGGGCCCGGGCGGGCTTTCCCCACTCCTGGTACCAGCCCTTCCCGGCGGTGCACAGCAGGATTTGCCCGCCGCCGGACTTGGCGTGGTGGATGTGCCAGTTGTTCCGGCAGCCTGGCTCAAAGGTCACGTTGCCGATGACCACCCCTTCGGTGGTCAGCATGTTGAGGTAGCTCTGCCCCACAAAATACTGGGCGAAAGCGGTATTCTCCCCGCCCCGTGGGAACAGGTCCTTACGTTCTTCCATCTTTACCGTCTCCTTCTTCCATGCGCCGCCGCGCTGTTGACCGCATACCGCAGCCAGACAGCCCCACCGTCCAGCACGTCGGCACTTTTCAGCGTGAAGCCCACCGGGTCGTCGGTGCTCAGTCCCTCCTTGGCCTGGAACAGGGTCTGCGTCGTGGTGGAGCCGTCGGCGCAGGGGGCGATGACCACGCTCACCTCGTCGCAGAACCCCTGTTGAAGAAAGGACCAGTTGAGGACGCCGCCGCCCCCCAGCATCAACATCTCAATGCCGAACAGACTCTTCAGCTTTTCCAGCGCCAGGGCGTAGTCCAGGCTGTCCTCCCCAGCGACGACGTAGGAGATACCCAGCTTTCGGAGGAACGCCTTGTAGGCATTGGAGGCCCTCCCGGTGAGCACCTCCAGCACATGGGCGGTGGTATTCTCATAGACCAGAGTGTCGTTCTCCCAGCCCAACCGGCCGGTGGGGTCGATGGAGACGTAGTACATCTCCGTTCTCTTCGCCACAAAGTCCCCCTCCGGGACGGCGGGGGTGCGCTCGTCCAGGGCGGGCTTGCGGTAGAGGGTGAAATTGTCGTCGGTGGTCACCCGGCCGGACAGCCAGCCCTGGTGCCGGTAGGTCCGGTCCTTGCCAAAGGCGATCTCATAGAAGGCGTCCCCGGCAGGGCCGCACTCGGGGGCGTCCATATAGTTGCCCATGATCTTACCGTCCAGGGAGGTCAGCATGTGGCAGAAAATATAGGGGCGGTTCACAGTAATTCCTCCTTTATACTCTGGATCCAGCGGTCGATGTCCGCCACGGGGGTACGCAAGGTGTTCCCGTCAAAACGGATATTCATCCCCTGTTTCACCGTGGCCCCGGCGCAGGCCTTCTCCACGTCTTTGAAGGTGTGCCCGATCCAGCCGCCGTTGGTGGCGAAGGGGTACACGGTTTTCCCCGCCCAGTCCGCGGCGGACAGCGCGGTCTTGACCGCCGGGGCGAAGGTGTACCACCACACTGGTGTGCCCAGGATCACCGCGTCATAGCCGGCGGGGTCGCAGGCCAGGGGCCTGAGCTCCGGCTCAAAGCCCGCGTTCACCTCCCGCTGGCCCTGATCCACCACGGCGTCGTAGTCGCCGGAATAGGGGGTGATCATTTCCAGTTCCGCCACGTCGCAGCCCAGCGCGGCCTGGATGCGCCGGGCCACCGCGCGGGTATTCCCGCCATAGGAGTAGTATAGAAGTAATGTTTTCAAGGGTTCATCCTCCTGCTTGACTTATTTTTTGTCGGCTGTTATAGTGTTCTTACTACTTCGAGCCCATCATACAACTTAGAGTGCACTTTAAGTCAAGAAGAAAAATAAAAATTCGGAGGAATTTTTTATGCTCTGTACCGTGGGAGAAATGGCGAAGGAGCTGGGCGTGGCCCCCTCCACCCTGCGCTACTACGACAAGGAGGGGCTGCTCCCCTTCGTGGAGCGCTCCGGCGGCGGCATCCGGGTGTTCCAGGACAAGGACCGGGCGGCGCTGGCCGTCATCGAGTGCCTGAAGCGGACGGGATTGTCCATCAAGGAGATCAAAGCCTTCATGGACTGGTGCCAGGAGGGGGACGCCACCATCGGCCAGCGCCTGGAGCTGATGGAGCGCCAGCGGGAGGCCGTCAAGGCCCAAATCGCGCAGATGCAGGACACGCTGGCCCTGCTGGAGTACAAATGCTGGTACTACGAGACCGCCAAGCAGGCGGGCACCTGCGCCGGTCTGGAGCACCTGAAAAAAGAGGACGTCCCCGCCCCCATGCGCCCAGCCTGGGAAAAAGCCCACAGCACCGGCGAACTATAAAGAGAGCGCGCCCCCCGTGTGGGGGCGCGCTCTTGGCTTGTGTCGCGCTTTCTATCCGGGACCCCTGCACGGCGGGGCGGCGCAGGCGGAATTCACTTCCGCCGAGCATTGAAATACCAAAGGGTGAAGCCGCCCAAGGCGGCGGAACCCAAAAAGAAGGACACGACAAAGTCGTGTCCTTCTTTTTGGTGACCCGTCGGGGATTCGAACCCCGGACCCATTGCTTAAAAGGCAATTGCTCTGCCAACTGAGCTAACGGATCACATCAATCTTAGTATGTTCTATTTCAAGCGGCGCTAACCGCGGCATTTCTGGCTGGGATGGCTGGATTCGAACCAGCGAGTGCGGGAGTCAAAGTCCCGTGCCTTGCCGCTTGGCTACACCCCACTATCGCAAGTCCGAGAAGCACAAGGGCCGGAGCGGACGCTCCGGCCCTCGCGCCCCGAGGTTTTTTATGGGGTGGATGACGGGACTCGAACCCGCGACACCTGGAACCACAATCCAGTGCTCTACCAACTGAACTACATCCACCATATAGAAAATACCTGGCACGCCTGAAGTTTGGCCGGGAAAGAACGTGCCGGCGGCACGTTCGGCGGCCAAAGTCCCTTCCGAAGAGGGCAAGCCGCAGGCGCGGCCCGATTCGCGTAAGCGGCACCGGTTGCCTCAACTACCTGCTCCGCCAACGCAACTGTGCAGAAAAATGGCACGCCTGAAGGGACTCGAACCCCTGGCCCACTGCTTAGAAGGCAGTTGCTCTATCCACCTGAGCTACAGGCGCATATGGAGCGGGTGATGGGAATCGAACCCACGCGACCAGCTTGGAAGGCTGGGATTCTACCATTGAACTACACCCGCATGGGCGCTGACCACGAATCAGCGAAGGTTATTTTACCATACCATGCAAGTGCTTGTCAATAGAGAATTTTCCAGCCCTCACAGGGCCGCATCGCAGTAGGCGCAGCAGGTCACGCCGCCGTTGTCCTTGGTGAGGGGCGGCAGATAGGTCTCGGACTGGGTGACGCAGCGGGGGTTGCGGCACAGGGGTCCGTGGCCAATCTCCACCGGGCCGGGGGCCTTGCGCTCCTGGTTGGCCAAATCGGTGAGCAGGGCCATGCGGGCGTACATGCCGTAGCGGGCCTGCTCGAAGTAGACGGCCCTGGGGTCGTCATCCACGTCGATGTCGATCTCGTCCACCCGGGGCAGGGGGTGCATGACCAGCAGGTCCTTCCGGGCCCGCTCCAGCTTCCTCCGGGTCAGGATGTACACGCCCTTGTTCCGCTCGTACTCCAGGGGGTCCACGAACCGCTCCCGCTGGATGCGGGTCATATATAGCACGTCCAGCTGAGGCATGACAGTCTCCAGGCCGGTGACCTCCACGAACCACATGCCGTTCTGCTTCATAAAGGCCCGGATGTACTCCGGCACGGCCAGCTCCCGGGGGGAGATGAGGTAGAATTTCACGTTGTCAAATTTCGCCAGGGCCTTGATGAGGGAGTGGACGGTGCGGCCGTTTTTCAGGTCGCCACACAGGCCCACGGACAGGCCGTCCACCCCGCCCCGCAGGCGGGTGATGGTGGTCAGGTCGGCGGTGGTCTGGGTGGGGTGCATGTGGCCGCCGTCGCCGGCGTTGACCACCGGCACGTCGGAATAGAGGCTGGCGGCCTTGGCCGCCCCCTCCATGGGGTTGCGCATGACCACCACGTCGGCGTAGCCGGAGACCATCTTGATGGTGTCCTTCAGGGTCTCGCCCTTGGCCACGGAGGAACTTTTGGGGTCGGCAAAGCCGAAGACCGTGCCGCCCACCCGGAGCATGGCGGTCTGGAAGGAAAAGTTGGTGCGGGTGGAGGGCTCATAAAAGAGGCTGGCCATGACCCGCCCCTTGCAGGCGTCCAAAAAATCAGCGGGGTGGTCCATAATCTCGCTGCACCTCTGGTACAGGGATTCCCACTCCGCTCGTGACAAATCTCCAAAATCGATGAGATGACGCATCTTCGACCTATCCCCTTTAGAATTTTTTCTATTCTATCATAAAGCGCGCCCTTTCTCAACCGATTTTTTCCCGTCGTTTTGTCAAAAAATACGCCGCATGATTTGTCCGCCTCCGTCCATGCTAAAGAAAATCGCTTTGACGGAGGTGGGGCAATGGCGGCGTGGTTCTGGTATTTTCTGATTTACAGCTTTTTCGGCTTTTTGCTGGAGGTGGTCTTTGCCCGCGTCACCCGGAACCCCAAACGGGACCGCAAGTGCTTTTACTTGCTCCCCTTATGCCCCGTCTACGGCTTTGGTGCCCTGCTGATTTTGTGGGCGGCACGTTTCTCCGGCGGGGACCCCTGGCGGGTGGCGGTCTACTCCTTTTTCTGCGCCACGGCGGCGGAGTACCTCATGGGGCTCTTTTATGAGAAGGCTCTGGGCGTGGCCTTTTGGGATTACAGTCACCTGCCCCTCAACATCGGCGGTAAGGTGTGCCTGCTGTTCTCCCTGGCCTGGTGCGTGCTGGGCCTGGGCCTGGTCTATTGGGTCCAGCCCCTGGTGGCCGCCTGGGTCGGCCGCCTCCCCGCCGCGCTGACCATGCCCGCCTTCCTGCTTCTGGCCCTGGACACGGGCTTCACGCTGAACCTGCTTCGGACAGAGGGTACCACCGACGCCCTGTTATGGTATCGGAAGCCCCGCCGCGCTGACGCCCATCCACACCGCCATGAGGACGCATAGCAACCCCACGATGATAAATTGTGCCCGCTCCCCGATTTTTCTCACGGAACTCACCTCTCTGGTGATAAGACGCTTCAGAGCGGTAAAATGTGACGGGGGAGGGATAAAATTTTCTATCTCATCTATGGAGTGCCCTCCGGGGGATTCCCTTTCTCGTTTGAGAAAGGGAATCGAAAGAAAACCAGGGGGCCGACACGGGGGATTTCATCCCCCTATCGTCGGCCCC
>UQGJ01000045.1 GCA_900540545.1 uncultured Eubacteriales bacterium
CTTTCCGTCCCCTTTCTTCGAGAAGAAAGGGGACCCCCCGGAGGGACTCCGCCCCTGCCAGGGCCCCGCCCTGACACAAAGCCCCCCTGTCCAATGACAGGGGGGCTTGTTCCTTATTCCGCGCTTTCTTCCTCTTTTTTCGTGCACACAATATTCAGCTCATCAAGCTGCTTCCGCGCCCCACAAAAGGCTTCGCCTTTCGCGGGGACCCCCAGGGGTGACTTCACATGCTCGGGGCAAGTGAATTGCCCCTGCGCCAAGGTTTTGTCCCTTCGGGCCAAAACGCTTGTCCGGCGCTTCGCGCCGCCCCACCTTCGGCGGGGCCCCGTGGAGCAGAAGCAGGGGAAGCTGTTTCTTATTCCGCGCTTTCTTCTTCCTTCTTAGTGCACACGATATTCAACTCGTCTAATTGCTTCTGTTCCACGACCCCCGGCGCCCCCATCATCAAATCCTGCGCGTTCTTATTCATGGGGAAGGGGATGATTTCCCGGATAGACTCCTCCCCGGCCAGCAGCATGACCATCCGGTCCACGCCGGGGGCGATGCCAGCGTGGGGGGGCGCGCCGTAGGTGAAGGCGTTGTACATGGCGGGGAACTTGCTCTTCACGTCCTCCTCGCCCAGCCGCACCAGCTGGAAGGCCTCCAGCATGATTTCCGGGTCGTGGTTCCGCACCGCGCCGGAGGACAGCTCCACGCCGTTGCACACTAGGTCGTACTGGAACGCCGTGATGGAGAGGGGGTCCACTTGGCCCGCGGCGGCCTGCTTCAAGATTTCCAGCCCCCCGTTGGGCATGGAGAAGGGGTTGTGGCAGAACTCCAGCTCCCCGGACTCCTCCCCAATCTCATACATGGGGAAGTCCACGATCCAGCAGAACTCATACCGCTCCTTGTCGAAGTGCTCCGGGCACAGCGCCGCCGCCTGCTTCAGCAGGACCCCGGCGGTCTTTTGGGCCGTCAGCAGCTTCCCGGCGGTGAGACCCACGAAGGTGTTGGGCTCCAGCCCCAGGGCCTGGACCACCGCGTCCTTCCGCTCCTGCAAAAACTTGGCGATGCCGCCCACCAGCTCGCCGTTCTCGTCCAGCCGGAACCAGTAGGCTTTCTGCCCCGCCTGGACCTCCACGTCGGCGCACAGCTTGTCGATTTGCTTCCGGGTGGCCGTCATGCCGCTGACCTTCACGGCCTTCACCACGTTCCCGGCAAAGGGCTCAAACCCGCAGTCGGCCATCACCGCCGTGGCGTCGCTCACCCGCAGGTCGATGCGCAGGTCGGGCTTGTCCGTGCCGAACTGCTCCATGGCGTCCAGGTAGGAGATGCGCTGGAAGGGGGCGGTGGAGGCCACGTTGTAGGTGCCGTACTTGGCGAACACCGGCGGCAGCACGTCCTCCAGCACCGCGAACACGTCCTCCTGGTCGGCGAAGGCCATCTCCATGTCCAGCTGGTAGAACTCGCCGGGGGAGCGGTCCCCCCGGGCGTCCTCGTCCCGGAAGCAGGGGGCGATCTGGAAATACTTGTCGAAGCCGGAGGCCATCAGAAGCTGCTTGAACTGCTGGGGGGCCTGGGGCAGGGCGTAGAACTTGCCGGGGTGCTTCCGGGAGGGCACCAGGTAGTCCCGGGCCCCCTCCGGGGAGGAGGCGGTGAGGATGGGGGTGGTGATTTCCAAAAACCCGTGGTCCGTCATGGCGCTCCGCAGGGCGGCCACCACTTGGCACCGCAGGACGATGTTCTTCTTCACGTCCGGGTTCCGCAGGTCCAGGTAGCGGTACTTCAGCCGGGCGCTCTCGTCGGCCTCCCGGCTGCGGTTGATGGGGAAGGGCAGCTCGTTGTGGCGGCAGCGCCCCAGCACGGCCATGGCGCTGGGCACCACCTCGATGTCGCCGGTGGGCAGCTTGGGATTCTTGGAATCCCGCTCCCGCACCGTCCCAGTGACCTGGATGGTGGACTCCTTGTTCAGGGCCTTGAATTTGGCCATCATCTCCTCGGTCTCGATGACCACCTGGGTGACGCCGTAAAAGTCCCGCAGGACGGCGAAGCCCAGATTGCCGCCCACCTCCCGCAGGTTCTCCAGAAATCCCGCCAGCGTGACGGTTTGCCCCACCTGCTCCATCCGCAGCTCCCCACAGGTGTGGGTCCGCATGGAATTCTTGGTCATGTCCATAAAAAGCAACTCCTGTTTGTATTGATGATGTTGAGGGATAGATATGTTGGGATGCGTCCCGTCTTAGGCCGCCCGCAGGGCCGTCAGGGTCATCCAAAAGGTCTGCGCATCCAGATTGTCATAGAGGCTTGTGGTCTCCACCTTGGCTTGCGCCTCCTTGCCTTCCAGGAACGCCATGAACCGGGTGTTGGCCCACTCGTCCCGGATGGTAACGCCGTATGAGAGGGAGTAGACGTCGTCGGCCCGAAGGGGCAGGCGCAGGATGATGTGGTAGCCGTACTCGCTCTTCACCAAGCCGCTGATTTCCCCCGGCTCCAGGGCCTGTGTCCCCTTCTCGAAGGCATCCACCATCTCGCCGGGCTTGAACACGTAGCCCTCGGGCGCGGCCAGCTTGCCGTTGGCGTTCCGGCCGTCCTCGCTGTATTCCTCCGCCAGCGCGTCGAAGGTCTCCTCGCTGTTCCCCGCGGCCTTGAGCTGGGCCAGCAGGTCCTCCGCCAGGGCCTGGTCGGACACCAGAATATGCTTGGCCTTCAAAATGCCGTTCTCCTGGGCGTAGGCGTCCAGCTCCTTCTGGTCGGGCGTGGGGAACAGGTGCTCCCGGAGTACGCCCGCCAGGGCGTTGACGGTCTGGATGTGGCGGTAGCCATCCTCGTCGAGGCACATGCTCTGCAGCAGCTCCTGATAGCCCTCCTCGCCGTAGGTCTCCCTGCCAAAATTGATTTGCGCTTCCACCTCGGCCAGCTCCCCGCTGGAGAGGGTCAGGCCCGCCTTGGCGGCCTCGGCCTCGACCACATAGTAGCGCACCACAGCATCCAGGGCGGCCTCCTTCATAAAGTCGGACATGGGCTGCCCGTCCGGGGTGGCGTTCCAGTCGATGGAGCCGCCGCCCAGGTAGGCTTCCAGGGCGTCAATGGTGGTGACCATCCAGTAGAGGTATTCCTGGGCCGGAACGTCCACGCCGTTCACGGTGAGGATGGTGGTGGCGGGGTCCACCCCCAACAGGGCCGTCACCATATGGCCAGCCCGCTGGGCCGGGGGCTGGTTCTCCAGGGTAAACTCCCTGCGCAGGGAGGGCCGGACGATTCGGGCGATCATGGCCGCGGCCTCGGCCCTGGTGAGGTTTCGGTCCCCTGTAAAGCTCCCGTACTGGTCACCCCCCGTCACGATGCCCGCGTTGTAAAAGGCCAGCACGTCGATGTCGCTGGTGTCAGGGATGCTGGTGATGGCGTTGATGGGGAGGAGCATGTCGTAGGGCACCACGGCGGCCAGCATCCCCACAAAGACCGCCCGGCTGGCGGGGGCCAGGGGGGAGTCGGGCATGTCCACGCCCAAAAGCTCCATGACCGTGATGCTAGGAGCGTACCAGGGCTCATCCTTGGCCGCGGCCGGGACGGGCACGCCGCCGGTCTTTTCGTAGATGCGGGCGCAGACGGTGGCCACCTCGGCCACGGTGAGGACCGCCGCGGGGGCGAAGCCGTCGCCGGTCCCCTTCATCAGGCCCGCCTCCACGCAGACCCGGATGCTGTCATAGTCGTACCACGTGCCGGACGTGCCGCCGCCCTCCGCCACGTCCGTGAACGCGGGCATGGTCTCGATGGCGGGGAAGAGGTCCCCCTCCGCCGCCAGGGCGGGCGCGCTCAGCCCCATGGTCAGCGCCAGGGCCAGCAATAGTGCGCAGACTCTCTGTTTCATAAGAACTCCCTTTTCACTATAAAATGTCATTGCGAGCCAGTTCGCAAACCGGCGTGGCAATCCGTATCCTCCAGCCACGCCCCCAAAAGCCCCCGGCCCCGCTCATAGCAGTCCTTCACCTCGCCCAGCAGGGCGTCGTAATAGGCGTCGGCGGCCGCCTGTCGTTCCGCCGCCAGCTCCTTGGCCCTCCGGGTATACAGCCCGTCTGCGATGTGCCGCAGCTTGTAGTTGTACTCCCGGAAGAAGGAAGGCGGCGTGTCCGGCCCGGTCAAAATCTCCCCGCCGGGGCCCAGGCGGTACAGGTCCTGCCCGATTTCCCCGCCGTAGCACAGGGTCCGGGCGATGCCGATGGCCCCCGTCACGTCCAGCTTGTCCGCGTCAAAGAGAATTTTCGCCTCCAGGCTGGCGGGGGGCCGGTCGGAGCGGAAGCGGTGGGTCAGCACGCAGTCCCGGACCCACCCGGCCCGGGCCTGGCTCCACCCCAGGTCCGTGAGAAAGGCATATGCCTTTTCACTGCCCACCTCCGCGTGGCAGAGGGAGGGGTCCTGGAGCTGTTCCCCCCGCCCCACGTCGTGGAGCAGGCAGGCCGCCGCCAGAATGTCCCGGTCCACCCCCGCCTCCGTCCCGGCGATGTCCAGCGCGGCGTAGAGCACCCGGTAGACGTGCTGGGCGTCGTGGGCGGAGTTGCCCATGCAGGAGAGCATATAGCCCTCCATGGCCCGGTAGCTCTCCCGGTCCATCAGGCCTTTTCCCGGATGGGCGCGCCCTGGGACAGTTGGGCCGCCCGCTCCAGCAGCCACGCCGGCGCATCGTCCAGCGCCACGCTCTCCTGGGCGCCGGTCCGCATGTCCTTCACGGCCACCACGCCCTGGCTGATCTCATCCTCGCCCAGAAAGGCCACGAAGGGCACGCCCAGCTTGTCGGCGTAATTCATCTTGGCCTTGAACTTCTTCCCCTCGTTGTAGAGCTGCACCCGCACCCCGGCCTCCCGCAGACGGGTGCACAGGGCGATGGCGGGGGAGAGGTCCTCCGTCATGGGCAGCACCAGCACGTCCGCCGGGGCGGTGACCAAATCGGGGTTCAGCAGCCCCTGGTCCTGCAGAACGAAGAACAGCCGGGTCAATCCGATGGAAATCCCGACTCCAGGCAGTTGTTTCTCGGTGTAATATTCCGCTAAGTTATCATACCGCCCCCCGGAGCAGATGGAACCCACCTCCGGGTGGTCCAGCATGACGGTCTCGTACACCGTGCCGGTGTAGTAGTCCAGCCCCCGGGCGATGGTCAGGTCCACGGCGAAGTGGTCCGCCGGCACCCCGAAGTCCCCCAGGTACCGCACCACCGTCCCCAGCTCGCTCAGGCCCAGGTCCAGCAGCTCGTTCCGCCCCCGGAAGCCCTCCAGGGCCGCTATGGGGTCGGCGGCGGAGAGCAGGTCCAGAAGCTGGTCCGCCGTCCCGGCGTCCACGGCGAAGTCGTCCACCAGAATGGCCTTCACCTTGTCGGGGCCGATTTTCTCCAGCTTGTCGATGGTCCGCATCACGTCCCCGGCCTGCTCCTTCAGCCCCAAGGCGTCGAACAGCCCGTTGAGCACCTTCCGGTTGTTGATGCGCAGCTTGAACCGGTGTAGGCCCAGGGCCGTGAACGTCTTGTAGATGATGGCGGGGACCTCGGCCTCGTTCATGATGTCCAGCTTGCCGTCCCCGATGACGTCGATGTCGGCCTGATAGAACTCCCGGAACCGCCCCCGCTGGGCCCGCTCCCCCCGGTACACCTTGCCGATTTGGAACCGGCGGAAGGGGAAGGAGAGCTCGTTGTAGTGCAGGGCCACGTACTTGGCCAGGGGCACCGTCAGATCAAACCGCAGGGAGAGGTCGCTGTCCCCCTTGGTGAAGCGGTAGATCTGCTTCTCCGTCTCCCCGCCCCCCTTGGCCAGCAGCACCTCGCTGGCCTCGATGGCGGGGGTGTCCAGGGGGGTGAAGCCATACAGGCTGTAAGTGTTCCGCAGTTCGTCCACCATCCGGTCGAATAAAACCTGCTCCTTGGGCAGCAGCTCCATGAATCCGGACAGCGTGCGGGGCTTGATGCGTTCCATAATAAAACTCCTTTGTAACAGAATCTGACAAAAAGGCGCTCTCGTCCCCCTCAATGGGACGAAAGCGCCTGCCTTCGTGGTGCCACCCATGTTCGGTAAAGGAAATTCCCCTTACCCTCATACCTCTGTTGCGGGAGGCCGTACCGCGGATGTCTCCATCCCCGCTGCTGGGGCCGTCTTCCCCCGTCCCATCTGCCGTAAAGCCCTTCCAGCCCAGGGGCCTCTCTCTGTCCGGCGGTAACGGTCTACTCCTGCCCCGTCCTCGCGGTCCTATTCGTTTTCAGGGGTCCCGTAGGGGCGGCCCTTGCGGCCGCCCGCCCCCGCGCTTCTGTCATTGCGAGCCGGTCTGCAGACCGGCGTGGCAATCCGTCCCTTACACCTTAAACGGCGCCGTCTTCGGGCTGACAATATCCCGCCAGTCCAAATCCCCCCGCGCCCCACCCGGCACTGCGTGCCGTGCGGGGACCCCGTGATTTTACTTCACATGCTCGGCGGAAATGAATTCCGCCTGCGCCAAGGTCTCGCTCCGCTCGACGCTTGTACGGCGCTTCCGCGCCGCCCCATCTGCGATGGGGCCCCCTGGAGCGGGGCTGTTGGTCTTCCTGTTATACTTTAAACGGCGCCGTCTTCGGACTGACAATATCTCTCCAGTCCAAATCCCCCCGCTCCAGGCCCAGGATAAGCATCTCCGCCGTAGCCACGTTGGTGGCGAAGGGGATGTTGTACTGGTCGCAGAGCTTGCGGATGAACTTCACGTCGTCGTCCAGCTCGTCGGACTGGGGCTCGGTGAAGAACAGCACCATGTCGATCTCATTGTAGGCGATGCGGGCGCCGATCTGCTGGCTGCCGCCGTGCTCGTGGGAGAGGAACAGCTTCACGTCCAGCCCGGTGGCCTCGGCCACCAGCTTGCCGGTGGTGTTGGTGGCGCAGACGGTGTTCTTGGAGAGGACACCGCAGTAAGCAATACAGAACTGCACCATCAATTCCTTTTTCCGGTCATGGCTCATCAGCGCGATATTCATGCCGTTCACATCCTCCCTTATATTCAATCAAACAGTTTAATGTATCTTCATCAGCGGCACCCGTTCTCCCGTCAGCCTTCTGGCGATGTTGAGATACGCCACCGCCGCGCCCTTGCGGCTGACCAGGATGAGGGGCTGTGCGGTGTTGGCCGCTAAAATAACTTGGGCGTCCTCGGGCACCACCCCCAGCAGGGGCAGGCCGGCGGCGTCCATGGCGTCGTCGATGGTGGTCCGCAGCCGCCGCATGAGCTTGGGCTGGACCCGGTTCATCACCAGATGGATGGTCTCCAGCTGCTTTCCCAGCTCGGCCACCGTCCGCTGGGCGTCCCGCAGGGCCGAGGAGTCGTTGGTGGACACCACCACCGCCCGGTCCGCCCCGCACACCGCCAGCCGGAAGCCGGAGCCAAGCCCGGCGGGGGAGTCGATGAGGATATAGTCGAAGCTCTGCCGTGCTGTGTTCAGCAGCCCCAGCATCTTGCCCTCGTCCAGGGCCTGGGGCGGCAGCGTCACCGGCGCGGTGAGCAGGTGCAGCCCCTGAATGACGGGGTGGGGGACGGCGGCCCGCTCCAGCGTGCAGCGCCCCTCCAGTACGTCCGTGAAGTCCATCACGGCCCGGTCGGTCATCCCCAGGGAGATGTCCAGGTTCCGCAGGCCGATGTCCATATCGATGCACAAGACCTTGTGCCCCAGGGCGGCCAGACAGGAGGCTACGCCGCCGGTGAGCGAGGTTTTTCCAGTCCCGCCCTTGCCCGACGTGACGACCACAACAGTACCCATACCGAACCTCCAGACTTGCGAAAGTATTATATCAGGTTTTACCAAACATATCAAATGATTCTTGTGCAAAATAGGTAAAAAGTTAACTGTCCCCCATCCCTGCCTCTCCTATTCTGAAAGAATGGGGGAGGTGCCGCCCGCAGGCGGCGGAAGGGGCGTCCTTCGTCCCGCCTGCAGGTGTCATTCTGCATGATTTACAGCGGCGCTTTCTGTATCTTCGCCCACCGCCTGGGGTACCCCTTCGGCGTGGCCCCGGCCTTTTCCACCACCACCACCCGCCGGTCCACGTCGGTGCCGGGGATGTGGTAGTCGTACCCGGCCAGCAGCCGCCCCCCCAGGACCTTCACCGCCCCGGCGGCGGCCGAGACCTCGGCCTCGCACCCGCTGGCCTTCATAGCCAGAAAACGCCCCCCTGGGCGTACGTAGGGCAGGCACAGCTCACACAGCACCCGCAGGTCGGCCACGGCCCTGGCGGTGGCGAAATCGAAGCTGTCCCGGAACCCCGGCTCCAGCCCCTGCTCCTCCGCCCGGCAGTGGACCCGCTCCACGCCCTCCAGCCCCAGCGCCGCGCACACCGTCCCCAGCCAGTCCAGCCGCTTGCCCAGGCTGTCCACCAGGGTCAGCTTCAGCTCCGGCGCCAGGATTTTCAGCACCACGCCGGGAAAACCCGCCCCGGTGCCCACGTCCACCAGGGAGGCCCCCCGGAGGTCGGCGCACCCCAGCAGGGCCGCCGAGTCCAAAAAGTGGAGCCGCGCCACCTGCTCCGGGTCGGTGATGGCGGTCAGGTTCATCACCTGATTCTGCTCCAGGAGCATGGCGCCGTACCGCTCCAGCCGCTCCACCGCCCCGTCGGGGGGCGTGATGCCCAGGGCCGTCAGCCCCTCGTCCAACCACTGCTTCATGCCCGAGCCCCCTTAAAAGTTGGCGATGAGGGCCGGAATACCCATCATCAGGTTCAAAACGATGAGCACCAAACACACGGCTACCATGACCATGCACACCGGCAGCCCACCTTTGCCCTCTCCGGCCCGGTAGCGGAGGATAGCGGTGGCCGCCAGCCCCCCCAACGCGGGACAGAGCATGAGGGAGCCAATGCCCACCAGAAACTGCCCCTTGGCAAAGGAGTAGGTCACCAGCAGGGTGATGATGACCATGTAGACCACCCCCACCCAGGCCCAGGCCCGCTTCACCGGGGAGGCGTAGACCACCGGCTCCTTGTCCCCGCCCTCGCCAGGACTCTGATTTTGCTTCTCGTCCGCCATAAAACGCTCCTTTTTTAGTCATAAAGGATTTTCGTAGGGCCCGGCGTCCTCGACGGCCGCCGCCATCTCGTCCCCCCGTAGGGGGCGGCCCTTGCGGCCGCCCGCCCAGGTTCAGGACTTCTCCTTCAGCAAATCCCTGATTTCCGTCAGCAAAACTTCCTCCTTGGAGGGCGCGGGAGGCGCCGCGGGCGCCTCTTCCTTCTTGCGGTGGAACCGGTTGATGCCCTTGATGAGACAAAATACCACCAGGGCCATGATCAGGAAATTCAAAACGGCGTTGATAAAGTTTCCGTAAGTAATGACTGCCGCCCCCACGGTGACGCTCAAATTCGCAAAGGAGTTTTCCTTTACAAAGATGCCAATGACCGGCATGATGATGTCGGCGGTGAGGGAGTCGGCAATGGCCTTGAAGGCCCCGCCCACAATCACGCCCACCGCCATGTCCATCACGTTCCCCCGGGCGATGAACTGCTTGAATTCCGCGATAAAACCAGTCGTTTTTTCGCCTGCCATTTCTGCATACCTCCTGATTCAGTTTTCCAGTGTGAGCAGATAAAAATAATCCCCGTCTTTCAGCAGGACCCGCCCATCGGGGCCGGGAATACACAGGTCGAACCGGGCGGGGAGGACCACGTTCAGCTCTGTGTCCACCAGCCCTTCCTTCCACACGAACCCGTTTTGGTACCCATAATCGCTCTTCTCGTAAAAGTTGGCATAGCCGTGGGAGAAGTCGGAGGGCCAGCCGGGGCGGCCGCAGTCGAAGGGGTGTTCCGTCCCGTCGGCGGAGAGGTAGCCCATGACGACGCCGTCCTCGGTCTCCCGTGCAAAGGCCGCCATACCGTCCGAAAAGGGCTTCAGGAGCCCGTACGCCATGGGAATGACAAGATTGCCTTGAGGATCGACAGCCCCATAGTGGGGGCCGCCGCTTTCCTCCCACGTGAGAATATCTTCGTTGGAGACCACACACAGCCCGCCGGAAAACGAATCTGCTTCGCCGTATGTGGCTGGTACGGCCACACGCCCCGCCGTGTCGATAAAGCCGTAACGGTGGGTATTCGGGTCCATGACCCTGGCGCGTCCCTCATGGAAAGAGGCAAGGCTGGCCCAAGCTGCCGGGATAGCCACCGATCCGTCTGGATTCAGACAGCCATACAGGCCGGTCTCGCTGTCCTGATAGCGGATGAGTCCTCCGTCGGTGCTGGTGGAGACCGTTCGGCCAGCCGGGATGCGGCCAGTCTGGTTGCCTTGGGCATCGAAAATGAGGTACCCCTCATCTTTGCTCCCGGCCAAGATCACTCCGTCGTGGATTTGGGAAACCTCCTCATAGGCGCAGGGGATGACCTCCCGGCCCTGCCGGTCCACGCAGCCCCAAAGACCGTCCCGCCGGACCGTCAGCAGCCCGTCAGGTTGATAGGCGTAGAGGGAAATATCGTCGTAAGCGGGAGGGAAGAGAATGTTCCCGTCCCAGTTCACGGCGGTCCAGCGGTTATTCGCGCCTGTGTAAAAGAGGTCGGCCTGCGCTCCGGCGATCAGCGGAGAGGCGGAGGGGACCTCCAGCCTTACCACCGTTCCCGGCAGACCAGAAAACAAGTCCGGCAGGGGCATGTCATCCAGAGAAAAGCGCAGCCGCAGTCCCGGCTCTAGGATGCGGGCCAGCATGGCGGCGGCCTCCGCCCGGGACAGGGTGTTCTCCCTGGCAAAGGACCCCGCCCCGTCCACGCCGGAGAGGACGCCGGCGTTGTAAAACCGCAGCACCTTTGGGTTGGCGCTGTCGGGGAGGGCGTCGATCTGGTTGATGGGGGTCAGGGCTTCCTCCGGCGTCACCAGAGCCAAAAGCCCAAACAGGGCCATCCGGGCGGCGGGGGTGTCGTAGTAGCCGGAATAGACCGCTTCTGCGCCTCCGGGCAGGGTGGAGAGGAACCGCACACTGTCCCCGTACCACGCGCCGTCGGGAATCTCATATTCCGGCCCGACCTCCAGCGTCGGGTCCAGGGAGCCGTCTCCACCCCGCAGGATGCCATAGAGCCTTGCCGCGATGACGTGACACTCAGCCACGGTGATGGTGCTGTCCGGGGAAAACTTTGCCACCCCCGCCCCCTTCATTAATCCTGCCTCCACGCACACCTCCACGTAGGGGGCGTACCAGGCGTCGGCGGGCACGTCGGAGAAGGCGGTTGGGCCCTCCGCCGCCAGGGCAGGGGAGAGGGTCAGAACCAGCGCCAGCAGGGTTGCGGCAAAATGTTTCACGTGAAACATTCCTTTCCGTCTTTGTTACTGCTTGGGCACCAAAACTTCCTTGCCGCCCATATAGGGCTGGAGGACCTTGGGGATTTTCACGCTGCCGTCGGGCTGGAGGTTGTTCTCCAGCAGGGCGATGAGCATCCGGGGAGGGGCCACGCAGGTGTTGTTGAGGGTGTGGGCCAGGGCGGTCTTGCCCTCCTCGGTGCGGTAGCGGATTTTCAGCCTTCTGGCCTGGGCGTCCCCCAGGTTGGAGCAGGAGCAGACCTCGAAATACTTCTGCTGGCGGGGGCTCCAGGCTTCGATGTCGCAGGACTTCACCTTTAAGTCCGCCAGGTCGCCGGAGCAGCACTCCAACTGCCGCACGGGGATGTCGAAGTTCCGGAACAGCTCCACGGAGTACCGCCACAGCTTTTCATACCAGTCCATGGACTCCTCGGGCTTACAGACCACGATCATCTCCTGCTTCTCGAACTGGTGGATACGGTACACGCCCCGCTCCTCCAGGCCGTGGGAGCCCTTCTCCTTGCGGAAGCAGGGGGAGTAGGAGGTCAGAGTCTGGGGCAGCTTGTCCTGCTCGATGATTTGGTCGATGAAGCGGCCAATCATGGAGTGCTCGCTGGTGCCGATGAGGTAGAGGTCCTCGCCCTCGATTTTGTACATCATGGCGTCCATATCGGTCTGGCTCATCACGCCCTCCACCACGTTGCCGTGGATCATGAAGGGGGGGATGCAGTAGGTGAAGCCCTTGTCGATCATAAAGTCCCGGCCATAGGCCAGCACGGCCTCGTGGAGCCGGGCGATGTCCCCCAGCAGGTAGTAGAACCCGGCGCCGGAGACCCGGCCCGCCGCGTCCATGTCGATGCCGTCGAAGGACTCCATGATTTGGGTGTGGTAGGGGATTTCAAAGGCGGGGACCACGGCCTCGCCGAAGCGCTCCACCTCCACGTTGGCGGAGTCGTCGGGGCCGATGGGCACGCTGGGGTCGATGATGTTGGGGATGGTGAGCAGGATTTTCCGAATCTCCTCGGCCAGCTCGGTCTCCCGCTGTTCCAGGGCGGAGAGCCGGTCGGCGTCGGCCTTGACCTCGGCCTTGAGCTGCTCGGCTTCGGCCAGCTTGGCCGGGTCCTTTTTGGACTGGCCCATGAGTACGCCCACCTGCTTGGACTTGGCGTTGCGGGCGGTGCGCAGGTCCTGGGCGGCCTGGATGGTATCCCGGTTCTCCTTGTCCAGGGCGATGACCTGGTCCACCAGGGGCAGCTTGGCGTCCTGGAACTTCTTCTTGATATTCTCTTTGACCGCATCGGGGTTTTCCCGGATAAACTTGATGTCCAGCATAACGTTGTCACCTCAAAATAGATTAAAATGTTTCACGTGAAACATTTTTAAGAAAGGGCCTCTTTGATGTTGGCGTAGCGCTGAGCAGGGGAGAGGACCTCGCCGTCCTCGGCATCCCCAAAGGGTTCCTCGGGGAGATAGGAGCCGTCGAAGGTCTCAAGCAGCGCCCGGGCGGCTTTGTACTGCTTGGCGTCATAGAGCCGTTGCAATTCCAGCAGCTTGTCCATGGCGTAGATGGTCTCCCGGCTGTCGGCCAGCTTGCCCTGCAAGTCCCCGGCCTGCTGCTGGGTCTCGGTCAGGGCGGCCTGGGCGCCGGCCAGCTGGCGCTCCAAATCGGCCACCTGCTCTTCCAGGGCCTCGTTTTGGGCCACCACCTCGGTCCAGGAGCTCATGGTGGAGACCGACTGCTTCAAACCCTCCATGGCCTCCTGGTTGGTGCGCTGCTGCATGAAGTAGGACAGGAGCATGAGCAGGAAGGCGGCGGCGAAGAGAATGACCAGATAGTTCATCACATGGTTGGACTTTCCCGGTTTTTCGTGCTCCGCCGCGTGCTGAAGGTGCTCCGGCTCCTGGTCGGGCTGCCGTTCCGGTTCCTGGCTCACTTGGAAGAGCCCCCCTTCTTCACTTGCTCAAAGAAGTCCAGGAGCAGGGTCAGATCCTCGTCGTTGTAGAACTCAAACTCCAGCTTGCCCTTTTTGGGGCCCATGTGGATGGAGACCTTGCGGCCGAACCACTGGGACATCTCCTTGGCGGCGGCATCCCGGTACATCTTCATGGGGTCCACCGGCCGCTCGCCGCCGTGCTCCTCCAGCTTTTCCTCCTGCCGGGCCAGCTTTTTGGCCAGGGCTTCGGTCTGGCGGACGGAGAGGCCCTCGTTGACCACCTTTTGGGCCAGCCGCTTTTGCAGGGTGCCGTTGGGCACCACCATCAGGGCCCGGGCGTGGCCGGCGGTGAGCTTGCCCTCCTCCAGAAGCTGTTGGATGGCGTCGGGGAGGGAGACCAGCCGCAGGGCGTTGCCCACGGCGGGGCGGGACTTGCCCACCCGCAGGGAGACCTCCTCCTGGGTCATGCCGTAGTCCTCCATAAGGACCTTGTAGCCCAGGGCTTCCTCCATGGGGTTCAAGTCCTCCCGCTGGAGGTTTTCGATGAGGCCCAGCTCCATGACCTTGCGGTCGTCGGCCTCGATGATGATGGCGGGGACCTCCTTGAGGTCGGCCAGCTTGGCGGCCCGCCAGCGCCGCTCGCCGGCGATGATCTGGTAGTAGCCGGAGGAGAGGCGGCGGACGGTGAGGGGCTGGATGATGCCGTGGATGCGGATGGACTCGGCCAAATCGGCCAAGGCCTCGTCGTCAAAGCGTTTCCGGGGCTGTTTCAGGCCAGGCTCTACCTGGGCGATGGGGAGGAGGACGGAGCCGCCCTCCTGGGTCTGGAGGGCGGCGTCGCCCAACAGAGCGCCCAGGCCCTTGCCCAGGCCGCGTTCTGATGTCATAGAATCAAGTCCTTTCTATCTGTCAGGCGTGGGTCAATGTTTCACGTGAAACATTGAAGTGGTTTTTCTCCACCAATTCCTCTGCCAGGGCCCGGTAGGCCTCGGCCCCCCGGGAGAAATTGTCGTAGGCCGTCACCGGCTTGCCGTGGCTGGGGGCCTCGGACAGGCGGACGTTCCGGGGGATGACGGAGGCGTAGACCTTGCCGGGAAAGTGGCGCTTGACCTCCTCCGCCACCTGCATGGACAGGTTGGTCCGGCCGTCGTACATGGTGAGGATGACCCCCTCCAGGTCGATGGCGGGGTTCAGGGACCGCTTAACGATGCGGATGGTGGAGAGCAGGTCAGACAGACCCTCCAGGGCGTAGTACTCGCACTGGACCGGCACCAGGACGGTGTCGGCGGCGCAGAGGGCGTTGAGGGTCAGCAGCTCCAGGGAGGGAGGGCAGTCGATGAAGATGTAGTCGTAGTCGTCGGTGACGGTGGCCAGGGCAGCCTTGAGGAGATACTCCCGCTTGTCCATGCCAATCATCTCCACGGTGGCGCCCGCCAGAGCCTTGTTGGAGGGCAGCACGTCGGCCCAGGGGGTGGAGACGATGGCCCGGCGGCACTCCGCGCCGTCGATAAGGACGTCGTAGATGGAGGGGGAGGCGGTGGACTTGTCCACGCCGAGGCCGGAGGTTGTGTTGGCCTGGGGGTCGAAGTCGCAGACCAGGACCCGGCAGCCCAGGGCTTTCAAGGCGGCGGCAAGATTGACACAGGTGGTCGTCTTGCCCACACCGCCCTTCTGATTCACGATCGCAATTGATTTTGCCATAGGGCACCCGCTCTCTATATAGGTTTTACAGTCAACTTCTCTATTATAATGGGTTCCTGATGGTTTATCAACTGTTTCGGGTAATTTGTTTCACGTGAAACAGTGAGTGGAGCGACAAAAATGTTTCACGTGAAACAATGGACATAAAAACGCCCTGAATGTTTCACGTGAAACATTCAGGGCGGAGGGGGGAGGTCAGCCGCACTTGGGGATGCGGATGGTCAGGAGGATGGAGTCCTCGGTCTCCTGGCGGGCACAGTCCGCGTTCACGCCCGCCGTTTTCATCATGTTGAGGCCCCGGGTGACGGTGTTGAGGAAGAAGCGCACGTCCTTGATAAGGAAGGTGGGCTTCCGCTTCTGGGGCTTGGGGGCCAGGAGGGAGTCGATATAGGCTTCGGACTTTGCCACGGTCAGGTGGTTGGCGATAATGTGCTGGAGGGCGGCGCGCTGGGCCTCCTGGCCCTCCAGGCGGAGCAGGGACCGGGCGTGGCGCTCGGTGAGGCCGTTTTCCCGCAGGAGGGCCAGGCACTCCGGCGAGAGGCGGAGGAGCCGCAGCTTGTTGGCGACGGCGGACTGGGACTTGCCGATGCGGCGGGCGGCCTCTTCCTGGGAGAGGTGGTAGGTACGGATGAGCTTGTCCAGGGCCAGCGCCTCCTCCAGAAAGTCCAGGTCCCGGCGCTGGAGGTTCTCCACCAGGGCCAGCAGGGAGGAGGCCTCGTTGTCCACGTCCACCAGGATACAGGGGACCTCGGTGAGACCCGCCAGCTTGGCGGCCCGGAGGCGGCGCTCCCCGGAGACCAGCTCGTAGGAGCCGGACACCTTGCGGACGGACAGGGGCTGGAGGATGCCGTGCTCCCGGATGCTGTCGGCCAGCTCGGCCAAGCCCTCCTGGGAAAAGAGGGTGCGGGGCTGGTTGGGATTGGGGCGCAGGGAGGATGGAGAGAGGTAGACCACCTTGCCCGTCTCGAAAAGGCCCTTTCGTTTTAACAGCTGCACAGGCTTGTCCCCCTTTGTGTTGATACCCATATATTACCATATATTGGAGAAAAGGGCGTCGAAGCGTGGGGGGTGGGAAATATTTTTTCCATTTCCTTACATAGAAAATTGATAATTGACAATGGAGAATGGATCATTCGCCTGCGGGCGGGACGGGGGGCGGGGACGGAGAGATACGGATTGCCGCGCCAGTCTGCGGCCTGGCTCGCAATGACATGGGGGGCTACTCTACGGTTTTGAGGGATTCCACCATGTCGATTTTTTTCAGCTTGCGGCCGGCCAGGAGGTTGACGGCCACCGAGAAGAGGATGGTCAGGACCACGGCGTAGAGGTAGCTGGCGGGCTGGGCGGTGCGGCCGAACATCAGCATGTCGATCTCCACGGTGAGGACCAGCCACTGGTGCAGGTATTTGCCCATGACCAGGCCCGCCAGGACGCCGAACACCGTCAGGACCGCGTTTTCCCGGAACACGTAGGCCGACAGCTCCCGGTCGTAGAAGCCCAGGACCCGGAGGGTGGCAAGCTCCCGGAGGCGCTCGGTGATATTGATATTGGTGAGGTTGAAGAGGACCACGAAGGCCAGGGCGGCGGCGGAGCAGATGACCAGGACCACGGCGTAGTCCACCGCCTCCATGCTGTGCTGGAAGGTCTGGCGGGTATCGGTGATGCGGGAGACGGAGGTGACGCCGGACAGGGGGAGCAGGTCCGCGGCCACGGCGTCGCAGGTCTCCCGGGTATCCTCGGTATAGCGGGCCAGGTAGAGGTTGGGCTGGGGGGCCTCCCCGTAGAGGGCCTCGTAGGCGGTGGGGGAGAGGTAGACGTAGTGGAAGATGTAGTTCTCGGCGATGCCGGTGATGGGGACGCTGACCCGCCGGTCCCCGGACAGGGTGATGGAATCCCCCACCCCCACGCCCAGGAGGGAGGATAGCTTTTCCGTGATGACGGCGCCCTGGTCCGGGAGGGGGACGGGCTGGCCGTCCAGGCGGTGGCGGAGGTGGACATAGTCGGGGAAGTGGGCGGGGTCGGTGGCGGTGAAGCGGTAGCCGTCCACGCTGCGGCTGCCGCTCTCCAAAGTCAGGGAGGTGAGGGAGGCGGTCATGTAGGACTCCACCAGGGGGGAGCGGTCCAGGGCGCGGGTCAGTTCCAGGGCCTCGTCGGGGGTGAAGTCGTCCACCAGGCCGATCTGGGCGGTGTAGGTGTACAGCTCGTCGTACTGCTTGGGCATGATGCTGAAGATGGAGTCCCGGAGGCCGAAGCCGGTGACGATGAGGGCGGTACAGCCGCCGATGCCCACCACCGTCATAAAGAATCGCTTTTTATACCGCAGCAGGTTGCGGACCGTGACCTTGTGGGTGAAGCTCAGGCGCCGCCACACCGGGCCGATGCGCTCCAGGAGGACCCGCTTGCCGGTCTTGGGGGCCTTGGGGCGCATGAGCTGGGCGGGGACGGCGGTGAGGGCCCCCAGGCAGGTGAGGAGGGCGGCGCCGGTGACGGTGGCCACGGCGGCCCCCACGGAGGCCAGGGAGATGGCGGGGGAGAAGGGGATGATGAGGTCCCCCAGGGTGTACAGGATGCCCCAGGCGTTGTAGATGACCCAGGGGATGAGGGTACAGCCCAGGGCCAGCCCCGCCAGGCCGCCCAGGAGGCTGGCCCAGAGACCGTAGCCCACGTATTTGACGGCGATGGCGGCCCGGCCGTAGCCCAGGGCCTTCAACCCGCCGATTTGGACCCGCTGTTCCTCCACCATGCGGGTCATGGTGGTGAGGCAGACCAGGGCGGCCACCAGGAAGAAAATCAGGGGGAAGAGGTCGGCCAGATTGCCCATGCGCTGGGCGTCCTGCTGGAAGGCCACGTAGCCCATGTTGGTCTCCCGGCCCAGGACGTACCACTTGCAGTCTTCGATGTCCGCGATTTTCCGGCGGGCGTCGTTCAGCTCCCGGCGGGCGTCGGACAGCTTGTCGTCGGCCTCGGCCTTGGCGTCCTCATACTCCTGGAGGCCGTCGGCGTAGTCGCGCTCGCCGTCCTGGAGCTTTTTCAGGGCGTCGGCCAGGGTTTGGAGGCCGTCGGCCGACTCGGTCTCCAGGGTGGCCTTGGCGTCGGCCAGGTCGGTCAGGCCCTGGCGGTAGTCGGCCCAGCCGTCGTCCAGCTTCAGCCGGGCGGAGAGCAGGGAGACCTCCCCGGCGCGGAGGCCGGTCAGGGCGTCGTCCAGCTGCTGTCTGGCGTCGGCCAGCTCTGCGTCGGCGTCGGCCAGGGTCTGGCGGGCATCGTCCAATTGGGCCCAGCCGTCGTCCAGCTCGTCCCCGCCGGAGCGCAGCTCGGCCCAGCCGTCGTCCAGCTCCCGGCGGGCGTCGGTGAGCTGGGCGTAGGCGTCCTGGGACTCCTTGACCCCGTCCAGGAACTCCTTTTTGGATTTGGACAGCTTTTCCCGGCCCTCCTGGTACTCCATCTCGCCCCAGTTGAGGCTGTTGGCGGCGGAGTCCAGGGCGGCCTGCCCCTTGGCGAGCTCATCCTGTGCTTGTGCCAGAACGGCGCCGGAGGCCCCCAGCCCGGTGAGGTATGCGGTGACGGTATTTTGGGGCGCGGTTTGAAACATGCCTGCGAGGGCATCGGCATCGGCTGGAAGGGCCGCCAAAATCTGATCCAGTTCCGCAGGGTCCTGGCCAGCAGCGGCGGCCATGTCCCGCTGGGCGGCCAGCAACGCCCGCAGAGGGGCAACATGGGAGTCGAAAAAGGTTTGCAGGGAACCCGTGGCTGCCAATTCGGTGCCCATGGCCTGGGCCAGCAGAGCGGCCATGACTTGTGGGTCGGGGTCTGCCAGGCCATCAGCGGCCAAGCCCTGCTGGAGGGTCTGATACTGGGTGGAGAGCTGGGCTAGGACGGCGCTTTGAGCGGAGAGCTGGTCCAGGCCGGCGCTGTACTGCTGGCGGCCCTCGAAGAGCTGGTCCAGGGCCTTTTGCAGCTCCTGCTCCCCCTCCTGGAGCTGGCGGCCCCCCTCCTGGAGGGTGGTCAGGCCCGCGGTGTACTGCATCAGGCCGTCGTGGTACTCGGCCTCGCCGTCCTCCAGCTGGGTGACGGCGTCGTTGTACTCCACCGTCTTGGAGACCAGCTCGCCGTAGGCGTTATTGTAGTCGGCGCGGCCTGACTCGAAGTCCTCCACGCCCTGGCGGTAGTCCGCCAGGCCGTCCAGGTAGTCGGTCCAGCCGTCGGACAGCTCTTTTTGGCCGTCGGCATAGTCGGCCTCGCCGTCCTGGAGCTTTTGCAGGGCGTCGGGCAGGTCCACGGTCTCGGCGGTCTCAATTTTTTCCTGGGCGTCGGCAATCTCCCGGTGGTAGGTGGCCCAGCCGTCATAGTAATCCCGCCAGCCGTCGTCCAGCTCCTTCCGGGCGTCGGCCAGCTCCTGGGCGGCGTCGGATAGCTTCTCGTCGGCCTCGGCCTCGGCGTCGTCGTACTCGGCCTGGGCGTCATTGAGCTTGTCCATGGCCTCGCCCACGATCTCGTCGTGGCGGAGGGAGGCCCGGTCGTCGCCGATGGGGTCCAGGCGGTCCAGGAGGGCGTCCATGTGGTCGGTGTAGGCGTCGCCGTAGCAGAGCAGGTTCTCTGTTCCGTCGGCCAGGAGGTAGGCGTCGGTATAGGCGTCCATGTCGAAGGCGGCGGCGGGGAGGAGGACGAAGGCGGAGACCCGGCCCGAGCCCAGGGAGGAGGAGCCGCGC
This sequence comes from uncultured Eubacteriales bacterium, assembly GCA_900540545.1. Taxonomy (GTDB): domain Bacteria; phylum Bacillota; class Clostridia; order Oscillospirales; family Oscillospiraceae; genus Intestinimonas. Next base: position 19,583 of record UQGJ01000045.1, read on the forward strand.
TCGATGGAGATATAGAGGGGGCTGTCGGCGGCGCCCACGATGGTATAGGAGGGGCGGGTGAGGGCGTTTTCGTAGGTCCCGGCGCCGGTGTCCAGGGGGAGGGAGTCCCCCAAGGAGAGGCCCAGGGCGGTGAGGAGGGCGGGCTCCACCAGACATTCCCGGTCGTTTTCCGGCAGGCGGCCGGAGACCAGGCGGGGGAGGTTCACCCCGTCGGTGAGGGAGAGGACCTTGACGATTTGGTCGGCGTCCGCGCCGTGGACGATGGCGTCGGCGGTGTAGGCCCCCTCGGCGTGGGAGACCCCCGGCTGGGCGGAAAGGAAGGCGATGTCGTCGTCGGTGAGGCCCAGGGTGGATAGGATGTGGACGTCCATCAGGCGCTGGGCGTCGAAGTAGGCGTCGGCGGAGACCTCCATGTCCGGGGCCGTGGTGCGCAGGCCCGCCAGGAAGGCCACCGCCAGGGCGGAGAGCAGGAACAGGGAGAGGAACCGCCCGAAGGTGCGGCGGATCTCCCGGAGGGCGTCGGTGAGGATGCGGGGCATGGGGGTTCACCTCCTTGGGGGAAAAAATGGCAGGGGGCTCTGCCGGGGCTTGCGCTCCCGCGTGGGGGAGGCCCTCCGGGGGGTCCCCTTTCTTCTCGAAGAAAGGGGACGGAAAGAA
>UQGJ01000046.1 GCA_900540545.1 uncultured Eubacteriales bacterium
GCGCCGCCCCACGGGTCCAGGGCCGAAGCCCTGGTTTTCTTTCCGTCCTCTTTCTGAAATCAGAAAGAGGACCCCGCGCGGGAGCGCCGTCCCTCGGAGGGTCTCCGAAACATAGAAAGGCCCGCGTACCTCTCGGTACGCGGGCCTTTCCCTATCCCAAAATCTCCTCCAACAGCGCCCCGCACCCCTCCGCCACGTCCTCGTAGGTGGCGTCGAAATCCCCGGTGTACCAGGGGTCGGCGATGTCCCGCCCCGGCAGCAGCCGCCGGACCTTTCCCTCCGGGTCGCCGCCCAGGATGCGCAGCATGTTGGTCACGTTCCGCCCTTCCATGCCGATGAGATAATCGAACCTCTCATAGTCCGCCCGGGTCATCTGCCGGGCCTTGTGCCCCCCGCAGGGGATTCCCATCCGGGCCAGCTTCCGGCGGGTGCCGGGGTGGACGCCGTTGCCGATCTCTTCGGTGCTGGTGGCGGCGGAGTCGATGAAAAAGTCCGCCGCCAGCCCCCGCTTGGATACCAAATCCTTCATCACATACTCCGCCATGGGCGACCGGCAGATATTCCCATGGCAGACGAACAAAATCCCTGTCATTGTACCAGCGCTTCCCCCACGGTGTAGATGTCGCCGGCCCCCACGGTGAGGATGAGGTCGCCGGGGCGGGCCAGCGCCCGCAGGCGGGCGGCCACCTCCGGGAGGGTGGCGTAATACTCCGCGCCGGGTATCTTCTCCGCCAGGTCCTTGGAGGAGATGCCGATGGTGTTGTCCTCCCGGGCGGCGTAGATTTCCGCCAGCAGGGTCACGTCCGGCTCCTGGAGGACGGACACAAAGTCGTCGAAGAGGGCGGCGGTGCGGGTGTAGGTGTGGGGCTGGAAGGCGCAGATGACCCGGTCGTAGTCCAGGCTGTGGGCGGCGTCCAGCAGGGCCTTCAGCTCGCCGGGGTGGTGGGCGTAGTCGTCGTAGACCTCGGCCCCGTTCACCGTGCCCTTGTGCTCAAACCGGCGGCCGGCCCCCCGGAACTCGCCCAGGCCCTGCTCCACGGCGGCGGCGGGCACCCCCAGGGCGATGGCCGATGCGGCGGCGGCCAGGGCGTTTTTCACGTTGTGGACCCCCGGCACCCGCAGGGTGACGTGGGCGTAGGGCTTGCCCTCGTACATCACGTCGAAGGTGGGACGGCCCCGGTCGAAGGTGAGGTTGGCGGCGTGGACGTCGCCCTGGTCCAGGCCGAAGGTCATCACGGGCCGGGTCTCCCCCTCCAGGGTGTGCATGGTGTTGGCGTCGTCACGGTTGGCAATGATGCGCCCGCCCTCCGGCACCAGGTCGGCGAAGGTGCGGAAGGAGTGCTCCACGTCCTCCAGGTCCCGGAAGAAGTCCAGGTGGTCGGCCTCGATGTTGAGGATGACGGCGATGGTGGGGAAGAAGGAGAGGAAGGAGTTGCAGTATTCGCAGCTCTCCAGGATGATGGTGTCCCCAGTGCCCACCCGGTGGCCCGCCCCCAGCAGGGGCAGGGTGCCGCCAATCATCACCGTGGGGTCCAGTTCGGCGGCCATGATGATGTGGGTGCACATGCTGGTGGTGGTGGTCTTGCCGTGGGTGCCGGAGATGCACAGGGCGTTCTTGTAGCCCTTCATGATGGCCCCCCAGGCCTGGGCCCGCTCAAAGACGGGGATGCCGCGGGCCTTGGCGGCGGCCACTTCCGGGTTGTCGTCGTGGACGGCGGCGGTGCGGATGACCAGCTCCGCGTCCCCCAGGTTTTCGGCCCGGTGGCCGATGGCGATGGGGATGCCCAGGGCGCGGAGGTGCTCCACCGAGGCCCCCTCCCGCATGTCGGAGCCGGTGATGACCATGCCGGCCCCGTGGAGGACCTCGGCCAGGGGGGCCATGGAGACCCCGCCGATGCCGATGAGGTGGGCCTTGCGGCCGGAGGCGATATAGGTATGGATGTTGTTGACAGCCATGGGTTTACACATCCTTTATTGAAGTTTATAATAAGATTAAACCAATATATTATAAGACCATTATAGACGTTAGGCAAGCAAAAGATACCAAAAAGGGGTGAGCGGATGGATTGGAGTCAAATTCCCGGGCCGGTGCGGGCCTGCTGCGCGGCCCTGGAACGGGCGGGCCACGCCGCCTATCCCGTGGGGGGGTGCGTCCGGGACACCCTGCTGGGCCGGGTCCCCGGCGACTGGGACGTGACCACCTCCGCCCCGCCGGAGGCCACTCTGGCCCTCTTTGACCGCACCGTCCCCACGGGGCTGAAGCACGGCACCGTCACCGTCCTGCTGGGGGGGATGGCCCTGGAGGTCACCACCTTCCGCCGGGAGGGGGGGTACGCCGACGGGCGGCACCCCGACGCCGTGACCTTCGACGCCACCCTGGAGGAGGACCTGTCCCGCCGGGACTTCACCGTCAACGCCATGGCCCTGGCCCCCGGCGGGGCCATCGTGGACCCCTTCGGGGGGCGGGCGGACCTGGAGCGGCGGCTCATCCGCTGCGTGGGGGACCCGGACCGGCGGTTCCAGGAGGACGGCCTGCGGCTGCTGCGGGCGGTGCGCTTCGCCGCCCAACTGGGCTTCGACCTGGAGCCGGACACCGCCGCCGCCCTGGCCCGGAACGCCCATTGCCTGGACCGGGTCTCCGGCGAGCGGGTGAAGGCGGAGCTGGAGAAAATCTTGCTCTCCCCTCGGCCGGAATGGGCCGCCCTGCCGGTGGAGCTGGGGATGCTGGCACGGTTCGGGGCCGGGCGGGGGAGGCCGGACTTCGCGGGGGTCCCGGCCACGGCGGCGGACCGCTGGTCGGCCCTCTGCGCCGCCACGGGGCTGGACATCACCGCCCTGCCGGTGGAGCGGGCCCTCCGCCGGGCCGTCCTCCACCCGGAGAACCGGGAACTGGCCGCCCTGGCCCTCACGGGCCGGGACCTCTACGACCTGGGCTACCGGGGCGGCGACATCAGCGCCGCCCGCCGCCGTCTGCTCCGCCACGTCCAGGCCCACCCGGAGGACAACGAGCGGGACCGGCTGCTGGCCGTGCTGAAGGCGTGAAAACAGCTTTGCAATCCGGAGGAGTTTGCACTATAATGGCCCCATTGGGATGTGGATTGGGGGAGTAGAAATGGCACGGATCGCGGGCGGAAACAAGGACGTGTTCAAGCGGATGAATCGCGGGCTGCTGCTGCAGCTTCTGGCCACGCGCCAGTGCACCTCGCGCTCGGAGCTGTCCCGGGCCATGGGCCTGTCCAAAATGGCCATCTCCAATATGGTGGCGGAGCTGATGGACCTGGGCTACCTGGTGGAGGGCCGCGCCGCACCCAACGAGGAGCTGGGCCGCAACCCCATCGAGCTGAATATCGCGCCCTCCGCGCCCAAGACGGTGGGCGTGCTGATTTTCCGGGACCGCTGCGAGGCGGTCCTGTGTGACCTGAACCTGACCATCCTGGCCCGGCGGAAGCTGCCCATGCGCGCCATGGGGCGGGAGGCGCTGATGGACCAGGTCTGCGCCCTGATAGACGGGGTCATGGAGGGGGCGGACCAGGTGCTGGGCATCGGCGTGGCCGGCATCTGCCCCCTGGATACCGCAAAAGGCGTCATTTTGAACCCGGAATACTTCTACGGCATCGCCGACGTGCCCATCGTGGAGCGCCTGACCGCGCGCTACGGCCTGCCGGTCTGGCTGGAGAACGACAACCAGTGCGGGGTCCTGGCCGAGGAGCTGTACGGCAACGGCCGGGGGTACAGCAACATCATCCTGCTGGGCATCGCCCAGGGCGTGGGCTGTGGGCTGGTGGTGGACGGCGAGCTCTACCACAACGACCAGCGGCTCATGCCGGAGTTCGGCCACGTGAGCATCGACTACAAGGGGCGGCCCTGCCCCTGCGGCAGCCGGGGCTGCATCGAGACCTATATCTCCACCCATATCCTCCTGGAGGAGCTCCAGGCCGCCACGGGGAAGCCCTATTCCTTCCAGACCTTCTGCCAGATGGACACCAACGTGGCGGTGAACCGCATCCTCAGCAAGGCCATGGAGAAGCTGGCCGCTGCCCTGGTCAGCACCATCAACCTGCTTAACGTGGAGCTGGTCATCCTGGCCTACGACAGCGCCTGCCTGTCCGACGGCATGCTCCTGCAGCTGGAGCAGAAGCTCAACGAGGCCAAATTCGCCAAGCACGCGGGGCATATCCGGGTGGCGCGGCCCCGGTTCATGCAGGACGCCCAGCTCCTGGGGGGCGCCTGTCTGGTCAACTCCAAGCTCTTCTCCGGGGATTTGTTAGCAGTCTAAAGATAATATAGTTACTTTAATAACCTCCCAAAAATATGGGAGGTTATTTGTCTATTTTGACATTATATAATATATTGACTTTACCAATGAGGGGAAATATAATAAAACCATGAAAGGGGAGGACCGCTCCCCGGCATCGGAGTCACAATAGGCAACACGCTGAAGGAGGAACTGAAATGAAGAAGCTACTTGCAGCCCTGCTCACCGCTGCGCTGGCCCTGTCCCTGGTGGCCTGCAGCTCCGGCACACCCAAGAACGCCGAGACCAAATCCCCTGAGACGGACCAGCCCAAGGTGGAGAACCCGGACGGCGGCCACATCATCGGCTACACCGGCATGGACCTGAGCGTCCCCTTCCAAATCAAGATGAAGGAGGCCGTGCAGGCCGTGGTGGAGGGCAACGGCGACAAGTTCATCGCCGTGGACGGCGCCCTGGACCAGACCAAGCAGAACAACGGCATCGAGGACCTTATCACCCAGGGCATCGAGATTTTGGTTCTGAATCCGGTGGATTCCCAGGGCGTCCAGCCCGCGCTGGAGGCCTGCCGCGACGCCGGGGTCAAGGTGGTTGTGGTGGACTCCAATGTGGCCGACACCGCCCTCACCGAGACCTTCATCTCCTCCAACAACTACCAGGCCGGCCAGCTCTGCGGCGAGGAGATGATCCGCCTCTTCCCCGACGGGGCCAAGCTGTGCATCATTGAAAACCCCCTGGCCGAGTCCGTGGTCCAGCGGGTCAAGGGCGTGGAGGACGCCATCGCCGGCAGCAATGTGGTCATCGCCGACCGCAAATCCATCTCCACCATGGACAAGGTCCTGACCACCACCGAGGACCTGCTCCAGGCCAACCCCGACGTGGAGCTCTTCTTCGGCCTCAACGACGACGTGGCCCTCATCATCCAGGGCTCCGTGGAGTCCGCGGGCCTCCAGGACCAGGTGAAGGTGTTCGGCGTGGACGGCTCGCCCCAGGCCAAGCAGTCCGTGGCCGCCGGCGGCCTGTACGCCACCGCCGCCCAGTCCCCCATGAGCATTGGGACCAAGGCCGCCGAGTGCGCCTACGACATCCTGGACGGCAAGACGGTGGAGAAGTCCTATCAGGTGGACACCTCCCTGGTCACCCCCGACAACGTGCAGTCGGTGGGCACGGACGAGTGGGCATAAAAGAGTTGTAAGGAAAAGCAGGCATGTGCCCCCATTTCGGTGGGGGCACATGCTTTCCGGGGAGATGAACGATATGAGTGAACCCTTCCTGCTGGAAATGAGAGGCATCCACAAATCCTTCCCCGGCGTCAAGGCCCTGGACGGCGTCAGTCTGGACCTGCGCCCCGGCGAGGTCCACGCCCTGCTGGGCGAAAACGGCGCGGGGAAGTCCACCCTCATCAAGATATTGGGCGGTATTTACAGCATGGACCAGGGCGAGATCGCGGTGGAGGGAAAGCCCGTGACCATCCACAGCGTGGTGGACGCCAGGGCCTGCGGCGTGAGCATCATCCACCAGGAATTGGTGCTGGTGCCGGGGATGACGGTGGCCGAGAACATCTTCCTGGGCCGGGAGCCGCGCAACCGCCTGGGCCTGGCCGACCGGGGCCTGATGGCCGCAAAGTCCCGCCGGATCCTGGAGGACTTCGGCCTGCGGCTGGACCCCATGACCGAGGTGGGGGACCTGACCATCGCCCAGCAGCAGATGGTGGAGGTGGTGAAGGCCGTCTCCTTCCAGTCCAAGATCATCGTCATGGACGAGCCCACTTCCTCCCTGTCGGACAACGAGGTGGAGGCCCTCTTCCGCAGCGTCCGCCGCCTGACCGCCCAGGGCATCGGCATCATCTACATCTCCCACCGCATGAGCGAGCTGTCCGAGATCGCCGACCGGGTCACCGTCCTCCGGGACGGCCAGTGCGTGGGCACCCGGATGGTGGCCGAGACCACCAACGACGAACTCATCGCCATGATGGTGGGCCGGGCCATGGACAACTACTATACCCGCACCTTCAACGACTGCACCGAACCCGTGCTGGAGGTGGAGGGCCTCACCAGCGACCGGGTCCACGACGTGAGCTTTCAACTTAGGCGGGGCGAGATACTGGGCTTCGCCGGGCTGGTGGGCGCGGGCCGCAGCGAGACGGTCCAGGCTCTGTTCGGCCTGGAAAAGACCCGCGGCGGCAGGGTCCGGCTGGAGGGGAAGGACATCACCGGCAAAAGCCCGGCATCCATCATCGCCGCCGGGGTGGGCCTGGTCCCCGAGGACCGAAAGGGGGAGGGCTTCTTCCCCAATAAGGACATCCGCTTCAACATCAGCCTGAAGGTCCTGCGGGAGTTCATCCACGGAGTGTTCGTCAACGGCGGGCGGGAGCGGGAGCTGTCGGCCGAGTACATGAAGGCCCTGAACGTGAAGGCGCCGGGGGACCGGTACATGGTCTCGTCCCTGTCCGGCGGCAACCAGCAGAAGGTGGTCATCGCCGGCTGGCTGGCCGCCAAGCCCAAGGTGCTGATTCTGGACGAGCCCACCCGGGGCATTGACGTGGGGGCCAAGAGCGAGATATACGTCATCATGAACGAGCTGGCCAAGCAGGGCGTGTCCATCATCATGATCTCCTCCGAGCTGCCCGAGATCATCAATATGAGCGACCGGGTGGTGGTCATGCGGGACGGCACCGTCTCCGGCATCCTGGACCGCAGCGAGGCCACCCAGGAAAAGATCATGCAGTACGCGGTCACCATTTAACGGAGAGGAGTCCTACCTGTGAATACACCTGCAGCAGATAACCCCCTGGTCCGGGACAGCGTGGGCCATCAGCTCGCGTTCGGCGTCGTCTCCTACCTCAAGCGCAACGCAGGCATCCTGCTGGGACTTCTGGTGCTGTGCATCATCATCTCCGTCAAGTCCCCCATCTTCCTGTCCTCCAAGAACATGCTCAATGTGCTGCGCCAGATCTCCTCCAACATGTATCTGGCCTGCGGCATGACCATGGTGATGATCTCCGGCGGCATCGACCTGTCGGTGGGCGCGGTCATCGGCGTCGTGGGCGTCATGGGCGCCACGCTGACCGAGACCGGGCTGCCCCTGCCCCTGGTGCTGCTCATCTGTCTGGCGGCGGGGTGCTGCTTCGGGGCCGTCAGCGGCTTCATCGTCTCCCGCACCACCATCCCCGCCTTCATCGTCACCTTCTCCATGATGAGCATTTTGCGGGGCCTGGCCTACGTCTACACCGGCGGCGTCACCGCCCGAATCACCAACCAGAGTTACATCAACGTGGGCACGGGCTACCTGGGTTTCCTGCCCCTGCCGGTGGTCTACATGCTGGTGATCGTGGTGGTGGTATGGCTGATTCTGGCCAAGAGCAAGTTCGGCCGCCACCTGTACGCCCTGGGCGGCAATGAGAAGGCAGCCAAATTCAGCGGCATCGACACCAAGAACGTCCGGCTGATGGTCTATATCTTCAGCGGCCTCATGGCGGCCATTGCCGGTGTGGTCCTCTCCGCCCGCAGCTACTCCGGCAACCCGGTGGCCGGCGACAGCGCCGAGATGGACGCCATCGCCGCCTGCGCCCTGGGGGGCATCAGCATGAACGGCGGCATCGGCTTCCTGGGCGGGACCATCATCGGCGCCCTCATCATCGGCTTCCTCAGCAACGGCCTGAACCTGATGCACATCGACTCCTTCTGGCAGACCATTTTGAAGGGCATCGTCATCCTGGTGGCCGTCTATGTGGACTATGTGAAGGGGCAGCTCAAGAACAAGAAGGTGGCGTGACCGATGGCGCTCATTGACCTGGATTACGACTCCGCGGCGCTGGGCTTCCGCACCGGCCTGCGGGTGTTCCTGCCCACCCCCAACTCGGACGAGATATTGAACCGCAAGGACTCGGGCTATTTCCATGCAGGGGCCCGGTTCCAGACCGTCTACCTCCTCCACGGGGCCTACGGCGACTGCGCCGACTGGAGCGGCCTGACCTCCATCCAGCGCTACGCCCAGGACCGGAAGGTGGCCGTGGTCATGCCCTCGGCGGAGAACGGTTTTTATCAGGACATGTTTCGGGGCCCGGCGTGGCTCACCTATCTGGGCGAGGAGCTGCCGGAACTGATGTGCCGCCTCTTCCCCCTGAGCCCCCGGCGGGAGGACACCTTCACCGCCGGGCTGTCCATGGGGGGCTACGGCGCGTGGCGGCTGGCCCTCACCTATCCCCGGCGCTTCGCCGCCGCCGCAAGCCTGTCCGGCGCGCTGGATTTGAAGGGCATTTTGGAGGACATCCAAAAGGGCGTCCTCGACGGCCCCTTCCCCTGGAGCGACATCTTTGCCGACCCCGCCGCCGGAGCGGAGGGGGAGGCCGAGCTTTTGAACCTGATCCGCCGGGACCGGCGGGCGGGGTGGCCCCTGCCGGCGCTGTTCCAGAGCTGCGGCACGGAGGACTTCACCTATCCCGCCAACCGGGCCGTCCACCGCCGCCTGACGGAGGCGGAGGTGGCCCACACCTACGAGGAGCACCCCGGCATCCACGATTGGAATTACTGGGACGAGCACATCCAGCGGGCGCTGGACTGGCTGCCGCTGAAGCGCGGCCCGGTCGCGTAAGGGGGCGGGGGTATGACACATCTGAATGTGGGCTTTTACGCCGACGGCCTGAAAAAGAACAGCCGGGTGGTCCTGGCCCTGCCCGCGGAGCAGCCCGCCAGGGCGGTGCTGTGGCTGCTCCATCCGCCCGGCGGAAGCTGCTTCGACTGGGAGCGCGGCACCGGCGCGGAGCGCTACGCCCAGCGGGCGGGGGTCATTCTGGTGATGCCCTCCACCGACCGCTGCGATTTCCAGGACCCGTCGGACCCGATGCTCTCCTATCTGGGGGAGGAGCTACCCGATTTCCTGGCCAAGCTGGTCCTGCCCCTGGCGGAGCCGGCCCCAGTCCTGGTGGCCGGTCCGGGCGCGGAGCGGCTGCGGGCGGCCTATCCCCGGCGCTTTACCCGTACCCTGCCCCTGGAGACCGCCGGGGACTGGGCGGAGCTGGACGACAGCCTGGGCCGGGCGCTGGAAGCACTTTTTTGATTCAGTAGGGGGTTCGTACATGGACGTATACAGCATCGGCGAGTGTGTCATCGACTTTTTGCCGGGGCCGCTGCCGGGCAGCTACCTGCGCAACGCCGGCGGCGCTCCGGCCAACGCCGCCATCGCCCTGGCCCGGAACGGGCTGTCCGCGGGCTTCTGCGGCAAGGTGGGCGACGACGACTTCGGCCGCTTTTTGCAGGACACCCTGGCGGAAAACGGCGTGGAACTGCTCTGCCCCGGGCGGACCGGGGCGGCGGTGACCACCATGGCCTTCGTCACCCTGACGGCGGCGGGGGAACGCTCCTTCACCTTCGCCCGGAAGCCGGGGGCGGACATGCTCCTGGACCCGGACGAGGTGCGGGAGGCGGACCTGGCCCGAACCACCGTGGTCCACGGCGGCTCTTGCTCCCTGTCCAAGGGGAGCGCCGCGGCGGCCACGGAAAAGGCCCTGCGCCGGGGCCACGCGCTGGGCAAGCTGGTGAGCTTCGACGTGAACTACCGGGACCTCATGTGGGACGGCGACCGGGCACTGGCCTCGGCCCGCATCCGGGACATCCTCCCCTGCGTGGACCTGCTGAAGGTCTCCGACGAGGAGGTCGGCCTGGTGGGCGGAGAGGAGGGCCTCCCGGCCCTGGCCGAGGCGTGCGGCATCGCCGTCCTGGTGGAGACTCTGGGGAGCAGGGGCGCCCGGTGCTTCTGGCGCGGCGGGGTCATTGAGGTCCCCAGTCGGCCCGTGACCGCCGTGGACACCACCGGCGCGGGGGACGCCTTTTGGGGCGGATTCCTGTCCTGGTGCCTCCTGTCCGGGGTCAAGCGCGCCGGTGATTTCACCAGAGACCTGCTGGTCCAGGCCCTGCGCTACGGCAACGCCGCCGGGGGCATCACGGTCCAGCGGATGGGGGCCATCCCGGCCCTGCCCACCCGGCAGGAGATCGAGACGGTCCTCCGGGCGGAAGGCGGGTGGCCGGATTGAACGATATTTGGCGGGAGGGCTGTATCCTGTCCCCCTCCCTGATCTGCCTGGACCAGTGCAACCTGGAGCGCCAGGTCCGAACCCTGGAGGACTCCGGCGTAGGGCTGTTGCATGTGGACATTCTGGACGGCCACTTCAGCCCCAGTATGCCCCTGGGCCTGGAGGCGGTGCGGCAGCTGCGGGCCAGGACCGGCATGACCTTCGACGTCCACCTGATGGCCGAGAACCCAGAGTTCTTCGTGGACGAGCTGCTGGGCATGGGGGTGGACCAGATCGTCTTTCAAATCGAGTCGGCCCCCCACGTGGATATGCTCCTGGGCCGCATCCACGCCGCCGGGGTCCGGGCCGGGGTGGCCCTCAAGCCCTCCACCCCGCTGTCCGCCCTGGACTACGTGCTGGAGCGCTGCGACGCGGTGCTCCTGATGCTCATCAACCCCGGCTACGCCTCCAGCGCCGGGGAGAGCCAGGTGCCCTACGCGGAGCGGAAAATCCGGGAGGCCCGGGCCCTCATCGACGGCCGGCACCCCCAGACGAAGCTGGAGATAGACGGCCGGGTCTCGCCGGCGGATATCCGCCGCTATGGCGGCGGGACCGTGGACGTGTTCGTGGCGGGCAGCACCTGCCTGAACAAAGCCGACCTGGCCGGGAGCTGTTCGGGCCTCCTGGCCCTGCGGGCGCAGGTCTGTCCCGGAACAAAGGAGTGATCGTCATGGCCGAATTTGCCGCGCGCTATGGTGCGTGTACTGAACTTGTGCTGGATGAGCTGCGGCAGAGCCTGGGCAGCGTGGAGCCGGAGAGCCTGCACCGCCTGAAGGACGAGATATTGGCGGCGGAGCAGGTCTATTTCGTGGGTGTGGGCCGGGTGTTCCTGTCCCTGGAGGCCGTGGCCAAGCGGCTGGCCCACCTGGGCATCCGCACCCACTGCGTGGGGGAGATCACCGAGCCCGCCATCACGGACAGGGACCTGCTGATCGTGGGCAGCGGCAGCGGCGGCTCCCTCTTCCCGGTGGCCATCGCCCGGAAGGCCAAAAGCCTGGGGGTGAAGGTGGTCCACATCGGCTCCAATCCCCAGGGGGAGATGGGCGGGCTGTGCGATTTCATGGTCCGCATCCCCGTGCGCACCAAGAACTACCTGCCCGACGAGATCGACTCGGACCAGCCCATGACCTCCCTGTTCGAGCAGTCCCTGCTCCTGCTGGGGGACATCCTGGCCAAGCTCATCATTGATGAAAAGCAACTGGACATGAAGGCGCTGTGGCGCTATCACGCGAATTTGGAGTGAGGTCTTTTGGATAAACAGACGCTGCTGGCCCACGTGGGCAGTATGCAGCAGCTGGCCTACGTCCGGCCCGTGACCTACCGGGAGGGCCGGGCCGGGAGCCTGAACGCCTACCAGGTGAAAAACGGGGACCTGACCTTCCTGGCCCTGGCTGACAAGTGCCTGGACGTAGGGGAGCTGACCTACAAGGGCCTGTGCCTCAATTTCCTGTCCAAGCCGGGCCTCACCGGCCGCGCCCACTACGATACCCACGGCCAGGAGGCCCAGCGGAGCATCATGGGCGGCCTCTTTTTCACAGCGGGCCTGGAAAATATCTGCGCCCCCTGCGCCGTGGGCGGCAGGGAATACCCCATGCACGGCCGTCTGCGCACCACCCCGGCGGAGCACTGCTGCGCCGACGCCCGGTGGGAGGGGGAGGACTACGTGCTGAGCGTCTCCGGCGAGATGCGGGAGGCGGAGCTGTTCGGGGAAAACCTGACCCTCCGCCGGACCCTCACCACCCGCCTCGGCTCCCGCACCATCTGTATCCGGGACGAGCTGGAAAACGAGGGCTTCCGCCCTGAGACCGCCCTGCTCCTCTACCACTTCAACTTCGGCTACCCGCTGGTGGAGGCTGGGACCCGGCTGCTGCTGCCCACCCGGGGCGTGACTCCTAGGGACGAGACCAGCCGCCCCCAGGTGGAGGGCTGGTCCCACATGGACCCGCCCAGGCCGGGGGAGCCGGAGTACGTCTTTTTCCACGACCTGTGCGCCGACGAACAGGGGCGGACCTGCGCCGTGGTGTTCAACCACCGGCTGGGCCTGGGCGTGGCCCTGGACTTCGACCAGAAGGCCCTGCCCTGGTTCATGGAGTGGAAATCCACCGCCGCCGGGGACTATGTGCTGGGCCTGGAGCCGGCCAACGCCTCCGCCCACGGGCGGCTGTGGCAGGCGGAGCACGGGGGGCTGCCCACGCTGGCCCCCGGGGAGCGGAAAACGGTGGAGCTGAGCGTGACTGTCCTGGACGGGGCGGAGACGCTGGAGGGCTACACCCGCCGCATAAAGACCCTTACATCAGGAAAGGAAGAATGACCGATGAAACGTTCAGAGATCAACCAGGCGATCCGCCGCATGGAGGCCCTTTTGGAGGCCCACCGATTCCTGCTGCCCGACTTCTGCGGCTGGACCCCCGCCGACTGGGCGGACAAGGGAGCGGAGTACGACGAGATACGGGACAACATGCTGGGCTGGGACGTGACCGACTACGGCATGGGGGACTTCCACAAGCTGGGCCTCACCCTCATCACCATCCGCAACGGCAATCCGGCCAACCCCAAGTACACCAAGACCTACGCCGAGAAAATCATGCTGGTGGAGGAGGGGCAGGTTTCCCCCATGCACTTCCACTGGCACAAGATGGAGGACATCATCAACCGGGGCGGCGGCAACCTGGTGTTCAAGCTCTACAACGCCACCGAGGACGAGGGCCTGGCCGACTCCGACGTGGAGATTTGCCAGGACGGCCGCCGCTACATGGTGAAGGCGGGCAGCGAGATCATCCTGAAGCCCGGCCAGAGCCTGTCCCTCTACCCCTATTACTACCATGAGTTCACCGTGGAGCCCGGCACCGGCGACGTGCTGGTGGGCGAGGTGTCCATGTGCAACGACGACAACACGGACAACCGCTTCCTGGAGCCCCTGGGCCGCTTTCCCACCATCGAGGAGGACGAGCCACCCCACCGGCTGCTCTGTACGGAGTACCCCAGATAAAAAAGAAAACCGGCCGCCGCGGAAGTTGTCCGCGGCGGCCGGTTTGTTGAGAGGCGGGGGCCTCCTCAAATATGAAACAGCGTGGAGAACAGCTGATAGTCCTCCTGCATTTTGGGCAATAATGGGTAGGAATAGCCGTGGAGGAGCCAGTCCACCACCACGCCCCGGAAGTGGCGGAAGCAGAAGTCGGCCACCCACTCCGGGCTGTGCCCCGGCTTGAGGATGCCCTCCCGCTCCGCCTGCCGGAAGCACTCCAGCATGACCTGGAGGGTGTACCGACTGGAGTCCATGCTCTTGGTCCCCGGCTCGGCGATGCGCCGCTGGTAGTAGCGGCCGATGAGCTCGCCGCCGTCCTCCATGAATTGGGCGTAGGCCGACAGAATGAGCCACAGCCGCTGGACCGGCGGCTCGGCCTCCCGGCCCTCCAGCGCCCGGCGCATGTAGTCGTCCAGGGGGGCGAAGCCGTGCTCCAGCAGGGCCTCCTTGGAGGGGAAGTGGTGGTAAAAGGCCCCGGTGGTGATGCCGGCGGCCTTGCAGATGTCCCGGATGGACACCTTGTCGAAGCCCCGCTCCCGCATGAGGTCCAGGGCCGCGTTGAGGATGTTCCGCTCCGTCTCCCGGGCCTGGGCCTTCCGCCGCTCCAGGTACTCCATCCAAAAACAGCCCCTTTCCCGTTGACAATCCGCCCGACTGCCGCTATAATTACATAACGATGTTATGTGACTATTATATGCGGAAGCCGCAACCCTGTCAATAGATGGAGATGACCGTATGGCCCCGAAGAAGATCGCCCTGCTCACCGACTCCTGCGCCGACCTGGACCCGGTGGTGGCGGAGGAAAACCGCATCCACGTGGTCCCCTTGCGCATCCGCTGCGCCGACGGGGAATATTCCGACGGGGTGGACATCCACGCCGCCGATATTTATGCCCGCCTCCGGGCCGGGGAGCTGCCCAAGACCTCCCTCCCGGCGGGGGAGGACATCCAGGCCGCCTTCGACCGCATCAAGGGCCAGGGCTACGACGGCTGCATCGCCGTGATGCTCTCCGGCGGCCTGTCGGGCACCTATAACATGACCCGCATCCTGGCCGAGGAGCGCAAGGACCTGGAGATCAAGGTCTACGACTCGGTGAGCGGTTCCCTGGGCATCGGCATCACCATGCTCCAGCTGGCCGAGGACATCCGGGCCGGGGCCTCCTGGCGGGAGCTGACCCACAAACGGGTCCCCCAGCTCATCAAGAACACCTTCCCCTTCTTCTCGGTGGACACCCTGGAATATCTGGTGAAGGGCGGGCGCATCGGCAAGGTGACGGCCATGGCGGGGACCATGCTTCAAATCAAGCCCATGATCACCTTCGCCCCCGACGGCCAGCTCCAGTCCATCGCCAAGGTCCGGGGCCGGAAGCAGGTCATGGACAAGCTGGTGGACCTGACCGTGAAGTCCTGCGGCGGCCATAAGAAGTACAATCTGGCCGTGGCCAACGGCGGGGCGGAGGAGGAGATGGTCCTCCTCAAGGAAAAGCTGAAGGCCGCCCTGCCCAACTACGACCACATCTGGGAGGGCCGCCTGGACGGCACCCTGAGCGTGTATATCGGCGACGGCGTCCTGGGCGCAGGGGTCCAGGTGCTGGATTAAAATCAGAACAAGAACGGGGCCCGATGCTGCTGCATCGGGCCCCGCTTTATTATCAGGGGAGGCTTGAGATATAGCTCTGGAGCTGTGCGTCGAGCTCCCCGGTGGTCAGTCCGGTCAACCGCTCCAGCGCGGGCAGCACGGGGCCGTTCCCCAGATTGCGGAGGTAGGACTTGAACTGGTCCAGGGACGAGGTGTTATACAGCATGGACCAGAAGCACAGGCCCATTCTCTGGGCAGTGGCCTGTTCTCCCTGGGCCTTGGACCAGGCGCGGGCCTGGGACAGAATGGAATCGACCCGCGGAAGGGAGAGCGGCTCCGCCCGTTTCAGGGAGGAGAATTCGGCAGGCGAAAAGGTCCACTGGTCCACTGGACCGTCGTAGTTGAACTCGGTATACAGGAAGGCGATCATCTTTGCGTTGGCTTCGTTGAGCCACATCTCGTTGGTGGCATTGCCGTTCACTTCGTTGAAGAAGCAGTGGTTCATCTCATGGATGAATTCCGCCAGGTTGTTGCCGCCGTCGTCGTTGTTCTCCTCCAGCCAAATCAGGGTGATGTGATGCTTTGCCCGCAGGTCCCCCTCCTGTTGGCCCTGGGCATCCGCCTCGGCAATGAGATGGGGTTCGGCCCGGGCCTGGACGCCGTATAGGTCGGAGAGCATCAGATATACCTTGTCCCCGTGGGGCTTCAAAAGCTCCAGACAGGCCTCGGCCTCAGGGGTGTCCGGGTAGTAAAGGTCAAAGTATCGGAAGGAGTATTTCAAAAGGCCGTTCCGCTTCCCGTTGTCCTGCTGGCGGAAGGCGGTGACCTCCGGGGCGGGGAGGATGTCCTCCGCCAGCGCGGACAGATACTCCGGCGTGTAGGGGTTTTCAACCCTCTCCTGCCCCCGAAGCGCGCCGAACTGGTTATCCTCGGCATAGCCGAAGTCCCGGCTCAGGACCACCGCGTCCTCCCCTGACACATATTTGCAGCCGAAATCCAGAAGGCGTGCCAGGTCCCGCAGCTTGAAGTAGTTGTTGTCGCCAATCATATAGGCCGTCAGCTCATCCCGGCCGACCAGCTCGTCATCCACCCACAGTTCCATGGTGGAAGGCACGGCCTCGGCGGGGGATAGATCACTGCTGGTGCTGACCTGGGTGCCGTCATATTCCTGATTGGAGTGAAGGTACATGGCGTTGGGCCGGTCCGGACTCCAGGTGACCCCAAACCCGATGGCCTGGGCCACGTCCCGCAGCTTGGCGTAGTTGTTGCCGTCGATGGCATACAGGGGCAGGGCGCCGGGATAAGGGTCCCAGCGGTCCTGATAGCCCTCCCGGGCCAGATAGACGGTCTGATGGGTGGGCTGCGCCGTGACTGTCCCGGCGGCAAGGGCGGGGATGCCGCCCACACACAGGGCGCCAACCAGCAAGAGGGAACAGATTCGCTTCATGATCCAGGCCATCCTCCCCATTACGACAGCAGCATCTTGTCGTCCGCCTCGTCCGACCCGGAGACCTGCCCGAACATCTCCAGCAGGCCCTCCACGGTGAGCTTTTTCTTCTCCTCCCCGGCGATGTCCAGGGCCACCTTGCCCTCGTACATCATGATGAGGCGGTTGCCGTGGGCGATGGCGTCGCGCATGTTGTGGGTGATCATCAGGGTGGTCAGCCGGTCCCGGCTGACGATCTTCTCCGTGGTGTCCAGCACCTTGGCCGCCGTCTTGGGGTCCAGGGCGGCGGTGTGCTCGTCCAGGAGCAGCAGCTTGGGCTTTTTTAGCGTGGCCATCAGCAGGGTCAGGGCCTGCCGCTGGCCGCCGGAGAGCAGCCCCACCTTGGAGGTCAGCCGGTCCTCCAGCCCCAGGTCCAAAATTTTCAGCAGCTCCCGGTACTCCTCGCGCTCGGCCTTGGTGATGCCGATCCGCAGGCCCCGGCCCTGCCCCCGGCGGGCGGCCAGGGCCAGATTTTCCTCGATCTGCATGGTGGCGGCGGTGCCCATCATGGGGTCCTGGAACACCCGGCCCACAAAGGGGGCCCGCTTGTGTTCGGGCAGCTTGGTCACGTCGGTGCCGTCAATGACGATGTGCCCCTCGTCCACGGGCCACACCCCGGCCACCGCGTTCAGCAGGGTGGACTTGCCCGCGCCGTTGCCGCCGATGACGGTGACGAAGTCGCCGTCGGCCAGGGTGAGGGAGGCGCCGTTCAGGGCCGTCTTTTCATTGACCGTCCCGGCGTTGAAGGTCTTGTGGATATTCTTGACCTCAAGCATTCTTGACGCCCCCTTTCTTCACGGGCTTGGCGAAGTATTTGCCCTTCCAGTAGGGAATCGCCAGGAACACGGCCACGATGAGGGCGGTGATGAGCTTCATGTCGTCGCCCTTCAGCCCCAGCCAGATGACCAGCTGGTAGACGGCGTAGTAGATGATGGAGCCGATGGCGACGCTCAGCAGCTTCAGCGCGAAGTTGCGGAACACCTTGCCGAAAATGACCTCGCCGATGATAACGGCGGCCAGGCCGATGACGATGGCGCCCCGGCCCATGCTCACGTCGGCAAAGCCCTGGTACTGGGCCAGCAGGGCGGCGGACAGGGCCACCAAGCCGTTGGAGAGCATCAGGCCCAGCACCTTGGTGAAGTCGGTGTTGATGCCCTGGGCCCGGGCCATGTTGGGGTTGGACCCGGTGGCCCGGAGGGAGGAGCCCAGTTCCGTGCCGAAGAACCAGTACAGCACCGCGATGGTGACCACGACCAGGATGCCCACCACGAGGATGGGGTTCTCCAGCCCCAGGACCTTCACGTTCCGGGAGGAGACCAGCAGACGGTAGTTGTCGGCGTTGATGGGCTGGTTGGACTTGCCCATAATGCGCAGGTTCACGGAGTAGAGGGCCAGCTGGGTCAAAATGCCGGCCAGGATGGCGGGGATGCCGCAGGCGGTGTGGAACAGGCCCGTCACCAGCCCGGCGGCCATGCCGGACAGGAAGGCCAGCAGAAGGGCCACCGGGATGGGCATCCCGGCCATGGTCGCCATGATGAACACGGCACCGCCGGTGCACATGGTCCCGTCCACGGTCAGGTCGGCCACGTCCAAAATCTTGTATGTAATGAAAACACCGATGGCCATGATGCCCCAAATCAACCCCTGGGACACCGCGCCGGGCAGCGCGTTGAGCAAAACTGCGGGATTCATAGTCTCTCCTTCTTCCTCAAGAGTATATACGTCAATAGTTTAGCAAAAAACAGCGAGAAAGGGAAGCCCCTTTCTCGCTGTTTTTCAAATTGGACGAAGGAATCAGCCCAGGTCGATGGCCTCGTAGCCCTCCGGGGCGGTCAGGCCCAGGTCGGCGCAGATGGCGGGGTTGTACTTGGGGGTGAACTGGGGAGCGTACTCCACGGGCATATCCGCGATATTGCTCTCGCCGGTCAGAATCTTCACGGCCATCTTGCCGGTGGCCACGCCCAGGTCGTAGTAGCTGATGGACAGGGTGGCCACGCCGCAGCCCCGGGCGATGCCCTCCTCGCCGGCAATGACGGGGACCTTGGCGGGGCGGCAGATGTTGTCGATGATGCCGGTGTTGGCGGCCACGGTGTTGTCGGTGGGGACGTACAGCACGTCGTTGTTGGCGGCGGCGTTCTCCACCACGGCGGCCAAGTCGTTGGAGTCGGAGAAGGAGTACTGGGTGGCGGTGAGGCCCAGCTTCTCCAGCTCGGTCTTCACCACGTCCACCTGGTACTGGCTGTTGGGCTCGGCGGAGCAGTACAGCAGACCCACGGTGGATGCGTCGGGGAACCACTCCTTGACCATGGCGGCCTGCTGGTCCAGGGGGGCCAGGTCGGAGGTGCCGGACACGTTGCCGCCCACGGTGCCGTCAAAGCCCTCGATGCCCAGGGCCACGCCGTACTCGGTGACGGAGGTGCCCAGGATGGGGATGGAGGTGGTGGCGGCGGTGGCGGCCTGGAGGGCCGGGGTGGCGTTGGCCAAAATCAGGTCCACGTCGGCGGCCACGAACTGGCCGATGATGGTGGAGCACATGGGAATGTCGTTGGAGGCGTTCTGTTCGTCAAAGGTCACCTGACCGGGCAGGGCGGCCTCGATGGCGTCCCGGAAGCCCAGGGTAGCGGCGTCCAGGGCCTCGTGCTGGACCAACTGGCAGATGCCCACGGTGTAGGCCTCGGCGGCGGGGCTGCCGGGGTCGGCGGGGGTGGTGGCCTGGACCGGCTGGGTGGCGGGGGGCTGGGTCTCGGCGGGGCCGCCGGAGCAGGCGGCAAGGGACAGGGTCAGGGCGGCCGAGAGCGCCAGGGCCGTCACCTTGGATACTTGTTTCATTTCACTCATCCTCTCCATTGATACGGGCTTGATACTTTAGCGCTTTTAGGTGATAAAGCATAGTCTGTATTATAAACCTTCTTCCGCAAATGTCAATGCTTAATTTTCCATGAAGATTTCGCGCCTGGACAGGTTCCAATAGACTTTTTTGCCCTGCTATGGTATCATAGACACAATCTGAAACTGGAGGCATGGGCCTTGAGAACGGATATTTTAGGGGTCGGGTTCGACGACCTGACCGTGGAAGAGGCGGCGGAGCGGGCCGCCGCGCTGCTGGCGGGGGAGGGGTTCCACTACGTGGTCACTCCCAACCCGGAGCTGGTGGACCGGGCGCGGAAGGAAAAACGCTTCCGGGACGCCCTCAACGGGGCCGATTTGGTCCTGCCCGACGGCATCGGCGTGGTCCACGCCGCCAAAATTCTGGGCCGCCCTCTGAAGGGCCGCTGTCCCGGCATCGACTTTGCCGCCGCCCTCATGGCGGACATGGCCCGGAAAAACCAGCGGCTGTACCTGCTGGGGGCCAAACCCGGCGTGGCCCAGCAGGCGGGGCGGAACCTGGAGGAGCGCTACCCCGGTCTCACCGTCTGCGGTACCCACGACGGCTACTTCCAGGAGGACGGGCCGGTGGTGGAGGAGATCAAAGCCGCTGCCCCCGACGTGGTATTCGTCTGCCTGGGGGCACCCAAGCAGGAGTATTGGATGATCCAAAACGGCCCCGCCACCGGGGCCAGGCTCATGGCGGGCCTGGGCGGCAGCCTGGACGTGTTCGCCGGCGTGGTGGAGCGGGCCCCGGAGCGCTGGCAGAAGCTGGGCCTGGAGTGGCTCTACCGCTTGACCAAGGAGCCAAAGCGGATCGGACGTATGGCGAAGCTGCCGCTGTTTCTGGTGGCGGCTATGGGGGCTAAGGTCCGGGGGAAGTAGTGGCAGGGACGGTCCCTGCCGGGGGGCGTTCCTTTCTCGTTTGAGAAAGGAACCGAAAGAAAACCAGGGGG
>UQGJ01000047.1 GCA_900540545.1 uncultured Eubacteriales bacterium
CGTCTTTCCCGCCCCTTTCCACGTGGAAAGGGGCGCCCCCGGAGGGACTCCGCCCCCTGGAAGGATCACGAGATTCAGAGGAAGTGTTGGCCGTGCTGACAGTAAAAAATCCCCTGCGTACCCGGGGCGACGTGGAGCGGGCCTTGACCGAACTGCTGGAGCCGGTCATGGTCCGCTTTACCGACGGGGACGCGGGGCTGGACCTGGGGGCCTTCGCCGCCCACTATGGCGGCGACGCGGCCAGGGTGGAGGCCTTCTCCCGCATGTTCTGGGGCCTGGGGCCACTGTGGGCCCACGGCGGCGGGGATAGGTTTTTCGCCCGGTTCCGCCGGGGACTGGTAAACGGCACCGACCCGGACCACCCCGCCTACTGGGGGACCGTGGGCGACTGCGACCAGAAAATCGTGGAGATGGCCTCCATCGCCCTGACCCTCCTGCTGGACGGGGACAGGTTGGCCCTCACGGACCGGGAGGCCCGGAACCTCCACGCCTGGCTGGGGCAGGTCAACGCCCGCCGCATCCCGGAGAACAACTGGCTCTTCTTCCGGGTGCTGGTGAACGCCGCCTTCCGCAAGATGGGCTGGGCCTGGGACGCGGGGCGGCTGGAGGCCGACTTCGCCCTGCTGGACCGCTTTTACCTGGGGGAGGGGTGGTACTGTGACGGGCAGCCCACCCAGCTGGACTACTACATCCCCTTTGGGATGCACTTTTACGGGCTGGTGTACGCCCACTTTATGGAGCGGGAGGACCCGGCCCGGTGCCGGGTGCTGAAGGAGCGGGCGGCCCGGTTCGCGGGGGACTACCGCTGCTGGTTCGCCCCCTCCGGGGCGGCCCTGCCCTTCGGGCGGAGCCTGACCTACCGCTTCGCCCAGGGGTCTTTCTTCTCCGCCCTGGCCCTGGCCGGGGTGGAAACCATCCCCTGGGGGGAGATGAAGGCGCTGGCCCTGGGGAACCTGCGCTGGTGGCTGGACCGGCCCATCCTGGACGGCGGCGGGCTGCTGACGGTGGGATACGCCTACCCCAACCTGTGCATGGGGGAGAACTACAACGCCCCCGGCTCCCCCTACTGGGCGCTGAAGGCGTTTTTGTGCCTGGCCCTGCCGGAGGGGCACCCCTTCTGGACGGCGGAGGAGACCCCGCCGGAGGTGGAGCCGGTGAAGCTGCTGCCCAAGGCCCGGATGCTGCTGTGTCGGGGCGGGGGGCAGGTGCAGATGTTCCCGGCGGGCCACCACTGCGTGAACCAATTGGGCGGCTGCGCGGCCAAGTATGAAAAGCTGTGCTACTCCACCGCCTTCGGCTTTTCGGTCCCCCGGGGCGAGAGCCTGGAGGAGGGGGCCTTCGACAACGGCATGGCCTTTTCCGAGGCGGGGGGGGAGCGGTGGACCATGGGCCGGGGCTTCGAGGACTTCCAGGTGTCAGGGACCCATACCCGGCGGGTCTACGCGCCCCTGCCGGGGGTGCGGGTGGAGGTCACGGTGACCCCGGACTTCCCCAGCCACCGGCGGGAATACCGCATCACCACAGACCGGCCCATCGACGCCGCCGACGGCGGCTTCGCCATCCCCGCCGAAACGGCGGGGGTCCCCTACACGGAGGACATGGTGGCCTGGACGCCCCACGGCGTGGCCGCCCGGTTCCCCTGGGGGGAGAGCGCCATCCGAAGCGAGACAGGTGGGGGGGAACCCCTGCTGGTGAAAGCCTTTCCCAACACCAATGTTTTGTGCCCCGTCACCCGTATCCCCACCCTCCGGTTCCGGCTGGCGGCGGGGGAACACCGCATCGTCACGGTGGTGACCGGGCGCGTACCCGAGGAGGGAAGCGTATGCTGCTGACGATTTCCATCACCGGCCCCGACGGGGCCGAGAAGGCCCGCGTCCAGGGGGAGGGGGCCGTCACCCTGGTCTATTCCGCCCCCTACCAGGAGGGAGACGCCATCCGCTTGGAGAGCGATGGGGCGGGCTATGTCACCGCCCTGCTGGAGGACAGTATGGCCCCGGCCTTCGGCTGGCTGGCCGGGGATTATCGCCTGGAGGTGCCCTTTGGGGAGAAGCGGGTGAGTTACTCCCCCAAGAGCTTCACCGGCCCGGTCCACCTGCTGTGGGCCAGGGCGGCGGCCCCGGCGGAGGTGGCGGCCCGGAAAAACCTGTGCCTGAACCCCCTGGACAGCCACGGGAACACCGGCCTGTTCCCCCACGCCTGGGCCAACGTGGAGACCCGTGGGGAGTCGGTCTTTGCCGCCCGGAACGCCATCGACGGCTGCCGGGCCAGCGCCGGACACGGCCCCTGGCCCTACCAGAGCTGGGGCATCAACCGGGACCCGGACGCCGCCCTCACGGTGGACTTCGGCCGGGACGTGACCGTCGACGAGCTGGTGTTCACCCTGCGGGCCGACTTCCCCCACGACAACTGGTGGGTCACCGCCGCGGTGACCTTTTCCGACGGGACGGAACTCCACCCCCGGTTCGTCAAGACGGGGGAGCCCCAGTCCTTCCCCATCCCGCCCCGGACCGTCCGCTGGCTGCGGGTGGACCGGCTGATCCCCGACCCCGGCGACCCGTCCCCCTTCCCGGCCCTGACCCAGCTGGAGGCCTGGGGTGTGGAGGCGCAAACTGACAGGCAGGAGGCATCTCTATGAACAAAGAACAGTGGGTCGACCACCTCTTGGGTGAGCTGACTCTGGAACAGAAGGTGGGCCAGCTGCTGGTGCTGGGCTTTTCCGGCCCCACCGTCACCCCCGACATCGCCGAGCTGGTACGCAAGTACCACATCGGCGGCTTCCGGGTGACCCAGGCCTTCCGCTACATGACCCTGCTCAACGACATCAAGCCCGGCGAGACCATGGACGAGGCCACGGCCCGGTCCTTGTGCTACCCGTCGGGCCTCAGCCGGGACTGCTCATCCAAGCGGGCGGTGAGCTGCACGCCGGGCGAGTACGCCGCCACGCTGAACGAGCTGCGGTCCATGGCCCTGGAGGGGCCGGGCGGCGTGCCCCTCCACTTCACCATCGACCAGGAGGGCAGCGCGTCGGACGACCTGGTATCCGGCCAGCGGCTGTTCCCCCACCCCATGGGCATCGCCGCCACGGGGGACCCGGACCTGGGCTACCGCATCGGCAGGGCCGTGGCCCTCCAGGCCAGGGAGCTGGGGGTGAACATGATCCACTCGCCCACCCTGGACGTGAACACCAACCCCCGGAACCCGGAGATCGGCACCCGGGCTTACTCCGACCGGCAGGAGGAGGTCACCCGCTACGCCCTGGCGACCCTGCGGGCCTTCTCCGAGGAGAAGCTCATCGCCACCGGCAAGCACTTCCCCGGCCGGGGAGAATCGGAGGCCGACGCCCACTGGGGCCTGCCAAACGTCCAGCTGGACCGGGAAGAGCTGCTGCGGACCCACGTGGCCCCCTACAAGGCACTCATCGCCGCGGGCCTGCCCGCCATTATGATGGCCCACACCAGTTACCCCGCCCTGGGGGTGCCCGAGGGGCTGCCCGCCGGCATGTCCAAGCCCCTGATTCGGGACTTCCTCCGGGGAGAGCTGGGCTTCCGGGGCGTGGTCACCACCGACAACATGATGATGGGCGGGGTCCTCAAGCAGTTTGAGATGACCGACGCCATCGTGAAGATGCTCCAGGCAGGGTGCGATTTGGTCCTGTGCCGGGACGAGAGCCCCATCCGCCAGAAGATACACGGGCGCATCTGCGACGCCGTCCGGGCGGGGGAGCTGTCCGAGGCCGAGCTGGACGAGAAGGTGGGCCGCATCCTGGCCATGCGCTGGGATATGGGGCTGGCTGAAAACGGCGGGCTGGTGGACGCGGACCGGGCCGGGGAGGCCGTGCGTTCCGCCTTTGTCAACGATACCGCCGTGGAGGCCGCCGAGCGCTCCACGCTGCTTCAGCGGGACCGGGCGGGCCTGCTGCCCCTGTCCCCGGAGCAGAAGATTTTACTGGTGGAGCAGATTTTCCCCACCCAGGAGCGGAGCAACAACGTGTACAGCCACCCCGGCCTGCTGTGGGAGGAGATGAGCCACTTCTCTGACCGCGTGGGCTGCGTGGAGATCCCCAACACCCCCACCGAGGCCGACTACGACCGGGTGCGCCGCCGGGTCGCCGAGGCGGACATCATCGTCAGCACCAACTACTACTACCACAAGACCGGCTCCGCCATCAGCGACTTCATCCGGGAGCTGGCCGGGCAGAAGCCCGTGGTGGTGGTGAGCAACACCCCCTACGCCTTCGGTGCGCCGGAGGACTTCGGCACCGTGGTCACCAGCTTCAACCCCGGCGGCCGGGAGTGCATGCGCGCCGTGGCCCAGGTGCTGTTCGGGGCGCTGGCGCCCACCGCCCGGCTGGACGTGGGGTTTTAAGGGAGGGGCGGCTTTGGAGACCATGGAAAAGAAAAAAGACTTCCTCTTCTGCGCCGACTCGGACGGCTGCGCCATGGACACCATGACCAGCAAGCACGAAAATGCCTTCTGCCCCCGGCTCATCGACACCT
The DNA here is from genome assembly GCA_900540545.1 of uncultured Eubacteriales bacterium. Lineage (GTDB taxonomy): Bacteria > Bacillota > Clostridia > Oscillospirales > Oscillospiraceae > Intestinimonas. The sequence goes on from UQGJ01000047.1 coordinate 4,497, forward strand.
ATGCCCTCCAGGACCACGCCGCCCTGGTCACGGAGGAGTGGATGCGCCTGAACCTGTACAGCGCCACCCGGGGGGTGAACCGCTTCCTGGGCCTGGCCCACATGATGGGCTTCCTGGCCGACCGGGGCATTGCCCTGGCCGGGGCGGAGGAGTACCTAGCCTGGGTGGCGGAGGCCCCTCTGCTGTCCAACGACGCCCTCCGGGCCGCCATCGCCGCCGGGGGCGGCGTGGGGCTGGAGACCGCCCTGGCGTGGAGCCTGGCCGTCAATGAGACGGTGGCCGGGATGGCGGGGACCTCCCGCCCCTTCCCCGGCTGCGCCGAGGCGCTGGCCCAAATCCATGGGCGGGCCGACACCGCCGTGGTCTCCGCCGCCAACAGCGAGGCGGTGCGGGAGGAGTGGACCCGCTGCGGGCTGGCCCGGCACATGGACCTGTTGCTGGGCCAGGACGCGGGGAGCAAGGCGGCGTGCCTGAAGGCCATGGCCGCCGCGGGGTACGCCCCCGGCCACATCCTCATGGCCGGGGACGCCCTGGGGGACCTGGACGCCGCCCGGCACGCGGGAGCGCTGTTTTTCCCCATCTTGGTGGGCCGGGAGCCGGAGAGCTGGCGCAGGCTGGCGGAGGAGGGCTTCCCCCGCTTTCTGGCAGGGGACTTCGCCGGGGCCTATCAGGACGCCCTGGTGGAGGAGCAGGCCGCCCTGCTGCGCTGAATCGGCCAATTTGGACAGGGATTCACCGGGCTTTCATGCGCGAATTACCCAAAAAACCTTTGAACGTCAAAATTCCCTTTGAAGGACTCCCTCAACCGTGGTAAAATAGAAACGAAAAGAGAAGAAAATCCAACGAACCGCCAAGCGTAGAGGGAGAATTATGTATCAGATTGGAACTTTAGTCGTGTATGGCAGCAGCGGCGTGTGTGAGGTCCGGGCCGTGGAGGCCAGGGAGGGGGGGCGCTGCTACTACACCCTGTCGCCCCTGTTCGGGACCGAGGTCATCTACGCCCCCGTGGATACCAAGGTCTATATGCGCCCTGTGCTGAGCCGGGACGAGGCGGAGGGGCTGGTCCGCCACATGCCCGCCATCCCCGCCGAGCATGTGGACGGGCAGAGTATGCAGGCCCTGTCCCGCCACTATCAGGACGCGTTCCTGTCCCACGACTGCCGGGACCTGGTCCAGCTGTTGAAGACCATCGATGCCAAGGACAGCGCCGCGGTGAAGCACGGCAAGAAGCCGGGCAAGATCGAGGAGCGGTTCCGCAAGCGGGCGGAGGACCTGCTGTACGGGGAGCTGTCGGTGGCCCTGGGCATCGACCGGGAGCAGGTGCCCCAGTATATCCAGCATACCATCCAGGCCAGCTCGTAAAGAAGCGAAAACGCCGGACCTCTTATGAGGTCCGGCGTTTCTGCCGCATGCCGAAGGAAGGGTGATGCGGACGGGGGCGCTTCCGATGTCGTCCGGTGACGCTGACGGAAAGCGTAGTTTTGCCTCGCGGCCGTCATGATGCGTTCCGGGGAAAGTAGTTTACGGCTTGGAAGAAACATGGTATAATCATACGGCTTCTCTCCTCCGCACGTGGGAGACGGAGCGGGACAGGAGCACCGCGGCATTACGAAGGAGGGCATCGTTATGGATGATTTGAATATCGGGGAGAAGCTCCAGCGCTATCGAACCATGCGTCATATGACCATGCGTGAGCTCAGCGCGGAGAGCGGGCTGACGCCCTCCATGCTCAGCCAAATCGAGCGGGGCGTCACCAACCCCTCCATTAATACGCTGCGTACCATCGCCAAGGCGTTGGATGTGCCCCTTTACCACTTTTTCAAAGAGGACGCCCAGCAGCAGGACCCGGTAGTGCGCGCCGGACAGCGCAAGAGCATAGGCCTTCCGGGCTATGAGGTGACCTATGACCTTCTCACGCCGGATACCTCTGGAAGTCTGGAGGTCTGCCTGATGAGCATCCCCGCCGGCGGCAGCTCATCGGAGCGGACTATGAGCCACACGGGCGAGGAGGTGGCGCTGGTCCTCAAAGGTGAAGTGTGCCTTCACGTAGAGGAGAAGCGCTATACGCTGGGGGAGGGGGACAGCATCCGCATCCCGCCCCAGGCGGACCACCGCTGGACCAACCCCGGCCCCGGCGAGACCACCATCGTCTTCGCCGTTACCCCGCCCTCCTTCTGATTGCTGGATATGTCACGTTATCAGCGGCCCCGGGACAGCCTTGTCCCGGGGCCGTTTTTGGCGCTTTTCCTAAAATCGTTATCCTCATTTTGACGGTTCCCACAAAGTCACCTTTTCTGTTCAATATTACTTGACTTTGTAAAGTTATACTGTTATTATGCAGGTAACATGTTAAGTAAAGCTTTACAATCATGCAGAACCGCTCTACTACCATATCGAATAGAGAAAGGATGTCAGGAATGGACTATTGGGTATTGATCGCGTTCCTTATCACCATGGTGCTGGTCCTTATCTCCCTGATCAAACTCCACATTCACCCCTCACTGGTCATGTTTTGCGCCGCCCTCTTCATGGGCCTGCTGAGCCGGATGTCTGTGGCCGACCTGATGAACAGCATCTCCACCGGCGTGGGGAACACCATGGCCAGCCTGGGCCTGGTGGTGGCGTTCGGCGGCATTTTCGGCTGTGTGCTGGCCGCCTCTGGTGCCACGGAGGAGCTGGCCAAGGGACTACTTCGCACAGTGGGCGTGAAAAACGATATGCTGGCCCTGAATCTGGCCGGATTCATCGTCTCCATCCCCGTCTACTTTGCCTCCGGCTACATCATGCTCTCCCCCCTGATGAACTCCCTTCAGGAGCTCACCCGCAAGAAGATGACGGGCTACGCCACCGCCCTGTTCGGCGGCCTGCTCATCGCCCACTGCGTAGTGGCCCCCACGCCGGGCCCGGTGGCCGTGGCGACCCAGATCGGCGCGAACCTGGGCTGGTTCATCGTGTACGGCATCGCCGTGGGCCTCCCGGTGAGCCTGCTGTGCTGGGCCATGGGCCGGTTCCTCTATGGCCGCGCGTCGGCGGAGGACAGGGCCGAGATCAAGGCGCGGACCCAGGATATCATCAACAACAAGGAACTGCTGGCCCACGACCCCAACAAGCCCACCGCCCTTACCGCCCTGCTGCTGATCCTGTGCCCCATCCTCCTCATCGTGCTGGGGGCAGTCGGCTCCATGGTCCTGCCCGCCGATTCGCCCGTGGCCCTGGTCCTGGCGTTCGTGGGCAACAACAACGTGGCCCTGTTCATCGGGATGGTGGTGGCCATGTTGGTGCTGCGCAAGTATCTGGTCCCGGCCACCAGCAAGAGCCTCTACGACCGTTTGGACGCCGACTCCAACACCATCGGCTCCATGCTCCTGCTGCTGGCCGTAGGCGGCTGCTTCGGGCAGGTCATCGGCGCCAGCGGCCTGGGGACGACCCTGGTGGCCGTGATGAGCCAGCTCCACATGCCGGTCATCTTCCTGGCCTTCCTGCTGGCTATGGTCCTCCGGGGCGCGGTGGGCTCGGCCACGGTAGCCATGCTGACCTCCGTGTCCGTCTTCGGCCCCGTGGCCGCCCAGATGGGCTATTCCCCCGTCATCATCGGCCTGGCCATCTGCGTTGGCACCTTCGGCCTCACGCTGCCCACGGACGGCGCGTTCTGGCTCCCCCAAAAGTTCAACGGAGTGTCGATTAAGGACTGCTTTTCTGCGCTTACCGTCAGCAACATGATTGGCTCGTTCCTGGGCCTGGGGGTCATCTTACTGCTCAACTGCTTCGTCAATACCCTGCCTGGGATGTTCTAAGGAGTCGATACATATGGACTTGAATCAAAACGCCGACCCGGTCCTGGCCGACTTGGCCGCGGAGCGCGAGACCCTGTGGGTGAACCAGGGCCTGCTCCCGGCGGCCGATGCCCTGGCCGGCTGCCCCTTCACGATGGCCGACGTGGAGGATGCCGCCCTCCGGCTGGAGCGGTTTGCGCCCTATATCGCTGCTGTTTTTCCTGAGACCGCTTCCAATGGCGGGCGGATCGAATCCCCGCTGCGCGCCCTCCCAAACATGCAGGGGGACTTGCCCGGGCGGCTACTGGTGAAATGCGACAGCCATCTGCCCATCTCCGGCTCTATCAAAGCCCGGGGCGGCATCTACGAGGTCCTCAAGCACGCCGAGGACTTGGCCTTTGCGGCCGGGCTCCTTACGCCGGAGGACGACTATGCGGCGCTGGCAGGGGAGCGGTTCCGGGCATTTTTCGCCCAGCACCACATCGCGGTGGGCTCCACCGGCAATCTGGGGCTTTCCATCGGCATTATGAGCGCACAGTTGGGGTTTCACGTCACCGTCCATATGTCCGCCGACGCCCGGCAGTGGAAAAAGGACCTGCTGCGGAGCAAGGGCGTAGAGGTGGTGGAGTACCCCGGCGATTACAGCCGGGCCGTCACCGAGGGCCGCCGTCAGGCGGGGGAGCGGTGCTATTTCGTGGATGACGAGAACTCCTCCACACTGTTTCTGGGCTATGCCGTGGCCGCCCTCCGGCTGCGGGACCAGCTGGCCGCCCTCGACGTCCCCGTGGACCCGGAGCACCCCCTCTTCGTCTATCTCCCCTGCGGAGTGGGCGGGGGACCCGGCGGTGTTACCCTGGGCTTGAAGCTGATATTTGGCGACAGTGTTCACTGCTTCTTCGCCGAACCTACCCAGGCCCCTGCCATGCTGTTGGGCCTGGTCACCGGTCGCCACGACCAAATCAGCGTCCAGGACATCGGGCTCACGGGCCGGACCTGCGCGGACGGACTGGCCGTGGGCCGGCCCTCCCGCTTCGTGGGGCGGACGGTGGGACCCATGCTCTCGGGTGCGTTCACCGTCAGCGACGAACGCCTCTACCGTCTGCTCCACAAGCTGGCCGACGCCGAGGACCTGTGGCTGGAACCCTCTGCTCTGGCCGGGTTTCCAGGTCCCCGTCTCCTGCTGGAGACGGAGGCGGGCCGGCAGTATCTCTCCGTCCATGGGCTGGAGGGGCGTATGGAAGGGGCTACCCACCTCCCCTGGGCCACCGGAGGGTCCATGGTGCCGCCGGAGGTCATGAAACACTACTATGAGCTTGGAAAGGAAGCGTAACGTATGAAGATCCTCATTGGACAGGTCGGACACGAGACCAACACTTTTGCCGCCGACCGCACGGACCAGGCCCGCTTTAGCGAAATGTGCTGGCGGCAAGACCAGGAACTCTTCAGCGCCAAGGGGAGCGCCGACTACGTCTCCGGCATGATCGACAAGGCTGAGGGGCTGGGCGTGGAACTGATCCCCACCTTCGCCGCTTTCAACGTGGGCGGCCTCATCCTCCGTGAGACCTACGAGACCATCGTCCGGGAACTCACCGAGCGGATCGCCGCCCACCGCGGCGAGGCCGACGGCATCTGCCTGTCCCTCCACGGGGCTGCCGCCGCCGATGGCGCGGAGGACCTGGAGCTGGACCTGCTCCGCCGCATTCGCGCCATTGTGGGGCCCGATATGCCCATCACCGCCTCTTTTGACCTCCACGGCAACATCTCCCGGGAGATGACCGCCCTGTTGGACGGGGCCGTCAACGTGAAGGAGTATCCCCACATCGACTGCTATCAGGCCGGGGCCAAAGCCCTGGAGCTGCTGGTGGGCAAGCTCCGGGGGACCTGCCGCCCAGTCCTGGCCTACCGCCGTCTGCCCATGCTCATCCCCTGCGCCACCGCCTGTACCTTCAATGACCCGGCCAAGGGGATCAAAGACTATCTGGCCCAATATGCCGCCGACCACGGCCTGCTGGATGTGTCCTTCTTCCATGGCTTCCCCTATGCCGATCTGCCCACCACCGGCGCCTCTGTCATCGTTACCGCCGACGGCGACCGGGACGAGGCGGAGCGGGCCGCCGACGAGCTGGCACAGTACATTTGGGACCGCCGACGGGAGTTTGACGGCAACTACCCCACCCCGGAGGAGGCGGTGGACAAGGCCCTTTCCATCGAGGGCGGCCCCATCGTCATCAACGAGACCTCGGATAACCCCGGCGGAGGCACCCCCGCCGACGGCACCCATCTGCTCCGGGAGCTGCTGCGGCGGGACCTGCCCGGGACCTGCTTTGGCTTCCTCTACGACCCCGAGTTCGTCCGCCTGGCGATGGCGGCCGGGGTGGGGACCACCGTTACCGGCCTGCTGGGCGGCAAGACCGACAACATCCACGGCGCGCCGCTGGAGGTCACCGCCTACGTCAAGTGCATCACAGACGGCGTATTTATCTCCAAAAGCCCGGTGATTGCCCAGGGTCAGGCCATGTCCATCGGGCCCAGTGTTCGGATCGCCGTCGGCAACGTGGACATCATCGTGGGCTCGGTTCGGTTCCAGACGCTGGATGAGCGCCTCTTCGTCCTCCACGGCATCGACATCGCACAGTATAAGCTGGTGGCACTCAAGTCCTCCCAGCATTTCCGCGCCTGCTTCGAGCCGCTGGCAAAGGCCGTTGTCACCGCCGACCCCCCTGGGATCCATACGGCCAATTTCTCCCTGCTCCCCTACCACCGCCTCGCCCGTCCCATTTACCCGCTGGACCCGGATGCGGAGCTGTAATCGGCGGACAGGATGACGGGCAGACCCTTTGGGAAACGGGCGTGAATTATCCGGATTATTTCTACGACAAAGGACCCCGTGCGAAACAGCGCTCAGGCGCTGCGGTTTCGCACGGGGTCCTTTGTCGCTATTTATAGTATGCCTACGGCACGATATACCAGTCGCCCCAGGTGATGTCCGCTCCGGGCTGGGGGCGGGTGCGCAGGACGAAGCCGTTCAGGCCCCAAGCGTCGAAGAACACCTGGTAGTCGGCGGCCAGGGTGCCCTCCTGGACCACCGGGGGCTCCGGCAGCGCCACGCTCTGGCCGTCCACCACGGCGGCGTCCGCGCCGGGGGTGAGGACGATGGTGACGCCCCGGTAGACGCAGGTGGCCGCCCCGGTGGCGGGGTCCTGGCGGAAGGCGCCGCCCAAGGCCGCGGTGAGGGCCTGGGCGGAGAGCAGGCGGCTGTCGCTCCCGGGGGGCGTGATGACGGGGACCTGGAAGGGGTCCAGGGCCGGGTCGTGGGGGAGGTCGGTGGGGGCGGAGCCGTCCAGGGGGAACTCCCGGTCAAAGACGATGACGGACTGGATGTCGTCCAGGTCCTGGACCGCCAGGAAGCGGTAGTCGTGCTCCATGGCGGAGCGGCTGCCGCCCTCGGCGGCGGGGGCGGGGATGGGGGCGCCCGCGGGGCGGGCGCCGGTGGCCGTCATCATCTGGCTCTGGGTGCGGACGGAGCCGTCCGCCATGCGGAAGCAGATGCGGGGGAGGGTGGCGAAGCCCTCGTCGTAGGGCTCGCCGGAGGTCTTGACCTGACAGGTGAAGGGGGTAAAGGAGACCTGCTCCACGGTGAGGGAGCCGGGGGTGAGGGTGTAATAGGTGGGGATGCCCACCCCGGTGGCGCCCACCGCCACGGTGCGGGAGGGGGTGGCGTTCAGGGGCACCTGCACCCCGTCGGCCTCGTCCATGTAGTCCAGCCGGAGGCGGGCGTAGGCGGCGGGGGCGGTCAGGTCCGCGTCCGCCTGCCAGCTCATGCTGTCCTCAGTCCGGGCATCGCTGAGTTCCCGGTTGCCGAAGCCGTTGATGCCGTTCACCACCTCGGTGAAATCGGCGTCCAGGGTCTGGATATGGAAGGTGTCCATGTTGATGAATTCGTCCGAGAAGAGGAAGGCGCGGCTTTCTTCGTTGAGAGCCTTCACCGTCAGCACCAGATAGACGGCGTGCTCGTCGGAGGCGGCGCTCTCCACGGTAAAGGTCCAGTTTTCGTCGCTGACAGAGCTGGCCACGTTGGTCCCGTACTGCTGGCCGGGGGCGGTGTCCCCCTTGAAGAAGGCCCGGAGGGCGTCCAGGTTTGCCCCCACCGCCAGGGCGCTGCCCGTGGCGGCGATGACCAGGGCGGCCGCCACCAGGACCATACGGCGCTTTTTCCGCATATGGATTCTCCTTTCACTGGGGTCGGCGTCCAGTACGGCGTGGACCCTGGCCTTGACGGCCCGGACGTCCGCCGCCGGGGGCGCGTCGGTCCGGCCCAGCTCCTGCCACAGCTTATCCAAGCGCTTCATAGGCCGACCCTCCTTTCGTCAGTTGGGTGCGCAGTTTCTGCCGGGCCCGGCACAGCCGGGTCTTGGCCGCCGGGACTGTGAGACCCAGGTCCCCGGCAATGTCCTTGAGCTTGTCCCCCTCGTAGTAGAAGCGGAGCATCAGCGCGTCGTCGGGCGGCTCCAGCCCCTCCACGGCCTGCCGGAGGGCATCGGCAAACAGCCGCGCCTCCAGGACCTCCTCCGGGCCGGGGCCGGGCTGGGGCACCAGGTCGGTGAGGGGCAGGGGCGGGGGCGGCGCGGTCCGAAGCCGGTCCAGGGACAGGTTGCGGGCGATGGCGGCCAGCCAGGACTTGCAGCCCCGCTCCGGGTCCAGCCGGTCCCGATGCCGCCACAGGGCGAGAAAGGCGTCGGAGACCACCTCCTCCACGTCCTCCCGGGACGCGGCGGGGCCAAGGGTCCGCCAGACCACGGCGGAGAGATAGGGGGTGTAGAGGTCCATGGCCCGGTCCAGGGCCGTGCGCTCCCCCCGCTGTAACCGCCGGGCCAGCCTGCGCTCATCCAAGTGCCTCACTCCTTTGCAGAACCGGTTCTGCTTATAGATACGAAAATTGGGACAAAAGGTTACGGCAAATCCAAACTTTTTTGGTGGACGGACGGGACAGCCCGTCCAAAACCTGCTGACAATTCGCCTCTCCTGTGGTATTCTGGACCGGAGAGAGGGGGAGAACACATGCAGTTGGGCCGGTTATTTGAAATCGTCTATCTCCTGCTGGACCGCAAGACCATGACCGCCGCCGAGCTAGCCCAGCGGTTCGAGGTCTCCCCCCGGACCATCTACCGGGACGTGGACACCCTGGCCCAGGCGGGGGTGCCCGTCTACGCCGAGCGGGGCAAGGGCGGCGGCATCCGCATGATGGAGGGCTTTGTCCTCAACAAGGCCGCCCTGTCCGAGACCGAGCGCCGGGGGGTGCTGTCCGCCCTCCAGGGGATGAACGCCCTGGGGGAGGGGGAGTCCCAGGCCGCTCTGGACAAGCTCTCCGCCCTCTTCGGCGGGGAGAGCGAGGATTGGGTGGAGCTGGATTTCGCCTCCTGGAACGCGGAAAGCCCCGTGAGCCAGCGGTTCCAGACGCTGAAGGAGGCCATCTTCGCCCGGCGGGTGGCGTCCTTCCGGTACAGCGGGGCCGACGGGAGCACCCGGCAGCGGGAGGCCGAACCGGTGAAGCTGGTCTTTCGGAGCAACGACTGGTATCTGCTGGCCTGGTGCCGCTGGCGGGAGGACTTCCGCTACTTCAAGCTCTCCCGGATGGACGGCCTGACCCTGACCCAGGAGCGGTTCCGGCGGAGACAGCCCCCCCGGGAGCGGGCGGCCGCCCCCGCCGCCTACGCGCCCCCGTCGGTGAAGCTGGAGCTGGAGTTCCGCCCGGACATGGCCTACCGGGTCCGGGAGGAATTTACGCCCGAACAGCGGGAGGAGCTGCCGGACGGCGGCTTCCTGGTGCGGATGGCCCAGCCGGAGACCGATTGGATGTACCAGTGGCTGATGACCTACGGCGGGGCCATGCGGGTCCGCGCCCCGGACCGGGTCCGGCGGGAATTATACCGGCGGCATCTGGCCGCCCTGGAACGGAATCAGGAGGAATGAGAAGTCCTGTTCGAGAAGGGGAGAATGTGCGCGACAAATCAGAATTTGTGGAGTGATGAAGTGAAAGAAAAGTATCAGTTTGGTTTTCAAATATGGGGGCTGTTTGTTTTTCTCATTGTGATGATGCCTAATTTTATTTGGTCTGCGTTTCCGGCACCGAATGATGTACTTAGAACCACATCCGTAACGCCACATTTGGATACTGTTGCTTCGGTACTTCAGGTAATCATGGTTGCCGTTTTATGCGTTATTAAAAATAAAGCTGCTAGTCGCATAGGCATCTCAAAATGGATTATCATCAGTGGCTTATGCTGCTTATATTATTATGTTAGTTGGGGGTTTTATTATTGTGGAATAACAAATGTGGGGGTTATTCTCGGGTTGACAATGCCACCTTGCCTGACATTTTTGTTCTATGCAATCGACAGAAAAAATCATATCGCTATATTCCCAACAATCGCATTTTTGATATGCCATTTGCTATATGGAGTTGTAAACTATATCGCTTAATCACTTCCCGTTTACCGGGCGGATGCTCGACCGGGTAAATCTATTGTAAAAGGGAGAATGAAATGATGGAACTCAAGCAGATCGCCAGCTTTCAGGTGGACCACTGCACCCTCACCGAGGGCATGTATACCTCCCGGGTGGACGGGGACGTGGTGACCTACGACATCCGTATGGTCCGCCCCAATTGCGGGACCTATCTGGGCTACGGGGCCATTCACAGCTTCGAGCACCTCTTCGCCACCTATGTCCGCAGCGGCCCCGACGCGAACCGGGTCATCTACGCCGGTCCCATGGGCTGCCGCACGGGCTTTTACTTCCTGGTCCGGGACATGGCCCCCGGCCGGGCCATCGGTCTGGTCCGGGAGGTCATGGACTTCATCGCCGCCTATGAGGGCCCCATCCCCGGCGCCACCGAGGCCGAGTGCGGCAACTACCGGGAGCAGGACCTGGCCGGGGCCAGAGAGGCCGCCCGGAAGATGATCCCCATCCTGGCGGGGTGGACGGTGGAAAACCTCAAATACAGGGGATAATATGACAGGCAGGTGTCCGCTTTTCTCCGATATAATCGAGGAGGAGACCGAACAGAAAGGAGCCTGTCCAATGGAAACCTGGAAGAAGGACCAATCCACCACACCTACCCCGGCCCAATGCGCCGCCTATGCCGGTAGTCCCCTGTGGGGGGAGCTGTGCCGCTATCTGGAGGGGGCCTATGACACGGGACCTGTGATGGAGTACAGCCGCTGCGACCCCGGCGGGTGGAACGTGAAGTACCGCAAGGCGGGGCGGGGGCTGTGCACCCTGTACCCCATGGAGGGATACTTCATCGCCCTGGTGGTCATTGGTCCGCGGGAGCAGACCGGGGCCGAGCTGCTACTGCCCCTGTGCACCCCGGAAGTCCAGCGCCTCTACCGGGAGACCAGGGAGGGGATGGGCCAGCGGTGGCTGATGATCGAGGTGACCTCCCCCGAGGTGCTGGAGGATGTGAAGCGGCTGATTTCTCTGCGCAGAAAACCAAAAGAATTTGGAATGTGACATATAGATGTCAAGTTATATCGTGTATGATGACCTCATCAAACAGAAAGAGGGAATCACACATGGATATGACTTACAAAATCGTGGAGCTGCCGGAGAAAAAGGTAGTGGGCCTCTCCGCCCGGGCGCGCAACGACGACCCGGCCATGGGGGCCGTGATCGGCGGGCTGTGGCAGAAGCTCTTTGAGGAGGGCATCTTCTTCGCCATCCCCCACCCGGCGGATGACCACTCCATTGGGATGTACGACGCCTATGAGACCGACATGACCGGCCCCTACGACGTGACCATCGGCCGCTGCGTCACGGTTGCCGAGCCCCTACCCGGCACCGTGGTCAAGACCATTCCGGCGGGCAAGTACGCCGAGTTCGTCATCCGGGGGGACATCCAGCAGGCCGTGGGCGAGTTCTGGATGGAGGTGTGGAAAATGCCCCTGGACCGGGCCTACACCGCCGATTTCGAGGAGTATTGGCCCGAGGTGCCCGGCGAAGCGCCGGAAATCCACGTGTTTTTGGCGCTGAAATAAGGGAGCGCCGCGCCCAACAGATGGAGCAGTGGAAAGGAGCCGCCCATGTCTGACAAGCTGGACTACAAAAAGGAATACAAGGACCTCTACCAGCCGGGGAAGAAGCCCGTCCTTGTAGAGGTGCCCCCCATCCCCATGTTCCTCACCGACGGGGCCGGGGACCCCAACGGGGCGGACTACCAGAGCGCCATGAACGCCCTGTACAGTCTAACATTCACCCTGAAAATGAGCAAGATGGGCCCCTGGCAGCCCGAGGGCTACTTCGACTACGTCCTGCCGCCGCTGGAGGGCTTCTGGGCCAGGGCCGACGGCGACCCGGACCTGATGGGCGCGCCCAAGGAAACCTGGCTGTGGACCTCCGGCCTCCGGGCCCCGGACTACTGCACCGGCGACGTCTTTGCCTGGGCGGTGGAGGAGGTCCGGAAGAAGAAGCCGGAGGTGGACATCGGCCGGGTGCGGCTGGAGACGGTGGAGGAGGGGCTGTGCGTCCAGTGCCTCCACATCGGCCCCTATATGGCCGAGGGCCCGACCATCCAGGCCATGCACGAGTTCGCCCGGGAGCAGGGATACCGCCCCTCCGCGGACCTCAAGCGCCGCCACCATGAGATCTACCTGGGGGACCCCCGCAAGACCGCGCCGGAGAAGTGGCGCACGGTGCTGCGGACCCCGTTGGAGAGGGGGTAAGCCCATGCTGGAGCTGCCGGAAGCCCTGGTGATCGCCGGGCAGATCAACGAGGTCCTGGGCGGCAGGCGCCTGACGGAGGTGGAGGCCGGGCACACCCCCCACGGCTTCGCCTTCTACCAGGGGGACCCCGCCCTCTACCCCCAGCTTCTGGAGGGCCTGACCCTGGACCGGGCGGAGCAGGCCGGGGGCCTGGTGGAGCTGTGCTTGGGGGACATGCGCCTCACCCTGGGGGACGGGGTCAACGTCCGCTACGTGCCACCCGACGGGAAGAAGCCGGAGCGGCATCAGCTCTGGCTGGGCTTCGAGGGCGGCGGGGCGCTGTGCTGCACCGTGCAGATGTACGGCGGTATGATGGCCTTCCCCGCTGGGAAGAACGACAACTTTTACTACCTGGTCACGAAGGAAAAGCCGTCGCCCCTGTCCCAGGCGTTTGATGAGGCGTACTTCGGCGGCCTGTGGGAATCCTGCAAGCCCACCACCTCCGCCAAGGCGTTCCTGGCCACCGAGCAGCGCATCCCCGGCCTGGGTAACGGGTGCCTCCAGGACATCCTGTTCCGGGCGGGCGTCCACCCCAAGCGGAAGCTGGAGACCATGGGGGAGAACGAGCGGGTCGCCCTGTTCCACGCCGTGAAGGACACCCTGGCGGAGATGGCCGAACAGGGGGGAAGGGACACGGAGAAGGACCTCTTTGGCCAGTCCGGGCGGTATCAGACCTATCTGTCGGCCAAGACCTGGAAGGGGGTGTGCCCGGTGTGCAGCGGGAGCATCACCCGGCAGGCGTACCTGGGCGGGAATGTGTACTTCTGCGGGAATTGTCAGCCCCTGGCGTAACGAAGCCGCCCCGCATAGCGGGGCGGCCTTCCTCTGCCCATTGCAAAGAGGGGGAAATCATGGTATAACCGATGCATCAAACTCATAGAGGAGAATGTGATATGCTGTTGGTATGGTACCCCAAATGCACCACCTGTCAGAGGGCCAAGGCCTGGCTGGACCAGCGGGGCACGGTCGTGGAGACCCGGGACATCAAGCTGGACCGCCCCACCGAGGCCGACCTGCGGGCGTGGCACGCCAAAAGCGGCCTGCCCCTGAAGCGGTTTTTCAACACCAGCGGTCTGCTGTACAAGTCCCTGGAGCTGAAGGACAAACTCCCGGCCATGAGCGAGGACGAGCAGTTCGCCCTGCTGGCTACCGACGGGATGCTGGTCAAGCGCCCCATCCTGGTGGGGGACGGCTTCGTCCTGACGGGGTTCCGGGAGAAGGAGTGGGAGGAAGCACTGGGTTGACAGCCGCCCACGGAGAGGAGGCCGCTCGCTGTGCTGGCTGAGATCGGAAAACGGACCCTGGGGGCCTTCGGGGCCACGGTTGGGGTCCTGGTGGCCTGCGGGCTGGTGCTGGGCTTCCTGGAGGGTCGGGCCACCGGCTACCTCTACAGCGTCCTGGGTTGGGGCGGCATCGTGTTCACCGGGCTGGTGGGCACCCCCATCCACGAGCTGGGCCACCTGGTCATGTGCTGGATTTTTGGGTTTCAGGTCAACGAGGTGGCCCTTTTCCGGCCCGTGGCGGGCCAGACGGACGGGGTGCTGGGATATGTGAACTACGCCTACGACCCGTCCAGCCTGTGGCAGCGGCTGGGCTGCTTTTTCGTGGGCGTCGCTCCCATGATTTTGGGGGTGGCGGCCCTGCTCCTGCTGCTGCGGCTGCTGACGCCGGAGGTTTGGGCCTCCCTGCGGGACCGCCTGGGCCGGGCACTGGACCAGGGGAAAGGCCCCCTGGGGCTGGCCGGGGCGGCCTTCGCCGGGTTCTTCGGGGGCCTGGCCCGCCTGCGGGGCTGGGGGCTGGTCCGGGGGGTGCTGTGCCTCTACCTGCTCTTTTCCATCAGCACCCACATGACCCTGAGCCCCGCCGACCTGCGGGGCGCGGCGGTGGGCCTGCTGGTGGTGGCGGTCTTGTGCGCCCTGTTCGGCGTGGTCACGGGGCTGATGAAACAGGATGTGGTCCCCGCCCTCAAGCGGACCGCGGCGACGCTGACCCTGTTCTTCGGGGTGGGCATTGCCTTTGCCGGGATGGCGCTGGCGGTGTTTGCGGTGGTGGCGATGGTGGTGTGAGGGGACGGAGACCCTCCGGGGGCACCCCTTTCCACGCGGAAAGGGGTGGGAAAGACGCCAGGGCTTCGGCCCTGGACCCGTGGGGCGGCGCC
>UQGJ01000048.1 GCA_900540545.1 uncultured Eubacteriales bacterium
GGGTACTCCACGTACTCGCCCTGCTGCTCGGAGGGGACGGGGGCTGCGTTCGCGCTGGGAGACGGCCCGTCGGGGACGCCGGGCCCTACGGATGGGGTGGGGGAGGGAAGATTGGGCTCCGTGGGGGCCGGGGGTGCGGCAGATTCCGGGGTGGTGGTTGGAGTCACGGACACGGTGGGAGCGGGGGCGGGGGCCGCCGCACCGAAGCGGGAGAGGTAGGAGGAGAAGCCGTTCATCCAGCCGGTGAACATCATAACGCCCATGAGGACCATGAGGGCGCCGCCCACCTTGACGGTATATTTGACCACCTTCTGGTGCTTTTTGAAGAAGTCCAGCAGGGTGCCGGTGAAGAGGCCCACGGCCAGGAAGGGGAGGACGAAGCCCAGGGTATACAGGCCGATGAGGGCGAAGCCCTTGGCCGCCGAGGCGGCGGAGGTGGCCAGGAGCAGCACCGAGGCCAGGGCCGGACCCACGCAGGGGGTCCAGGCGAAGGAGAAGGTGAAGCCCAAAATCAGGGCCACCACGGGGCTCATGGTGAATTTGTCCAGCCGGAAGGGGAGGCGGCGCTCGGTGGCGATGAGCTTGGAGGTGCCGAACAGACCCAACTGGTAGAGGCCGAAGAGGACCACCAGGATGCCGCCGATGCGGGTGAACAGGGACTGGTACCGGGTGAAAAATTGCCCGGCGGCGGTGAAGCCGAAGCCCAGCAGGAAGAAGGCGAAGGAGACGCCCAGGACGAAGAACAGGGTGTTGAGCATGACTTTGCCGCGCTTGTAGTGGATGGCCCCGTCGCTGTCCACGGTCTTGGCCCCGCCGGAGAGGTAGCCGATGTAGAGGGGGACCAGGGGGAGGACGCAGGGGGAGAAGAAGCTCAAGATGCCCTGGAGGAAGACGGTGATGGCGGATACGCTGGTCTCGATGGTAAAACCCATAAAATGCTCCTTATCTTATTTGGGGCGGTCCCCAAAAATCTGGCGGTCGATGTCCGCGATGGTGATGGTTTTCAGCTTTTCGTAGCACAGGCGGTTCAAATCGGCGTAGATGCCGTCCATAATACCGGCCATGCCGGAGGCCACCAGGCACTCCATGTCCGTATCGCCGCTGCGCCAGGCGGCGCCCACGAACTCCGCATCCAGAGCGGCGGCAATCTGCTCCAGTGTGACCGCACTGGGGTCGAGGACGAAGCGGTAGCCGCCGTCGATGCCCTCCTTGGTCTCCACCAGCCCCTGCTTTTTGAGCTGGGAGAGGACCCGGCGGACCCGGGCGGGGTTGGTGCAAACGTTTTCGGCCAGGGCCTCGCTGGGCAGGGATTCAGCCCGGTGATTCAGGTAGACCAGAGCGTGGACGGCCACGCTGAATTCGCTGGTCATAGGGGACCCTCCTAACTGTGATGTAGTTGGAATCAGTTTGCTAACTGTGAGTATACAGAAAACAGATTGGGATGTCAAGGGGATTTTTTTGCGCGAGGCCTGCCGGGGGCGGAGTCCCTCCGGGGGGTGCCCTTCGGGCGGGGTTCCCTTTCTGGTTTCAGAAAGGGAACCGAAAGAAAACCAGGGGCCGCCACAGGGTCTGTGCGGTTTGGAATTGGCTTTGCGCCTGTTGGGAGTCGGCACGGGGCGTCGGGGACGCCGCCTCCTACGGTGGGGACGGGGGAGGCGGATTGCCACGCCAGTCTGCGGACTGGCTCGCAATGACGGGGAGCCGGGCGGCCGCAAGGGCCGCCCCTACGGGAGCCGTGAGGCGCGCCGAGTCGTCGCGCCCCACAGAACAAGAACCCGCCTTGCCGGGCATTGCCATGCTAGGCGCGTTGCGCCAGCGCATTGGGGTGAACGATTGCGGGGCAGGCCGTAACGGCTGGGGCGGGTGCTGAAGGGCAGACTTGTTACCGCTAGCCGGTTTCGACCTCCAAGATAACGTTGGCGCCGCTCTAAGGACCAGGGCCCGCAGGCCCTGGTCGTTTCTTCCCAGGGTTCTTTTCGAGAAAAGAATCCTGGCCCGCGCGGGAGCGCCGCCCCCGGAGGGACTCCGGCTCTCAAAAAAGGCTTGACATTTTTATTAGACAATTGTAAAATGCAATTAAAGAGACAAATGTCTAATGAGGAGAGATGCCCAATGGCGAAACAGGTACAGCGGCTGCCCGACGCGGAGCTGGAGGTCATGCAGGCCCTTTGGGCCGAGAAAGCTTACCCGGTGTCCTCTCTGGACATCATGGAGGGGCTGGCGGGGAAAAAGTGGCAGCTGGCCACCCTCATCAAGCTCCTGTCCCGGCTGGAGGAGCGGGGCTTCGTCCGTCGGGAGAAGGAGGGGCGGAACAACTATTACACGCCCCTGGTGGGCCGGGAGGACTATCTGGCGGCGGAGAGCCGGTCCTTTTTGGAGCGGCTCCACGGCGGGAGCCTGCCCTCCCTGGTGGCCGCGCTGGTGGAGAGCCACGCGGTCAGCGAACAGGACGTGGCCGAGCTGGCGGAGCTGCTGAAGCCGAAGGAGGGGTAGACCATGACGGAATTTCTGTATGGACTGGCCGAGGTGACGCTGGTGTTGTCCCTGGTGGTGGCCGTTCTGCTCCTGCTGGGGAAGCGGCTGGACCGCCGCTTCGCGCCCCAGTGGCGGTACTGGGCCTGGCTGGCGGTGGCCCTCCGGCTGGCCCTGCCCTTCAACGTAAGCCTGCCCCAGGCCCCGGTGACGGTGGCGGTGCCCCAGGCGGCGGTGCGGATGGAGCAGCCTATACGGCCCGCCGGCCCTGTGGAGTTCCACCTCAACACCACCCCGGCGGAGCAGTGGCCCAGGCCGGAGGACCTGCCCCGGGTGGAGGACATCGGGCCGTTCACAGGGACGGGGAGCGGAAACGCCACCATCACGCGGGTGGAGCGAATCCCCTTCTCCACCATCCTCTTCGCCCTCTGGGCGGTGGGGAGCGGCGGCTTCCTGGCGGCACAGGTTTTGTCTTATGTCAACTATAAGCACCGGATACGGCGGTGGAGCCGTCCGGCGGGCGCGTATCAGGGCATCCCGGTGGCGGAGTGCGACATTGTGATGTCGCCTATCCTGGTGGGCCTGTTCCGGCCCGTTATCGTGGTCCCGGCGGGGGGCGCGTCGGACTACGCCCTGCTTCACGAATCTGCCCACGCCCAGCGGCGCGACCTGTGGTACAAGCTGCTGCTGGTGCTGGCCAACGCCGTCCACTGGTTCAACCCCCTGGTTTGGGCCATGCGCCGGGCGGCGGAGCGGGACCTGGAGATTGCCTGCGACGCGGCGGTGCTGGCGGGGAAGGACGAGAGCTACCGCCGGGCCTACGGCCAGGCCCTGCTGGACACGGTGACGGCGGGCCGGAAGCCCGCTGCCGCCCTGACCTCGGCCTTCTCCGGCAGCCGGAAAAGCCTGAAACAGCGCTTCGCCTCCCTGCTGGACATGGCCCCACGGCACCCCGGACGGGCGGCCCTGGCGGTGCTGTGCGCCGTGACCCTCCTGGGGGGCAGCGTGGTAGCCTGCCGGCCCGCGGAGGCGGAAGTCCCCACCAAGACCCCGGACGCCCCGGCCATCCCCGCCGGGGACTTCCTGGACGACCAGAGCGGCCTCTATTTCAGCGCCTACGTGGGGGCCGGGGTGATCCTCCCGGAGGAGCTGCGGGACCGGGTCACGCCCGTGCACCGGGAGAAATCCTCGGGGGAGCCCCAGGTGGAGTTTTTGGACCGGGAGGACCCGGCGGAGCAGCTCCTGACGCTGGAGCATTGGGGGTGCGCCTATCTCACGGAAAGCGACTGGGGGGAGGCCGTCGGGGAGAGCTGGTTCCAGGCCGGACAGGTGGAGGGCCTGACGGCCGCCAACGGGGAGCTGGTCTATGACGACCCCGTCAGCGGCTACCGCCTGACCCTGCCTGGGCGGGACATGGGCGGGCTGATCCTGGTCTCCTGGGAGGAAGATGGCGTGTTCCGCCTGCTCTGCCTCCACCCGGAGATGGTGGAGCAGGCGGGGGTGTCCGCCTTCCAGCAGGCCGAGGCGGGGGTATTCTGCCTGACGCTGACAGACGGGGAACCGGACTGGTCCTTCGGCTGGGAGGAGGCGTTCCCCGGCCTGTCCTTGACCCCGGAGGCGGAGGAGCAGTGCCGAACCGTGGGAGATGCCTGGGCGGTCATCACCGCCAACCTGGAGCGGACCGAGGACGTGAGCCTGTTTGGCCGGGACCTGCTCTATGAGGACGGCCAACTGACCTTTACGCCCCTGAAAAAGCGGGACGACGGCGTCTGGCTGGCCCACCCGGACCAGCGGCAGACCCTGCCCCTGGCGGAGGACGTGGTTTGGGACGGCCGGTTTGACACCCTGGAGGGCTTTTTCCAGTGGGCCATGCTGTCGTCGGCCTGGATCGACGCCCTGAACCTCACGGTGGAGGACGGCGAAATCGTGGCCCTGGAGTGGACCAACCTGGGCACCGACGCCCACGTCTCCTTCACGTCCCGGCGGCAGGCTTACGCCCGGTTGGCCGCCTATGACGGGGCCGAAGGGGTCCTGACCTATACCCCAATCTGGGTGGACGAGGCGGATATGAGCTACGCGGAGTCCAACCTGGGGCCCCAGGCGGTGCAGGTGTCGGAGGAAGTCCGGTTCAAGGGCGGCATCGGCCCCATCGACGGCGTGGAGGACTTTCTGCGCTCCCAAGCCCTGTCCTCCTGGTGGCCCCTGGGGCTGAAGCTGACCATCGAGAACGGCTTTGTCACGGAGTTGGAGTGGGTCAGACTCCAGCCGCCCGACGATATTCCAACCGCCGAACCGCGGCTGGCCGTTCTCTCGGGCCGGGTAGATGTGGAGGCGGGGACGGTGTCCGGCCTGTGGCTGGACGAAGAGGGGCAAATCGACCACGACGCCCCCTTCACTCTGCCGGTGTCGGAGGGGGCCAACATCCAGGTGATGGACAGCCGGGGCTTTTACACCGGCCCCATCGCCCTGGAGGACCTGGCCCAAATGCTGCTGCATCTCAGCTCCTTCGGCCCCACCTTTGAGCTGTCCATGCTGGACGGCACGGTGGTGGGCATCGTGGTCCATGAGAATATCATCACCAACCAGGAGCTGCGGGAGGGGAAAGGGGGGCCGGAGGGGTGGACCTTCCACCGGCTCTCCAGCCAGAACCCCGGCGACGGCACCTACACTGCCCAGTGGGAGTCCCTGGAGGGGGTCTACAACCGGATGTCGCTGAACGTCCAGACGGAGACCCAGGCCACCCTGACCTATACCGTCACCGACCCGGGAGAGGGCTTCGTGGTGGCCCTGGTCTTTGCCGACGGCGCCGTCCAGCGGCTGGGAGAGGGGGAGAACACCGTCACCCTGCCCGCGGGCCGCACCACCCTGGCCTGGGGCGGCGTGGAGGGCACGGCGGGGGGATTCACGCTGAGGTATGCCCCGGCTGATGAGATTACGATGAACGGGTGAGACGGTGGAGGATGCGCTCCCGCGCGGGGGTCCCCTTTCTCGTTTGAGAAAGGGGACGGAAAGAAAACCAGGGCTGCGGCCCTGGACCTGTGGGGCGGCGCCAACGGAGGCTTGGTGGTTGAGACCGGCTTGTGGTGACAAGTCTGCCCTTCCGCTTCCGCCCCGGCCGTTACGGCCTAACGTGCACCCGGTCACCCCCATGCGCTGGCGCGGCGCGCCTGGCGTGGCGATGCCCGGCAAGGCGGGTGCAGGGACGCGGGCGGCCGCAAGGGCCGCCCCTACAACGTGGGACGGGGGAGACGGATTGCCGCGCCAGTTTGCGAACTGGCGCGCAATGACAGAGGGGGCGCAGAAACGCAGAGACTTGTGGCGGCTTGTTTGCACTGAGAAAAACGTAACTACTATCAGGTTTTGCCGGGTGATATGCCGAGGGTCCGGATGTCCGGGGGACATCCGGATGAATTCGGGCGAAGCCACCTTAGTACAGGCAGCCGGAGTTGTTCGGGCGCGGACCGATACGGGCTGCAACGGCCTTCAAGTTTTGCCAACCCCCGAGAACCGTACCGCCGCCCGGACGTTCCCCTCGCCTTCTTTCTGTCCCCTTTCTTCGGGAAGAAAGGGGACCCGCCGGAGGCATCCCCGGCAGGGGCCCGCCCTGATGCAAAAAGCCCGCGTCTTTTCTAAGACGCGGGCTTTTTCTACTTCAGATGTTAAAAGATGCTCCCCACCGCCGTCATGCCCTTGTCCAAATCCTCCCGGTAGTCCGGGGCGGCGGGGTCCAGGCTGTTGAGGACCACGCCGTCGCTGCCGTTTTTGCCGGTGGAGTGGATATACCGGCCCTCTCCCAGGTACATGGCCACGTGGCCGGGGAAGAAGAGCAGGTCGCCGGGCTTCATGTCCGCCCGGGGAATCTCCCGCAGGGGGAAGCCCTCCCGGATGTGGGCGTCCCGGTAGATCAGCACGCCGTTGAGCAGGTAGCTCATGGCCGTCAGGCCGGAGCAGTCGATGCCCATGGGGGTCTTGCCCCCCCAGCGGTAGTGGGTCCCCAGGTAGGTCTTGGCCGTCTCGGTGAGGTTGTGGCGGAGGGCGGCCTCGTCGGCGGCGGAAGGCGCGTCGTAATACATGCCCAGGAAGCCAGCCTTGGTGTAGCCCTCCCGCCCGTCGGGGAGGGAGACCTTCTGCCAGCCGTCGGCATCCGGCTCTCCCATGGGGGAGACCAGGGCGCCGCGGGTCAGGGTGACCAGGGCCCAGGACTGGACGGAGGGGGCGGCCTGAATGTCGCAGATGCCCCGAAGGACCACCCGCTTGGGCAGGGCGGACCAGCGGGCGGCGTTGGCGTCGCTGACCAGGATGCAGTCTTCGGGGGCGTAGCCCTCGTAGCGGTAGTGGGTCCGCACCCGATAAAAGCCGGGGGCGGCGGGCTCCAGGAGGTCCAGCACCCAGCCGTAGAGGGCCTCGTCGGCCCGCTCACACTGGCGGGAGGGGCGGGCCATCAGGGGGCAGATGGGGGATGTGATGACGGCTTTCATAAAATCACCCTTTATAAGTATCGTAAATGGCCTTGGCCAGCCGGCCGATAAACCGCTTCTGCCGCGAGTTCCCCTCAGGGCTGGGGCCGTCCCAGGTGAAGATGCCCAGGTACAGGCGGCAGTGGGGGAGGAAGAACACTCCGGCATCGTGGTCCAGGTAGTCCAGGCCCCCGGTCTTGTGGGCCAGGTCCACCCGGTCGGGGATATACCGCAGGAACAGGTCCATGGACCGCTGGCGGCGGAGCATGTCCAGGGCCACCTCCGTCAGCTCGGGGGTGAGGAGGGCCCCGGTGCACAGCAGCCGGTAGATGCGCTCCTGGTCGGCGGCGGAGGTGTAGTTGTTCCTCCCGGCCTGTATGGCGGCCCAGTCCAGCATCCTCCGCTGGCAGACGGTGCCGTGCAGGCCCAGAGCGGCCCGGATATAGGAATTGATGGTCTCGTAGCCCAGCAGGCCGATGATGATGTTGGTGGCGGTGTTGTCGCTCTCCACGATCATCCAGTACAGCAGCTCCCACAGGGAATAGGCCGGGACATCCCGGTCAAAGACCCGGGTGTCGGACAGGATTTCTGCCTGGGGCACCGGGACCATTCGGTCCAGGGCCAGACGGCCCCGGCGGACCTCCTCCAGGGCGGCGAGGAGGATGGGGACCTTGATGGTGGAGGCGGAGACCACCCGGACCTCCGGGTCCAGGGCGTGGAGGGTCTCGCCGGTGTCGATGTCGGTCATCAGCAGGGAGGTCTGGCAGGGGAAGGCGGCAATCTCCCGGCGCAGGTACTGCTCCAGTTCGGCGGGGGTCATCCCACCACCTCCACCATCCGCCGGTCGGCGTCCATGGCCACCCGGCGGCCCATGGGCAGGCTCATGGTGGGCAGCACGTGGCCGCAGGCCAGGTGGGAGAGCACCGGCTTGCCCGCGGGGACGATGAGCTCATCGAAAATCTCGTCCAGGGTCAGGGTCTTGTCCGGGTACTCCGGCACGCAGTCGGTCCAGGCCCCCAGCAGCACCCCGGCGCAGTCGTCGAACTTCCCGGCGTTGCGGAGGCTGGTGAGCATGGCGTCTACCCGGTAGGTCTTTTCGCCGATGTCCTCCAGGAACAAAATCTTGCCCCGGGTGTCGATCTCCCAGGGGGTGCCCAGGGAGGCGGCCAGCAGGGACAGGTTGCCCCCGCACAGCTCTCCGGCGGCGCAGCCGCTGCGGAGGGTCACCATGGGGTCTCCCTCCGGGTTCTGGAGGGGGCCGTTCACCGGGCCGAAGAGGGCCCGGCGGAGATAGGCCATGGTGTAGTCGTCCACCGGCTGGTAGTATTCGGTGGTGGGCATGACGGTGTGCCAGGCCACGAAGCCGCAGGTCTGGTTGAAGGCGGTGAGAAGGGCGGTCACGTCGCTGTACCCGGAGAAGAACTTGGGGGTCCGGGCGATGGCGTCCAGGTCCAGCAGGGGGAGGATGCGGTGGGCACCGTAGCCGCCCCGGGCGCAGAGGACCCCGGCGATGGAGTCGTCGGCGAAGGCGTCCTGGATGTCTCTGGCCCGCTGGGCGTCATCGGCGGCGAAGTAGCCGTGGCGGCTTTCAAACCGGCAGGAGGGGTAGACCACCGGGTCCAGGCCCAGGTCCCGCACCGCCTCCACGGCGGGGGAGAGCCGCTCGGGCGGGATGGCCGAGCTGGCGCACACCAGGGCCACCCGGGCGCCGGGGAAGAGGGGGTTGGGGGTTATCATCAAATCACCTTCGGTCAATTAGAGATAAGGAATTAGGAATGAGGAATCAGGAGTACCTGTATGATACATTCCTAATTCCTCATTTCTAATTCCTAATTTACAACAGTGCCTTGTATCCGTCAAGCTCTTTCCGGCTGCCGCGGACGAAGTGGCCCGGCTCCACCTCTTCCCACAGGGGCGGGTTGAGGTCGGAGTAGCCGTGGAGCGCGGGGTCGTAGACGGTGAGGACCTTGGTGCGCTCGCTCACCGGGTCGGGCTGGGGGATGGCGGAGAGAAGGGCCCGGGTATAGGGGTGGAAGGGGTGGGCGAAGAGCTGCTCCGCCTCGGCCAGCTCCATGAGCCGCCCCTTGTAGATGACGGCGATGCGGTCGCAGATGAACCGCATGACGGACAGGTCGTGGGCGATGAACAGGTAGGTCAGGCCCCGCTCCTTCTGGAGCTTGGACATGAGGTTCAGCACCTGGGCCCGGATGGACACGTCCAGGGCGGAGATGGGCTCGTCGGCGATGATGAACTCCGGGTCCATGATGAGGGCCCGGGCGATGCCGATGCGCTGGCGCTGGCCGCCGGAGAACTCATGGGGGAAGCGGCTGGCGAACTCCGGGAGGAGGCCCACGTCGCTGAGGACCTGGGCCACCTTCTCCTGGCGCTGGGCCTCGTCCAGCTTGCCGCCGGAGGAGTAGAGGCCCTCGGAGACGATGTAGTCCACCTTGGCCCGCTCGTTGAGGGAGGCCATGGGGTCCTGGAAAATCATCTGGATGTTCCGGGTGACGGAGCGGTCCAGCTCCCGGCTGATGCGGCCGCTGATCTTCTCCCCCTGGAACCACACCTCGCCGGAGCGGACGGGGTTGATGCGGATGATGGCCCGGCCGATGGTGGTCTTGCCGGAGCCGGACTCGCCCACCAGGCCGAAGGTCTCGCCCTTGTGGACCTGGAAGGACACGTCGGTGACGGCGTGGAAGGGGCGGCGGCGGGTGCCGAAGTCCACGCACAGGTTTTTCACGTCGAGCAAAACTTCCTTACTGGACACGCAGCCGCACCCCCTGTTCTCTGAGCTGTTTGATGTGTTCCGGCGGCTCCACCCTGGGGGCCCGGGGGTCCAGCAGCCAGGTCCGGGCCTTGTGGGTGGGGGTCACCTCGAACCAGGGCGGCCGCTCCACGAAGTCGATGTTCAGGGCCTGGGGGTTCCGGGGGGCGAAGGCGTCCCCGTGGACCTCGTGGAAGAGGTTGGGGGGCGTGCCCTGGATGGAGTACAGCGGCTGGCCCTTCACTCCCAGCTGGGGCAGGGAGGACAGCAGCGCCCAGGTGTAGGGGTGCTTGGGGTCGTAAAAGACCTCGTCGCAGGAGCCCAGCTCCACGATGTCCCCGGCGTACATCACCGCGATGCGGTCGGCCACGTTGGCCACCACGCCCAAATCGTGGGTGATATAGATGGTGGTCAATCCCAGCTTCTTCTGGAGCTTTTTGATGAGCTCCAAAATCTGAGCCTGGATGGTCACGTCCAGGGCGGTGGTGGGCTCGTCGCAGATGAGGATTTTGGGGCGGCAGGCCATGGCGATGGCGATGACCACCCGCTGGCGCATCCCGCCGGAGAACTCGTGGGGGTACTGCTTATACCGCCGCTCCGGCTCGTCGATGCCCACGTCGGCCAGGGTCTCCAGCACGGCCTGCTTGGCCTGGGCGCCCCGGAGGCCCTGGTGGAGGACCACCGCCTCCTCGATTTGGGCGCCGATGGTCTTCAGCGGGTTCAGGGAGGTCATGGGGTCCTGCATGACCATGGCGATCTCCCGGCCTCGGATGGTGCGCCACTGGGCGTCGGTCTTGTAGAGGGCCAGGTCCTTGCCGCCGTATAAAATCTGTCCGCCCGCGATGGAGCCGTTGGCGTCCAGCAGGCCCATAAAGGATTTGGTGAACACGCTCTTGCCGGAGCCGGACTCCCCCACGATGGCAAGGGACTCCCCCTTGTACACGTCCAGGGAGATGCCCCGGATGGCCTTGAGGACCTGCCCTCGCAGGGTGAAGTGGACCTCCAGGTCCTGGACGGACAGAATCGTCTCTTGGTTTTCCATGTTCTGTCCCTCCTTAGTTTACGTGGTTTTTGGGGTCGGCGGCGTCGGCGAAGGCGTTGCCCAGGATATAGAACGAGATGGTGACTACGCTGAGGACGATGACGGGGAAGAAGAGCTGGTAGCTCAGCGCGGGCTCCATCATCACCTTCCGGCCCGCCTCCACCAGGTTGCCCAGGGTGGGGGTCTCGGGGGGGACGCCCAGGCCGATGTAGTTGATAAAGACCTCGTTGCTGATGGCCGCCGGGATAGCCAGGGCCATGCGCATGGTGATGATGCTCACCAGATAGGGCAGCAGATTTTTGACGATGATGCGCCCGGTGCCGGTGCCCAGGCAGCGGGAGGCCAGGTTGTAGTCCCGGTCCCGGATGATGACCACCTGGTTGCGGACGAACCGGGCCGTCTGGAGCCAGGAGGTGAGGCACATGGCGAAAATCATGGTCCCCACGCCGGGGCGGAGGATGTAGGAGATGATGATGACCAGCAGGGTCTGGGGCACGTTGTCGAAGACGTTGTAGAGCTCGGTGAACAGGAAGTCCAGCTTCCGCACGTAGCCCCACAGGACGCCCACCAGGATGCCCAGGATGGCGTCCACGCAGGCCACGGCGAAGCCGATGCCCAGGCTGGTCCGGGTGCCGGACCAGAGCTGGCTCCACAGGTCCTGGCCGATGGCGTTGGTGCCGAACCAGAATGCCTCGCCGGGCTTCTGGTCCGTGGCCCGGACCCGCTTCACCACCTGCTGGCCGTTCTCATCCAGCACCGGCTCCAGGGTGAAGGGGTCGATTTCCTCCTGCTCCACCCAGTAGATGGTGTTGGCCTCCCGGTCATAGGGGAGGAAGGGCTCCAAAAAGGTGAACAGCAGCGTGACGGCCACCAGGACCAGGAAAAAGAGGGCCACCTTGTTTTGCAGGAAGGCCCGGACGGTGGACCCCCAGTAGGAGTAGTTGGAGTAGCCGCCCCGCTCTCCGGCGGAGGCGTCATAGGGGGCGAACTGGAAGTAGTCCTCCTGCCGACACTCCCTGCGGGCCTCCTGGGCCAGATGGTCGGCCAGGACCTCGGTTTTGCGGTCTTTGATGCGGAAGAAGGCCATCAGCGCCCACCTTCTTTCTTGCCCAGGCTGATGCGGGGGTCAAAAATCGCCATGAGGATGTCGCCGAACAGCAGCCCAAGGATGGAGATGGAGGCGTAGATGAGGACCAGGGCCTGGACCAGGGTGTTGTCCTGGATCTGGATGGCGTTCACCAGCAGCCCGCCCATGCCGGGGATGGAATAGAGGCTCTCCACGTACAGCGAACCCATGAGGGTGAGGATGATGGAGGTGGGGATGAACTGGACCAGGGGAACGAAGGCGTTGCGGAACACGTGCTTCCGGGAAATCTCCCCGTTGGGCACGCCCTTGGCCCGGGCCAGCTTCACATAGTCCTTGTTGGTCTCGTCCACCATGTACCGGCGCAGCCACATGGCGTAATAGGCGATGTTGCCCAGGGACAGGGACAGCACCGGCAAAATCCAGGTGGTGGGGTCGTCCGTTCGGAAGCGCATGGAAAAGCCCAGCAGCCCCGTGCCGTAGAATTGGATGAGCAGATAGTAGACCGCCGCGGGCACGGCCTGGATGACAACCACAAAGACGGTGCCCAGCCGGTCCCCGATTTTCCACCGGGTCCGGGTGGACCGGGCCATGAGGATGCCCAGGGGCAGCCCAATGAGCAGGGCGATGCCTAAGGAGGTCAAGCCAATGGTGAGGGACAGGGGGACCTTCTGCACGATGATGTCCAGCACCGGGGCGTTCACCCGGTACTTGTGGGAGACCCCCAGGTCCCCGTGGGCCAACCCCTGCCAGAAGTGGGCCACCTGGACCGGCAGGGGGTCGGTGACCCCCAACTGCTTCAGGCCCACCCGGATCTGGGTCTCGCTCATTTTCTCGAAGTTCTGGAAATAGCCCTCGATGGGCATCAGCCGCAGCAGGGCAAAGACGATGGTGATGATGATGAACAGGGTCAGCAGGGAGCGCAGCAGGCGCTTTCCGATGTACTTTGTCATAGGTGGGCCTCCTTTGGTGTGGAGTGCGGGACAGATTACAATTTGAAACAGGGGCGCGAGGCTCGTGCCCTTGTTTCAGACTGTAAATATGAGGGGAGGGAAGGCCATGCATACGGCATGGCCTTCCCCGCCCCACGCTGGACTTGCTTTGGTCGGCTGCTCAGCCCGCGGCGGCCAGGGCGGCGGCGCGGTCGGTCTGCCACTGGGCGTACAGCTCGTTGAACTGCTCCATGCTCATGGGTTCGTCCATGATGTGCTGGTACTTGTAGCGCTGCAAAGCCAGCCCGTAGGGGGCGTACTGGGCCTCGAAGATGTTCAGGCGGGTGGCCAGATAGCCGTCGGTGGAGATGGAGAAGGGGACGATGATGGCGTGCTCGATGAGGAAGGCCTCGGCCTCGGCAAAAGCGGTATAGCGGGCGGCATCGTCGTCGGTGATGGCCTTGGCGGCGTTCACCAGCTCGTAATACTCCGCCACCAGGGCCTGGGTGGCCTCGCTCTTGTTGTCGCAGGCCTTCTCGGCCACCGAGCGGGAGGAATCCTGGTTCATGAAGTTATAGGTGTTGTTCTCGCCGAAGGGGTCGGTCCAGGTCTGGGGGTCGGCGTAGTCGGCGCCCCAGTTGCACTTCATCAGGGCGAAATCGCCGGTGCGGCGGACGGCGCCCAGGAAGCCCGTGGCGGGGCCGGCCTCCACGATGATGTCGATGTAGTCCTTGCCCAGCAGGCCCTCCAGCTGCTGCTCCACGACCTGGCACTCCTTGTCCCAGTTGGCCGTGTCGGGGTTATAGCGCATGTAGACCTTCACGGGGAAGGTGCAGCCGGCGGCGGTCAGCTCGGGCAGGGCGGCGGCCTTGTACTCCAGGGCGGCGGCCTCGTCAAAGCTGTCCCCGTTGGTGATGTCCTTCAGGGCGGGGTACTGGGTGAAGTCCAGACCGGCGGCCTGGGCGAAGTTGGCGGGGGTGACGGAGTTGTTGACCAGGCTCTCCGGGTTCTGGGGGTCCTGGATCTTCAGGGCGTCCACCCGGTCCAGGGCGTGGAGGATGGACTGGCGGAAGTTCTCGTTGTTCACGGCGATAGTCCAGTTGTCCGGCTCCAGGGAGGCGTCGAACCGGGGCTCGAAGTTGAAGGCGTAGAAGTAGGAGTAGCTCACGTTGGGGCGGCTGGGGGAGACCATGGGGCGCTTGGTCTCGGTATCGGTGAGCCAGGCGTTGAGGATGGAGGCGTCCAGCTGGGCCCAGTCGGTCTCGCCCCGGAGGAACTGCTCGGGAGCCAAGGTGTTGGCGGTGGTGTTGTACAGCCACTCCATCTTGTCGATGAACACATTGTCCTTGTCCCAGTAGGTGGGGTTCTTCACCAGGATGCGCTGGTGCTGGGGCTCGAACTCGGTCATGATGAAAGCGCCGTTATACAGCATGGTGGTGTTGTCCACGCCGAAGTTCTCACCCTGCTGCTCCAGGAAGGGGCCATACACGGGCATGTAGCTGGAGTAGGACAGCACGGAGGGGAAGTAGGAGCAGGGGGCCTCCATGGTGTACTCTAGAGTCAGGTCGTCCAGGGCCTTCACGCCCACGTCCTCGAACTTCACCTCGTCCACCACGTCGATGGGGTCGCCGTCGTCGTTGACGGTGCGGGTGCCGTTCTCGCTCTCCACCAGATAGGCGGTGTAGTTGAAGTAGGCTTCGGCGTTCTTCACGATGCCGTTATACATGTACTGGTTGCCGGCCTCGTTGGCGGCGTCGTTGGCCCAGGCGGCGGCGGAGACCCAGTCGTGGGCGGTCACGTCGGCCACCTCGTTGCCCTGGTAGTCCACCCACTTCACGCCGGGGCGGATGTGGAAGGTCCACACGGTATTGTCGGCGTTGGGCTCCCAGGATTCGGCCAGGGAGGGGATCATCACGCCGTAGGGGTCGTACTCCACCAGGCAGTCCACGGTGTTGGCGGACATCATCAGATCGTTGGTGTTGGAGGTGTACAGGTAGTTGAGGGTGGTCACCTCGCTGGCGTACATCCGGCGGTAAACAGCCTCTCCGCCGTCCTGGGACACCGGGGCGGTGGGCTCGCCGGTGCTGGCGGCGGGGTCCTTCTTGTCGTCGCCGCCGGTGCAGGCCACCAGGCTCAGCGCCATGGCCGCGGCCAGGCCAAAGGCCAGGACTTGCTTCATTCTCTTCATGTTTTCATCCTTCTTTCCGATTTCAATTTTATGGACAGGGGTTCCGTGCCCCATTGCACGCGGAGAAGGGGCCCTGCGGGGCAGCCCCGCAGGCAGAAAGCGGCATGCCGCTTTCTGATATAGCCTTCCCCTGGGGGAAGGTGGCCCATAGGGCCGGATGAGGGAAACGCCGTGCCAGACCGGGCGCTCTCATGGATAAGGCTGTCCCCTCATCAGTCCGCCCTTCAGGCTGACAGCTTCCCCAAGGGGAAGCCCAATTGGAATCAGTGTCAGCTCCAGCTCTCGCACGGCACATCCCCCACCCCGATGCCGGGGTCCCCGCTCATGGAGATGGTGGCCTCGTCGAACACCGGCCCGCCGGTGTAGGGGTCCACGGAGCAGAGGGAGGGGCCGTCCAGGTCGGCCCGGGTGATGATGCCCCGGCCCGCCGCCAGATGGGCGGCGGCGGCCACCGAGAGCCGGGATTCCAGCATACAGCCGATCATGCACTCCACGCCGTACAGCTCGGCCACGTCGCAGATTTTCAGGGCCTCGTGGATGCCGCCGGTCTTCATCAGCTTGATGTTGATGAGGTCGGCCGCCCCCTCCTGGATGATGGTGACGGCGTCCTGGGCGGAAAAGACCGACTCGTCGGCCAGAATGGGGGTCTGGACCCGGCTGGTCACGTACTTCATGCCCGCCAGGTCGTGGGCGCCCACCGGCTGTTCCACCAGGTCGATGTCCAGCCCCGCGTCCTCCATGGCCGAGATGATGGCCACCGATTGCTTGGCCTCCCAGCCCTGGTTGGCGTCCACACGGATGCGCACCTCAGGACCCACGGCCTGGCGGATGGCGGCGATGCGCTCCACATCCTTTTTGCCCTCTTTGCCCACCTTGATCTTCAGGATGGAGTAGCCCCGGCCCACCGCCTCCAGGCTGTCGCGGACCATCTCGTCGATGGGGTTCACCGAGATGGTGAGGTCGGTCTGGAAGCTGGTGCGGGCGCCGCCCAGCAGCCGGTACACTGACGCGCCCAGACGCTTGCCCCACAGGTCGTACAGGGCCATGTCCACCGCCGCCTTGGCGGAGGTGTTCTTGAGGATGCACCCGTGGAGCTTCTTCATCACCCCGTCCAGGTTTTCGATCTCCATGCCCACCAGGGCGGGCTTGATGAAGTCCCGGACGGCGCACTCGATGGAGCCGATGGTGTCCCCGGTGATGACGGCGGTGGGGGGCGCTTCGCCGTAGCCCATCTGTCCGTCGTCGCCCACCACCCGGACCACCACGTCGTCCACGGCGTTCACCGTGCGCAGGGCGGTCTTGAAGGGGTGGCGCAGGGGCAGGGAGATGCGCCCTATCTGAATATCCTGAATCCGCATACCAACACTTCCTGAAATGAATTTGAGCGGGTATAAAGTTTCATCTTCCAACCTCATACGGCGAGGAATTTAGTATGTTGAATTGTACCATGAAACGGGCTTGATGTAAAGTGTCAGTCTGGTGGGGCGGCACAGGACGGCGGCGGTGGAATTGGATGGAATGAAATATTAAATCATAAATCTTTCAATTTAATAAAATAAAAATTTAACCGCCACAGACAGCCAATTTGTGGTATCTTATATAAAAGTCCTGTTTATGGGACATGAAAACTGTTACACTAAATCCACGAAAGGAGGCGAAGGAGATGGCACGAGGCGCCAATCAGAAGCTCAAACCCCTGATTTTGCAGCAGGTCCTGCTGGAGAGAAGCGACGAGGACCACCCCCTCACCGTCCCGGAACTCATCGACGCCCTGGAGCCCTGGGAGGTGAAGGCGGAGCGGAAAAGCATCTACGACGACATGCAGGCCCTGCAGGAGTTCGGCCTGGACGTGCAGTGCCGCAAGGGCAAGAACTCCGGCTGGTTCGTGGGGGAGCGCCCCTTCCAGCTGGCCGAGCTCAAGCTGCTGGTGGACGCGGTCCAGTCCTGCAAGTTCATCACCAAGCGGAAGTCCGACGACCTCATCCACAAGCTGGAGGCCCTCACCAGCGTCCACCAGGCCCGGCAGCTCCAGCGCCAGGTCTACGTGGACCGGCGGGTCAAAACCATGAATGAGAGCGTGTACTACTCCATCGACAAGCTCCACGCCGCCCTGGCCTCGGGCCGGGCGGTCTCCTTCAAATACTTCGACTACAACGTGGCCAAGGAGAAGGTGTTCCGCCGGGAGGGCAGGCGTTACACCGTCTACCCCCATGGACTTATCTGGGACAACGAGAACTACTACCTGGTGGGCTGCGACGCCGCCCGGAAGGAGGTCCGCCACTACCGGGTGGACAAGATGGCGGAGCTGGCCGTCACCTGCCTGAAAACCGAGGAAGGCGGCCAGGGGTCCGGTTTCGACGTGGCGGCCTACGCGGGCAAGCACTTCGGCATGTTCTCCGGCCGGGAGGGCCGGGTCCGGCTCCGGTGCGACCAGGGCATGGTGGGGGTGGTCCTGGACCGCTTCGGCCAGGACGTGATGCTGGTCCCCGACGGGGAGGACCACTTCACCGTCACCGTGGACGCGGTGGTCTCCCCCCAGTTCTACGGCTGGCTCTTCGGCCTGGGGGACCGGGTGGAGCTTCAGGCCCCCGGCTGGGCCGTGGACGGCTTCCGGGCCCAGATGGAGCAGGTGCGGGGCAAGTACAGGGCGCAAAAAAGGACGGCTCGTTGAGAGCCGTCCTTTTCGTTATTCCCAGTCCTTCCAAACCTCCGGACAGTACCCCACCGTGGCCTTTTTCCCGTTGCGCACGATGGGCGTTTTCAGCAGCCGGGGGTCCTGAAAGAGCTTTTCCAGCTTGTCGGTGTCGTAGGCCAGGTAGTTCAGCAGGGCCGCGTCGGGGTTTTTCTGGTCGATGAGGGCCTCCAGCCCCACGGCCTGGACTACGCTTTTCAGCTCCCCGGCGCTGATGCCGTACTTCACCAGGTCGATGGCCTGGAATTTCACCCGCCGCTCCTTGAAATACCGCTCCGCCTTCTTGGTGTCGAAGCACTTGGACTTGCCAAAAATCTGGATGTTCAACTGACCTTGCTCTCCAAGTCCTCGACCCTGCGCTCCAGCTCGCACTGCTTTTCGTGGGTCAGCGTGTAGCCGTCAAAGAGCGCGTCGATTTTTTTGGACACTTCAAGCTCCAGTTTGAGCTCGATCCGCTGGGTCTGCCGCTCCAGCATGTCCGCCACCTGGGCGAGCAGTTCATCATTGGTCATGTCCATCACCTCTTACCGCCATTATACGGGCTATGCCTCCGGCTTGTCAACGCCGGATTCCCCCAAATAGACAAACCGCGGGCCGGAGTAGCCGTCCCGCTCCACGTGTTCGCCCCACATCCCGGCGGGGCGCACCCAGATGCCGTGTTCGCCGTACAGGGCCTGATAGACCACCATGAGCTCCAGGGTCTCGGAGTGGTGGGCGGTATAGAGGACCCGGTATTCGTTGCCCTTGAAGTGGCGGTAGCGGCCGGGCTTGATTTCTTCCATTGGAACATCTCCTCTCATTTTCTATTATTTTATTGGTAGTACTAATAATTTGCAAGGGGTAGCTACACGATGTGCTATGCTGTCGGTGAGGTGACCGATATGAAAAAAGTAGTCAAACAAGATGAATTCGTCTGCGGCGACTGCAAACACTTCATTCAGCACTACCGCAAAGATGTGGGGAAAGAGAAAAAAGTCAGGTATGTCGAGGTGGGCTGTGGCCACTGTATTTTTCCTAGGATAAAACAGCGCGCCCGCTGGGAGACCTGTCCCCGTTGGGAAGCGCGGGAACCATAGAACGGGGCGCGGCCCCTGCGGGGCGGAGTCCCTCCGGGGGGTTCCCTTTCTGGTTTCAGAAAGGGAACCGAAAGAAAACCAGGGGGCGGCACGGGGGATTTCATCCCCCTATTGTCGGCCCCCTGGACCCCGGGATGCGTCCGGGCGGCGGTAGGGGTTATAGGGGTTGGCAAAACTTGATGGCTGTTGCAGCTCGTATTGGTCTGGCAGTAGAACGACTTCGGCTGCCGCCCCTCGGCATATGACCGGGCAAGACTTGATAGTAGTTGCGTTTTTCTTGGTGCAAACAAGCCGCCACAAGGTCCGTGCGTTTTTGAATTAGCTTTGCGCCCATTGCCGATTGGCACGGGCCGCCCGGTGGGCGGCCCCTACAAGTGGTCTTCGGTTTTCCGCCGTAGGGGCCGCCGACCCCGCGGCCCGTTCCCCGTCCATACCCCAGCGGGCCGCCGTTCAGGCCCGCTGGGGAGAGGAGGAGCA
>UQGJ01000049.1 GCA_900540545.1 uncultured Eubacteriales bacterium
CCCTTTCTGAAACCAGAAAGGGAACCCCGCCCGGAGGGCAAGCCCCCGGCAGGGCGGTCCCTGCCCGCACTTACAGGCAGCTCGCGTAAGCCGCCTTGGCCCCCTGCTCCCGGATGAGCTTCAAATCCGCCACTACGGCGGTCTCAAATCCGGGCACCGCGGTCAGGTCCTGGCCCCACATCTGCTCGTTTGTCATGACGGCGTGGACCAGGTCCTCCGGGCTGTCGTCCCTGTGGGCGTAGTAGAACTCCAGCGCCCAGCGGTCGTCGGAGCAGGTGTACTCGTTGCCCTTGGGGCGCCTGCACACCAGTCCCCCGTCGGTGAGGGCCTGGATGTCATTGGAGAAGAAGGCCACATAGGCGGCGAAGCTCATGGTGAGACAGGGGGGAAGCTTGCCGGTCTTTTCCACATACTCCAGGAAGCTGGGCATGTTCCGGGCCCGCCACTTGGAGGTGGAATTCAGGGAGATGCTCATCAGCTCGTGGTCCACGAAGGGGTTGTTGAAGCGGTCCTGGACGGCGGTGGCGAAGTCCTCCAGGTCCTTCTTGTCCAGGGGCAGGGTGGGGATGACCTCCTCGTGGAGCATCTTGTTCATAAAGCCCAGCACGGTGTCGTCCTGCATACAGTCCCGGACGATGTCGAAGCCCGCCAGATAGGCCCCCAGGACGAAGCCGGTGTGGGCGCCGTTGAGGATGCGGACCTTCCGCTTCTTGTAGGGGGTCACGTCGGGGACCACGGGGCAGTTGAGACCCGCAGCCTTGAAGGGCAGCTTGTCCTCCAGCCACGCGGGGCCCTCGATGTTCCACACGCCGAAAATCTCCCCCACGTCGATGAGAGCGTCGGTGTAGCCGTTGTCGGCCTCCATCTTGGCGACCTGGTTGGGGTCCTTCACCCGGCCGGGGACGATGCGGTCCACCAGGGTGGAGCAGAAGGTGCACTCCGACTCCATCCAGGCCCGGAACTCCGGCTCCAGGCCCCACTGGTCCACGTACTGGCCGACGCACTTGAGCAGCTCCTTGCCGTTGTTGTCGATGAGCTCGCAGGAGAGGATGACCAGCCCCGGCTTGCCCGCCTTCCAGCGGGCGTACAGCACCTGGGTCAGCTTGGCGGGGAAGGAGGCGGGGGGCGTGTCGGTCTTCTGACAGGCGGGGTCGTAGACGATGCCCGCCTCGGTGGTGTTGGAGACCACGTACTCCAAAGCGTCGGAGACAGCCAGGTCCATCATGGCCTGGTAGCCGGCGGCGTCATAGGGGTTCAGGCAGCGGCTGACGGAGGAGATGACCCGCTTCTGGTCCACCTTCTCGCCGTTCTGGCGGCCCCGGAGATAGAGGGTATACAGGCCCTCCTGGGCGTTGATGGGCTCGGCCAGGCCCTGGGGGATGGGCTGGACCAGGACGCACTTGCCGTTCCAGCCCACCTTTTCGTTGGACACGTCGAACCAGTAGTTGACGAAGGCCCGCAGGAAGTTGCCCTCGCCGAACTGGAGGACCTTTTCCGGGGCGTCTTTCAGCAGATAACCGTCATAGCCCTGGGCCTCCAGGACCTTGTAAGAGAGCTTATCCATGGGATCGATTCCCTTCTGTTTTGGATTTGTCGCGGGTGGTGAATACGCTGAGGAGGATGGACAGCAGCAGCAGGGCGATGCAGACCACCACCACGCCCATACCGGCGGAGATGCCCGCCTGCTGGGCCACGAAGCCCACCAGGGCGGGGGTGATGATGCCGCCGATGGAGCCGGTGAACATGATGACGCTGGTGCCCACGTCGTTGCCCTTGATGCACTCGCTGCCGAAGGCGAAGGCGGTGGGGTAGATGGTGGCCATAAAGAGGCCGGAGCCCATGATACCCACCACGATGGGGGCGGCGGTGCGGCTGAAGAACATGAGCAGGAAGAAGGCGAAGAAGCCAACGCCGTCCACCAGCAGCAGCTTTTTCCCCGGTACCTTCCCGGTGATGGCGGCCCCCAGCAGGCGGCCGATGAGGATGACCAGCCACAGCAGGCTGTTCATCAGCTGGGCCAGGTCGGCGGAGAGGACCCCGATGTCCTGGAAGTAGGTGACCATCCAGCCCACGATGGCGTACTCGGTGGAGATGTAGAAAAAGAGCATGGCGGCCCCCAGCCAGAACTCCGGGACCTTCAAAAAGCTCTTGTCCACCACCCGCTTCTGTCCCTTGGCCGGGGCCTGGGGCAGGTCGGGGATGGGCATCCGCAGGTAGCCGACGAGCTGGAACAGCACCAGCACGGCCAGACCGCCCGCCATGATGCGCCAGCCGTTGGAGGGCCACAGATTCCCGCACAGGATGAGGACCAGGGGGGAGATCAGCGCCCCCAGGGCGAAGGCCCCGTGGAGCAGGTTGTAGCCCCGGACGGCCTTGGGCCCCGGCAGGGTGGAGATCATGGTACTGGAGAAGGTGGAGTTGCCGCCCCGGGCGATGCCCGTCATAAAGCAGGCCAGGACGATGAGGGCGGGAGAGCCAATGCCGCTGGCGATGATGGCGTAGGCCACGGCCATCCAGACGGAGGTGGCCAGAATGCTGCGCCGCCGCCCCAGCAGCAGGGAGAGAAAGCCGCCGCAGAGGACGGCGATGAGGTTGCCGATGGACTGGAAGGACAGCAGCACCCCGGCCAGGTCGTAGCTGAAGCCGTAGGCCTGGCGCAGATAGGGGATGAGGGAGCCCAGCGGCTGGGCCGACGCCCCGCTGACCAGAAAGGTCAGCAGGGTGTAGGTCAACAGCCGGTTCTCGCGTTGTTCGTCGGTCACGAGGAGGACAACTCCTTAATAATTAAGAATGAAGAATGCAGAATGCAGAATGACGCCCGCGGGCGGGACGGGGAACGCAGACAGGCCCTTGTAGGGGCGGCTATCAGCCGCCCGCCATCGCGCACCCGCCTTGCCGGGAATCGCCATGCCAGGCGCACCGCGCCAGCGCATGAGGGGTGAATGACCGCAGATTAGGCCGTAATGGCCGGGGCAGACGCGGAAAGGCAGACTGGTTACCACAAGCCGGTCTCAACTGCAAAGCTCCGTTGGCGCCGCTCTTAGGTCCAGGGCCCGCAGGCCCTGGTTGTTTCTTCCCAGGGTTCTTTTCAAGAAAAGAACCCTGCCCCCGGAGGGGGAGCGCTCCTAACCCCGTCCCCGCGCGGGAGCGCATCTTACAGCTCGAAATACCGCGCCGCGTTGGTGTAGCAGATGCCCTCCACGATTTTCTTGAGGGCCTTCTCGTCGTTGGGGTACTCGCCGTTCTCCACCCACTTGCCGATGAGGTTGCAGAGGATGCGGCGGAAGTAGTCGTGGCGGGCGTAGGACAGGAAGGAGCGGGAGTCGGTGAGCATGCCCACGAAGTTGCCCAGCAGCCCCAGGTTCGCCAGGGAGATCATCTGGTCCTCCATGCCGCTCTTGGTGTCGTTGAACCACCAGGCGGAGCCGTGCTGGATCTTGCCGGGGACCTCGGTGCCCTGGAAGCAGCCCAGCATGGTGCCCAGCTGCTCATTGTCGGCGGGGTTCAGGGAGTAGAGGATGGTCTTGGGGCACTCGCCGGTCATGTCCAGGGAGGACAGGAGCTGGGCGATGCTGCCGCCGCAGGTGTTCTGGGCGATCATGTCGAAGCCGGTGTCGGGGCCCATGGCGGCGAAGGTCCGCTCGTTGACGTTGCGGAGGCAGGAGTAGTGCAGCTGCATCACGATGCCCAGGCGGTGATAGGCCTTGCCCAGGCAGGAGAGGATGGTGGTCTGGTAGCCCTCGGCCTCCTCGACGGTGAGGGCCTCGCCCGCCATGGCCTTGCGGTAGGCGGCGTCGGCCTCGGCCATGGTGCAGGCCCGGAAGGGGATGTAGTCCAGGCCGTGGTCGCTGGCCCGGCAGCCCAGCTTGGCGAAGAACTCCAGGCGCTCCACCAGGGCGTCGCAGACGGCCTGGGCGCTGGTCAGCTCGGTCTTGCCCACGCTCTTGGCCAGGGCGGCCATGTAGTCGGCGAAGCCGGCCTTGGTGATGTTGATGGCCTTGTCGGGGCGGAAGGAGGGGCAGACCTTGAACTTGATGGTGGGGTCGGCGGCGATCTTCTCATGCCACTCCAGGGTGTCGGTGGGGTCGTCGGTGGTGCCGATGAAGGCCACGTTGGACTGCTCGATCATGCCCCGGACGGTGAGCTTGGGGTCGGTTTTGAGCATCTCGGCGGTCTTGGCGAAGATCTCGTCGCTGGTCTCGGGGGAGAAGTGGCCCTCGTAGCCGAAGAACTTGCGCAGCTCCAGGTTGCACCAGTGGCACATGGGGTTGCCGATGGCCATCTCCACGCTCTCGGCAAACTTCTTCAGCCGCTCGGGGCCGGGCTTGTCGCCGGTGATGTAGTCCTCGCTGACCCCGTTGGAGCGCATGACGCGCCACTTGTAGTGGTCGCCGAAGTAGCTGCCGTCGGGCTGCTTGCCGCCCAGCCAGACCTCCACCAGGTCGTTGAAGCGGCGGTTCTCGTAAATCTCCTTGGGGGAGATGTGGCAGTGGTAGTCCACCAGGGGCATGGCCTCGGCGTAGTCGTGGAAGAGGTGCTTGGCGGTCTCGGTCTCCAGCAGGAAATCCTTGTCCATAAAGGCTTTCATCGCATTGCTTCCTTTCCTAAGCGGTTACCGCTTGATGTCGTAGTTCATGTTCATCAGGTTGCGGATGCTGTCCACGTCGTCGGTGATGTTGCCGTCGCCGTGGATGGTGTGCTTGATGACGCTGCTGGCCACCGCGAAATTGACGATGTCCATGGGCTTGTAGCCGTGCATCATGGCGTAGATCAGACCGCTGGCGAAGGCGTCGCCGCCCCCCACTCGGTCCAGGATGTTGAAGGTGAACAGCTTGCTCTCGAAGGTATGGCCCTGGTACCACATGTAGGCCATCAGGCTGTTCTCGCTGCCAGAGTGGACATAGCGCACGTGGCGGGCGATGCACTTGAGGTTGGGGTAGCGCTCCAGAAAGCGCTGGAACACCTCGTCCTGCTGCTCGTAGCTGGGCTGGAGGGGGACTCCGTCCTTCCAGTCGCCCTGGCTGTGGTCGTCCTCGTCCTTCCACAGGTGGTAGGGCTCGATGCCCAGCAGCACGTCCACGTAGGGCAGGCACTGGGTGCAGAAGTCCCGGGCCTCCTCCCAGGTCCACAGGGCGGAGCGGAAGTTGCCGTCGAAGCTGATGGTCATGCCCTTGGCCCGGGCGGCCTTCAGGCAGTCCAGGGTGAGCTGGCGGCAGCTGGGGGAGAGGGCGGGGGTGATGCCGCTCATGTGGAGCCAGTCGAAGCCCTCCAGCAGGGCGTCCAGGTCCACCTGGGTGAAGTCGAACTCGGTGATGGCGCTGTGCTTGCGGTCATATGTAACCTTGCTGGGGCGGGTACCGTAGCCGGTCTCCAGGTAGTAGGTCCCCAGCCGGTGGGTGGGGGTCTCCTGGGGGGTGCTCAAAATCATGGGGGTGCAGTGGACGTCGTTGCTGCGCAGCATGCGGATGGCGCTCTTGCCCAGGCTGTTGTTGGGCACCACGCTGAAAAAGGTGGAGTCGATGCCCAGGTTTGCCAGGGCCAGGGCGATGTTGGCCTCGCTGCCGCCGTAGCTGGCCTCGAAGGTGGTAGCCACCCGGATCTTATCGTAGTTGGGCGGCGTCAGCCGCAGCATGATCTCGCCCACGGTGATGAACTTCTGTGGGCTGGCGTCCCGCAGCAGAGGGTTGAAGTGTTCCATTGACGTACCTCCCCGGAAAAGAATGAAAAGGGGACAGGCTTCCCCTGGGGGAAGCTGGCTGGCCGGAACGGCCAGACTGATGAGGGGAACGCCCTCGAAACGAGAGCGTGCGGTTGAATCAGCCTTCCCCTCATCCGGCGCTTTTACCGCTGGATGCGCCCGGAGCCGTCGCCGCCGGCCAGCTTCTCCACCTCGGCCACGGTGACCATGTTGTAGTCGCCCTCGATGGAGTGCTTCAGGGCGGAGGCCGCCACGGCGAACTCCACCGCCTCCTGGGTGGTCTTGCCGGTGAGCAGGGAGTAGATGAGGCCGCCGCCGAAGCTGTCGCCGCCGCCCACGCGGTCGATGATGTGCAGGTCGTACTTCTTGGAGAAGCAGTACTCGCCGCTCTTCACGTCGTAGAGCATGGCGCTCCAGCCGTTGTCGAAGGCGGAGTGGGACTCGCGGAGGGTGATGGCCACCTTCTCGAAGCCGAACTTGTCGGCCAGCTGCTTGGCCACGGACTTGTAGCCCTCCCGGTTGATCTCACCGGCGTAGATGTCGGTGGACTCAGCCTCGATGCCGAACACGTCCTTGGCGTCCTCCTCGTTGGAGATGCACACGTCCACGTACTGGCACAGGTCGGTCATGGCGGCCCGGGCCTGGTCGCGGGTCCACAGCTTGCCGCGGTAGTTCAGGTCGCAGGAGATCTTCACGCCCTTGGCCTTGGCGGCCTTGCAGGCCTCCTTGCAGATTTCAACGACGTTGGGGCCCAGGGCCGGGGTGATGCCGGTGAAGTGGAACCAGTCGGCGCCGTCAAAAATCTTGTCCCAGTCGAAGTCGGCGCTGGTGGCCTCCTGGATGGCGGAGTGGGCGCGGTCGTAGATGCACACGCTGCCCCGCTGGGAGGCGCCCTTCTCATTGAAGTAGATGCCCACGCGGTCGCCGCCCCGGGTGATGAGGCTGGTGTCCACGCCGTAGCGGCGCAGGGAGTTGACGGCGGCCTGGCCGATGGCGTGGGCGGGGAGCTTGGTGACGTAGGCGGCGTCCAGGCCGTAGTTGGCCAGGGAGACGGCCACGTTGGCCTCGCCGCCGCCGAAGGTGAACTCCAGGTGGTCGGCCTGGACGAAGCGCTCGTAGTTGTAAGGCTGGAGCCGGATCATCAGCTCGCCGAAGGTGATTACTTTACCCATGATATGTATCCTCCTATAAAATAAAAGTCTCACAGAGTTTCCGCCGAAGGCGGCAATAAAATCGGATTCGTCCGAAGAAGGACATGCGCCTTCGCAGGACACCTCTGCTTGTGGCCGTGGCGGCCACAACCGCCTTTGCTGTGCAAAGGCGAGGGGGGTATCGCGGCGAAGCCGCGTATCCAGGGGGGACAAAGTCCCCCTTGGAAGTCCTTACCGCTGCACCAGATGGATGGCGAACCCGCTGAAATCGCCGTCGATGTAGATGGCCTTGGTCTTGCCCTTGGGGTCGGTCTTGCGGGTGTCCTCCAGGAACTTCACGCCCTGGCGGCCCAGGTGGTACATGGCCCGGTCCACGTTATAGGTGCCAATGGCGATGTGGCCCCGCTCACCGGGGAAGGGGACCTTGCAGCACTCCACGCCGGGCATGGCGAAGTCGGAGGAGTTGCCCTCCTTGTAAGGGAAGCCGAACAGGCCGCAGATGGCCTTGGCGGTGTCCGCCGCGCCGGCGGCGTCGCCGCAGGGGATGCCCACGTGGTGGAGGGTGAAGCCCAGCATGGTCTTCACGGCCTCCTGGCAGATGTTGGTGATCTCGTCCCATTTCTCGCCGTCGATGAGGTCCTTCTTCACCATCCAGGTGCCGCCGCAGGCCACGATCTGGTCAAAGGAGAGATAGTCGTTGAGGTTCTTGGTGGTGACGCCGCCGGTGGGCATCCACTTCAGGTTCTTGTAGGGGCCGGCCACCGCCTTGAGCTTGGCGATGCCGCCGTTCTGCTCGGCGGGGAAGAACTTGACTACGTCCAGGCCCAGGGCCATGGCCTGCTCCATCTCGCCGGGGGTGGCGGTGCCGGGGAGCATCAGGCCGCCCTTGGACAGGACGTACTTCACCATGTCGGGGTTGAAGCCGGGGCTGACGATGAACTTGCAGCCCGCGTCCAGGGCCCGGTCGGCCTGCTCGGTGGTGAGGACGGTGCCGGCGCCCACCAGCATCTCCGGGACCTCCTTGACAATGGCGCGGATGGCCTCCTCGGCGGCGGCGGTGCGGAAGGTGACCTCCGCCACGGGCAGGCCGCCCGCCACCAGGGCCTTGGCCAGGGGCACCGCCTTGGCCGGGTCGTCGATGGCGATGACAGGGACGATGCCGATCTCGTAGACGCGCTGTAATACTTCGTTCATACTATTCTCCTCCTGATGGTAGATATGGTTCTAGGATAGTTCTTATTATAATACTTGTATACTAGAAAACAAGCGGGGAAAACATAAAAAATTCGGGCCGGATTTTGTGCACTCTGCAATAAATCCGGCCCGAGGGCAAACGTTTTAGTCCGAGGAAGCGTCCAAAGGCGGTCTCAGCCTCTGGAGAACAGGCGCTCGGGGGCCATGTGTCCCTCCAGCATGGCCCACAGGCCGTCGCCCCCGCCGGGGATTTGGTCCTCAGGGAGCAGGAAGGCTTTGTTGGCGGCGGCGTAGAGGTAGATGCAGCCCTTCCGGCGGTAGGCGGCGAAGATGCTGTCCCAGGCCAGGGCGTTCTCCTCCTTGCCGTTGGTGATCAGGACGTGCTCTGGGGAAAAAGTCAGGGAGTAGACCTCCTTGGGCTCGGACAGGCCGAACTTCTTGACCTGGTCCCGGAGGGTGACGCAGAACTGCAGCAGGTACCCCAGGGGCAGGATGACCCCCACGGCGGTGAGGACCCCGCCCAGCAGGGCGGCCTGCTCCGCCCGGCCCTGCATCAGGAAGCAGACGGCGGCGAAGGCCAGCAGGATGGCGGCGAAGAGGGCGGGGGAGCGCCAGCGCTTCTGGCGGGAGAAGGCGTCGAACCAGGCGAAGGAGCGGAAGGTTTTGTAGTCCATCTCCACGTGGACGGTGATGGTATCATTCAAGGACAGCGACCTCCAGACGGTGAAAGCACCGGAAAATTGACGGCGGCGGGGGGCGGGAACGGAAAATGCTTGGCCTCTATTTTACAATTAAAATATAAAATAGCAAGGGGGACAGAGGGCTTTTGGCGTTTTAGACAAAAATGGCCCTCGCTTTTTTACTAGTATACTAGTGGACAAAAGCCGCGGGATATGGTACATTAAGACCATGTTAAGGCGCAGGACGCGCCAAATGCTCCGCAAAGCCCCTGAAATTAAAAGGAGGAAACACAAAGATGAAGAAGAAACTGCTCTCTCTGCTGCTGGCTTCCACCATGGCCCTGAGCCTGGCCGCCTGCAGCACCACCACCGCCGAGACCAAGGCCCCCGAGACCAATGCTCCTGTCACCGACACCAAGGCTCCCGAGACCACCGCCCCCGAGGCCACCGGCGAGTTCGGCGACGTGGCCAACGACCCCAAGGTGACCCTGGTCTACGCCGAGGTCAACCCCCTGGACACCATCGTGGGCCAGACCGCTTCCGAGTTCAAGAAGCAGGTCGAGACCCTGTCCGGCGGCTCCATCACCATCGACATCCAGGCTTCCGGCGTTCTGGGCTCCGAGAACGACGTGCTGGACGGCATGCTGGGCGGCGAGACCTCCGTTGACATCTCCCGTATCTCCGCTTTCGCTCTGAACAGCTACGGCGCTCAGAAGTCCATGCTGCTCTCCATCCCCTTCACCTTCGAGAGCCGCGAGCACTTCTGGAACTTCGCCAACAGCGATCTGGCCCAGGAGTTCCTGAACGAGCCCCAGACCATCGACCTCCCCCTGCGCGGCATCTTCTACGGCGAAGAGGGCTTCCGTCA
The DNA here is from genome assembly GCA_900540545.1 of uncultured Eubacteriales bacterium. Taxonomy (GTDB): domain Bacteria; phylum Bacillota; class Clostridia; order Oscillospirales; family Oscillospiraceae; genus Intestinimonas. The sequence goes on from UQGJ01000049.1 coordinate 9,592, forward strand.
CTTCTTCACCAAGGACCCCGTGAACAGCATTGAGGACCTGAAGGGCATGAAGCTCCGCGTGTCCAACGACCCCATCATGAACGGTCTGGTCGAGGGCCTGGGCGCTTCCCCCACGGTCGTCTCCTTCGGCGAGCTGTACTCCGCCCTGTCCACCGGCGTGGTTGACGGCGCCGAGCAGCCCATCGCCAACTACAAGTCCAACGCCTTCCCCGAGGTCGCCAACAACCTGATCCTGGACGGCCACACTCTGGGCGCCATCCAGGCCGTCATCACCGACACTGCTTGGGCCAAGCTGACCGAGAACCAGCAGAAGGTCATCATGGCCGCCGGCAAGGCCACTCAGGCCTTCAACGCCGAGCTGTCCCAGGGCGCCGAGGACAAGGTCCTGCAGGAGCTGAAGGACGAGGGCTGCAACGTGGTCGAGGTCACCGATCTGGCCCCCTGGCAGGAAGCCTGCGCCAAGGTCATTGAGGAGAACACCGCCAGCCAGGCCGATTTGTACGCTCAGATCAAGGCCCTGAAGTAAGTATCCGCCTCTGCCATACATAATGGTGACAAGCGAGGGCGCGGGGGGTTGCCCCCTGCGCCCTCGCTTTCTCATAAATTTTCAAGAGAAGGGAGAGCCTGATATGCCGAGCATTTTTCAAACCCTGGACAAGATCAAGCCGGCGTACGACATCACCTACAAGATCGTGTTGTTCGTCTGTAAGATCTTGCTGATCGCCGACATCCTGATCGTGACCATGGCCGTCTGCGGCCGCTACATCCCGTTCATCCCCGACCCCTCCTGGAGTGAGGAAGTGGTTCTGACTCTCATGAGCTACATGGCGGTGTTGTCCGCCGCGCTGGCTATCCGCCGGGGGGCCCACATCCGCATGACCGCCTTTGACCGCTATCTTCCCAAGGGCCTGTTGAAGACCCTGGACATCCTGGCTGATGCGTGCGTGATGGCCCTGGCTTTCGTTATGATCGTGGTGGGCATGAACTACTGCAACACCCTGGGCGCCCGCGCCACCTACGTGTCCATGCCCTGGCTCTCCAAGTTCTGGATGTACTTCCCGGTGCCCCTGGCCGGCGTGGCCATGGTCATCTTTGAGCTGGAAGCCATCTATAACCACATCAAAGCATTCTTTGTGAAAGAGGAGGTGGAGGCATAATGGAGACCCAAACTTTGGCAATCGTTGTGCTGCTGGTCGGCTTCCTGGTTATGATCCTCCTGCGCTTCCCCATCGCCTACGCCGTGGCCCTGTCCTCCATCCTCTGCCTGATGGTCCAGGGCCAGGAGCTTATCGCGGTCTGCCGTCAGATGGTCAAGGGCATCAGCTCCTTCTCTCTGATGGCCGTGCCCTTCTTTATCACCATGGGCGTGCTCATGGGCTCCGGCGGTATCTCGGAGAAGCTCATCGCCCTGGCCAACGCCTGCGTGGGCTGGATGCGGGGCGGCCTGGCCATGGTCAACATCGTGGCCTCCTACTTCTTCGGCGGCATCTCTGGCTCCGCCGCGGCCGACACCGCCTCCCTGGGCTCCATCATGATCCCCATGATGGTGGACCAGGGCTACGACCCCGACTTCTCCACCGCCGTCACCATCACCTCCTCCTGCGAGGGCCTGCTGGTGCCCCCCAGCCATAACATGGTCATCTACGCCACCACCGCCGGCGGCATCTCCGTGGGCAGCCTCTTCCTGGCCGGCTACCTCCCCGCCGCCGTGCTGGCCGTCAGCCTGATGATCGGCTCCTACATCATCTCCGTCAAGCGCAACTACCCCAAGGGCGACCCGTTCAAGATCGGCAACTTCTTCCGCCAGCTGGGCACCTCCTTCTGGGCCCTGGCCGCCGTTATCATCGTGGTGGTCGGCGTGGTGGGCGGCGTGTTCACCGCCACCGAGTCCGCCGCCATCGCCGTCATCTACTCCCTGGTCGTCTCGGTCTTTATCTACAAGGGCCTGGACTGGAAGGGCGTGTGGCGCGAGCTGGGCAGCTGCGTGGACACCCTGTCCATCGTGCTGATCCTCATCGCCACCTCCAGCATCTTCGGCTACTGCCTGACCACCCTCCACGTGCCCGATCTGGCAGCCCAGGCTATCACCACCATCACCGACAATCCCATCATCCTGGCCCTGCTGCTGAACGTGATCCTGCTGGTGCTGGGCTGCATCATGGACATGGCCCCCATCATCCTCATCGCCACCCCCATCCTGCTGCCCATCGCCACCGCCATCGGCCTGGATCCCATCCAGTTCGGCATCATGGTCATCCTGAACTGCGGCATCGGCCTGCTGACTCCCCCCGTGGGCGCCGTGCTGTTCATCGGCTCCGCTGTGGCCAAGGAGCCCATGGAAAAGGTGGTCAAGGCCACCCTGCCCTTCTATCTGTGCATGATCATCACCCTGCTGCTGGTCACCTTCGTGCCCCAGATCAGCCTGCTGCTGCCCAACCTGTTTGCCAAATAAGGCTTACCTCACAGGAGGAATTTCCATATGAAAATGACATTCCGCTGGTACGGCTCCAAGAGTGACAACGTCACCCTGAGCCAGATCAAGCAGATCCCCGGCATGACCGGCATCATGGGCTTTCTGGATTACAAGCCCGCGGGCGAGGTCTGGACCGAGGACGAGATCAAGGCCTATATCGACGAGGTCCACGCCGCCGGGCTGGAGTGCGAGGTCATCGAGTCGGTGAACGTCCACGAGGACATCAAGATGGGCCTGCCCACCCGGGACGGGTACATCGCCAACTACATCACCACCATCCGCAATCTGGCCAAGTACGGCGTGAAGGTCATCATCTACAACTTCATGCCCGTGTTCGATTGGCTGCGCACCGACCTGGCCCGGGTCATCCCCGAGGACGGGTCCAACAGCCTGTACTTCGACGAGGCCGAGCTGGGGGAAATGACCCCCATCGACCTGGTCCGCAGCACCATTGATAATTGCAACGGCTTCTCCCTCCCCGGCTGGGAGCCCGAGCGGCTGGCCGAGCTGGAGACCACCCTGGAGCACTACAAGACCATCACCCCCGACGACCTGCGGGCCAACTACAAGTATTTCCTGGACGCCGTCATCCCCGTGTGCGAGGAGTGCGGCGTGGTCATGGCCTGCCACCCGGACGACCCGGCGTGGCCCGTATTCGGCCTGCCCCGCATCGCCCACAGCCAGGAGGACTACGACAAGATCGTCAAGCTCCACGACTCCCCCTGCAACACCGTCTGCCTGTGCACCGGCTCCCTGGGCTCCAACCCGGAGAATGACATCCCGGCCATCATCCGCCACTTCGGCGAGATGGGCCGCATCGGGGCCATGCACGTGCGCAACGTGAAGTACCTGGGCCACCGCAAGTTCCGGGAGGCCGCCCACCTGTCCTCCACCGGCGACCTGGATATGTTCGCCATCATGAAGGCCATCTACGACACCTGCCCGGACACCTACATCCGCCCCGACCACGGCCGGATGATCTGGAACGAGACCGGCCGCCCCGGCTACGGCCTCTACGACCGTGCCCTGGGCGCCACCTACCTCAACGGCCTGTGGGAAGCCATCGGCAAGATGTCTTCCAAGTAAGGAGGACCACTGTATGAAACTCAGCTATCAGGGCATTCAGGACCGCGCGGCCTGGGAACAGGCCGGCGTGAAGCTGCCCGGCTACGACTGGAAGGCCATGTGCGCCGAGACCGAAGCCAACCCCACCTGGGTCCACTTCGGCGCGGGCAACATCTTCCGGGGCTTCATCGCCCGGCTCCAGCAGTCCCTGCTGGAACAGGGCCTGGTGAAGGGCGGCATCGTGGCCGCCGACACCTTTGACTACGACATCATCGACAAAATCTACGACCCCTGCGACGCCATGACCCTGCTGGTGGCCCTCAAGCCCGACGGGACCATGGACAAAGAGGTGGTCAGCTCCATCGCCAAGGGCCTTCGGGCGGGGTACGCCCACCCGGAGGACATGGAGCGCCTCAAGGCCATCTTCCGCAGCCCCTCCCTCCAGATGGTGAGCTTCACCATCACCGAGAAGGGCTACGCCCTGACCAACATGGAGGGGAAGTTCTTCCCCTTTGTGGAAGCCGACTTCACCGGCGGGCCGGAGCAGTGCACCCACGCTATGAGCCTGGTGTGCGCCCTGCTGCTGGAGCGGTATAAGCACGGCGCCGCCCCCCTGGCCGTGGTGAGCATGGACAACTGCTCCCACAACGGCGAGAAGCTGCGCGCCAGCGTCATGACCGTGGCCCAGAAGTGGCATGAGAACGGCTTCGTGGGCGACGACTTCCTGGCCTGGGTGGGGGACGAGGGCAAGGTCTCCTTCCCCTGGTCCATGATCGACAAGATCACCCCCCGCCCCGCCAAGGTGGTGGAGGAGGCCCTGGCCCAGGCGGGCATCGAGGATATGGCCCCCGTGGTCACCTCCAAGAACACCTTCATCGCCCCCTTCGTCAACGCCGAGGTGCCGGAGTATCTGGTGGTGGAGGACCGCTTCCCTAACGGCCGTCCGCCCCTGGAAAAGGCCGGGGTCTACCTGACCGACCGGCAGACCGTCAACGACACCGAGCGGATGAAGGTCACCACCTGCCTCAACCCCCTGCACACCACCCTGGCCGTGTACGGGTGCCTGCTGGGCTATGAGTCCATCGCCGCCGAGATGAAGGACCCGGAGCTGAAGGCTCTGGTGGAGCGCATCGGCTACGACGAGGGCATGCCCGTGGTGGTGGACCCCAAGATTCTGAGCCCCATGGCCTTCATCAAAGAGGTGGTGGAGCAGCGCCTGCCCAACCCCTTCATCCCCGACGCGCCCCAGCGCATCGCCACCGACACCAGCCAGAAGGTGCCCATCCGCTTCGGCGAGACCATCAAGAGCTACGTCCAGCGCCCCGACCTGGACGTGAAGGCCCTGACCTACATCCCCCTGGCCATCGCGGGCTGGCTGCGCTACCTTCTGGGCGTGGACGACCAGGGCGCGGCCATGGCTTGCAGCAGCGACCCCATGCTGGAGACCCTTCAGGGCCAGCTGTCCGGCGTGAAGCTGGGCGACCCCGCCAGCGCGGAGGGCAAGCTGGCCCCCATCCTCTCCAACCCCATGCTCTTTGGCTCCGACCTGGTGGCCCTGGGCCTGGGGGAGAAGATCGAGGGCATGGTGAAGGAGATGCTGGCCGGCCCCGGCGCCGTCCGGGCCACCCTGCAACGCTATGTAAAAAACTAGCATACTAGTACTTGACGCGCCGGACTCTGTCCTGTATGCTGAGGGAAAGAACTGACTGGAGGCGGAGGAATGTATCTCACCACACGGTTGCCCAGAGAGAGCGGCAGGGATTACGCCCTGCGCACGCTCAAGGACAATATCATCCGCCTGGAGCTGGCCCCCGGCAGCATGGTCAGTGAAAACGAGCTGGCCGCCGAGATGGGCCTGTCCCGCACCCCGGTGCGGGAGGCGCTCATCGAGCTGTCCAAGGTGAAGATCGTGGAGATCTATCCCCAGAAGGGGAGCGCCGTGGCCCTCATCGACTACACCCTGGTGGAGGAGTCCCAGTTCATGCGCAAGGTGCTGGAGTGCGCCGTGGTGGAGCTGGACTGCGCCATGGCCACCCCCGACGACGTGGAGAAGCTGCGGGAGAACGTGAAGCTCCTGGCCTTCTATGTGGAGAGCCACGACACCGACGCCATGCTGCTGGAGCTGGACAACCAGTTCCACCGGACCCTGTTCGAGATTGCCCAGAAGCTCCAGGTGTTCACCCTGATGCGCAACATCGCCATCCACTTCGACCGGGTGCGCAACATCACCTGGTCGGCGGTGACCAGCGCCAGCGTGGTCTCCGACCACATGGCTATCGTGGACGCCATCGCCGCCCAGGACCCCGTCCTGGCCCGTCAGCGCATGACCGAGCATCTGGACCGCTACCGGGTGGCAGAAAAGACCATCCGGGAGCAGTACCCCCACTACTTCAAATGAACGGGAAGCGGCGTGGACGACCCATCGTCCACGCCGCTTTTCGCCTATTTTCGTTCTTCCAAACCGAACCGCTTACGCCTCCGCGTTGCCCCGCAGCAGAATGGTGGGGCGGACGGAGACGGCGGCGGGAGGGGGGGCCTCCCCCTTGAGCACATAGTCGAACAGGAGCCGGGCCGCCCGGAAGCTCTGCTGGGGCACCTTTTTGTCGATGACCGCCGTCAGCACCCCGGCCTTCAGGGCCGCCACGCTCTCGGGAAAGCGGTCGTTGCCGATGAGCTTGACCCGCCCGGACAGCCCCAGGTCCGCCAGGACCTGACAGGCCATGACCGTGTGCCGGGCGCTGACCGAGTAGACGGCGCAGACGTCGGGGTGGTCTGTGAGCAGGCGGCGCAGGTCCCTGCCGGAGCGCTCCACGTCGGGGTCGTAGGCGGTGAGGAGCCTTGCGCCGGGGGCGTGGGTGCGGAAGGCGGCCTCGAAGCCGGACACGTTCCGGGCCTGGTCCACCATGGAAAAGCTGCCCACCGGGTTCCCCGTGAGGATGACCTCATCCTGGAAGGGGCCGGGGCGGAAGCTGTACAGCAGCTCCGCGGCCAGCGTCCCCGCCAGCTCGTCCTGGGCCTTGACGCAGCACAGCCGCAGGTCCCGGTACAGGTCGGCCCCCACCAGGGCGATGGGGACGCCGTGGTGGGAGAGCTTCTCCAAAAAATAGGCCGACTGGCCGTGGTCCACCGCCAAGGTGAGCAGGCCGTCCAGCCCGTCCAGGTGGTCCAGATACAGCTCCTTGAGGACGGCCCCGTGGGCGCCGGGGGCCAGGGGATAGGGGAACTCCACCGGCTCCACGAAGAATTCCCGGTTCTCCTGAAAGAACTGCCGCGCCCCCTGCCAGAGGCTGCGGTAATAGTACTGGTTTTCCTGGGAGGGTTCGGGAAAGACGATGGCCAGCCGCAGGACCCGGCGCTTCAGGGCCGAGGCCATGTAGTTGGCCCGGTAGCCCATCTCCGCCGCCAGGCGGCGGATCTCCGCCCCGGTCTCGTCGCTGACGCCCTCCTTGCCCTGAAGGGCCCGGTGGACCGTGGTGGTGCTGACCCCCAGGGTGTTGGCGATGTCCTTCAGCGTAGGCCGCTCGCTGGACATAGGCCCCCCTCCTTCGTATGCGTACTTTTTATCATCATAAGACACCCGCGGACGTATGTCAAATCATTTTCTCTTTTTTACGTAAACGGTAAAGGACGGCAAAAGGTTCTTATTTTTCAGGATGGCCTGGAAAATTGCGGATGAACGATTGACAAGCCGCCTTGGGACTATTATAATAGAGTAAACGTTTACGTAGAACGGAGGAGCCTGTATGAAACACCCGGAACTTGGACAGAAATGGGTCTTTAACGACGGGATAGAGGGCAGCCCCGCCGACCCCGGCGTGGTCCGCAAGGTGCTGGCCTACTGCGAGGAAATGATGTGCGTGGAGAACCGGTTCCAGACCGGGGCTGTGGGCAAGCTCCACACCCACCCCCACACCCAGATCACCTACGTGGCCCAGGGGGCCTTTGAGTTCACCATCGGCGAGGAAAAGCATGTGGTCAAACAAGGGGATACCCTTTTGAAGCAGCACGGCATCGAGCACGGCTGCGTCTGCCTGGAGGAGGGGGTCCTGGTGGACTTCTTCACCCCCATGCGGAAAGATTTTGTGTAAATTGAAAGGAGAGATACCTATGGACATCCGTTATTCCGCCAACCAGAGGGACTTCAAGCGCTACACCACCGAGGAGGTGCGGAAGGAATTCCTCATCGAGGACCTCTACCGGGCCGACGAGGTGGTGGCCGTCTACTCCCATGTGGACCGCATGGTCACCCTGGGCTGTATGCCCGTACAGGAGACCGTCTCCATTGACAAGGGCATTGACGTGTGGGCCAACTTCGGCACCCACTACTTCCTGGAACGCCGGGAGATCGGCATCTTCAACATCGGCGGGGCCGGCACCATCACCGTGGACGGCAAGCCCTACGAGCTGGGCTACAAGGACTGCCTGTACATCACCCGGGGCGCGGAAAAGGTGTTCTTCTCCAGCGCCGACGCCGCCAAGCCCGCCAAGTTTTACATGGTCTCCGCCCCCGCCCACTGCTCCTACGAGACCCGCCTCATCAAGATCGAGGACGCGGCCAAGAAGCCCCTTGGGGCCATGGAGACCTCCAACAAGCGGGTCATCAACCAGTTCATCCACCCCGACGTGCTGAAAACCTGCCAGCTCTCCATGGGTATGACCGTGCTGGAGCCTGGCAGCGTGTGGAACACCATGCCCGCCCACACCCATGAGCGCCGCATGGAGGTCTATATGTACTTCGAGGTCCCCGCCGACAATGTGGTGTTCCACATGATGGGCGAGGGGAGCGAGACCCGGCACATCGTCATGCAGAACGAGCAGGCCGTGATTAGCCCCTCCTGGTCCATCCACGCCGGGGCGGGCACCAGCAACTACACCTTCATCTGGGCCATGGGCGGCGAAAACCAGGCCTTCGACGACATGGACGTCATCCCCACCACCGAGCTGCGGTAACAATCGGACGGCCCCGCCGAGTCGTCGGGGCCCACAGGTCCCATCCGTTTGCAGGTGTGGGGCGCGACGACTCGGCGCGCCATACCCGTTTGGCTGAAAGGAGCACTATATGGATATTCTCAACCAATTTTCTCTGAAGGGCAAGATCGCCCTGGTCACCGGCGCCAGCTACGGCATCGGCTTCGCCATCGCCACGGCCTATGCCGCCGCGGGGGCCACCATCGTGTTCAACGACATCAAGGCCGAGCTGGTGGAAAAGGGCATGGCCGCTTACAAGGAGCAGGGCATCGCCGCCCACGGCTACGTCTGCGACGTCACCGACGAACATCAGGTCCAGGCCATGGTGGCCCAGATCGAGCGGGAGGTCGGCGTCATCGACATCCTGGTGAACAACGCCGGCATCATCAAGCGCATCCCCATGCTGGACATGACCGCCGAGCAGTTCCGCCAGGTCATCGACGTGGACCTGAACGCCCCCTTCATCGTCTCCAAGGCCGTGATTCCCGGCATGATGAAGAAGGGCCACGGCAAGATCATCAACATCTGCTCCATGATGAGCGAGCTGGGCCGGGAGACCGTCTCCGCCTACGCCGCCGCCAAGGGCGGCCTGAAGATGCTCACCCGGAACATCTGCTCCGAGTACGGCGAGCATAACATCCAGTGCAACGGCATCGGCCCCGGCTATATCGCCACCCCCCAGACCGCCCCCCTCCGGGAGCCCCAGGCCGACGGCTCCCGCCACCCCTTCGACCAGTTCATCATCGCCAAGACCCCTGCCGCCCGCTGGGGCGAGGCGGAGGACCTGATGGGCCCCGCGGTCTTCCTGGCCAGCGACGCCAGCAACTTCGTCAACGGCCACGTCCTGTACGTGGACGGCGGCATCCTGGCCTACATCGGCAAGCAGCCGTAAGAGACGCAAGAAAAGCGCGGTACGAGGAAACTCGTACCGCGCTTTTTTGCGTCAGGATTCCCTCCCCTCCGAGGGCGGCGCTCCCGCGCGGGGGTCCTCTTTCTCATTTGAGAAAGAGGACGGAAA
>UQGJ01000050.1 GCA_900540545.1 uncultured Eubacteriales bacterium
GGCCCGTGTACCGGTTCGGTACACGGGCCGCCTGCTGCTTGTATACACGCTATTTGGGCTGTCCGCCGTCCCCCGCGGGATGGGTTCAGGCGGATACGGCGGAACTTGCCCGCCCGGTCAAACCTGTCGCTGCCAGGATCGACGCCTCCACTTCCTCCGGCGTATTTCCCGGCCCAATGCGGCGGAGCAGATTCCTCTCCCGGTAAAAATCCTCCACGGTCCGGGCTTCCTCGTGATAGAGTTCCAGCCGGCGGCGTACGGTATCCGGCGCATCGTCGGCTCGGCGGACCAGGGGATTGCCGCATCGGTCGCAGACGCCTGAAATCTTGGGCGGTCGGGCCGTCAGGTGATAGCTGGCGCCGCAGCTGCCGCACACTCTCCGCGCCTCCATCCGCCGCACCACCGTCTCGTCTTCCACCTCCAGGAGGATGGCCAAGTCCACCCGGATGCCACGGGCGGCCAGCCCCATGGCCTGGGGCCGGGTCCGGGGCACCCCGTCCAGGAGGAAGCCGCCCACACAGTCGTCCTGGGCGATGCGTTCCCGCACCAGGTCCAAAATCAGGCGGTCTGGGACCAGCTCCCCCCGCTCCATCAGCCGCTGGACCTGCCGACCCAGGGGGCTGTCCTCCGCCACGGCGGACCGCAGCATATTCCCCGTGGAGATGGCGGGGATGTTCAGCCGGCGGCTGAGCCGCTCGGCCTGGGTCCCCTTCCCCGCGCCTGGGGCGCCCAACAGTACCAAATTCATCGGTTTCCCACTCTCCCCTATCCTGCGGCGGGGCAATCCGCCGGCACTGGCCGGGGCATGACCAAGGCCTGGCCGGCAATCAGCTTTTTGCCCTCCTGGTTTTCGCAGACCGTCTCCAGCACCGCCCGGTTGCGCGCCGGGTCCAGCTCCCGCACGGTGACGGTGGCGGTGACAGTATCTCCAATGCGGACGGGGGCCAGGAATTTCAGGTTCTGGCCCATGTAGATGGTGCCGGGGCCGGGGAGCTGCATACCGATGACGGCGGAGATGAGCCCTGCCGAGAGCATTCCGTGGGCGATCCGCCCGCCGAACCGGGTCTCCCCGGCGTATTGCTCGTTGATATGGGCGGGATTCAGGTCGCCGGTGATGCCGGCGAAGAGGTAGACGTCGGCCTCGCTGATGGTCTTGGAGGTGCTGGCGCTCTCGCCTAAGGACAGGTCGGTGATGGTCTTTCCCTGCATGTGCCTCACTCCTTTTCAGCGATAAGTCTTGACCACGGCCTGGCCGGTAAGGACCGGCCGGCCGTCGTCCCGGGTGATGACAGTCTCCATCCGCAGCCGGTGGTGGGGCAGCTTTTCCAGCACCCGGACGGCCACAGTGATGCCCTGGCCCAGATAGACCGGGCTGTGGAACTCGAAGGTATGGGAGCAGTAGACGGTGCCGAAGCCGGGCAGCCGCTGCCCAATGGTCACGGACACATAGGCCAGCAGATGGACTCCGTGGCAGATGCGCTTCCTGAACACCGTCCGGGCCGCCGCCGCGTCGCTGACGTGGAAGGAGTCCACATCCCCGATGAGGGCGGAGAAGGCGTCCACCTGGGCCTCGGTGAGGACCACGGACAGCTCCGCCGACTCCCCCACTGCAATCTCGTCATAGGGCCGGTAAAGAGGCTCATCCATCGCAGGGCCCCCACTGTATGCCGGTGGCCGCCCAGGTGTAGCCCGTGCCGGCGGAGACCAGGACCGCCCGGTCCCCGGCCTTCAGCTTGCCCCGGCGGGCGCCCTCCCACAGGGAGATGAAGCAGTCGGCGGACTGGCAGTGGCCGTACTCCTCCAGAACGAAGGTGTTCTCCTCGGCCAGGCCGAACTCCCCCAGGAGCTGGGAGAGAATGGAGCGCTTCATGAAGATGGGGGCCAGGTAGTCGATGTGGTCCCTGCCGAAGCCGCTCTTGTCAGCGGCCCTGGCAATGGCGGCGATGAAGTTGCCCATGGTGATGGGGTCCAGCCGCTCCTTCATGTTCTGGACGTCCATGACCCTCAGAAACTTGTCGCCGGGGGCCATGGAATCGAAGTTGGCAAAATTCTGACAGCCCACGCCGGGGACGGAGATGTCCCTGGCGAACTGGCCGTCGGCAATCATGGCGCTCTCTAATATCACATTTTCCCGCAGGCCCCGCTCCAGCAGCACCGCCGCCGCCCCGTCGCCGAAGTTGAACATGAACCGGCTGTCCGAGTCCTTGTAGTTGATGAGGTCCCCCTCCTTGGAGGAGGAGACCATCAGCACGTGCTTCAGCTCCGGGTCCTGGAGCATCATGGCCTTGAGGACCTTGAGGCCCCACACCCCGGCGGAGCAGAGGTTGTGGATCTCAAACACGGCGGCGTTTACCGCCCCGATGCCGTACTGGATGGCGGCGGCGCAGTTGAAGAGGTAGTAGTCCTTGTACTCGCTGCCGCAGTAGACCACCAGGTCCAGCTCCCTGGGGTCGAGGTCCCCCAAGGCCCGGCGGGCGGCCTCCACGCCCATGGAGGAGACGGTCTCCTCCGGCCCCGCCTTGTGGATGAGCTTGATGCCGAACTTCTCCCGGATGACCGGCTCCGGGATACTGGCGGCGTCGGCGATCCAGGCGCTGTCCCGGATGCCCTCGGGCACGTAGCAGCCGATGCTGCGGATGCCCACAGTCGTTTCGTTCATGCCGCCGCCCCCTCAGTCCCGGGGTTCGCCGTACAGGTCGGTGACCTGCTTGACCACGATCTTGCCCACGTTGTTCTTGGGCACGTCATCCACAAAGGTGATGTAGCGGGGAATTTTATACCGGGCCAGCTTCCCGTTGAGGGTGGCCAAAATCTCCTCCTTGGTGACGGTCTTGCCAGGTTTCAGGGAGACCACGGCCTTGCCCACCTCGCCCCACTTCTCGTCTGGGACCCCGAAGACGCAGCACTCCCGCACGGCGTCCAGGTCGTAGAGGGCGCTCTCGATCTCGGGCGGGAAGACGTTCTCGCCGCCGGAGATGAACATATTCTTCTTCCGGCCCACGATGTAGTAGAAGCCGTCTGCGTCGAAGGTGGCCATGTCCCCGGTGTGGACCCAGCCGTCCACCAGGGTCTGGCCCGTCTCGCCCGGATTGCCCCAGTAGCCGGAGAAGATTTGGGGGCCGCTCCACAGCAGTTCGCCGGGGGTGTCTGCGGTGGTCACTTCATTTCCGTCGTCGTCGATGAGCTTCACCAGGGACAGGTACATGGGCTTGCCCACGGAGGCGAACTTGGCCTCCACCACGTCCTGGGGCACGAACTGGGCGGGGGTGGACAGGTTGTTGGGCCCGGCCTCGGTCATGCCATAGCCCAGGACAAACTTGATTCCCTTTCTCCAGAATTCCTCCATGATGTTGATGGGGGTGGGGGCAGCGCCGGCCATAATCCACCGCAGGCTGGACAGGTCCGCCCCGGCGAACTCCAGCTGCTCCACCATCATGCGGAAGATGGTGGCCGCGCCGAAGAGGCAGGTGGTCTTCTCCCGCTGGATGACCTCCAGGGCCACTTTGGGGTCGTAGGTCCGGTTGATGTAGATGGTGCCCCCCACGTGGAGCAGAGGCAGAGTCAGCAGGTTCCAGCCGCCGGTGTGGAACAGGGGCAGGAGGATGACGGCGCTGTCGGTGTGGCCCAGGCTCCAGGTGCAGATCTCGTTGAAGGAGTTGAAGACCTCGCTGCGGTGGGAGACCAGGCCGCCCTTGGGCAGGCCGGTGGTGCCGCCAGTGTGGATGATGAGGTGGATGTCCTCCAGCTCCAGCGTATCGCAGGAGACGAAGGAGCTGTCCGCCTGGGCCAGCAGGCCGTCGTAGGCGGGGTGGTCCCCATTGGGGGTATCCCCCAGGACCACGAAGTGCTCCACAGGGCTGCTGCCCACCAGGGCGGCGGCATTTTGCGCGAAGACATCCTCGTAGCACAGGACCTTGGGGGTCTCGCTAGCCATGAGCTGTCCCAGCTCCTGGGCGGAGAGGCGGGCGTTGTAGGGCACCAGAATGGCCCCCAGTTTGCCGGTGGCGAAGTAGCCGTCGATGAGCTCCACCCGGTTCCGGGACAGGAAGGCCACCCGGTCCCCCTTCCCCACGCCGAACCCGGCCAGCACGTGGGCCAGCCGGTTGGCCCGGTCCTCCAGGTCGCCATAGGTATAGTGGACGCCGGTGTCCAGGTCCACCACCGCGTCCTTCTGCGCGTCCAGCCGGGCGCGGAAATAGGCATAATTGCCAAGCCATCCATTGGGCATATAAATCATCCATTCCGCCGCTTCGCGTCGGCATAAATTGAGAGGATGGAGGGACTATCTTATCACGCGAAGCAGAGGAATGATAAGATGATTTTTGCGCATTGGGCGGGAGCGGGCCACAGCCCGCGTATCGCCTTGCGCATCGTCCCTGCGCGGGACAGCGTGAAGTCCTTTCACGCTGTCACACTCCTGATATTGTCCGTTTTGGGAGGGGGCCTGAGGGCGGCGTCCAGCGCCACCCTCAGGCCATGGGAATGGGTAGGTTCAGAGTATCACAGCTTGAGCACCGCGTCCAGCTTGGGGGACAGGGCCTGCTTGGGGGTGAGGAAGGATACCACAACTGTGACGGCCACCGCCAGGGCGGAGGTGATGAAGTAGCCGGGCAGGGCGCTGGGGAAGGCAAAGCCGAAGAAGGGGATGATGTTGAAGGCGAAGGACACGGCGATGCCGCACATGACGCCCTTCTCGTTGCAGCGCTCCCACAGCAGGCCCAGCACAAACACCGGGAAGGTGCCGGAGACCAGAGTGCCCCAGCCGAAGGTGCCCAGCAGCGCCACCATCTCGGAGGAGTAGATGGACACCACGATGGAGATGGCGCCCAGGACGAACATGAAGATACGGGAGACGTTGATCTGCTTCTCCGGGGCAATCTTGATGCCCAGGGCGGAGGTCAGGTCCTTGGAAATCAGGGTGGAGGACGAGGTGAGGAACATGCTGGCCGAGGACAGGGCGGCGGCCAGGACGGCGGAGTAGACCAGCACCTGGGCCCAGATGCCCAGATAGTCGGCGAAGGCGTAGATGGCCCGGTCGCCGGCCACCAGGGGATCGATGGCGCCGGTGGCCACCAGGTAGAGGGCGGCATAGGCGGCCACCACGGCCAGGAAGCCCACGATGGTGTGGGTGACAGCGGTGACCAGCCCGGCCTTGGGCAGGTCCCGGGGGTTCTTCACCGCATACATCCGGGTGAGGACCTGGGGCTGGCCTACGCAGCCCAGGATGGGGATGAGCATCCAGGTCAGGCTAATGCCGCCGGGCATGGTGCCCCAGGCGTCCAGCAGGCCGGCGCCCAGAGTCTTGGTGACGCCGTTGGCCCCGGTGATTTCCGGCACGGCGGAGACGGCGGTGAGTACGTTGCCGAAGCCACCAGTGACGGCGAAGAAGGCGATGATGAGGACCAGTCCGGCCATCACCATGATGAAGCCCTGGAACGCCTGACTCAACAGGCCGCCCACCTCGCCGGAGAGGGCGGTGTAGATGGTCAGTAGGCCGAAGATGAGGAAGCCCGCCACGATGGGGGGAATGTCCACAAGCTGGGCGATGAGGGCGGAGCCGGCGGAGATCTGGGCCGCCAGGTAGCCCACGCAGCCCAGGCAGATGATGATGGACATGAGGGCTTTGATAAAGCGGTTGTGGTTGAAGCGCACGTCGCAGATGTCGCCCAAGCTGGAGATGGGGGCAATCTCCGCCATGGCCCGCACCTTTTTGCCCAGGATGATATAGCTCATGGCAAAGGCCGCGCCGGAGAGCATCCAGAAGGTCATGGCGTTGCCGGAGGTGTAGATGATGCCCGGCACGCCCACCAGGGCGAAGGCCGAGGCGATGCCCGCCATGGAGCTGAGGCCCACGGCCACCGGGCCGAACATGGCCGTGCCGCCGAAGTAGGCCTGGGCGGAGTTGGCCTTCTTCTTGGCCCAGATGCCGATGCCGAAGGAGACGGCAATCATCAGGACGGCGAAGATGACGATAATGACGACTGTACTTTGCGGCATATCAGTGTACCTCCTCTTCCTTCATGGCGTGGACCTTCTTGCAGAAGTCATCCCAGTCCTTCTGGGAGAGCCACTCGTCCTGGAATAGGTAGAAGCCCAGGTTCAGGGTGAGCTGGCCCCCGATCCAGTACAGGAAAATGGTGGGCGCGAAGGAGGGGTGGAAGCCCAGGATGGTGAAGGCGGGGGCCACACCGGCGAACTGATTGCCGAAGTAGCCGGACAGGATAAAGCTGACCAGCCACAGCGCACCCCAAATCACCATGGGATAGAGCAGGAACTTCTTGGAGACCACGCCGTTTTTCGCCACGCCCAGGAGCATGTGCAGGAACATGAGGGGCACGCCCAGGCACATGCCGATGACGAAGTGCCCCATGGTGCCGGTGACGATGCAGGCGATCCAGAGAACTGCGATCAGGATGATGATCAGGTTTTTGCTCTTGGAGATGTCCATACTGTTTTTACCTCCCTTTCTCATGGAAAACGGCTTGCCCCGACCTCGCGCGCGGCCCGAACAAGAAACATGAATCATCTTTCATGTTTAATCCAAGAATACACAGTTCATCAGTGGTTGTCAACAGTTTTCTTTTCTATTTTTACGCCCCGCTTGGTCATTTTTACCCGCGCACAAATAGGAAAAGGCCCCGGCGGCAAACCCTTGCCGCCGGGGCCTTTTACGGAGTCACGCCTGGAACATGCCGTCCAAAAACTTCATGACCTCGTCTACCACCCGGTCAAAATTTCTCTCCTCTTTGAACACCACCCAGTGCAAGCCCACGAAGTTGGCGATGCCCATCAGGGCAAAGCTCATGATCTCCGGGTCGATGTCCCGGACCTGGCCCTCCAGCTGGGCCTGCTGAAGCTGCTGGACATAGGCCCGGGAAAAGCTGGCGTAGTAGTCGTCAAACAGCCGCTTGTCGATGAACATGGACTCCCAGGTGATATTGAACACATACTTGTGGTCCACGATGAACTCCAGCCAGGCCCGGAAGCCCTCCCGCTCCGCCTCCCGCCGGGTGGTGCAGCCGGCGATGGCCATGCTGATATGCCTGCGGATGCGGTGCCCGTACTGCCGCAGCAGATACTCATACAGGTGGATCTTGCTGTTGAAATAGATGTAGAAGGTGCCCGCCCCCACGCCCGCCCGGCCGGTGATGTCATTGATGGAGGTCTCGTAGTACCCCTTTTCACAAAACACCTCTTCCGCCGCCGCGCAGATGCGGTTCAAGGTCTCCTGTCCCCGCGCGGTTTTGGGTTGGTTCACCAGCAGTTCCTCCGGATGATTTGCCATATCGTTCCTCTTTCCTGCCAACGGTACAGCTATCTTACCATGACCTGAATGAAGTTTCAAGGGCCGGACGCCGCCTCTCTGACTGACTCCACTATCCGCAAACCGAAAAAAGCGCGCTGCAATGGATTGCAGCGCGCCTTTTCGTTTACTGCTGGGGCAGGTAATTCACCGGGTCCACGCTCTCGCCGTTCTCCCGCATCTCGAAGTGCAGGTGGGGGGCCTTGGCGGCCTCGGCGGCGGCGGTGGCGCCCACGGAGCCGATGACGGTCCCGGCGGACACCTGGTCCCCCGCCTCCACGGCGGGAGTGGCGGCCAGGTTGCAGTAGATGCTCTCCACGCCGTCGGCGTGGGCGATGACCACCGTGGTGCCCATCAGGGCGTCGTCCTCCACCGAGGAGACGGTGCCGGCGGAGACCGCCTTCACCTGGGTCCCCACGGCGGCGGCGATGTCCATGCCGGAGTGGGTCCGCCAGTCGGCCATGGTCTCGTCATAGGCCAGGACCTCCAGGGAGTAGTCCCCCACGACCTGTCCCCGCACCGGCCAGGTAAAGACCGTGGGGGCGGCGGGCGCCGGGGTGGGCGCGGGCGTGGGGGCAGGGGTAGCCGCCGGAGTGGGTTTGGCCGTGGGGACCGGCGTGGGAGCCACCGTGGGCCGGACTGCCGGGGTGGACGGGGCGGCGGTGACCACCACCTGGGTGGGGGCGGCCACGGCGGTATCGCCGGGGCCCTGCCCGATGGAAGAGAAGAGATAATAGCCCGAAATTCCAATTGCGGCGACGCAGAGGAACAGGACTATGTAGAAGCCCTTTCCCTCCATGAAATCGCCGACGCGTTCCAAAATGGGTTTCTTTTTCATGGAAACACCTCCGTGCACCCTATTGTGGACAGGGTCCCGGAGTCTTATACACATCAATTCCATTTTTTCTTGTTTTTTCCGGTGTGGCAAAAAGCCCCGGACTTTTCGTTGACTTTGCGCCCAGAAAGGTGTAGAGTGAGGTATCGCCCAATTTGGCGAACTAATTTAAAAGAGGTATACCATGTTCCAAGACAAAATCATCGTCTGCAAGGATTGCGGACAGGAGTTCACCTTCACCGCCAGCGAGCAGGAGTTCTTCGCCGAGAAGGGCTTCACCAACGAGCCTCAGCGCTGCAAGCCCTGCCGCGACGCCCGGAAGGGTTCCTCCCGCAGCGGCGGCAGCCGCCAGATGTTCGAGGCCGTGTGCGCCGAGTGCGGCAAGACCTGCCAGGTGCCCTTCGAGCCCCGCGGTGACCGGCCCGTCTACTGCAGCGATTGTTTCCGCCGATAAGCCAGGCCCACGAAAGAGCGCCCCAACCGGGGCGCTCTTTTTCCGTCGCCTTTTGGCTCCGCACCCGCAGTCCTATCTGTTCCCACCTAAAATTTAAGGAAGTTTTAATGATTTCTTTCCCCTTCCCTACATCTTTCCATGCTATCCTTTCTATCGTAACCAGAGGGGACCGCGATTTGTGAATAAATTGAAAAGCTTGCGCCCGGTCGATTGACTTGTGACAGATTGTCGTCTATGATATGTGACAGTCTGTCATATACCACTCAACAAGGAGGCGGATACGGTGCCGAGCAGCACCTTTTTTCATTTACCGGAGGAAAAGCGAACGACCATCCTCCGGTACGCGCGGGAGGAGTTCTCCCGGGTCCCCTACTCCGAAGCCTCCATCAACCGCATCGTGCGGAACGCGGGCATCCCCCGGGGCAGCTTCTACATGTACTTTACCGACAAGGGCGATTTGTTCCACTATCTCCTGTCTGAGTACAGCCGCCGCATCCAGGACCGGCTGGAGGCCCTCCTCACCCAGCACCACGGCGACCTCTTCGCGGTCCTGCCCGCCTTTTACGACTACATACAGGCGGACTACCGCAATCCCAAGAGCAGCCAGGGCTACCAGCTGGCGGTGGACATCATGCGTCTGAACCCGGAGATGCGCCCCAGCGTCATGCTCCTCTGCGACGCCCCGCCCTATCTCCAGCGGCTGGTGGCCCGCATCGACCGGGACCGGCTGGTGCTGGAGGAGGCGGACGACCTGGAGGACATCCTGCGCATCCTCATCAGCGTCACCGCCCCCGCCATCCGGGAGGGCATGCTCTCCGACGACCCGGCCCCGGCCCGGGCGCGCTATCTCAATATCCTTCACATCCTCGCACGGGGCATGGCAAGGGCGCCCGCCCCGGTTCTATCCCATCATTAAAAGGAGCTTGCGACATGGAAAACACCGAACTCAAACAGGAAGTCCCGGCGGCGGCCCCCGCCCCGGAGAAGGCCAAGCAGGTCCAGCCCCCCAAGCCCAGGAAAAAGCGCAAGTGGCTCAAGCGGCTCATCATCGTGGCCGTGGCCGCCCTGGTGGTGGTACTGGTGCTGCGCAGCTGCTCCCAGACCGGCGCCAGCCTTATCTCCAACAGCTACCTGCCCAGCACCGCGGCCAAGCAGGAGCTGGTGGTCTCCGTCTCCGGCACCGGCGCCATCCAGCCCATCCACTCCTACAAGGTCACCACCCTCATCAAGGGCGAGGTGCTGGAGGCCCCCTTCGAGGAGGGCCAGACCGTCCACAAGGACGACCTGCTCTTCCGCATCGACTCCAAGGACGTGGAGAGCAACATCAGCCAGCTGGAGCGCTCCGTCCTGAGCGCCGAGCGGTCCGTCCAGACCGCCGAGCTGTCCCTGGAGTCCGCCCAGCTGGCCTATAACGACCTGCTGAAAACCAAGTCCGACAACCAGAAGGACCGAGACATCAAGGCCAACGCCACCGGCGTGGTCACCAAGGTCTACGTGGACCCCGGCGACAAGGTGACCGCCGGCACCCCCATTGCCGACATCCTGGACCGGGACAACCTGAAGCTGGAGGTCCCCTTCCACTCCGCCGACGCCGCCTCCTTCACGGTGGGTCAGGCCGCCACCGTCACGGTGGACGGCACCCTCAACACCATCTACGGCTCCATCGACTCCATCGCCGCCACCGACGAGGTGGGCCCCGGCGGCACCCTGGTGCGCAAGGTCACGGTCAAGGTGGTCAACCCCGGCGCCCTGGACACCAACTCCAGCGGCACCGCCTCCGTGGGCTCCGCCTCCAGCGCCCAGAGCGCCAACTTCCAGTACGCCGAGAGCAAGCAGCTGGTGGCCAAGGTCTCCGGCGAGATCGAGACCCTGAACCTCACCGAGAGCGGCCGGGTCACCAAGGACCAGATCGTGGGCCAGTTCAAGGATACCGACATGGACAGCCAGATCGAGAACGCCCGCATCTCCGTCCAGAACGCCCGGCTCCAGGTGGAAAACGCCAAGCTCCAGGTGGAGAACACCAAGAGCCAGCTTCAGAACGCCCGGGACACCTTGGAGGACTACTCCATCACCTCCACCATCGACGGCACCGTCATTGAGAAGAACTACGACGTGGGCGACACCCTGGACACCACCTCCTCCGCCGCCACCGGGGTCACCTACCCCGCCGTCATCTACGACCTGTCCGCCCTCACCTTCGACATCGGCATCGACGAGCTGGACATCAACAAGATCCACGTGGGCCAGGCCGTGGAGATCACCTCCGACGCCCTGGACGGCCAGACCTTCACCGGCAAGGTGGATAAGGTCAACATCAACGGCGCCACCTCCGGCGGCGTCACCACCTACCCTGTCACCGTCCTCATCGACGGCTCCCCCGCCGAGCTCAAGCCCGGCATGAACGTGTCGGCCAAAATCATCGTGGAGGACGCGGGCACCGTGCTGTGCATCCCCGTAGACGCGGTCCAGCGGGGCAACACCGTTATGGTGGCCGGCCCCGGCGCCCTGGGCGAGGACGGCTCTCTGACCGACCCCACCAAGCTGGAGGCGCGGGAGGTCACCCTGGGCCGCAACGACTCGGAGTACATCGAGGTCCTCTCCGGCCTGGAGGAGGGCGACGTGGTCTACGTCCAGCGCCAGGGCAGCAATATGATGGCTATGATGATGGGGGGCTAAGCCTTGGAACACCTCATCGAGTTAAGGGACGTCTATAAGATCTACCAGATGGGCGAGGAGACCGTCCGCGCCCTGGACGGGGTGGACATCGCCATCGACCCCGGGGAGTTCGTGGCCATCGTGGGCTCCTCCGGCTCCGGCAAGTCCACGGCCATGAACATCATCGGCTGCCTGGACGTGCCCACCTCCGGCTCCTACCATCTGGGGGGCATCGACGTGTCCACCATGGAGGACGACCAGCAAGCCGACATCCGCAACAAGATGCTGGGTTTCATCTTCCAGCAGTACAACCTCATCCCCAAGCTCAACGTGCTGGAAAACGTGGAGCTGCCCCTCCTCTACGCAGGGTACGACGCCGGGGAGCGGAAGGAGCGGGCCATGGCCTCCCTGGAGCGGGTGGGGCTGGCCGACAAGTACAAGAACCTGCCCAGCCAGCTCTCCGGCGGCCAGCAGCAGCGGGTGTCCATCGCCCGGGCCCTGGCCGGGAACCCCTCGGTCATCCTGGCCGACGAGCCCACTGGCGCGTTGGACTCCCGTACGGGCCGGGAGGTCCTCACCTTCCTCCAAAAGCTCAACAGCGAGGGGGACACCGTGGTCCTCATCACCCACGACAACTCCATCGCCGTCAAGGCCAAGCGGATCATCCGCCTCCAGGACGGCAAAATCATCTACGACGGCGACTCCCACGACCCCAAGGCCGTGGTCAGCGCCGAGGAGTACGCCGAAATGAACGGAGAGGGGGCGGGGGCGTGAACTTCAGCCAATCCTTCCGCCTGGCCCTCAAGAGCCTGCTCACCAGCAAGATGCGGGCCCTGCTGACCATGCTGGGCATCATCATCGGCGTGGCCGCCGTCATCGTCATCACCAGCCTGGGCGGCGGTATGCAGAAGATGATGAACGACCAGTTCGAGTCCCTGGGCGCCAACCTCATCCAGGTCCAGATCTGGGGCCGCGGCTCCGGGTCCTCCCGCACCATCGAGCCCAGCGACATGTACGCCCTGGTGGATAAGTACCCCCAGTATCTGGCCGGGGTCAGCCCCTACGTCAGCACCCGGGCCACCATCCGCAACGGCACCGAGGAGTACAAGCGCACCAGCATCTACGGCGTCAGCGAGGTCTTTTACGACGCCGACCGCAACCAGGCCATGAGCGGCGAGACCCTGGGCGAGGGCCGCTTCATCTCCTACATCGACGTGGACCGCTACCAGAACGTCTGCGTCATCGGCAGCTACCTGGCCGAGACCGCCTTCCGGGGCGACGCCCTGGGCAAGACCCTCACCATCCAGGGCACCCCCTTCACCATCGTGGGCGTCCTGGCCCAAAAGGCCGACAACACCGAGGGCAGCGGCGACGACGTGATGTTCATCCCCTACGGGATGGCCATGCGCCTCAACGGCACCTCCGACGTGAGTCTCTACCTCTTCAACAGCGCGGGCAAGGACAACGCCAGCGTGGCCAAGGGCATCATCGAGGACCGGCTCTTCCAGACCTTCCAGTCCTCGGACTACTACATGGCCATGTCCAGCGCCGAAATGATGGACGCCATGAATACCATGATGAACACCATGATGGTGGTGCTGGTGGCCATCGCCGCCATCTCCCTGCTGGTGGGCGGCATCGGCATCATGAACATCATGCTGGTCTCCGTCACCGAGCGGACCCGGGAGATCGGCATCCGCAAGTCCCTGGGCGCCAAGCGCAAGGACATCCGGGGCCAGTTCATCATCGAGGCTGGCACCACCTCCGCCATCGGCGGCGTGCTGGGCATCGGTCTGGGCATCGGACTGGCCAACGTGGCGGGCACCCTCATCGGCGGCATGATGAGCACCGGCATGGGCGGCGGTGATTTCACCGCCGTCACCTCCGCCGGCAGCGTCCTCATCGCCTTCGGCGTGTCCGTTGCCATCGGCATCCTCTTCGGCTACCTCCCCGCCAACAAGGCCGCCAAGCTCAACCCCATCGACGCACTGAGGTACGACTAACGAATTAACGAATTAAGAATGAACAATGAAGAATGAAGAATTACATACCCCGGAAAGTCCATTCTTCATTCTTACTTCTTAATTCTTCATTCATCAAGGAGTGTTACTATGAAAAAAAGATTACTGTCCGGCCTTCTGTGCGCCGTGCTGGTGCTGACCATGCTGCCGTCCATGGCGCTGGCGGCGGCCATCCCCTCCGAGGCCGAGGCCGCCCAGGCCCTGGCCGCCCTGGACATCATGACCGGCAACGAGCAGGGCGACCTGATGCTGGAGCGCAGCATCACCCGGGCCGAGTTCACCAAGATGGTCATCGCCGCCTCCCCCCTGCGGGACAACGTGGGCCCCGAGACGGCCACCTCCCCCTACCCCGACGTGCCCCGCACCCACTGGGCGGCGGGCTACATCCAGGCCGCCGTGGACGCGGGCCTGGTCCGGGGCAACATCTACGGCTACTTCGAGCCGGAGCGGAACATCACCCTGGCCGAGGGCGTGACCATGCTGCTGCGGCTCATGGGCTACGCCGACACCGACTTCACCGGGGCCTACCCCGCCGGCCAGATGGCCAAGTACCGGGCCCTGGAGCTGGACAAGGGCGTCCCCACCACCAACCAGAACGGCGAGTTGACCCGCCGGGACGCCCTGTACCTCTTCTACAACCTGGGCCTGACCAAGACCAAGGACGGCAAGAGCTACATGATCGACCTACTCAAGCCCGGCAAGAATCTGGTCAACGCCGCCGGAGAGCTGGACATGGTGGCCCTGGTGAACTCCGCCATGGAGGGCCCCCTGGTGGCCGGCAGTGGCTGGACTGCTAAAATCCCCTTCGACGTCCAGACCGCCGCGGTCTACCGCTCCGGCTCCCCCTCCAGCTTCTCCGCCATCCAGACCAACGACGTGGTCTACTGGTCCAAGCCCATGCGCACCCTGTGGGTCTACACCGGCCGGGCCACCGGCTCCATCCAGGCCATCTCCCCCGCCTCCGCCCCCACCAGTGTCACCGTGGCCGGGAAGAGCTACACCCTGGAGACTACCTCTGCCGCCTACGCCCTGTCCGACCTGGGCACCTTCAAGGTGGGCGACTCCGCCACCCTCCTGCTGGGCCGGGACGGCAAGGTGGCCGCCGTCATTGACCCCACCCAGTCCACCTCCATCATCTACGGCATGGTCACCAAGGTACAGCCCGCCGGATACACCGACGCTGACGGCAACACGTACAGCGACTCCACCGCCTACGTCCGCGCCACCGACGGCAATGAGTACAGCTACCGCTGCGACGACAAGAAGGTCAAGGTGGGCCAGTTGGTCCAGGTCTCCACCGCCTCCGGCTCTGTGGAGATCAAGACCCTCTCCTCCACCTCCCTCTCCGGCAAGGTCAACGCCGCCGGGACCAAGCTGGGCTCCTACACCCTGGCCGACGACGTGGAGATTTTGGACACCTACGGCAAGACCGAGGCCGTCCGGGTCTACCCCAGCCGTCTGTCGGGCATGACCCTCTCCGACGGCATGGTCCGCTGGTACCAGCTGGACGCCAACGGCGACGTGGCCCGGCTCATCCTCAAGGACGCCACCGGCGACATGCACACCTATGGCGTGGTCACCTCCTCCACGGAGACGGAATCCCAGGAGTACATGTCCACCAGCGGCACCTATGTCTACGACGCCGGCGGCGTCACCGGCACCGTCAAGGGCGGCAAAATTTACAACGTAAGTAAAGGCCCCTTCGTTCTCAAGATGGACGAGGGCGAGGTGGACCGTTTCGCCAACCTGGACTCCGTGAAAATCACCGACGTGGACGGCAATACCGCCTACGCCCAGAACCGCAAGTACACTATCTCCGAGGATGTGCTGGTCTACGAGTTGAAAAACGGCGACTACTACCTCTCCTCCCTGAACGTGGTCACCGCTGGGGAGTATAGCCTCACCGGCTACTACGACCGCCCCGAAAATGAGGGCGGCCGCATCCGGGTCATCATCGCAAAGGCATAAAAAAACGCCCGCGGCCAGGAGGCCGCGGGCGTTTTCTATTCCAATGTCATTGCGAGCCAGTTCGCAAACTGGCGTGGCGATCCGTTCCCTATACCCCCGTCAAATCAAAGGGCGGGATATACCCCTCATCGGCGGCCTCCCCCTCCTGGCAGAAGCCCTCCAGTCCCAGGTTTTCCATGTACGCGGCGGCGGAGCGCGCCTCCGACCCCCGCAGCTTCCGGTCGATTTCCGGGAACTCGGACGCCCGTCCATGGGGCACGTACTGGCGCATGAGGGAGAATAACACCGTCCCGGCTGGGAAGGTCTCCGCCACCCAGTCCATCACCGCCTTGGCCTCGTTCAGCCGCCCCGGCAAAATCAGGTGCCGGATGACCACCCCCCGCTTCAACAGCCCGTCCTCCAGGACGTACGGGCCCGTCTGGCGCACCATCTCCCGGATGGCGGTCGTGGCGGCCTCCGGGTAGTCCGCCGCGCCGGAGTACCGCTCCGCCAGGGCCGGGGTCAGATACTTCAGGTCCGGGAGGTAGATGTCCACCTTTCCCGCCAGCCCCCGGAGGGTCTCCACCCGGTCGTAGCCCCCGGAGTTCCAAACCACCGGGACGGGCAGGGATTCCCACAGCAGCTCCGCCACCACGTGGGAAAAGTGGGCGGGGTTCACGAAGTTGATGTTGTGAGCCCCCTGGGCTACCAAATTCAGGCAGATGTCCCGCAGGCGGTCCACCGTCACCGTCTTTCCAAAGTCCCGGTGGCTGATCTCGTCGTTCTGGCAGAACACACAGCCCAGACTGCACCCGGAGAAGAACACGGTCCCGGAGCCGTTGGTCCCGGAGATGGGGGGTTCCTCCCACCGGTGGAGGGCCGCCCGGGCCACCACCGGCAGGGCGGGCATCCGGCAGTAGCCGGAGCCGCGCTCATCGGTGCGCTCGGCGTTACAGCGGCGGGGGCAGAGATTACAGAGCATGGGAACACCTCTCGATAAAAAAAGTGGCAGGCGGGCCCTGTCGGGGGGCCACTCCCCCGTCCCTACCGATTGACCTCGCGCTTGTCAGTCCGTCCCATCAGCCAGTCCACGGAGACGCGGCACCCGTCCGCAATTTTCAACAGGCTGTCATAGCTGGGCTTTTTTCCGGCTTCCAGGTCCTGTATCCCACGATAGGACATGCCGGTCGCCTCCGCCGCATCTTTTTGCGTCCAATTGTTCTCTTTTCGTAAGAGCTTGAGTTTTTCCGGAAACATACTTCTCCCCCTTGACTCACACAAGTGTTCCAGGAAGGTCTCCGCCTGGGGCTTTTACTGGCCGCCGACGCCTTCCTGCCGGAATCCGGGGCCTAAATTCCCCTCCCGCCAGTGCTTGCGGCACAGGCCGATGTACTGGTCGTTGGCCCCCAGCACCACCTGCTCCCCCTCCCGGAGCACGGTGCCGTGCTCGTCGAACCGGGCGTTGCAGGTGGCCTTTTTGCCGCACCAGCAGATGGTTTTCACCTCTTCGATGATGTCGGCGGTGGCCAAAAGCCGCTCGGACCCCGGAAACAGCTTCCCGGAGAAATCCGCCCGCAGGCCGTAACAGATGACGGGCACGTTCCAGTCGTCCACCACGTGGACCAGATAGTCCACCTCGTCCCCGCTGAGGAACTGGGCCTCGTCCACGATGATGCAGGCGTACCGGCGGACCTCCTCCTCTGGCATGGCGTGGAGCTCGGCGAAGTAGATGCACGCGTGGCTGAGACCCATGCGGGAGGCCACGAATTTGGCCCCGTCCCGCTGGTCGATCTCCGGCTTCACCAGCAGGGCCACCTGGCCCCGCTCCTCGTAGTTGTAGCGCACCATCAGCGCGTTGGCGGTCTTGCTGGAACCCATGACGCCATAGCGGAAATACAGCTTTGCCATTCTCACTCTCTCCTATTTTTTGTATTCTGCACACCGGCGGGCGGCCCCAAGGGCCGCCCCTACGGGTCACATCAACTTCTTTAACAGCCGGATTTTGCTGTCCTGGTAGGGCGGATAACGGACGGGGACGTCCAGTCTTCCCTTTTTCAGTATGCTTTTCTGGTGGGTGAAGGCATCGAAGCCCGCCTTGCCGTGGCAGGCGCCCATGCCGGAGTTGCCCACGCCGCCGAAGGGCAGGCCGCTGGCCGTCAGGTGGACCACGGTGTCGTTGACGCAGCCGCCGCCGAAGGGCAGGGCCTCCAGGACCCTCCGCTCCGTCCCCTTGTCCCGGGTGAAGAGATAGAGGGCCAGGGGGCGTTCCCGGCTCTGGAGCTGGGCAACCAGGCCGTCCAGGCTGTCGTAGGTCAACACCGGCAGGAGAGGGCCGAAAATCTCCTCGGACATGATGGGACTGTTTTCCTCCACATCGGTCAAAATCGTGGGCTCGATTTTCAGGGTGTATTCCGCGCTTTTTCCGCCAAAAGCCACCCGTCCGCCGTCCAAAAGGCTCAAAAGCCGCGTGAAATGGGACGCGTTTACGATGCGGGGCAAATCGGGGCTGTCCAGGGGGTTGTCCCCGTAGCTTTTCTGGATGTACTTCCCCATGGCCCTGACCAGTCCGTCCCGCTGGGCGGCGGGCACATACACGTGGTCGGGGGCCACGCAGGTCTGACCCGCGTTCAGGAACTTGCCCCACACCAGCCGCCGGGCGGTGAGGTCCAGGTCGGCGTCGGGGCAGACGATGACCGGGGACTTGCCCCCCAGCTCCAGGGTCACGGGGGTCAGGTGCCGGGCCGCCGCCGCCATGACGATCTTGCCCACCCGGGGGCTGCCGGTGAAGAAAATCACGTCGAAGCGCTCTTCCAGCAGGGCGGTGTTGGTCTCCACGCCCCCCTCCACCACCCGGACGTACTCCGGGGGGAAGGTCTCCCCCAGCAGGGAAGCTAGGATGGCCGAGGTGGCGGGGGCCAGCTCCGAGGGCTTCACCACCGCCGTGCAGCCCGCCGCCAGGGCGGAGATGAGGGGGACCAGGGTGAGCTGGACGGGGTAGTTCCACGGGGCCATGATGAGCGCCACGCCGTAGGGCTCTGGGCAGACCCGGCCCGTGGAGGGGAACTGGGACAGGGGCATGGGGACCCGCCGGGGCCGGCTCCAGGCCCCCAGGTGCTTCCGGGTGTCCCGCAGCTCGGCCAGGACCAGCCCCACCTCCGTGGCGTAGCCCTCGAAGGGGGCCTTGCCCAGGTCGGATTGGAGGGCGGAGAGCAGGTCCCCCTCCCGGCGGAGGAGAGCGGCTTCCAGCTTGTCCAGAGCCTGTTTTCGGGCGACCACCGGGCGGGTGGCCCCAGTGTGAAAATACTGCCGCTGGGCGGCGATGATGTCGGTCATAAGGACCTCCGTGTGAATGAAGAATACAGAATGATGCCCGCGGACACGCACCAGCCCTGCCGGGAATCGCCATGCTAGGCGCGCCGCGCAAGCGCAATGGGTGTCAATGGGCGGAAGGATAGGCCGTAACGGCCGGGGCGGGTACTTGGGGGCAGACTTGTCACCTCTAGCCGGTTTCAACTGCCATGCAACCGTCGGCGCCGCCCCACGGGTCCAGGGCCGCGGCCCTGGTTTTCTTTCCGTCCC
>UQGJ01000051.1 GCA_900540545.1 uncultured Eubacteriales bacterium
GGGGATGAAATCCCCCGTGTCGGCCCCCTGGTTTTCTTTCGGTTCCTTTCTCAAATGAGAAAGGAACGCCCCCGGCAGGGGCCGCGCCCCTAACCCGAAATCTTCGGATTCTTTGTCAGCCCCAGCATATAATCAACACTCACTTGATAAAAGGCGGACAGCTTGATTAATGCCTGCGTTGGAATGTCCAACGCCCCGGTCTCATAGCGGGAATAGGTCGTCTGGCTGACATGGAGCAGCGCGGCCAGGTCATTTTGCGAAAGCCCCTTATCTTCCCGCAAATCACGAATCCTCTCGTACATCTTCATCACCTCAAAAACAGTATAAGACATGCGAAAATTGCATATTGACTTTTATGCGTTTTTCGCATAAACTGTTTAGCGAGGTGATAAAAATGTCCAAGTATATCCTCCACCCGGCGGAGACCTGCGCGACCTGTCTCCACTTCCGCCGCCACTATGTCCGCCGGGAGAAGGACTGGTTTATGCCCCTGGATTACGGCCATTGCATCTATCCCCGCCTGAAAAAGCGGGAGCCGGACCAGTCCTGCCCCTGCTGGACGCCGCGTCCAAATCGAAAATAAATCACCACCGGCGGGGCAAACGCTTGCCTCGCCGGTCCTTTTTTGATATAATACCCTGATACCATATTGCAAATCGGGAGAGACTACCATTGGATAATATCGTACTCATCGGCATGCCGGGGGCGGGCAAAAGCACCGTGGGGGTGCTGCTGGCCAAGACCCTGGGTTATGCGTTTTTAGATACCGACCTGGTCATCCAGCGCCGGGAGGGCCAGCTCTTGCAGGCCCTCGTGGACGCGCTGGGGGCCGACGCCTTCCTGGATGTGGAGGCCGACGCCCTGTGTTCCCTGGACTGTACCCGCACCGTCATCGCGCCCGGGGGAAGCGCGGTGTACCGGAAGCGGGCCGTGGAACACTTGAAATCACTGGGTTCGGTGGTCTATCTCCGCGTGCCGTTCGAGGAATTGGAGACCCGGCTCTCCAACATCAGCAGCCGGGGCATCGCCATGGCCCCGGGCCAGACCCTCCGCGACCTCTACGACCTCCGCGCCCCCCTCTACGAGGGCTGCGCCGATCTGGTGGTGGACGTGGGCGTGGGTCAGACCCTGGAACAGACCGTGGCGGCGGTATTGCGCGCACTGAATCCGTAGGGGCGGCCCTTGCGGCCGCCCGCCCGTGGGGCCGCATCGATAGCGGCCCGTATCACCATGCCCAAATCAAACTGAAAAGGACCGATTCTAACACATGAATTTCAAAGAACTGGGGCTCATCGCCCCGATCCTCAAGGCGCTGGACAGCCAGGGCTACGCCGAACCCACCCCCATCCAGCGGGAGACCATCCCCCCCGCCCTCCAGGGCCGGGACGTGCTGGGCTGCGCCCAGACCGGCACCGGCAAGACTTGCGCCTTCGCCACCCCCATCCTCCAGCGCCTCAACGCCGAGGTCGTCCTGGGCCCCAAGCACATCCGCGCCCTCATCCTGACCCCCACGCGGGAGCTGGCGCTGCAAATTCAAGAGTCCTTTGAGGCCTATGGCCGGGGCCTCCCCCTCCGCTCCGCCGTCATCTTCGGCGGCGTGGGCCAGCAGCCCCAAGTGGACAAGATCAAGCGGGGCCTGGACATCCTGGTGGCCACCCCCGGCCGCCTGCTGGACCTCCAGGGCCAGGGCCTGCTGGACTTGACCCACGTGGAGATTTTCGTCCTGGATGAGGCCGACCGTATGCTGGACATGGGCTTCATCCACGACGTGCGCCGGGTCCTCAAGGTCCTGCCCACCAAGAAGCAGACCCTCTTCTTCTCTGCCACCATGCCCCCCGAGGTCATGGACTTGGTCAACGGCCTGCTCCACGACCCCGTCAAGGTGGCCGTGGACCCCGTCTCCTCCCCCGTGGAGGTCATCGACCAGTCCGTGTACTTTGTGGACAAGGGCAACAAGTCCAAGCTCCTGGCCCAACTCATCCAGGACTTCAACGCCCGCTCCGCCCTGGTGTTCACCCGCACCAAGCACGGGGCCAACAAGGTGGCCGCCGACCTGGTGAAGGCGGGCATCTCCGCCGCCGCCATTCACGGCAACAAGTCCCAGACCGCCCGGCAGCAGGCCCTGTCAGACTTCAAGGCGGGCCGCATCCGCGCCCTGGTGGCCACCGATATCGCCGCCCGGGGCATCGACATCGAGGAACTGCCCTTCGTCTTCAACTACAACCTTCCCGAGGTGCCCGAGACCTACGTCCACCGCATCGGCCGTACCGGCCGGGCGGGCCACGAGGGCACCGCCGTCTCCTTCTGCGATTTTGTGGAGAAGGAGTATCTCCGTGGCATTGAAAAGCTCCTGGGCCGAAAAATCAAGGTGGTGGACGGCCACCCCTGGCCCATGGTGGTGCTGGAGGCCCCCAAGGATGCCAAGGGCAAGGTGGTCAACGCCGACGACGCCGAGGCCCGCGCCGCCGCCCGGGAGCGGAAAAAGCTGCGCATGGAGGCCCAAAAGCCCAAGGCCCCCAAGGCGGAGCCCGCCCCCAAAAAGCCCGCGGGGACCCCGGCCCCTGCCGCGCCGGTTTCCGCCAACGCTGGGGGGACCTCCGCGAAAAAGAAAGCCCCCCGCTGGCAGAAATCCGAGGGCGGCGCGAAGCAGCTGGACGCCGTCCTGCCCGAGCGCTCCACCCGTTCCGCCGAGGCGGAGTACAGCGACTACCGCCACCGGGACCCCCTGGCCGACGACGTCATCATGGACGCCACCGCCCGCCTCCTGGCCCCCCGCCGCCCGGCGGCCCCGGCCAAGCCGGCCGTGGAACCCGCGGCGGCCCCCGCCAAAAAGTCCCGGAACCGCAAGAAGAAAAAGCCCGCCGTCTCCGGCGAGAAGCCCGCGGGGGCGCCCCTCGCGGCCACCCGCCCGTCCCCGGCCCAGCCCAAACAGGACCCCAAAAAATCCCGGGACCGCCGGGGCGGCTTCGGCGGCGGTCGCCGCGGCATGCCACCGGCCCCCCGCGTGGACCGCATCAAGGACTCCACCGAGCACGAAAGCCTGATGAAGCCCTATTATCTGAACGACGACTGATGGCATCGGAACGGCGGCCGCCATGTATGGCGGCCCTACGGGAACGCTTGTAGGGCCGCGATATATCGCGGCCGCCTGGCCTTCCCCGGGGAGATGCCCCTCTTCATCCCAAGAAACCAGGTGATCCCATGGACTACAACGCCGGAACATACGACATCGCCGTGGTGGGCGCGGGCCACGCGGGCATCGAGGCCGCCCTGGCCGCCGCCCGCCTGGGTCTGCGCACCCTGTGCTTCACCGTCAACCTGGACGCGGTGGGCAACATGCCCTGTAACCCCGCCATCGGCGGTACGGGCAAGGGCCATCTGGTCCGGGAGCTGGACGCCCTGGGCGGCGAGATGGCCCGCGCCGCCGACAAAGCCTGCATCCAGTACCGCCTGCTCAACCGGGGCAAAGGTCCCGCCGTCTGGTCCCTCCGGGCCCAGGCCGACCGCCGGGCCTACCAGCGGGTGATGAAGCAGACCCTGGAACAGCAGGAGAACCTGTGGGTAAAGCAGGCCGAGATCACCGACGTACTGGCCGAGGGTGGGGCCGTCTGCGCCGTCCGCACCGCCACCGGGGCGGTCTACCGCGTCCGGGCCGCCGTCATCTGCTCCGGCACCCACTTGGGGGGCCGCACCATCATCGGCGACGTGACCCGGGACTCCGGTCCCGACGGTCTGGCCGCCTCGGGGCCCCTGGCCGACAGTCTCCGGGCCCTGGGCGTCACCCTCCGCCGGTTCAAGACCGGCACGCCCCCCCGCATCCACGCCCGCAGCGTGGACTTCTCCCAGATGGAGGTCCAGCCCGGCGACGACGCCCCCGTCCCCTTCTCCTTTGAGACGGAGCACCCCCCGGAAAACCGGGCCGTCTGCTGGCTGACCTACACCAATGAGCGCACCCACGCCGTCATCCGGGCCAACCTGGACCGCTCCCCCCTCTTCTCCGGGGTCATCGAGGGGGTAGGGCCCCGGTACTGCCCCTCCATCGAGGACAAGGTGGTCCGCTTCGCCGACAAGCCCCGCCACCAGCTCTTTCTGGAGCCCATGGGCCTGGACACCGAGGAATTGTATTTGCAGGGCTTCTCCTCCTCCCTGCCGGAGGAGGTGCAGGTGGAAATGCTTCACACCATTCTGGGCCTGGAGCACGCCGAAATGACCCGTCCGGCCTATGCCATCGAGTATTTTTGCTGCGATTCCACCGAATTGGGGTGCACGTTGGAGCACAAAAACGTACAGGGGCTGTACGGCGCGGGCCAGTTCAACGGCTCCTCCGGCTATGAGGAGGCCGCCGTCCAGGGCTTCGTGGCCGGGGCCAACGCGGCCCTCAAGCTCTTGGGCCGCAACCCTCTGGTCATTACCCGGGACCAGGGCTACATCGGCGTTTTGATCGATGACCTGGTCACCAAGGGCACCAACGAGCCCTACCGCATGATGACCTCCCGCACCGAGTACCGCCTCCTCCACCGCCAGGACAACGCGGACCGCCGTCTCACCCCCGTGGGCCATGCCATTGGGCTGATTTCCGACCAGCGCTATCAGCGGGTGCTGGACAAGTACGCCGCCGTGGACCGGGAATGTAAGCGGCTGGAGAAGGCGGGCGTGGCCCCCTCTCCCGCCCTGAACGCCATGCTGGAGGAGAAGGGCGAGACCCCGGCGAGAGACGGGGCAAGGCTCTCCGACCTCCTGCGCCGCCCCCGGGTGGGCTACGCCGACCTGGCCCCCTTCGACCCAGACCGTCCCCCCTTGCCCCCCGAGGTCACGGAGCAGGTGGAGATCGCCCTCAAGTACGAGGGCTACATCGCCCGCCAGGAGCGCCAGGTGGCGGAGATGCGGCGGCTGGAGAGCCATTTGCTGCCCAGGGACTTACATTATTTAGATATTCCCATCCTGCGTCTGGAGGCCCGGCAGAAGCTGGAACATATCCGCCCCCAGAGCTTGGGCCAGGCCGCCCGCATCTCCGGCGTCAGCCCCGCGGATATTGCGGCGCTGATGATTTGGCTGGAAAAGGGATAGGGGCGGTCCCCCAATTTTTCGCATATCCCAGGAGGTGAACCCATGAATCCAAAAATCGTCCTCGGACTCTCCGGCGGGGTGGACTCCGCCGTGGCGGCCGCCCTGCTGCGGGAGAGCTACGAGGTATTCTGCGTCTATCTGGACATCGGCCTTGGCACAGGCAAGGAGGACGCCGCCCATCTGGCCGAATATCTGGGCCTGCCCTTCCGCTCCGTGGACATCCGGGCGGAGCTGGAGCACTTTGTCTGCGCCGACTTCGCCTCCGAGTACCGCCACGGGCGGACCCCCCTGCCCTGCGCCCGGTGCAATCCCCTGGTGAAGTTCCCCGCCCTGGTGAAGGTGGCCGGGGAGGTGGGGGCGGAGTTTGTGGCCACGGGCCACTACGCCCGTATCACCGCCGGGCCGGACGGGCGGATGCTCCTGCGCAAGGGCAAGCCCGCCAACGACCAGTCCTACATGCTCTCCCGGCTGACCCAAAACCTGCTGCGCCGGACGGTCTTCCCTCTGGGCGGCTACGAGAAAACCGAGGTCCGGGCCATGGCCGAGGGGCTGGGCCTTTCGGTCCACGACAAGCCCGACAGCATGGAGATCTGCTTCATCCCCGACGGGGACTACGCGCTCTGGCTGGACCAGCGGGGGGGCACTCCGCCTCCCGGCGACTTTGTGGATCAAGACGGCAACGTGCTGGGCCGCCACCAGGGCATCCACCACTACACCGTGGGTCAGGGCCGGGGGCTGGGCCTCAGCGGCCCCCACCGCTGGTTCGTCTCGGCCATCGACCCGGAGCGGAACACCGTGACCCTCTCCGACGGGTCCGACCTGACGGCGGGCCATGTCCTGTGCTCCCGGCCCAACTGGGTGTCCATCGACGCCCTGGCCGAACCCATGCCTGTCACTGTGCGCCTGCGCCACTCCAAGACCGAGGCGGCGGGGACCATCCGCCCGGCGGGCAGCGGCGTGGAGGTGGACCTGGACCAGCCCGCCAGGGCCCCCACGCCGGGACAGCTGGCCGTCTTTTACCAGGGAGACATCGTGGTGGGCAGCGCGTGGATCGAGCGGGGAGGCGACGGGGCGTGGAGCTGAAGCAGGTCCTGGGGGACACCTGGTATCTGGAGGCCGACGAGCTCATCCCCCTCTACCGCCTGCCCGGCGGAGCGTGCGTCCTGCTGGACAGCGGACTGCGGACCGAGCGGGAGGGGCTGGTCCAGGCCCTGGAGGACCACGGCCTGACCCCCGTGGGGGTCCTTGGTTCCCACGCCCACATCGACCACTGGGGCAACGCCTTCTTCCTGCGGGAGCGGTACGGGGCCCGGCTGGCCCTGCCCGAGGGGGAGGCGGCCATCACCGCCTGCCCCGAGCTGCTGCGGGGCCTCTACGGCAACCTCTCCCCCGCCCTCTTCCAGGACCGGTACGGCCACCTGCTGGGCCGGGTGGACCAGACCGTGGGGCCGGCGGACGGCCCAGTGACCTTCTGCGGCGCGGAGTTCCGGGTCATCCACACGCCGGGGCACAGCCCCGACCACATCTGCACTGTCACCCCCGATGGGGTGTGCTATCTGGCCGATGCGGCCTTTACCCCGGACTTCCTGGCCGCCGCCAAGCTGCCCTACCACGCTGACCACGGCAGGGCCAGGACCAGCATGGAAACGCTGCGGGGGCTGGACTGCCCCGCCTATCTGTCCGCCCACCGGGGGGTGGAGACGGACCTGGACGGGGTGCTGGACGCCAATCTGGCCCGGCTGGACCAGGTGGGGGAAACCCTGCTGGGCCTGATGGAGGGGTCCATGACCTTCGACCAGCTCTGCCAGCGGGCGCTGGACCATCTGCATCTGCTCACCGCCCGGCCCGACCGGGCCGCCCTCTACGCCCGGAACCTGCGGTGCTTTTTAGATGAACTGCTGGACCGGGGCGCGGCGGCCATGGAGGTCCGGGCGGGGGTGCGGTATTACCGGAGAGCGTAAGGGACGTCGCCTCTGGCGGGGGTTCTCTTTCTCGTTTGAGAAAGAGGAGGTCAAGAAAACCAGGGCGTCGTCGTTGCAAAGTCCGCTTCACTCCGTTTCCGCCATGACGAAAACTGCGTTTCGCTCCCTTGCTCCTCCTCTCCCCAGGGGGCCTGAACGGCGGCCCGCTGGGGTATGGACGGGGGGCGCGCCTACTCTGGCAATGCCCAGCAAGGCTGGTGCGTGACGGCGGGCGGCCGCAAGGCCGATTCAAAACCACACGAACCAATGGCGGCTTGTTTGCACCGAGTAAAACGCAACTACCGCCAAGGTTTGCCCGGTCATATGCCGAGGGGCGGCAGCCGGAGTTGTTCTAGTTCCAGACCGATACGAGCTGCAACTGCTTTCTGGTCTTGCCAGCTAACATAACCCGTACCGCCGCCAGAACGTATCCTGGGGTCCAGGGGGCGGCGGGTAGGGGCTTGTCAAAGCCCCGTGCCGCCCCTTGGTTTTCTTTCGGTTCCTTTCTCAAAGGAGAAAGGAACGCCCCCGGCAGGGGCCCGCGCCCCGCTATAATAAAAACGCTCTGTATTCTACCAACCGCAGAATACAGAGCGTTTTATATGTTGACTTAGAACAGCTTCCGTTCCAGTGCGTCCAAATCGGCGGTGGACAGCCTCCTGTGGGCGCACAGATCGGCAGCCAGGGCCTTGCCGCTGCCGTCGTACATCCGCTCCACCAGCACTTCCGCCAGGTCCCAAGCGTACTCGGCCCGGGTAAAGGCTGGAGTATACAGGGCCACGTCGGTCTTTTCCACCGTGACGCTCCCCTTTTCGGTGAGCCGGGTGAGCAGGCTGCGGACGGTGGTGCGCTCCCAGTCCCGGCGCTCCTTCAGCTCCTCCTGCAGGGTCTTGGCGGTCAGGGGACCCGCCGCGTCCCAGAGCACCTCCATGACGGTCAATTCCGCTTCAGAAATGCGCCGGCTATTGTAATCTGACACGGGCGTATCGCTCCTCCCGCTCTATTTTTGTCACATTTGAAAGGATATAACGGAATCTGCCAATTGTCAAGGGATAGACGGGTATGGCTTTCTCAGTAAAAAATAAAAGCAACCTGTCCTTTGATTTTCTCAAAAAACAGGTTGCCTTGGCGTGGCACCCCCGGCGAGACTCGGACTCACTACCTCGCGCTTAGGAGGCGCGCGCTCTATCCAGGTGAGCTACGGGGGCATATGGATTTTCCTTGCTATTGTAACCTAAACACCCCCGGCTGTCAACGGCGCAAACTGGTTATCCTGGACGATAATGCAGAAAAAAGTTGCGTTTATCATCGGATTAGGGTATAATACCACGTTGCGAAATTTATCGTACTCCAACGCGGGCTTTCCCGCGCTATTTTTAAGAGGTGCATCACTTTGCAGAACGAGAATTTGAGAAACGTCGCCATCATCGCCCACGTCGACCACGGCAAGACCACGCTGGTGGACGAGCTTTTGAAGCAGGGCGGGGCCTTCCGGGAGAACCAGGCCGTGTCCGACCGGGTCATGGACTCCAACGACCTGGAGCGGGAGCGCGGCATCACCATCCTGGCCAAGAACACCGCCGTGCAGTACAAGGACGTGAAGATCAACATCGTGGACACGCCGGGCCACGCCGACTTCGGCGGCGAGGTGGAGCGCATCCTGAAGATGGTCAACGGCGTCATCCTCCTGGTGGACGCCGCCGAGGGCCCCATGCCCCAGACCCGCTTCGTCCTGTCCAAGGCCCTGGAGCTGGGCCACCGGGTCATCGTGGTGGTCAACAAGATCGACCGCCCCGACCAGCGCATCCACGAGGTGGTGGACGAGGTGCTGGAGCTGCTGCTGGACCTGGACGCCACCAGCGAACAGCTGGACTCCCCCATGCTGTTCTGCTCCGGCCGGCAGGGCACCGCCTCCTACTCCCCCGAGGTGGAGGGTACCGACCTGACCCCCCTGTTCGAGACCATCCTGGACTATATCCCCGCCCCGGAGGCCGAGATCGACGCCCCCTTCCAGATGCTGGTCTCCTCCATCGACTACAACGAGTTCGTGGGCCGCATCGCCATCGGCCGCATTGAGCGGGGCACCGTGAAGCAGAACCAGGAGATCGCGGTGTGCAACTTCCACAGCCCCGACGCCGCCCCCCAGAAGGCCAAGGCCACCGCCCTCTACCAGTTCGAGGGCCTCAGCAAGGTCCCCGTCACCGAGGCCACCGCCGGCAACATCATCGCCATGAGCGGCATCGGCGACATCACCATCGGCGACACCGTCTGCGCCACCGACGCGGTGGAGCCCATCGAGTTTGTGAAAATCTCCGCCCCCACCATCGAAATGACCTTCTCGGTCAACGACTCCCCCTTCGCCGGGCGGGAGGGCAAGTTCGTCACCTCCCGTCAGATTCGGGACCGCCTCATGCGGGAGACGTTGAAGGACGTGTCCCTGAAGGTCAGCGACACCGATTCCACCGACTCCTTCAACGTGGCCGGCCGGGGCGAGATGAGCCTGTCCATCCTCATCGAGACCATGCGCCGGGAGGGCTACGAGTTCCAGGTCTCTCCCCCCCGGGTCCTCTACCAGGACATCGACGGGGTCCGCTGCGAGCCCATCGAGCGCATGGTGGTGGACGTGCCCAGCGACTGCGTGGGCGCGGTCATTGAAAAAATCGGCGCCCGGAAGGGCGACCTGGTGGAAATGACCCCCGTGGGCGACCGGATGAAAATCGAATTCCTGGTCCCCGCTCGGGGCCTCTTCGGCTACCGCAACGAGTTCCTCACCGACACCAAGGGCGAGGGCATCATGGCCTCCGTCTTTGACTCCTACGCCCCCGCCAAGGGTGAGATCCAGCGCCGGGGCACCGGCTCCCTCATCTCCTTCGAGACTGGCGAGAGCGTCACATACGGCCTCTACAACGCCCAGGAGCGGGGCACCCTGTTCATCGGCGCTGGCGTGCCCGTGTACGCGGGCATGATCATCGGCGTGTCCCCCAAGAGCGATGACATGGCGGTGAACGTGTGCAAGAAGAAGCAGCTCACCAACACCCGCGCCTCCGGCTCTGACGACGCCCTGCGGCTCACCACCCCCCGGAGCATGAGCCTGGAGCAGTGCCTGGAGTTCCTGGCCGACGACGAACTGCTGGAGGTCACCCCCGAAAGCCTCCGTCTGCGCAAGCGCATCCTGGACCACAGCGACCGGATGAAGGCCCTCAAGGGCGGGAAGTAAATCGAATGGGACAAGGCCCGCGTACAGGGATGTACGCGGGCCTTTTTTGCATTTTGCGGCTCCCCGTCAGACGCCTGACTCCCGCACCGGCGAGGGCGGCAGCGGCGCCCGAATGGAACCGTCCTTTAAGGCCGGTTCCAGCGCTTCTTCGGCGCCTATGGTCTTAAAAAAGCGCAGGGTCAGGCCCACCGCCACCACCATGCCGATGACATCTGCGGCGGGCGCGGCCAGCAGCAGCCCGTTGATGCCGCTCCCCGCCTGATGCGACTCAAACAGGGCGGGCAGCAGAATGACCAGCGGCACGAAGCAGACGATGTCCCGGGTCAGGGAGGCCACCACGGCCATGACCGGCCTGCCCACGGCCTGGAAGAAAATCGAGGACATTTTGATGACGCAGGTGAAGGTGACCAGGGACAGGAACACGCGGAAGGTTCGCTGGGCGTATTCCAGATAGAGCGCGTCGTTCCCGGAGCCGAACAGGTTGATGACGGCCTGGGGACAAAGCTCAAAGATCAGCGTGGACGCCACGCCCACCGCCAGCGTGGCGTTTAAAACCGCGCGGTAGGTCTCCCGCACGCGGTGATATTGCTTCGCGCCGAAGTTATACCCCAGGATGGGCTGCCCGCCCAGAACGATGCCCACCACGATATTGATGACGATGGTAAACACCTTGGTCTCAATGCTGATGACCGAGATGGGGATGTCCTGCCCGTAGACCGACAGCCCACCATACTTGGCCAGCATGAGATTGCAGACTAGGGATATGACGACGATGGACATCTGGGTGAGAAAAGAGGAGGCCCCCAGCTTCAGCGCATTGCCGAATACCCGGAACCGGGGCATAAAGCTATCCCTCGTCAGGCGGAAGCTCTTCGTCCTGAAAAAATACAGCGCGCTGACGAGAAAGGAGGCCGTCTGTCCGATGACCGTGGCCCAGGCCGCGCCGGCGATGCCCCAGTCCAGTGCAAAGATGAACACCGGGTCCAGAATGATATTCAAAACAGCGCCCAGGGACATGGACGCCATGGAGATTGCCGGACTCCCATCGGCGCGAATGACGGCGTTCATCATGTTCATCAGCATGAAAGCCGGGAAGAAGCACAGGAGGATGGTGAAGTATTTCACTGCCATGCCAATGGTCTGGTCGGAGGCCCCGAACAGCCGGAGCAACGGCTCCTTCCACAGCGCACAGAGGGCCAGCAGGGCGACGCTGAGAAACAGCGTCACCGTGATGCCTGTGCCGATGCAGTGATGGGCGTTCCGGGTGTCCTGTTTCCCCTGGCAGATGCTGAGATAGGCGGCGCTGCCGTCACCAATACACCAGGCGAAGGCCTGGGCGACGATGAGGATAGGAAAGACGATGCCGGTGGCCGCGTTGCCCAGATACCCCAGCGCGCTGTTGCCCACAAAAATCTGGTCGACGATGTTGTACAGTGCGCTGATGAGCAGTGAGAGGATGCAGGGGACTGAAAATTTCACCAGCAGCTTTGAAATGTTCTCCTCGCCCAGCATCCGGTTTTGATTTGTTTGGTCCATGGTTTTCCTCCTGATGATACAAGATTTGGAGTCTTTATCAGAGAAAAGCTGCCTAAAAACTGCGAAGGACAAAAAAAGTGCGTAGAATTCCTTTGGAATTCTACGCACTTGGCTGTCCAGCTTGATTAAGATACCATATTTTTTCGGGAAAAGTCAAGCGGGATTTTTCGCCGGGACCCCTTTACCAGATGTTGACCCGGTCCTCCGGTGCCACCCACATGCCGTCGCCGGGCTGGATGCCGAAGGTCTCATAGAACTGGTCCACGGTCTGAAGCACCCGGTTCACCCGCAGCTTGTCCTGGGCGTGGACGTCCTGGGGGGCCACAGCCTCCTGATAGGCCCGGCTGGCGGCAAAGGCCCAGGTGTTGGCCATGGAGCGGTACAGGGTCTCGTAATCCGGCTCCTTCTCCCGTCCGGCGGCCTCGGTGACGCAGGCGGCGGCGCCCAGGTCGGCCACGTTCTCGGAGATGGTCAGGGCCCCGTTGCAGGTGATGCCGGGGGCCGACTCCTGGCCGTCGTACCACACCACCACGTCGTCGCACTTGGCCTGGAACGCCGCGTAATCCTCGGCAGTCCACCAGTCGGCGGCGTTGCCCTTCTCGTCGAACTTGGCGCCGTTGTTGTCGAAGGCGTGGGTGATCTCATGGGCGATGACGTAGCCGATGGCGCCCAGATTCTGCTCTCTGGGGGCGTCCACGTCGTACATGGGGGCCTGGAGGATGCCCGCAGGGAAGGTGATGTCGTTGGAGGTGGCGTTATAGAAGGCGTTGACGGTGAAGGCGGGACAGATCCACTCGCTCTTGTCCACCGTGGTGCCCTGGTAGGTCAGGACTTTGTCCAGTCCCGCCTTGTTTACAGCCACCACGTTGTCGAAGAAGCTGCCGCCGTCGGCCACGCTCTTGATGTCCACGGTGTCCAGGGTGTCGTCCCACTGGTCGGGGTAGCCCACCTTGACGCCCATGGCGTCCAGCTTCTTCACCGCCATGGCCTTGGTCTCGGCGCTCATCCAGTCCTGGGCCTGGATGCGGTCTTTGTAGATGTCGATGAACTCGGCGATCATCTCCTCCACGTCGGCCTTGGCCTCGGCGGAGAAATACTTGTCCACATAGGCCTGCTCCAGGCAGCTGGACAGCAGGGCCTGGACCTGCTGGGCCGCCACGTCCTCGTCGCTCTGCTGGCCCTGGGTGCCCATGTAGGCCTCGTTGAAGTCCAGAGCGGCGGCCTGGAACTCCCGGTTCAGCAGCCCGCCGTAGTTGAGGAGCAGACACAGGCGCAGCATGTCCTTCAGCTCCGGCACGTGGGTCCCGTCGAAGTACCCGGCGGCGGCCTCCATCAGCCCCACGTCGCTGACCAGGATGTTGTCCTCCTGCTTGAGGCCGGACATGGCGTACAATGCATCCATATCCACCTCGGGGAAGAGCTTCCGGAGGTCGGACATGGTGTAGACGTTATAGATTTTATCCACATTGCTCTGGTCCTGGGGGGACAGCTTGGCCGCGGCCAGGACCTGCTCCACCCCATAGAAGTTGTCGGCCTGACGGGCGGCCTCGTCGTCGTCAGCCCCGCCCAGCTTGGCCATGGTGGTCAGATAGGTCAGGTAGGCCGCCGTCTGGGCCTCGGTGCCGCTGGTATAGAAGTCCTTGGTCATGCTGGGGGCCATGGTACCGAAGGCGACGGTGTATTTGCTGGAGTCCTTCAGGTCGATGGACAGATGGAAGCCCAGCATCAGACTGGCGCCCAGCTCGTCGTTCAAGGTCTTCAGCACGTCCATCAGGTCGTCCTGGGTCTTGATAGCGTCCACGGCGTCCAGATAGGGCTTCAGCGGCGCGATGCCCGCCTCGTTCCGGGCGTCCCAGTCCAGGATGTTGTGGTAGAGGTCGGCGATTTTCTGCTCGCCGGTGCCCTGCTTGTGGTCGGTGGAGACGATCTCCTGAATCAGGGCGGCCACGTCGTCGTTGACCTTGTACATCAGGCCGTAGAGGGTGCCGTTCACCGGCTGGCCCACGGGGAGGGCGGCGGTGTCCAGCCACTCCTTGTTCACGGCGGCGTAGAAATCGTCCTTCAGGTTGGTCCCCTCCAGGGCGTAGACCCGGCGGATGAGGGTGTCCAGCTCGGCAGCGGTGACGGGGGCGGCGGGGGAGAGGAGCCCTTCGCCGGTGCCGGCCACGATGCCCGCGTCAAAGACCCCGGCCAGCTCGGCGGCGGCCCAGGCGGGCACATCGGTGAAGTCCTGGGCGGGGTATGCGTTGAGGGCGTTGGCCCCCGTGGGGGCGGGCAGGCCGCCAAAGGCCCGCTCCAGCATGACCAGGGCCTCGGCCCGGGTCAGGGCGCGGTCGGTGTGGAGCGCGCCGGTCTCGTCGCCCTTGGCGATGTCCCCGGCGGTGACGCCGGGGTTGTAGTCCTGGGCGGCCTCGGCCAGCAGGGCCACGGCCTCGCCCCGGGTGAGGCTCCCATCCTCCGCCGCCAGGGCGGCCGGGGCCAGGGTGCACAGCATGGCGCAGGCGCACAGCCCGGCCAGCCAACGTTTCATCTGCAAAAACAACACATCCTTTTCCGTTTAGTTTGGTCTCGCTTCTCTCCTATCATGCGAGGGAACCGCAGGAATGTCAAGCCGGTAGGGCCAATTTTAAGATTCTTTTAACCTTTTTGCCGCTTGCGATGCTGCCTGTCATTTTTTCGCATCAGAATCCATTGGGCGGCTTAGGTGGCGGCCTGCTTACGGCTCAACTGAAATAAAGGGCGGGAATGTATCAGAACGTTCTTTGCGCCGCATAGTCTCTGTGTCCACATCGATTTATCATGAAACGGTTGTAGACGATCAAATTTTACAAGAAATCGTACCACAGGATTTGTATCAAGAAAGCGATTTTTAATGAATTACAGCTCCGCTGGGCTTCGTCCCGGAATAGGACGGGGATGCGGATGTCAGCTTGTCCCAGTCGCGGTAAAAAGGTGCCCGCCTTTCTACAAACGTAGAAAGGCGGGCACCTTTTTGCCTGCCGCAGGATTATTTCCCGTTCAAAAAGTCCTTGATATTCTCCAGCACCTTCTCGCTCAGCAGTCCGAAGGCCTGCTGGGTGCGGCCGGCGGAGTAGTTGACGCAGTAGACTTTGGGGTGGGAGGCCAGGGCCGGGTCGCCGATGGCGCCCTGGGTGTCGCAGCAGAAGTAGTTTTCGCCGCTGTCCAGCCAGGCCTTCAGGTCCTTGGGGTCGAAGGCGGGGCCGATGGAGGTGTTGAACAAGATTTTCCCGTTCCCCAGGGCGGCGAACTCCTCGGGGCCCAGAAGCAGGACGTTCTTATTCAGGCAGGCAAAGACCACGTTACAGTGGGTGAGCAGGTCGTGGAGCGGGCGGTAGGTCATGCCCATGGACTGGTACTTCTCCTTGGGGGCGCGGCAGAAGTAGGAGACCTCCGCCCCCATGAAGTGGAGGGTCTCGGCCACCATGCCGCCGGAGACGCCCATGCCTACCATGCCCACCTTCAGCCCGGTGAGTTCCACAGGCATGTCCTTCCACATGGGGCGGTCATAGCCGTGGAGGAAGCGGACCAGCTCGCACAGGGCGTACTCCACCACGCCCCGGTCGCCGTAGTCCCGAATGCCCTTGACCACGATGCCCCGGGCCTCAGCGCAGTCGATGTCCACGTTGGCGCTCTCCTTAGAGTAGAGGCTGCAGCACATGCCGATGTAGCGCAGGCTGGGGCAGGCTTCGATGACGGCGGCGTCCATGCGGGAGGTGTAGCTCAAAAGCGCGGCGTCGGCGTCGCCGATGCGGCGGATGATCTCAGCGTCGCCGGCGGGGATGTCGTCAAAGAGGACGACCTCCTTTGCGTAAGTGTGAAGGGCCTGCTCCGCCTCGGGGACCAGGCTCACCGGCTCGATAGCCACTAATTTTTCAAACATACGGGGACCTCCTTAAAACACGATGGGCGAGGTGACGTTGCGCAGGGCGGCCACCACGCTCCAGCCGGCGATGGCGCTGGTGCTGGAGTAGATGTCCACCACGGCCTTGACCCCGTCGATCTCGGCGGTGATCTTGTGGTCGTCGCCCACGAAGCCGGGGACGCTGTGGATGGCCACGGTGGTCTCCTCCGGCCCAACGGT
Source organism: uncultured Eubacteriales bacterium (assembly GCA_900540545.1). Classification (GTDB taxonomy): domain Bacteria; phylum Bacillota; class Clostridia; order Oscillospirales; family Oscillospiraceae; genus Intestinimonas. The sequence continues at coordinate 15,884 of UQGJ01000051.1, forward strand.
GGCCAGGGAGGCGGCCACGGCCACGTTGACCTTGGTGGGTAGCAGGGCGATGGCCTCCTTGGCGTTGCCCCCGAAAACCTGTTCCTCCCGGTCCATCAGCTCGTCCTTGAAAAGCGGCGTGTTTTGCAGGGATTTGGGACCCTTGTGGGTCTCGATGCCCGCCCGGGCCTTGCCCATGAGGGACACGGTGCGCAGCACGTCGAAGCCGCCCACCGCACCGGAGGCGATGTGGACCTTGGCGCCGTGGTCCGCCGCCGCTTTGGCTACCTGGGCGTAGAAATCCGCGTCGGCAAAGGCGCCGATGGACAGGACCACCAGGCTCACCCCGGCGGTGAGGGCGGGGATGGCCAGGTCCTTCACGGCCTGGACGGAGGCGGCCTCCGCGATGTAGTCGGGCTTCAGGGCCAGCAGGGCGTCCACGTCGGCGCAGGGGGCGCAGCCCACCGCCTCGGCCAGGGCGGCGGTCTTGTCCGCGCTGCGCCCGGCAATGCCCACCAGCTCGTAGCCGGGCAGATAGCCGTCCTTCCAGGCGTTGGCGATGATGCCGCCCAGGAAACCGCTGCCCACGATGCCAAGTTTTAATTTCTGCATGATATATGATCTCTCCTTCTTTGTACTCGATAAAAGGAGTATACCATGGATTGCGAAAAAGAGAAATCCCCCTGTTCCCGGGGCTGGGGTAAAAATTGTGAACAAGTTTAATGAACTTGTTCACAAAAGTAAAAACTTATATTATAATGTCCTCAACGACCGAGGAAAAGAGTGTGGTACTATGCTGCCATTGGAAGCCCTGACGGTGGGTGGCCTGTTCCGCCGGACGGCGGGGAGGGTCCCGGAGCGGCCCGCCCTGGAATACGGGGGGCAGACGTGGACCTACCGGGCGCTGGACGGCGCGGTGGACGACTGCGCCCGGCGGCTGCTGGGCCTGGGGGTCCGCAAGGGGGACCGGGTGGGCCTGTGGTGCGAGGCCGAGCCCAAGGCGGTCTTCGCCCTGTACGCCCTGGCCCGCATCGGCGCCGTGGGCACCCTCCTGAACACCAGCCTGCGCCGGCCGGAGCTGAAGGACCTGCTGGAGCGCACCCGGGCGCGGTTCCTGCTCATCGGGGACGGCTACAAGGACCTGGACTACCCGGCCCTGTGCCAGAATCTGGCGGCGGAGCTGCCGGGGCTGGAGCGGGTGCTGTCCATCGGGCGGAGAGCGGCCCAGGGGTACGGCGACCTGTGGCGGGTCCCCCCGGCCACCGAGGACCGGCTGGCCGCCGCCGAGGGGGAGGTGACGCCGGAGGACACCGCCTTTATCCTCTTTACCAGCGGCACCACCAGTGCCCCCAAGGCGGTGCTGGACAGCCATTACAGCCGGACCAACAGCGGCATCCAGCAGGCCGGGGACCTGGGGGCGGCGGAGACCGACCGCTTCTGCGTGGCCATGCCCCTGTTCCACTGCTTCTGCCTGTCGGTGAACGTGATGGCGGCCTGCGCCGCCGGGGCCTGCCTCTGCCTGCCGGACTCCCGGCGGACCACCGCCCTGCTGGAGGCGGTGAGCCGGGGGAAATGCACCGTGATGAGCAGCGTCCCCGCCCTCTTTCACGCCATGCTCTGCCGCCCGGATTTCGAGGACTGGGACCTGTCCAGCCTGCGCACCGGCTTTATCGGCGGGAGCCTCTATCCCCCCGCCCTCTTTCGGGAAATCAACGACAAATTCGGCTTCACCCTGCTGTCCAGCCTGGGCCAGACCGAGGCCACCGCAGGCATCACCACCGCCGCCCTGGACGACCCGCTGGACGTCCGGGCCGAGACCGTGGGCCACTTCATGGACCACGTGGAGGGGAAAATTGCCCGGCCCGGCGACGGCGCGGCCCTGCCCGCCGGGGAGGTGGGGGAAATCTGCGTCCGGGGCTACGTGGTCATGCAGGGCTACGACGGCCAGCCGGAGGAGACGGCACGAACCATCGACCGGGAGGGCTGGCTCCACACCGGGGACATGGGGTATCTGGACGGGGCGGGCAACGTCCACATGACCGGGCGGCTGAAGGAACTCATCATCCGGGGGGGCGAGAACATCAGCCCCGCCGAGGTGGAGGCGGCCGCCGGGGATTACCCCGGCGTGGAGCTGTGCAAGGCCGTGGGGGTGCCCGACGGCCACTACGGCGAGGAGGTCTGCCTCTGTGTGGTGGTCAGGGCCGGGTCCGGCTGGACCGAGGCGGGCCTGCGGACCCGGCTGTCGGAGCGGCTGGCCGCGTTCAAGGTGCCCCGGTATATCCTGCCCCTGGAGGAGTTCCCCCGCACTGTCACCGGAAAGGTCCGCCCGGCGGATTTACAGGCCATTGCCCGGGAAAAGCTGGGGCTGGGCACTTGAAACCGGCCAAGGGTAACAAGTCCGCTCTTCCGCCCCACACTTTTGAGTCGGGGAATGGGGCAGGACCGCCGAGGGCGGCGGTCCCCACAGAGTAGACACAGAGTAGAGGAAAGCCCCAGATTACTTGTGGGGGCCGCCGCCCTCGCAGACTGGCGACGAGCATAAGACCAAGTAAAAGGCGCACAGACCTTGAGGCGGCCCGTTTGCACCAAGAAAAATGCAACTACTCCCAAGCCTTTCCGGGTCATATGCCGAGGGGCGGCAGCCGGAGTAGTTCTAGCGCCAGACCGATACGGGCTGCAACGGCTTTCAAGTCTTGACCGCCCCCGAAAACCCCACCGCCGCCCGACCGTACCCCGGGGTCCAGGGGGTGGCGGGTAGGGGCTTGTCAAAGCCCCGTGCCGCCCCCTGGTTTTCTTTCGGTTCCTTTCTCAAACGAGAAAGGAACCCC
>UQGJ01000052.1 GCA_900540545.1 uncultured Eubacteriales bacterium
CTTTCTGAAACCAGAAAGGGAACCCCGCCCGGAGGGCAAGCCCCCGGCAGGGCCCGTTACGCCCCCGCCTTCGCAATCAGCTCCTGGAACTCGCCGATTCCGATGGTGACCGACGCGGCCAGGTCTGCGTCGGTGGGGCTCTCGTGGTCGTTGACGGCGATGCCCGCCACGTCGGAGAGGCTCTTGCCGGTGACGTAGGCGCAGAAGGCGGCGGCCTGCTCGTCCCACTCCCTGCCGATGCCGCTGTACTCCTTCATGCCGTAATTCGCGCCCAGCTCGTTCTTGGAGGGCTGGAAGATGCTGGTGTCGGTGGTCAGCTTGCCGGCGGCGTCGAAGTTGACGTTGGCCTGGACGGCGTCGATGGTGCAGCTGGTGACGGTGTCCCCGTTCAGGGTGACGGCGGCCACGGTGGCGTAGGCCTGGGCCAGCCCGTCGGCCTCGGCGGTGGCGTCCTTGCTCTTGGCGATGTTGGTGGAGGTGGTCAGGGCCAGCCTGTCGCCCTTATGGGCGCCCAGGTGGACGGCGTTTTCCACGGCCTTCTCAATGCCCTCCAGATAGTCGGCGATGGACAGGGTGATGGTGGCGGCCAAATCGGCGTCCCCGGCGGTGCCGTCCTCCTGGACGGCGATGCCCTTCACCTCGTCCAGGGTCTTGCCCACCACGTAGCCGGCCAGGGCCCGGAGCTGCTCGTCCCATTCCTTGCCGATGGAACTGGCCTTGCCCATGCCGTAATTGGCGCCCAGCTCGTTTTTGGAGGGGACCACGGTGTCCAGGGGAGTGGTCAGCTTACCGGCGGCGTCAAAGCCGATTTTGGACTGGATGGCATCGATGACGCAGGCGTCGATGACGCCGTCGTCCCCCACGGTGACGGCCACCAGGTCCACGTTGGCCTGGGCCAGGCCCTCGGCGTCCGCGGCGGCGTCCTTGCTCTTGGCCACGGTGGTCAGCATGAACAGGCCGGTCTTGACGGCCTCGCCAGAGGAATTGCCGGGGGCGGGGGCGCTGGTCTCCACGGGGGTGGGGGCCGGGGCGGGCGCGGGGGTGCCGGGGACCTGGACCACGGCGGTGCCGCTGCACCCGGCCAGCAGGCCGAGGCTCAGAGTCAGGGTCAGGGCGGACGCAAGCAGTTTTTTCATTGTGATGTACCTCCATGTTTTGGATTGACGGGGGTCTCTATCTGCTTCATTTCAAAGTGGATCAGAAATGATAACAGCGCACGCAGCAGGATGACGGCGCCCAGCACCATCAGCTCGTTCATCTCCCGGACCAGGACGGTTTTCAAAATCTCCGCGGCCATCTTGAACTCCAGGCTCAGGGCCAGGCCGTTGGCCAGGGCGAACTTGACGTCGCACTCAGTCCGGGTGAAGAGACTTTTGAGGTAGCGGCCGAAGGCCCCCAGGGCGGACACGGCCACGATAAAAATGCCCATGAGCTCCAAAATGGAGATGACGATGGGCAGGGCGATTTCGATCAGCGTTTCCAGCATGGGGACGCCTCCTGCTTCAAAATAGGGCCGTGCCCTCCTTCGCGCCCCGGCGGCGCATGACCTTCAGGGCCACAAACTGGCTCAAAAGCTCCACGGTGCCCGCAATGCCCAGGGGGCCGCTGTCCACCGTCAGGTCATAGCGGCTCAGGTCGGCCCACTTCCCGCCGGTGTAGAAGCCGTAGAGCCGGGCGCGCTCCCGGTCCTGGTGGAGGGCCTCCCGGGCGGCCAGGGGCCGCGCCAGCCCGTACTGGTGGACGATGCGCTCCACCCGGCGGTCCATATCGCAGTGGATGAAGACCCGGATCAGGCCCTCCCGCCCGGCCAGGATGTGGTCGGCGCAGAAGCCCACGATGACGCAGGGCCCCTGGTCGGCCAGCGCCCGGATGGCGCCGAACCGGGCCTCTTCCGAGCCCTCGGGGGCCAGGTCCGCGTCGTAAAAGGGCACGCCCAGCCGCAGGGCCAGCAGCCTGCCGATCTCCTTGCCGCCGCTGCCGTATTTCCGGCAGATAGTCACGATCACGTCCCGTTCCCCCTTTCCCATGGTTTGTCGGTGCAAGTATAGCAGGCCTACCTTAACAGCAGATACATGGGGGCTTAATATTTGTTAAGGGAACCGAAAGAAAACCAGGGGGCCGGCACGGGGAATGAACATTCCCCGTGCCGGCCCCCTGAGTCCCGGAGCACGTCCGGGCGGCGGTACGGTTTCTGTTGGTTGGCGAAACTTGCAGGCCGTTGCAGCGCGTATCGGCCTGGAGCGCGATGCGGGCCGCCCACTGGGCGGCCCCTACGGGAAAACCGATGGTTAGGTGTAGGGGCCGCCGACCCCGGCGGCCCGTCCCCCGTCCCGCGAGTTTCCTCATCCCCTGTGTGGGAGCAGCCTTTTTAGAGGTGGCTTTGCCCGAAGTCATCGGAATGTCCACTGGACATTCCGACCTCGGCGGTCCTGGTTCCGTCTATCGCCTACCCCTCCTCCTCTCGCGGGGCGGTGGGGAAGGTGACGGTGATGGTGGTGCCCCGGTCCGGGACGGTGTCCACGGCGATGGTGCCCTTGTGTTCTTCCACCACCTGCTGCACGATGGCCAGCCCCAGGCCGGTGCCCTTGCCCCGGTCCTTGGTGGTGAAAAAGGGCTCGAAGATGTGGGGCAGGACCTCGTCCGGGATGCCGGGGCCGGTGTCGGAGACGGAGAGCACCACGTCCCCGTCCGGGGCGGCGGTGGTGAGGGTGAGCAGGCCGCCCTCCGGCTCCATGGCCTGGAAGGCGTTGAGGATGAGGTTGAGCAGCAGCTGGGACAGCTGGGTCTCGTTGCCGTAGAGCCACAGGTGGCGGCAGCCCAGCTGGGCGGCCACCTCCACCCGGGGCGGGCGCACCGGGTTGGCCACCGCCAGCACCCGCTTGACCAGATCGTCGGGGGAGACGTACTGGAAGGTGAGGGGGGTGTTTTTCCGGGACAGGTCGGAGAGCCGGGAGATGATGTCCTTGGCCTTGCGGGATGCGTTGTAGATCTCCAGCAGGCTGTCGTAGGCCTCCCCGTCGGGGGGCGTCTGCTCCAGCACCAGGATGGAGTAGCCCATGATGGGGGTGAGCAGGTTGTTGAACTCGTGGGCGATGCTGGAGGTGAGGGCGCCGATGGTCTCCAGCCGCTGGTGGTGGGCCAGCGCCTGGGTCTGGCGGTTGAGCTCCTCCATGGCGGCGTTCTTTTCCTGGAGCAGGGCCAGCTCCCGGTGGGCCCGCTCGTTGCGCCGCCCCACCAGCACGGCCAGACCGGCCAGCAGCAGGATGCCCGCGATGACCATGCTGCAGTAGGCGGTGAGCCGGATGGCGGCGAGGCGGAGGGGCCGGGTCACGTTGTCGTAGTTGATGGAGACCCCCACGGCGAAGATGCCGTTGTTCCCCGTGGCGGGGACCACCGCCATCCGGGCGGTGTAGGGGGTCTTGGCCGAGCAGGTCCGGGCGTCGTAAAAGGTGGTGCCCTCGGCCCCCTGGGCCTGTTGTCTGGACAGGAAGGTCAGACCCTGGAAGTCGCAGCCGGACTCGTCCAGCCCGGCCACCAGGTCCACCCGGATGCCCTGGGGGGACTGGTGGAGCAGGGTGTGGCCCCCGGCGTCCAGGAGCATGATGCGGTCCTGGGTCCCGGCGGTCAGGTCCCCGGCCACCCGCTGGTAGAACTGCCCCAGGTCCAGCAGAGCGGCGTATTGCAGGCCCTGCTCCCCCTCCAGCACAAAGGCCAGGTAGAGGGTCCCGTCCCCGGCGATGCAAGGGCGGATGGCGACCTCGCCGTCCCGCCCCGCGTCCGGGGGGAACCGGTAGTCCGTCCGCCCGCTGTTGGACAGGACCACCGCCGCCCCGTCCAGGCACAGCAGGTCGGCGGTGAGGGGGCTGCCGGTGAGCAGGTTCTCCCCCATGCGGAAGCGCAAATCCTCGTCGCCGCCGCCGGAGAGATAGGACGCCTCCGCGGCGGTGAAGCCCCGCCGGTGGATGACGTAGGACAGGTCCCGGGCATACTGGTGGAGATAGCTCTCCACGCTCCGGTCCACCGAGCGGGCCAGACCGTAGAGCTGGTTGTCCTGGTTCTCCAGGATGATGTCCTCGTAGCGGCCCATCACCCGAAAGACCATGACCAGTCCGACGACGATGAGCAGCAGAATGAGGGTGAGCGCCGCAAAAAATTGGCGTTTTCGCTGTTTGGTGGGTTCCATGGACCGTTTCCCCCCTTGCCAAAGCGTGACCGCTTCTTTATACTGGTCATGATAAAGGATTTCATTCAGCCTGTAAAGGGGGAAGAGACCGTGGCGGACACCGTGCTCATCGTGGACGACGACGAGGCCGTCCTCACCATGCTCTACAAGGTGGTGCGCAGCAACGGCCTGGAGGCCGAGACGGCCCCCTCCGGCGAGGAGGCCCTGGCCCTCACCGAACAGCGGGACTACGCCCTGATCCTGCTGGACGTGAACCTGAAGGGGCTGGACGGATTCCAGGTGGTCCAGACCCTGCGGAAGCGGGGGATCAAGACCCCCATCATCATCGTCAGCGGCCGGAAGGAGGACTACGACACCCTCTACGGCCTGGACATCGGCGCCGACGACTACGTGACCAAGCCCTTTAACCCCATCACCCTGGGGGCCAAGGTGAAGGCCCTCATCCGCCGCAGCCGGGACCATCTGCCGGGGGCGGACCACATCCTCACGGCGGGGCCCTTCCAATACAACGTCAGCACCCTGCGCTTTTACAAGAACGGGGAGGAGATCGGCCTGTCCTCCAAGGAGAACGCCATGATGAAGCTCTTCATGGACAACGTGGACCGTATCTTCTCCAAGGATATGCTCTACGATTTGGTCTGGGGCGAGGCCATCATCGACGAAAACGCCATCATGGTCTATATCAACCGCCTGCGGGCCAAAATCGAGGAGGACCCGGCCCACCCGGCCTATATCCAGACGGTGCGGGGACTGGGCTACCGGTTCGTGGTGTGACCCGGTCCCGCCGGACGGGGGAGAAGGAGGAGCGGAAATGATACGCATTGCCATTGTGGAGGATGAGGCCGCCTACCGACGGCAGTTGGAGGACTATCTGGGCCGGTACGGCCGGGAGAGCGGCCAGAGCCTGACCATCACCGCCTTCTCCGACGGCGACGAGCTGGTGGAGGGCTATCAGAGCCGCTTCGACATCATCCTGCTGGACGTGGAGATGCCCTTCCTGGACGGTATGACCGCCGCCGAGGAGATTCGGAAGGTGGACCCCGAGGTGGTCATCATCTTCATCACCAACATGGCCCAGTACGCCATCCGGGGCTACGCCGTGGACGCGCTGGACTACGTCCTCAAGCCCGTGAGCTATTTCGCCTTCAGCCAGCGGCTGGACCGGGCCATCGCCCGGATGAAGAAGCGGGAGAAGCACTACATCACCGTCCCCGTGAAGGGCGGCGCCCAAAAGCTGGACATCTCCGCCCTCTATTATGTGGAGAGCCAGGGCCACAGCCTCATCTACCACACGTCGGGCGGGGCCGTCCCCTCCACCGGCACCATGAAGGAGATCGAGGAAAAGCTGGAGGACCTCCACTTTTTCCGGGGCAACAAGGGCTACCTCATCAACCTGGAGCACGTGGACAGCGTCCGGGACGGCTGCGCCGTGGTCAAGGGGGAGACGCTCCTGCTCAGCCGCTCCCGGAAAAACGCCTTTTTGGAGGCGCTGGCCAACTACGTGGGTGAGGCGGTCAAATGAACGGAATTTTGCCGGACATCCCAAGGGTCTATACCGCCCTGGCCGAGTGGGCGGCCTGCATGATCTACATCTTGTCCCTGCGCCGGCGGCTGAACGGCTGGAAGCTGGGGTGTGTCTGCGCCGGGGCCCTGGCCGTTCAGTCGGTGTTCCTGGTCCTCACCAGGGACCTGCCCCTGGGCTTTTGGATTCCCTGCATGGCGCTGGCGGTGGGGATGATGTTCCTCTTCGTCTATGTCTGCTGCGCCGTCAGCCCCGCCGACGCGGGGTACTGCTGCGTCCGGGCCTTCGTGCTGGCGGAGTTCGCCGCCTCCCTGGAGTGGCAGATCTACTGCTTCCTCTGGCCGGGGGGCGACGGGCCCTTCTGGCCCCGCACGGCCCTGCTGGCGGTGGTCTACGGCGGGGTGTTCCTCCTCATGGGCTGGCTGGAAAAGCGGCATATGCCCAAGGACAAGCGCATGGGCATCGACCCCAAGGCCCTGCTGTCCGCCGCCGTCATCGGCGTGGCGGTCTTCGCCATCAGCAACCTGAGCTTCCTGTCGGCCCAGACCCCGTTCAGCGGGCGGTACGGCCGGGAGATTTTCAACATCCGCACCATGGTGGACCTGGGGGGCCTGGCCATCCTGTACGCCCACTTCGTCCAGTTCTGCGAGCTGCGCGTCCGCCGGGAGCTGGAGTCGGTGGAGCAGATTTTGCAGAACCAGTACCAGCAGTACCAGCAGTCCCGGGAGAGCATTGAGCTCATCAACCGCAAGTACCACGACCTCAAGCACCAGATCGCCGCCCTGCGGGCCGAGCCGGACGCCGCCCGCCGCAGCGCCTACCTGGACGAGATGGAGGCCGACATCAAGACCTACGAGGCCCAGAACAAGACGGGCAACGCCGTACTGGACACCATCCTCACCAGCAAGAGCCTCTACTGCGCCCGCCGGGGCATCACCCTCACCTGCGTGGTGGACGGCAAGCTGCTGGACTTCATGGACGTGATGGACCTGTGCACCGTGTTCGGCAACGCCCTGGACAACGCCATCGAGTGCGAGGAGTCCATCCCCGACCCGGCCAAGCGGCTCATCCACGTGTCCGTGTCGGCCCGGAAGGGCTTCGCCCTGCTGCGGTTCGAGAACTACTTCGAGGGGGAGCTGGCCTTCGAGGAGCGGCTGCCCGTGACCACCAAGGGGGACGGCGCCTACCACGGCTACGGCCTGAAGAGCATCCGCTACGTGGCCCAAAAGTACGGCGGCACCATGACGGCGGGGGCGGACAAGGGCTGGTTCGAGCTAAAGGTGCTGCTGCCGCTGGTGGAGGGTAAGCAGGACCAACCAGAGGGTTGATTTGTAACTTTGCCTAATGTTTGATGGGCCTTTTTGGAGAAAATGACAGATGGGACCCGCATTTTGTGCAGAATAACAGCAGTTTATGAAAAAGCCCCCTCAATGGGGGCTTTTTTTGATACAGTTTGGGCAGTGAGACCGGTCCATCGGGAACTGACCGGTAAAACGGCGCGCGGAAGGCAATGGAACCCTCTGTCCACCTCAAAAGCCTGACGCCAAATTGTAGTGAAAGAGGATGAAGCTATGCACAAGGTAAAGATGAGCAATAAGGCCTTCGCGGCAATCTTGACCCCGGCGCTTTGTATCCTGGTCGCCTTGGCCTTTGCCCTGACATGGGCCGCAAACTACTGGCGCGTGGTACTGGACGCTTACCTGGGGCGGGGCGAGGTCCACGTGGTCAATACCACGGACACCTCTAACCTGAACCTGGATTATTACAATATCAAGTACGAAAATGACGCGCAGACGCTGGATGCGGCCATCAGTGTCGCCCTCCAAGTTGCCGAGGAGGGAGAGGTGCTGATGAAGAATGAGAACAGCGCGCTCCCCCTGGGGGACGCGGTCAAAATCACCCCCTTTGGCTACCGCTACGTGGAGCCGATCTGGGGCGGCACCGGCTCCGGCAACGTGGACACCAGCAAGGACTACGTCTACACGCCCGAGCGGGCCTTGAAGGAAGTGTTCGGGGACAGCAGTGTTAACGCCACCGTAGAGAAGCTGTTGCAGAGCAGCGCCCCTTATGAGATCACGTCGGGCGGCATCGCGCTCAAAGCAGCCCCCGCGGAAGCGGCCACCGGCTTTGGCGGACAGGACGACACGATCACGGAATACGACCCCGCCATTTACGATACGGATGCGGTGAAAGCCTCGTGCGCCGGAACGGTGGGCCTGGTCTTTATCGGCCGGTTCGGCGGGGAGACCTGGGACCTCCAGCGCACGGCCTACGCCGACGGCACGCCCCACCAACTGGCCTTGTCCAGCTATGAAAAAGAGATGCTCGCCTTTGCCGGGGAGCACTGCGACAAGGTGGTGGTCATTCTCAACTCCTCCAACCAGATGGAATTGGGCGGCTTGGAGCTCGACGAGAATGTGGACGCCATCCTCTGGATCGGCGGCCCCGGCGGCCTGGGCTTCAAGGCCATGGCGGAGATACTGAAGGGGGACGTGAATCCCAGCGGCAGAACGGTGGACACCTATTATGCCGATTTCTCTCTGGACCCTGCGCTCCAAAACTTTGGGGAATACCAGTACGCCAACTCCTCCGCGCTGGAGCTGACCGGCCAGCGGGAGGGGCCGACGGGGCCGGTGGGTTACAACCCCAACTACCTGGAGTACGAGGAAGGCATCTATATGGGCTATCGGTTCTATGAGACGGCCTATTACGAGAAGGAACAAGCCCAGGCGGGCGCGGGAGAAAGCTGGTACAACGGCTGGCGCAGCGCCGGGGATGGCCGGGGGACCGGCGTGGTCTATCCCTTCGGTCACGGCCTCTCCTATACCACCTTTGCCCAGGAGATCACCCAAGTCCAGGAGGACGACGGTCTCATCAGCGTGGAGGTCGCGGTGACGAATACCGGCTCCGCGGCGGGCAAGGACGTGGTGCAAATCTATTATACCGCCCCCTATACCGACTATGACCGGGAGAACGGAGTGGAGAAGTCCCACGTAAATCTCATCGGCTTCACCAAGACGGGGGAGCTGGCCCCCGGCGCCACGGAGACCGTCACCGTCACCTTCCAGCGGGACGACATGGCCTCCTATGCGTACCGCCATCAGAACGCCGACGGTACGCAGGGATGCTACCTCCTGGAATCGGGGGACTATATTCTCAGCTGCCGGAGAAATGCCCACGAGCTCTACGCCGCCCAGGGCTGCGAGACGACCTACCGGGTGAACGAGACGGTTGCCTTTGAAAACGGGACGCTGCGGACCTCCGACCTGGAGGCCCAATCGGTGATGAACGATGACGGGACCATCACCAAAATCGCCGCCCGCAGCCAGTATGACGGCGAAGGCGGCAGCGGCTACGAGCCGGTGACCAACAAGTTTGAGAGCTTGAATGCGTACATGGCGGACGATGCCGTCACCAATCTGACACGGGCCGACTGGGGCAGCGCGCCGGGAGAGGGGTCGTTCCCCACTGCGCCCGAAGTGGTGGATACCATCATCATCAGCGAAGGCCCCATCTCCGATATTCCCGTGGCGATCACCGACAGGGTGATGTCCGATGCCGTGCTGGCCGAGGCCTCGGTTTCGACCGGCGGGAACAACTACGACTATGAAACCGACCCCGAGCTGGGCAACGTGGAGGGCAGCAAAATATATGCCGCGCAAGCCCCTGTTCAGGGGGCGGACAACGGCCTCCGCGCCGCCGACCTCCGTGGAGTGGATTTTTATGACCCCATGTGGGACGACTTGCTGGACCAGATCGACTTTACCGCAGATTTTGAGCAGATTCGTCAGATGCTCTATAACCACAGCTACAATATCGGCGCCTTGGACAGTGTGGGCTTTCAGGAGGCCAAGAACTTTGACGGCCCCGTGGGCCTGACCAAGACCATGGGCGCGGGCAGCTCCATGGCGGGCGCGGGAGCCTGCGCCTGGCCCTCCGAAGTGGTGGTGGCCTCCACCTTCAACACGGAGCTGACCCAGGAAATGGGCACCGCCATCGGTGAGGAGGCCTTCCAATTCCAGTCCGGCGAAGGGGTCTATACCAATGGCTGGTACGCCCCTGGACTGGACATGCATCGCTCTCCCTTCAATGGCCGGAATTTTGAGTATTACTCGGAAGACCCCACCCTCTCCGGCAAGATGGGCGCGGCGGTCATCACCGGCGCGGCCAACAAGGGCCTGGTGACCTATATGAAGCACTTTGTCCTCAACGACAAGGAGCTGATGCAGAAGCTGACCTACACCTGGTGCAGCGAGCAGACCTTCCGGGAAATCTATCTGCGCCCGTTTGAAATCGCCGTGAAGGAAGCCACCATGCAGCTCAACTACACGCAAAATGGGGAGAACGCCAGCAAGACCACCCGGGCTATCATGGGAATCATGACCTCCCATAACCATATTGGGGCCACTTGGGCGGGCTCGGACTATGCGCTCCTCACCGAAGTGGTCCGGGGCGAGTGGGGGTTCCAGGGGTGCGTTGTCACCGACAACGCCACAGGCTACGCCACCAGCTTCGACCGCATGGTCCGCTCGGGCAACGACATGTGGATGGGGGCCAATATGGGCAACGCCTGCGCCTATGACATGACGTCCGCCACCGCCCAGAACGCTATGCGAAACGCCGTACACAATATCCTCTATACCTATGTCAACAGCAACCTGATGCAGGGCATGGCCTCCGGCTCCAGCGCTTACTATGACCGCTCCCCCTGGGAGACCGCGCTCATCGCCTTCGACGTGGTCATCGCGGCCCTAGTGGTGGGAGGGATTGCCTGGATGATCATGCGCTTCCGCCGCGCCAAGAAGCATCCTGAATGTTATGCCGGCACTCCGGAGGGCAACGCTATTCTGGCTCAGTATCCCGTGGACCCGAGGAAGCGGCGGATTCGCATTATCATAATTGCCGTAGTGGCGGCTGTGGTTCTGATCGCTCTGGCGGTCGGCGTCAGCTCGCTGCTGGAGTGGTATCAGCAACTGATGAAGGGCTAAAGAACGATGTGTATGCTTCCTGCTGACCTCATCTCCAACCTGACCCTGGAGGAGAAGTGCGCCCTCCTGTCCGGCCAGGGGAATTTTACGACTAAGACCGTGGAGCGCCTGGGCATCCCCGCCATGTTCCTCTCCGACGGCCCCCACGGGCTGCGCAAGCAGGCGGGGAGCACCGACCACCTGGGCCTCAACCCCAGCCAGCCCGCCACCTGCTACCCCACGGCGGCGGCCATGGCCAACTCCTGGGACCCCGCCCTAGGCGAGGCCCTGGGGGCCATGCTGGGGGAGGAGGCGGCGGCCCAGCGGGTCAACGTGGTGCTGGGCCCCGGCCTCAACATGAAGCGCTCCCCCCTGTGCGGGCGGAACTTCGAGTATTTCTCCGAGGACCCCTATCTGGCGGGTAAGATGGCGGCGGCCTACATCCGGGGCATCCAGTCCAAAGGCGTGGCCGCCTGCCCCAAGCACTTCGCCGCCAACAGCCAGGAGAACCTGCGCATGTCCAGCGACTCCGTGGTGGACCAGCGGACGTTCCGGGAGATCTACCTCACCGGCTTTGAGATCGCCGTGAAGGAGGGCGGACCCCGGGTCATCATGTCCTCCTACAACAAAATCAACGGGACCTACGCCAACGAGGCCCCCGCCCTGCTGGGGGACATCCTGCGGGAGGAGTGGGGCTTCGGCGGCATGGTGGTCACCGACTGGGGCGGGAGCAACGACCACGTCTCCGGCGTGAAGGCCGGCTCCACCCTGGAGATGCCCGTTCCCGGCGCGTACAGCGACCTGGAGCTGGTGGAGGCCGTCCGCCGTGGCGCGCTGGACGAGGCGGTGCTGGACCAGCGGGTGGATGAGCTGCTGCGGGTGGTCTTTGCCACCCAAATCCCGGCGGACGCCCCCGAATCCTTCGACGTGGACGCCCACCACGCCTTTGCCGCCAGGGCGGCGGAGGAGAGCATCGTCCTGCTGAAAAACGAGGGGGGCATCCTGCCCCTGGCCCAAGGGGCCAGGGTGGCGGTGGTGGGCGACTTCGCCCAGACGCCCCGCTACCAGGGGGCCGGGTCCAGCAACGTGAACCCCACCAAACTGGAAAACCATCTGGACGCCCTGAACGCCGCCGGAGTGGCGGTGGCGGGCTTCGCCCCCGGCTTCCTCCGCGGCGGGGGGGCCGACGAGGGGAAAAAACAGGCCGCCGTGGAGCTGGCCCGGGGGGCCGACGTGGTGCTGGTCTACCTGGGCCTGGCCGAGGTGGCCGAGGTGGAGGGTATGGACCGGCCCCACATGCGCCTGGCGGAGAACCAAATCGAGGTCCTCCGGGCCGTGGCCGAGGTCAACCCCAACGTGGTGGCGGTCCTCTCCGGCGGCGCCCCCGTGGAGACCCCCTGGCTGGACGCCTGCCGGGGTCTGGTCCACGGCTATCTGGGGGGCCAGGCCGGGGCTTCCGCCATGGCGGGGGTCCTCACCGGCCGGGTCTGCCCCTCCGGCAAGCTGGCCGAGACCTGGCCCATGCGCTGTGAGGACACCCCGGCGTTCCGCTGGTTCCCCGGCGGGGAGCGGACGGCGGAGTACCGGGAGGGGCCGTACATCGGCTACCGCTACTACGAGACCGCCCAGGTCCCCGTCCGCTTCCCCTTCGGCTATGGCCTGAGCTACACCAGCTTCGACTACGCCGACCTGCACGTCAGCGCCGGGGAGGTCCGCTTCACCCTGACCAACACCGGCCTTGTGGCCGGAGCCGAGGCCGCCCAGGTCTACGTCTCCCTGCCGGGTGGGGCGGTGTTCCGCCCGGAACGGGAGCTGAAGGGCTTCGCCAAGGTATACCTGGCCCCCGGCGAGCGCCGGACCGTCACCATCCCCCTGGACGACAAGGCGTTCCGCTACTTCAACGTCAAAACCGGGGCCTTCGAGGTGGAGGGCGGGACTTATAAAATCTGCGTGGGGGCCTCCTGCCGGGACATCCGGCTCATCGGGACCGTGGAGGTCCCCGGCACCGGCGCGCCCGCGCCCTATGACAAGAGCGCCCTGCCCAGCTACTACGCCGGGACAGTCCAGAACGTGCCGGACGCGGAGTTCGAGGCCCTGCTGGGCCGCCCCATCCCCCCGGCCCGGTGGGACCGCTCCGCCCCCCTGGGGCGCAACGACACCGTGGCCCAGCTCTGCTACGCCAAAAGCGCCCCCGCCCGGCTGGCCTTCCGCTTCCTGGCGGGTAGAAAGCAGAAGGCGGAGGCGGCTGGCAAGCCTGACCTCAACATCCTGTCCCAGTACAACATGCCCTTCCGGGGCATCGCCAAGCTCATGGGCCCCATGGTGGACATGGAGATGGTGGATGCCCTTCTGGTCGTCGTCAACGGCCATTTCTTCCGGGGCGTGGGACAGCTCTTCGGCGCTTGGCGGCGGAAGGGAAAGCGGGACAAGGAATGGAAGGCGGCCCTGGAACGGGCCGGAAAGGAGGCGGAGGTATGAGTACGCTCCATGACCAGACCGGCCTGCGGGGCGTGTGGAACCGCTTCAAGGAGCGGCACCCCACCGTGGCCCAATTTCTGGTGTTTTTCATCCTGTCCAACGGCGTCACCGTCCTTCAGATGGTGCTGATGCCGGTCCTCAAGGCCCTGTTCGCTGGCACGGCGCTGGTGAACACTCCCTTCCAGGTCTTCCCCGTGGGCCGCAACCTGGACGGCAGCCAGTATTATATCTTCAACTACGCCGCCGGGGCCGTGGCCGCCGATGGAACCGGCGGGGGCCTGGCCTACTTCCTGGCGGTCCAGATCACCATGGCCATCGCCCAAATCATCAATTTCTTCCTCCAGCGCAACGTGACCTTCAAGTCCAACGGGAGCATCGGCAAGGCGGCCTTCTGGTATGTGCTGGCCTATGTGGTCATCACTTTGGTGGCCGGGGCGCTCCAGGGGCTGTATAAGGCACCGATTTACAGCTTCCTCATGGGGCGTCTGGGCGGTGCGGGGCAGACCGTGGCCGACGTGGTCACCATGCTCATCAACTGCGCCATCTCTTTCTGGGTCTTTTTCCCCATTTTCAAGGTCATCTTCCGGGAGAAGGCGGCCGAGGCTTGAATCTACCGCCCCGATGGGGTATGATGAGAAAAACGGGAGGAGGGGACGGGGATGACCGAGGTTGTGGCGGCCCTGATTTGGGAAGAGGGGCGGTTCCTGATCTGCCAGCGGCCCGCCCACAAGGCCCGGGGACTGCTGTGGGAGTTCGTGGGCGGCAAGGTGGAGCCCGGCGAGACCGGGGCCGAGGCCCTGGTCCGGGAGTGCCGGGAGGAGCTGGACATCACGGTGTCGGTGGGAGAGGTCTACCGGGAAGTGACCCACGCCTACCCGGACCTGACCGTCCACCTGACCCTGTTCCACGCCGCCATCGCCCAGGGTCGGCCCCGGCGGCTGGAGCACGCCGACCTGCGCTGGATCACCCCGGCGGACATCCCGGCCTATGACTTCTGTCCTGCGGACGTGGATATTTTGCGGCAGATACAGGATGATTTCACACATTGTTCACAGAACCGTCAAAGTCTGTCCAACTGTTGCGGGGATGGTCGTGGTATCATAACGTTGTGAACAGGAACAGGACATCAAACACATAACCTCTCTAACCTCCTCTCTCTCTTCTAAAGCAAACGGGGACCTGCCAAAAGGCAGGTCCCCGTTTGTGCGTCTTGAAAGAATATGAGCCTTCCCCTGGGGGAAGGTGGCGCGGGCGAAGCCTGCGACGGATGAGGGGAGTGCCGATTCGCCCCCATGCTCTCAAGTCGGGCACCTTCCCCTTATCAGTCAGCCTTCGGCTGACAGCTTCCCCCAGGGGAAGCCTCCTCCGCCTCCACCGGCTCCAGGCGCATGACGGAGATCTCGTAGGCGGTGCGCTCCTGGGCGGCGCCGTCCACCACCTTTTGATAGGCCCGGCTCTGAAGGCGGCCCTCCAGCCGGACCCCGTCGCCCACGGCCAGCCCGGCGCACCGCTGGGCCAGCCCGCCCCAGGCGATGCAGGGCAGGTAGTCCGCCCGCCCGTACTTCCGGTTGACGGCCAGCATGAGGTCGCATATCTCCCGGCCCAGGGGGGTGCGGCGGAGGATGGGGGCCTTGCACAGCACCCCGGTCAGCTCCAGCCGATTGGCGGGCTCGGCCTCGCTCCAGGGGGCCAGGGTCCGGGCGAAGGCGGTGATGACCAGCCGGCTGCCCGCCCCGGAGCGGTTGTTGAAGGAGCGGACCTCCCCGATCACCTCCACCGGGGCGCCGGGGACGATGGGGAAGGCCTCCAACTGGGGGAGAGAGGCCACCACGTTGAGCCGGTCCTCCGCGCCGGAGAGCCGGGGGATGGTGAGGGGAAAGACCTGATAGGCCACGCCGTGGTTCTCGTGGGAAAATTCCGGGGCGGCCGCGGCCACGCCCCGCAGGAGCGCATGGTTTTCGTTCCAGCCAGTCTGCATATGGTCCACACTCCGATTCTTATGTTTTCGGTCCTGTGGCCATGTATATGCGGGGTTGTCCGGGTCTATGACGGAACGAAAAAAAGTTTCATATCATTGACAGATAAATGAAAAAAGAATACAATTCTGTTATCTAACATCCCTGATAAAGGGAAGGCGCAGGAGGCCGACATGGTTGAATTGAAACAGATCCCCACAGAGCAGCGCAACGAGGCGACAGCCCATATCGACACCCTCACGACCCTGGAAATGGTACGTCTGATCAATCAGGAAGACCAGAAGGTGGCCCCCGCGGTGGGCCGGGAGGCGGAGCACATCGCCGCGGCGGTGGACCTGATCTGCGCCCGGCTCAGCCGGGGCGGGCGGCTGATCTACTGCGGCGCGGGCACCTCCGGGCGGCTGGGGGTCCTGGACGCGGCGGAGTGCGTGCCCACCTACTCCGCGTCCCCGGAGCTGGTCCAGGGCCTCATCGCCGGGGGCCAGGAGGCCATGTTCCGGGCGGTGGAGGGGGCGGAGGACGACCCCGCCCTGGGGCAGGCCGACCTGCGGGCCCTGGATTTGAGCGAGCGGGACGTGGTGGTGGGCATTGCGGCCAGCGGCCGGACCCCCTACGTGCTGGGGGCCATCGCCTACGCCAGGAGCCGGGGGGCGGCCACCGTGGCGGTGACCTGCGCTCCGGGCAGCCAGGTGGACCGGGCCGCCGACGTGGGCATCGCCCCCGCGCCGGGGCCGGAGGTGGTCACCGGCTCCACCCGGATGAAGAGCGGCACGGCCCAGAAGATGGTCCTGAACATGCTCTCCACCTGCGCCATGATCCGCATGGGCAAGGTCTACGGCAATCTGATGGTGGACGTGCAGCCCAACAATGAAAAGCTGGTCCGGCGGTGCGTCTCCATCGTGTGCACCGCCACAGGCTGCACCGAGGCCGAGGCCGAGCTGGTGCTGGGGGCCTGTGATTACAGCGCCAAGACCGCCATCGTCATGCTCCTGATGAACTGCGGGGCCGGGGAGGCCCAGCGGCGGCTGGAGCGCTGCGGCGGGCGGGTGGCCGACGCGCTTCGGGCGGCTGCCGAGGAAGCATGACGGCCCCCCGCTGCGGCGCGGACCGGCTGGAGACCCTCCGCCCCCTGCTGAAGGGGGCCAGGGTGGGCTTGGTCACCGCCCCCACCGGGCGGACCGTGGGCGGTGGCTCCACAGTGGACGCCCTGCGGGCGGTCTGCACCCTGGAGGTCCTCTTTGGCCCGGAACACGGGGTCCGGGGGGACGTGCCGGCGGGGGAGCGGGTGGAGACCTGCACCGACCCCAGGACCGGCCTGCCGGTGTACAGCCTCTACGGCCCCGACGAGGCCAGCCGCAGGCTGAGTGAGGAGATGCTGGGCCGTTTCGACGTGCTGGTCTACGACATCCAGGACGTGGGCAGCCGGTACTATACCTTCTTGTCCACCCTGCGCTATCTGGTCCGCGACTGCGCCGCCCACGGGAAGCCCCTGGTGGTGCTGGACCGGCCCAATCCCCTGGGCGGGCTTGTGGTGGAGGGGGCCCCGGTGGAGCCGGGGCTCACCAGCTTCGTGGGCTGCTGTCCCGTGCCCAACCGCTACGGCCTTACTGTCGGGGAGTTTGCCGGGATGGTGAACGGCCGGGAGGGGGCGGGCTGCGGCCTCACCGTGGTCCCGTGCCAGGGCTGGCGGCGGGATATGCTGTGGTCCGAATGGGGGCTTCCCTGGGTGATGCCCAGCCCCAATATCCCCCGGTTCGAGACCGCGCTGTTATACGTTGGGACCTGCCTCTTCGAGGGGACCAACCTGTCCGAGGGGCGGGGCACCGCCGACCCCTTCGCCGTCATCGGGGCCCCCTGGGTGGGGGACCCCGAGGGGATTTGCGCCGCCTTCAACGGCCTGGACCTGCCGGGGGTGGCGGCCACACCGGTCTATTTTTCCCCCACCTGCTCCAAGCACGCGGGGGCCCTCTGCGCCGGGGTGCACCTCCACGTCACCGACTGCCGGGCCATACGGCCCCTGGCGGCGGGGGTCCACCTGCTGGCCCTGTTCCAGAGCCGTTACCCGGAGTCGTTTGAAGTCCTGCCCCCCAAGACGGCGGGGGGACGGCCCTTCCTGTCCCTGCTGGCTGGGCACAGGACCTTTGAGACCCCCGGCTGGCGCCCGGAGGAGGTCCTGGCCGCCGCCGGGGAGGCGGCGGACCGGTTTGCCGCTGAAAAGGCGGCGTATCACCTCTACGATTGAGCGCCTGTTCCCCGAACCCGGCAAATGCACATGGACCTTCAGGAGGGACCGAACATGACCGACCAGGAACTGCGGCTGGCCCTGGGCCAGCGGATGATGGCGGGCTTCCCGGGCACGGAGCCGGACGAGCACTTTCTCCGGGCGGTCCGGGAGTACAAGGTGGGCAACGTGATCCTCTTCAGCCACAATATCACGTCCCGCCGGCAGATGGCGGAGCTGTGCGGCGGGCTCCGCCGCCTGATTCGGGCCGAGACGGGCTGCGAGCCCTTCATCGCCATCGATCAGGAGGGCGGCATCGTCACCCGCCTGCCCGGCGAACTGGTGAACGTGCCGGGGGCCATGGCCATCGCCGCCACCGGGGACCCGGAAAACGCCTACCGCATGGGCCGGGTGACGGCGGCACAGCTCCGGGCCGTGGGGGTGGATTTGAACTTTGCCCCCGTGCTGGACGTGAACAGCAACCCGGACAACCCCATGATCGGCGTGCGCAGCTTCGGGGACGACCCGGAGCGGGTGGGCCGGTTCGGCGCGGCGGCGGTCCGGGGGCTGCTGGACGGCGGGGTATTCCCCTGCGTGAAGCACTTCCCCGGCTACGGGGACGCCGCCGTGGACTCCCACCTGGATTTGCCCGCCCGTATTCAGTTCAGCAAATACGGTTTACCCATCCTTTCTTTATTTTATGATGATTAGAGAGCGAGAAGAAAACGACTGAAAATTAGGAATCTGACGAGAAATCCTGATTTCTCAGTCAGATTATCTATTTTCCAAGTTTTCCGCTCGTGTTCAAATTAGAACACTTCGCTCTACCTTTCTTTATTCTAAATGTGATAGTCAAAAAGATACCAAACCCGTCAAAAAGCGAAGGGAAAATAGGAGTTGGGTGCAGTGAGCGATGCTCGCTAGACCAACTATCTTTTTCCCACTGCTTTTAGGGTGGGTTCAATTCCTTTCTTTCTTGATTTTAAATTTAAATATTTTGCAGAACAGTTAGCCCGAGTTTGACTATAACTCAGATACTCTGGATTTCTGTAGTTCCTAGTTTACCAATGAATCT
>UQGJ01000053.1 GCA_900540545.1 uncultured Eubacteriales bacterium
GAAAGTAGGTATAAACTCAGCAATAAACTCACTACGCTTCTTGGCGGCTCCGGCCATCTCCGCCGGGAGAGGTGGGCCACCGGCTCCCGCCCCCGCCCCGGACCCCCGTCCGCCGCTGGTGGACTGCGACGGGTCCCTGCGGGCGGATGAGGCGGGGGCGGGGGCGGTGGGGCCCTTCTCCCTGACCGTTGCCCCCGGCGAGAAGATAGGGATTTACGGCCTCGCCGGGGGCGGAAAGACCGCCCTGCTGCGGCTGCTGTCCGGTACGCAGGCGCCGGAGACCGGCGAGGTGTATTGCGGCGGGGTGGACTGCGCCGGGGTGCAGACGGCCAGCCTGACCTGCTGGGTCCGGCTGGTGCCCCGCGCCGGCGGGGACGCGGTGGCGGAGGCGCTGCGGGAGCACCCGGCCATCCTGCTGGCCGACCACGTGGCGGACCGGGCCACAGCCCAGGCGGTGCTGGACGCGCCGGGGACCGCCGTGCTGGCATCGGCCCGGAGGGACCTGCTGGCGGGCTGTGGGCGTATCTTCCGCCTGGAGGGCGGCGTGCTGCGGGAGGAGGGGCGCGGCCATGGGTGAGCGCCTTCAAATCCGGCGGAAGGCCAAGCCGGGGCCGGGGGAGACCATGGAGGCTCTGCGGAAAACCCGGAACACCCCCAAGGGGAAGTCACCCAAGCGGTTGGGGGAAATCGAGATGGGCGGGGGCGGCGTGGAGGTGGGCTACGACGAAAAGCGCCGCCAGCTCCACCTGGCCTTCCTGCGGGAGCGGCGGGAGGAGGCGGCCCGCCGGGTGGTGGACAGCAGCGCGGAGACCCGGCGGGTGAACGGCGTGGAATACGGCAGCAACGACGGCCGGTTTCGCCGGGGGGCGGTGGACCTGCGGGCCGCCCCGGACCAGGATGCGGACAAGCTCCTGCGCCAGCTGCGGCAGACGCGGGAGGGCGGAGACGGCGCCAAGCTGGGCCGGGTGCTGCCCTGGACCCGGCCGGAGGACGAGCGGGACTTTGGGCTCCAGCTGAAGGAGACGGTGGAGCCCTTTTGGAGAGTCCGGCGCGGCGGGGACGACGACGTTCCGCTGCTGCGGAAAAAACGGGGAGAGGAGGAGACGGACGAGGACGGGCCGCCGGAGCCGCCGGCGGATATGGAATCCCAAAATCAAGAGAAAAGGAGTTGAACAAGGTGCCCGGCGCAGTGACGCCGTGGACCGAAGAGTATGGCGGAATATTTATCTCCCGGCGTGTATGTGGAGGAATTTGACAGCGGCCCGTCGCCCATGCAGGGCGTGAGCACCAGCACGGCGGGCTTCCTGGGCGCGGCGGAAAAGGGGCCGGTGTCGGGGGCCCCGGTTCTGGTGACCAATCCGGCGGACTTCGCCCGGAAGTTCGGCGGCTACCTGCAGGAGAGCGCCTTCGGCGAGTACCGCTACCTGGCCTACGCGGTGAACAGCTTTTTCTCCAACGGCGGCTCCAGGGCCTTCGTCATGCGGGTGGCCCCGGCGGACGCCAAGGCCGCCCGCATCGCCGCCCCGGACGGCACGGTGGTCTTCACGGCCAAGTCCCCCGGCGCGTGGGGCAACGGCATCAGCGTGACCTTCTCCCCGTCCAGCAAGGCCAAGACCCAGATCTTCGAGGACCTGGGCGGCACCTACGTGGTGAAGAACGCCGCGGACTTCAACCCCGGTGACGTGGTGGCCCTGGAGGGGGCGGACAGCGCCGAGTACGGCGTGGTCTCCGCCGTGGACGGCAACCGCGTCACCCTCCGCGCGCCCTTCGAGGCGGCGGAGGTGGTGGACCAGAAGCTGCTGCCCACCACAGTGCTGCGGACCTGCGAGATGCTGGTGGAGGTGCGCTGTGAGGACACGGTGGAGCGGTATGAGAACGCGTCCTTCAACATCGCGGCGTCCAACTTCCTGTGCAAGGTCATGTCCAAGTCCGAGCTGGTGGACGTAGCCGCCCCCGCCGGGGAGGACGCCACGCCCCCGCTGGAGACCCTGAGGAGTCTCTTCGGCGGTGAGGGGGCGGCCCTGCGCCTGGGGCTGGAGGGCGGCGCGGACGGCAGCGCCTCCGCCCTCACCGACGCCGATTTCATCGGCGAGGACAAGGGCCCCGGCGCCCGGACGGGCCTGCAGGCGTTTTTGGACAACTCCGACGTGAGTCTCATGGCTGTGCCCGGCATCGTCAGCCCCAACGTCCAGCTCTCCCTGGTGTCCCACTGCGAGCGCCTGGGCAGCCGGTTCGCCGTGCTGGACATCCCCAGGGACAGCCTGTCGGTGGCCGACATCATGGCCCAGCGGGACATCGTGGACAGCGATTACTGCGCCATGTACCACCCCTGGCTCCAGGTATTCGACCCCCTGGACAAGAAGGACATCTTCATCCCGCCCTCGGGGGCCATGCTGGGGGTGTACGCCCGGAGCGACAACACCAGGGGCGTACACAAGGCCCCCGCCAACGAGACGGTGGCGGCCTGCACGGGCCTGCGGTGCAATTACAACACCGGCGAGCAGGACATGCTGAACCCCAAGGGGGTCAACCTCATCCGCCGGATGCCGGGGCTGGGCATCCGGGTGTGGGGCGCGCGGACCGCGTCGTCCAAGCCCCAGTGGAAGTACATCAACGTCCGCCGGCTGTTCATCTATCTGGAGGAGACCATCAAGGCCAACACCGGCTGGGTGGTCTTCGAGCCCAACGACGAGCTGCTTTGGATCCGGGTCAAGCGGACCATCGAGGTCTTTTTGGAGGGCGTATGGCGCAGCGGAGCCCTGGCCGGCGGCACGGCGGCGGAGGCCTTCTTCGTGGACATCGGACCGTCCACCATGAGCAAGGACGACATCGACAACGGGCGGCTCATCTGCGTCATCGGCGTGGCCCCTGTGAAGCCCGCGGAGTTCGTCATCTTCCGGCTGACCCAGAAAACTGGAGAATAAAGGAGGGAAGCATCCATGACGCCTTACAGAAATTTTCGATACCGGGTGGAGATCGACGGCCTGGACGCCGGCGGCTTCAGCGAGGTGAGCGGCTTCGACGCCACCTTCGACGTGGTGGAGTACCGCCAGGGGGACGACGCGGCCATCACGCCCCGCAAGCTGCCGGGGCTCATCAAGTACGGCAACGTGACCCTGAAGTGGGGGACCTCGGACAACATGGTGCTGTACAACTGGCTGATGGACATCAACGCCGGTACCATCGAGCAGAAGACCGTGACCATCACGGCCCTCACCGAGGATGCCAGCCCTGCGGCCTCCTGGCGGGTCATCAACGCCTGGCCGGTGAAGTACACCGCGCCGGATTTCAACGCCACGGCCTCTGAGGTGGCCATCGAAAGCCTGGAGCTGGCCCACGAGGGACTGACCCGGACCGCATAACGAACACAGGCCCCCGATCCCGCCCCCCTGACGGGGGCGGGGCGGCGGCCGGAAGGAGACGGAAATGGACTTCAGCACCGAGGTGAAATTCACCCTGCCCAGAGGCTACGTGGACGAGAACAACACGGTACACCGGGAGGGGACCATGCGCTACGCCACGGCGGCGGACGAGATATTGCCCCTCAAGGACCCCAGGGTCCAGCAGAATCCGGGCTATCTGAGCATCATCCTGCTGGCGCGGGTGGTCACCCGCCTGGGCGAGCTGCCCGCCGTGGACACCCGGGTCATTGAACGGCTGTTCACGGCGGACCTGGCCTATCTCCAGGACCTCTACCAGTCCATCAACGCGGTGGAGCCGGTGAAGGTCCCGGCGGTGTGCCCCGCCTGCGGCAAGGAATTTTTGGCGGAGGCCCCCACGCCGGGGGAAGGGTGAGCGGTTATCCCATCGACCGCCTTTACGAGGAGGTGGCCTTTCTGGCCTACTACCTCCACTGGCCCCACGGGGAGCTGATGGGACTTGAGCACGCCGAGCGGGTCCGGTTCTGCCGGGAGGTCTCCGCCATCAACGACCGGCTAAATGGGGGGGAGGAGCGGGAGAATGTGTTTGAGGTATGACAGATGAAAATCACTTCCTTTCCCTTTTTGAAGGGGAGCAACTACGAGATCGTGCTGCCCATCCGCTTCATCGTCCTGTTCGGGATCGAGGTCATGGGCTTTCAGCGGGTGTCGGGCCTGGGCAAGGCGGAGGACGTGGACTGGTTCCAGGAGGGGGGCGTGAACGGTCACCCGGTCATGCTGCGGGGCCCCCAGCGCAGCCCCTACCAGCTCCGCTTCAGCCGGGGGGTGAAGATGAACTCCATCGGGCTGGACTCCCTGCTGTCGCTGTCCGCCGGGATGCCGGACCACTACGGGAGCATGGGGGCGGCCACCAACATCGGCACCATTCTGGTTCTCAACCAGGAGCGGTCGGTGAAGGCCATCTACGGCTTCGTCTCCCACGGCGTGCTGGAGTGGGAGGTGGACGACCTGGACGCCCAGGGCGGCGGCGCCCTCATCGAGACCTTTACCGTGGCCCACGACGGGCTGATCAACCTGCCCATCCCCAACTTTCTTTGAGGTGAGCCCATGAACACACAGGCGCGAAAGCCGCCCCCGGGGCGCGGCGCGCTGATTTACCGCCTGCTCCGCCCCCGGCAGAGTACGGTGCTGAACCAGATTGCAGTCACCCGGCAGATGACCCAGCTGCTGCGCACCCGGGCGGACCGGGGGGAGACGGCGGCTCTCCGGCGGGAGCTGGAGGAGCTGCGGCGGCGGGTGGGCGGACTCACCGGCCGCGCCGGATTGGACAGCGCCATCCGCCGGGCGGTGGAGGAGTACCAGCGGCGGCACCCCCTCCCGTCGGCCAAACCGGCCCGGAGGGGGACGGAGACACGGGAACGGGCGGCGCCGTGGCTGGTCCTGCTGCCCACCAGGGGCGGCGGGACCGTGCTGCTGCGGACGCCCGCGAAAACGGCCCCGGCCCTGCGCCTGGCCCTGCGCCGGTGGGTCCGCCCGGAGGCGGAGCAAAGTGCGTCCCCGTCCCCTCTACTCCACCGCCGTCTCGCCCCGGAGCGGGGGCGGACCCGGGGGGCGGAGGAGGGGGAGCCGGTCCTGGCGGCCCAGCAGGCCCGCCCGGCCCCGGCCAAGGCACCACGGACGGAGTCCGTCACCCGGGCGGAGGTGGAGCGGATGCTCCGGGACCTGCCGCCGCCGGACCTGGGGGAGCTGACGGAGCGGGTGACCCGGCGGCTGGAGCGGACCCTGCGCGCCGAGCGACGGCGGGCCGGCCGGGGCGGTTAAGCGGGAAGGAGGAGGCAGGATATGGCGGTAAAAGCGCAGATGATATTTGCGTCCCCGGAGGACGAGGGCTGGCTGGGTCCCGCGCCGGTGTCCTTTAACCCGGAAACCTTGAGTATTCAGATCGGTTCCGAGGCAAAGACCGGCGGCGGGGCCGTGACCGAGTGCCAGGGGGTCAACCCAAAGAAGGACCAGGAGCCGGTGATCCAGGTGGGGGGCATCAGCTACAAAACGGTGTCCATGGAGCTGAAATTCGACATGGTGGACCTCTACCGCAGGACGGTCAACGCCCGGAAGCGGCAGGACTCCATGGATAAGATCAGCGCGGTGGTGTCCTCCTTCGACTCGGCTAATCTGATGCAGTCGGCCATGAGCGGCGTGGGGGTGCTGATGACCCCCACGGACTACTCCCAGGTGAGCCTGATGAATCCCGATTACAGCTGTTACAGCCTGCTGGAGCAGGCGGCGGCCTGCAATCTGCCGGTGGGCTTTCTGTGGGGTTCCATGCAGTTCGTGGGGGTCCTGGTGGGCTTTTCCAGCCAGTTTGTCTATTTTTCGGACCAGGGCGCACCCCTGCGGGCCGACGTGTCCATCAGCATCCGCTGCGGCATAAGCGACCCCCAGGGAGAGGCGGCCATGAAACAGGCCCAGGCCCAGCAGGAGCAGGAGACCGCCCGGGCCCAGCCCGGCGCGGTGTGAGGTGGCGGGATGAGCGTAAATTTTGAGGAGCTGGGGAAGCGGTATGACGGCTTTCGCCACCCCTTTTTGACGGTCAGTATCGACGGGGCGGAGGACACGTCGCCGGATGTTTTTATCCGGGGCGTGGAGCTCACCCTGACCTGCGGCTATGAGGCCGGGGCCTGTACCTTTGAGTTAACTGGTAAGGGCAACGGCTTCCTGGACAATAAGCTGACTCTGGACCCCGCCGTCCAAAAGTATTTGAAGCTGGGGGCGAAGTTGGAGGTGGCCACCGGGTATACCGACGGGGAGCACTGCCAGAGCGTGTTCACCGGCTGCGTGACCGCCGTGACCCTGACGATGGAGGGGGCGCGGGTCTTTCACGTCATCGAGGCCATGGACTGCAAGGCCCTGATGATGAACAACCTGTGCTCCGAGATCAAAGAGGGGTTGAAAAAGGACTCGGAGGCGGTGGTCAACGTACTCAAGGCGTACGGGAGCGCCGCGCCGGAGCCGGAGGTGGGGGAGACGGTGGAGCGGAGCGGGCCCATCGGCCGCTATGCGCAGAGCGACTACGACTTCCTGGTGGAGCTGGCCCGGCGGAACAATTTCCTCTTTTTCGTGGACCGGGGCAAGGTCCGGTTTATCCCATACAGCGCCGTCAAGGAGGTGGGCGTGGTCCTCACCCCCGGCAGCCACCTGTTCCGGCTGGAGCGCACGGTATCCTTGACGGGCCAGGTGAAGACCGTGACGGTTCGGGGGGCTGGCCAGCCCGACCCGGAGACCCCGGTGGCCGCCACCGCCGCGGGGGCCGACCCGGTGGGGGGCGGAGGAAAGACGGCGGCGGAGGTATGCAGCCTGGTGGGGGACACAGCAGCCGTGACCCTCATCGACGGCAGCGTGGGGACCGAGGCCGAGGCCAAGGCCGGAGCCGAGGCCGCGTGGCAGCGGGCGGGCGTGGGCTTCGTGGCCGGGAGCTTCGAGACGGTGGGGGTCCCCGAATTGCTGCCCGGAACGCTGGTGACGCTGGCGGACTTTGACGGCGGGGTCAACGGCGACTATCTCATCACCGAGGCGGTCCACAAGCTGGACGTGGGCAACTACCGCACGGTCTGCCAATTCCGGCGGAGCCGGGACTGAGGGGAGGAAGGGAAATGGGCCTGTGGAACGCGATGGCGGAGGGGGAGGCACCCGGCCGGGGCGTCCCTGCCATGACCACCGGCGTGGTGACCAGCCTGGATGACCCGGACGGGCTGGGCCGGGTGGAGGTCAGGCTCCCCCACTGGGGGGAGGAGGGGGCCAATCTGGGCTTCCTCCGGGTCCTCACCCCTATGGCCGGGGCGGAGTGGGGCGTGTACCTGCTCCCCGAGGTGGGGGACGAGGTGCTGGTGGGCTTCTGCGAGGGGGGCATCCACAGCGCCTGTGTGCTGGGCAGCCTCTGGAACGGGGCGCACAAGCAGCCGGCGGCGGTGGAGGATGGGAAGAACGACACCCGTCTCATCAAAAGCCGCAGCGGACACTGTGTGACCCTTTGCGACAAGGATGGGGAGGCGCGGCTGGAGCTGGTCAGCGGCGGGGGGCTGCACGTCCTCCTGGACGACGAGGAGGAGCGGATCACCCTGTCGGACAAGGACGGGAAGAACCTGTTGTGCCTGGATGCGAAAAAGGGCGAGATCACCGTCGCGGCGGACAAGAAAGTGCTGCTGAAGGCGGGCAAGGGCAGCGTCACCGTGGCCGACGACGTGGCCGTGGACAGCGGCGGAGCCCTGACGCTCCAGGGGCGGGACGTCAAGGCGGAGGCCAAGGCCGGGGTGTCGGTGGCGGGCAAGAGCACCGTGGAGGTCAAGTCCTCCGGCCAGTTGAATCTTGAGGCCAGCGGTCCCGCCGCCCTCAAGGGCGCGACGCTGAAGCTGAATTAGCGGCGGGAGCCGTTATCGCGGGCGGGACGGTATGGAAGGAAGGGGGCGGATGGTATGGCGGCAGTGAAGGGGTGGCGCTTTCCGGTGGAGCCGGACGGGGCCACCGGGCGCATGGGATTGGCCGTGGACGGCGAGGCGGTGAAGCAGGGGCTGGGCATCCTGCTGGAGACCGAGCGGGGCGAGCGGAGGATGCTCCCCGCCTTCGGCGCGGGGCTGAGCCGCTTCATGTTCGAGACGGTGGACCTGGCCCTGGTCCACGATATGTCCAAGCAGATCGTGGAGACCGTCCGGCGCTGGGAGCGGCACGTCACCACCGTGACCGCCGAGGTGAGCCGGGAGGAGCCGGGGGTCAGGGTGGCGGTGAGCTACCGCACCGACCTGGGGCCGGGGCGGGAGCGGATGGAGACCCATTTGGACCTGAACGGGCCGGGAAGCTAGGAGGAGTGCCGAATGAACGTGCCGGAGTTTGACCGCCGCGGGGCCGGTGAGCTGATGGCGGAGCTGATGCGGCTGGCGGCGTGGTACACGCCGGAGTGGCGGCCCGACCCGGAGGAGCCAGACGCAGGGATGGCCCTGGCGCGGCTCTTTGCCCAGTGGATGCAGGACAGCCTGCGCTATGGGGATGCGCGGCTGCAAAACCACTTTCTGGCCTTCCTGAACCTGACGGGGGGCGGCCGGAGGGCTCCCATCTCCGCCCGGGGGCTGGCCCAGGTCCGGGTCCGGGACGGCGGGGCGGGGGCGGCGGTCCCAGCAGGGACGGTGCTGTACGCCCCGGCGGACAACTCGGAGGGGCGGGTCTATTTCGAGACGGAGGCGCCGCTGTTCGCCGTCTCCAACGGGGTGGAAGCCCTGTTCCTCACGGACCGGGAGGCGGACTGCATCCAGCGGCTGGACCTCCCCGGGGACGGGGCGGCGCTGCGCCTGTTTGACCTGGCGCGGGGTGAAAATTTGCAGCGGCGCGCCCTTTACATCGCCAACGACCCGGTTTTTTACGCCGAGACCCGCTCCGAGCTGGTCCTGACGTTTGAAAACCGAAGTTCAGGGGGCGGCGGGGACAGGCTGGCTGACCGGCTCCTGGACGGGGTGTGCTGGCAGTATTGGGATGGCGCAGGGTGGGCGGAGGTCGCCGATGCGCAGCGCTATGGCGGCGGCGTCCGCCTGCGCTTTCCCGGCGGGGCCCAGCCCTGCCGGGTCCACGGCGAGACCGCCCGGTTCCTCCGGGCCGGTTTTCCCGCCGCCCCGGAGGGGCCCATCCTGCTGGACGGCGTGACCTGCGCGGCCCAGGGGACGGGACTGGCCCCGGACGTGCTGCTCCGGGAGGGCGAAAGCCTGCTGGAGACGGACGCGCTGCCCTTTGGGGAGACCCCGACCCTGTTTGACGCCTTTTACCTCAGCGCCCGCCAGGTCTTCGGGAAGCGGGGGGCGCGGGTGGAGCTGGCCCTGGAGCTGAGCTTTCGGCGGGTCCGGCCCCAGGGCCTGCCGGAGCCGCCGCCCATCCAATACAAGCGTCTGATGCGCAAGGACGGCCTGGAGCCGCCGCCCCCGCTGGAGCTGGAGGTGGAGCGGGTGGTCTGGGAGTATTGGAACGGCCTGGGCTGGAAGCGGCTGGAAGCGGGGGAGGAGGGCGAGACGGTCTTTGCCGCCGCCGGTGCGCCGGGGGTGCGCCGCTGGTCCTTTGTCTGCCCCGGAGACTGGCAGCCCTCGGAGCAGGGGCCGGAGGAGGGCCTGTTCCTCCGGGCAAGGCCCGTCCGGGTGGGCCGCCCCGCGGCCCTGGGGGACGTGTATCTGGCGCCGGTGATCCGCCGGGTGGAGCTGGGCTACCGCTATCCCGGCGGCGGCCTGCCCTGTGAGCTGCTTCTGGAGGAGTCGGACCTGGGCTGGCGGCGCCCGGCGCTGCCAGCGCCCCAGCCTGTTCCCCTGCTGGGGCAGACGCTCTGCCCGCGGCCCGCCCTTTATCTGCGGCTGCGGGAGCCGCTCCGGACCGGCCCGGTCCGGGTGCTGGTGGAGCTGGCGGAACAGGTGGGGGCGGCCCGTCCGCCCCTGCGCTGGGAGTATTTCGGCGCGGATACGCGGGGCCGGGGGTGCTGGAAGAGCCTGCCCGTAGAGGACGGCACGGGGCACCTGTCCCACACCGGGGTGGTGACCATCCAGGGCCGGGAGGACTTCCTTTCTGCCAATCTCTTCGGAGAAGAGGGGTATTTTTTGCGGCTGGTGGACGAGACGGGGGGCTACGCCCCGGCCTGCCGACCGGTTCCGCCCTCCGTGCGGGGGATAACCTGGAATGCAACGGCTGTGGTACAGCGGGACGGGCGCCGCCCGGAGGTCTTTTGGGTGGAGAATTGGGCACAGAGCAAGGTTTGCCGCCTCCCCGCCGGGGGGCTGTGCCGGCTGGAGGTGTGGGTGGATGAGTGGTCCGCACGCTCCGCCGGGGAGCGGGAGCGGCTCTTGCTCCGGGCGGGGGACGATGTCCGGCCGGAGCGGGACGGGGCCGGGCGGCTCCAAAAGCTGTGGGTCCGCTGGCGGGAGACCCGGCGGCTGGACCTGTGCGACGGCGGGGCGCGGGTATACGAGGCGGATGCCTGCACCGGCGTGGTCCGCTTCGGCGACGGCGTACATGGCGCGGCGCCCCCCGCCGGGGAGACCGTACGGGTGGAATACAGCGTGTCGGCGGGGGCGGAGGGGAATCTGGACGCCCACGCCCTGGCGGGGTTGGCCCGGCCGGTCCCCGGCGCGGCGGGGGTGGACAACCCACGCTCCTTTTCCGGCGGCGCGGGGCCGGAGGACACGGAGGACGCGGCCCTCCGGCTCAACGGCTGGCGGAATTGCAGCGGGCGGGCGGTCACCCCCGGCGATTTGGAGGAGATGCTCTGCCGCGCCGACCCCCACATCCGCCGGGTCCGCTGCGCCCCACACGTGGACCGGCTGGGGCGGGCGGC
Source organism: uncultured Eubacteriales bacterium (assembly GCA_900540545.1). Classification (GTDB taxonomy): domain Bacteria; phylum Bacillota; class Clostridia; order Oscillospirales; family Oscillospiraceae; genus Intestinimonas. Next base: position 10,732 of record UQGJ01000053.1, read on the forward strand.
GGAGGGAGCGCTGTCGGTGGCCATCCTGCCCCGGGGCTTCCGGGGGGACCCGGCGGCCTTCGCGGCCCTGGAACAGCGGGCCAGGGCGCTGCTGGCCCCCCGGCTGTCCGCCGGACTGACCGGGCTGACGCTCTTTGAGACGGACTATCTGGAATTGAGCGTGACGGCGGAGCTGTCGGTGGGGTCTGGCTGCGCGTTGGAGGCGGCGGAAGCGGCCCTGCGCCGCTATCTGGAGCCGGAGGGCTGGGACATCGGGACCCTGCCCGGTCGAAGCGAGCTTAGGCGGTTTTTGGAGGGGCTGGACGGGGTGGTCCGGGTGGAACGGCTGGAGCTGTTCGCCCGGGCGGTCACCGAGCGTGGCCCCGAGGAGGTGGACCCGGAGCGCCCGCCCCGGAGCCTGTTCACCGTGCCGGTGTGCGGACGGCTGGAGCTGACGGCCACAGAAGAGGGAGGAATGCGGTTTGCTGCCCCTGGAGCGATTTCAAGGCGAGACCCATGACCAGCGGATGGAGGCGGCCCGCCGCCGCATCCCGCTGCTGACGGAGGACTGGACCAACCTGCAGGAGTACGACCCCGGCATGACGCTGCTGGAGCTGTTCAGCTGGCTGGTGAAGGTCCAGCGGCAGACCATGGAGGTGGTGTCGGAGGACAGCGAGGCCCGGTTCCTCTCCCTGCTGGGGGCGCCGCCGCTCCACGCCAGGGGCGCCCGGGCCCTGCTGGCCCTGGATGCCGGAGGGACGGCGGCCCGGCTCCCCGCCGGGGTGAAGTTCCGGGCGGGGGGAATGGTGTTTGAAAACCGGGCGCCGGTGGCGCTGTCCGGGGCCCGGCTGACAGAGCTGCGGACCTCCGGCGGGGCGGCCCTGGCCGCCGGGGACCTGGGGGAGGGGCACGCCCTGGCCCTCTTTGGGGACCGGCCCGGGCCGGGGGACTGGTTTGAGCTGTCCTTCGACGGGCCGCTGCCGGAACAGGTGGGGCTGGCCTTCGACCTGCCCCTGTCGGAGGGCGTGGTCCGCACGCCCATCCCGGAGGGCGCGGCGGTGTATCCGCTGGCCCGGCTCCGCTGGCAGTGTTGGGACGGGGCCGGCTGGTGGGACGCGGCGGCGGAGGAGGACGGCACCTGGGGCCTGCTCTGCTCCGGCCTGGTCCGGCTGCGCCTGGGCGCGCCGGGGGCGGACCGGCTCCGGGCGGTCCTGGAGACGGGGGGATACGACCTGCCGCCCAGGGCGCGGGCGGTGGCCTGCCCCGCGGTGGAGGTGGAGCAGCGGGACACCCTGTGCTGCCGGGAGACCGTCACGGCGGGGGACCTGCGGGCCGGAAAGGGCGCGCTGCACAGCTTTCTGGCCCTGGTGGGGCGGACCCAATGCTACCGCCGGGACGGGGAGAGCTGGCGGCCCTGCGCCGCCCGGGTGACCCCGGACTGGGCCGCGGGGATGGCGGCGGTGGCGGTGGACTGGCCCCCGGCCCTGGAGGACGGGGAACCCGAACTGCTGGCGGTCTCCTGGGACGACGACCGCTGCCCGCCCCCCGCCGACGGCGCGGGCTGGTCGGGGCAGACCCTGGACCTGCCCGGACCGGGGGTAGAATATGGCTCCGCTGCCCTTCTGGTGGGGGCGGGGGAGGGCTTCTCCCTGTGGCCGGCGGCGGAGGACCTTTACGGCTGCGGGCCGGAGGACCGGGCCTTCCGCCTGGATGGGACGGCGGGACGGATTTTCTTCGGGGACGGCGTCCACGGCGGGATACCCCCCGCAGGGACGGAGAATCTCCGGGTGGCGGGGTTGGCCCTGACCCGGGGCGGGGCGTCCAATCTGCGCCCCGGCCAGATCGGCCCGCCGCCGGAGGGGGCCTACGCCGCCCTGGGGGTGCGCCAGCTCACCGAGGCCAGGGGCGGCCGGGACGAGGAGACCCACGCCGCCCGGAAGCGCCGCTGCGCCGGGGCGGACCGGGCCGGGCTCCGGGCGGTGACCGCCGGAGACTATGAACGGCTGGCCCTCAGCACGCCGGGGCTGATCCTGGAGTCGGTGAAGGTCCTGCCCAACTGCGTGAAGGAGTCCGGGCGGGTCCGGGCCTGTCCGGGGGTGGTGACCGTGGTGATCCGCGGTTCGGGCGGCGCTGACGCGGCGGCGGGGTACGTGGAGAACGTCCGCCGCAGGCTGGAGCCCTGCCGCCTGGCCGGAACGCAGGTCAGGGTGGAGTGGGAGGAGGAGCTATGAGCGCGGGGACGAAAGCCTTCTGGATGCGCGGCCCGGAGGACTGGAAAGGCGGCACGTGGGCGGGAGTGACGGCGGACCGGGACGGCCTGCTGTGCCCGGAGGGGAACGGCTGGTATCTCTCCGCCCCCCTGGACAGCCGGGAGACCGGGACGGTCTGGCACCGGCTGCGGCTGGACGCGGACCTGCCCGAGGACGGGCGGCTGGACCTCTATGTGATGGCTGCCGACGGGCGGGAGGACGTGGAGACCGCGCTGCGGGACCCTGCCCTTCCGGCGGAGACCAAACGGGCCCTTTTCCGGCAGCACGGGGCGGCGTATACCAACGCCCTGGACGTACCCCTCTTTTCCATCGCGGGGCGCTGGCTGTGGTTCTGGCTGGAGGTGACCGGCCGGGGGAGCGGGGCTTTGCGGATACGGTCGGTAAAGGTGGAGTTTCCCCGGGTGGCCTTCGTGGACTATCTGCCCCAGCTCTACCGCCGGGGGGCGAAGGATGCGTTCCTGGCCCGGTTTTTGATGCTTTTCCAGTCGGTCTACGTGGACTGCGAGGAGCGGCTGGAGGGGACGCCGGGGTGCTTTGCGCCGGAGAGGGCCCCCAGGGCCTATGTGGCGTGGATGGCGGAGTGGTTCGGCCTGGACAGGGCGGCGGACTGGCCGGAGGAGACCCTCCGCGCCCTGCTGCCAAAGGCGGACTGGCTGTGCCGGAGCAAGGGGACCTGCGCCTCCATCCGGTTTTTGGTCCAAAGCTACACCGGGGAGGTCCCCCTGCTCATCGAGCAGTTCGACGCCCTGGCGCTGGAGCGTGCCGTGGAGAAGCGGGAGACGCTGCTGCGGCTGTACGGGGCCGGCAGGCGGGCCTTCACGGTGCTGGTGTCCCACACGGCCGCGCCGGACGCTGAGACCCGGCGGGCCTTACTGCGGCTGCTGCGGTACACGTCGCCCATGGACGCGGTCTGCCGCCTCGCCGTGCTGCCGGAGGGGCTGACCCTGGACGCACACTGTTATCTGGAGAGAAACACCCGTCTGCCCCGGCGAGCGCTGCGGGGCTTGGGAGAAATGGAGCTGATGCTATGAGCGGATTACAGGCATATACACCGGATCGAAACCGCTATTTCGCGGGGAAGCTGATGACGGCCCGGGACTTCGAGCTGGAACAGCGCTATGGGAGCGGACGGCGCAGGCTGCTCAACCGCCTGCTCCACGGCGCGGGGGTGGCGGCGGGCCTGGGGGTCCTGGCGCTGGACGGACAGACCTTCTCGCTGGAGGCGGGGGTGGCCCTGGACGCCCTGGGCCGGGAGATCGTGGTGGCCGAGCCCTGCGCCCGCCGGCTGTCTTCGGTAGAGGGCTTTCAGGCGTGCGGGGACGCGGCGTGGCTCTGCCTGCGCTACGCCGAGACGCCCAGGGAGGAGACCTTTTCCGCCGCCTGCGCCGACGTGGGGGGGCTGGAACGGGAGTACAACTGCGTCCGGGAGGGCTATGAGCTCTACGTGACCCCGGAGCCGCCGGAGCCCGCCGGACTGTGGGCGCTCTGGCGGCAGACGGTGACCCTCTACCAGGGGGAGGGCCTTCGCTTGAGCCTGACCCTGCCCCGGTACGCCGCGCCGGGGAGCGCGGTGACGGGGACTTTGCGGCTGGAAAAGCGGGGGCGGCCCGCTCCGGCCCACTACCGGCTGACCCTGTCGGGCGACCTCTTCACCACGGCGGAGGTGGGGTTCGACGAGACAGAGGTGGGCTCGGACTGCGAGGACCAGCGGGAGGTGGTCCTGCGCTGCACCGCCACGGCCCCCGGCCCGGCCGCGCTGCGGGTGGGGGGGCTGTCCCTGGCCTGCGGGGCGGTGGACGAGACGCCGGAGGACTGCACGGCGGAGTTGGAAATCACCTCCGGGCCGGTGGCGGAGGCGGTGGCGGACGCCTATTACCGGCGGGACCTGTCCGCCGGGGAGGACGGGGCCATCTGTCTGGCGCGGCTCCGGCTGGCCTCCGACGGGACGGGCTACTTTATCCAGGGGGTGGAATGCGATCCTCTGGGCCAGCGGCTGGCGGGGACCGGGCTGCTCCAGCTGCTGCGGGACCTGCCCGACGGGGCGGGGGAGCCGGAGCGGGGGGCGGAGGCCTCCGTGGCCGAGGCGGCGGCGGGGCCGGCCCCGTCCCCAGGGCTGAGGATGGCCACGGGGGTGGAAGCCGTCAGCCTGGGCTATGGGGCCAAGGCGGGCCGGGACTATGTTTCGGACGAGATCGTCCACGGCCTGGGCTACGGGAGCGTGGCGGTGGTGGCCGCCCTGGAGAACGAGGCGGTCCCCCTGTCCGGGGAGGAGGACCTTCTCTTCTTCGGGGAGCCGGGGATTTTCCGGGGGGAGCAGTTTCCACACACCCTGCCCAAGGTCCGGCTGGGGGCCATGGCGTCGCCAGGGCGGGGGACCCTGCGCCTGGGGGTCCATCTGATGGAAAAGACGGACCGGCAGAGCCTGCCGGTGCGCTGGTGGGCCTTCCGGGCGGAGGGCGAGGCCGCTCCGCCGCCCGCCGGAGCGGTGCGGGTCACGGTACGGGTGAGCCCTAACACGGTCACGGTAGAGCCCCTGGGCCAGGTGCGCTTTACCGCCATGGTGGAGGGGGACGCCGACCAGTCGGTCTGCTGGAGTGTGCCCGACCCGGAGGGGGGGAGCGTGGACCAGAACGGCGTCTACCTGGCCCCCGGAGGTGAGGGCGTGTTCGAGGTGGTGGCCCGGAGCGCGGGCCGAGAGGACCAATGCGGCTCGGCCTACGTGGTGGTGCATCAGGCGGAGGAGCCGGAGAACTGACGGCGGGAGGCGGAGGCATGGCGGCGCTGTTTGAGTATGAGCTTTTGGGCACGGTCCGGGAGGGGGCGCGGGTCCAGGTCTATGACGCGGCCCGGAGCGGCGCGCCGGACCGGCGCTGGGTGGTGAGCGAGGTGGCGCTGGACGCGCAGAGCCAGACCCTGCTGCGGCAGAGCCTGGAGTGCCTGCGGGCGGGGCGCTGTCCCGCCCTGGAGGCGGTCTATACCCGGCGGGGGCGGTTCTATCTGGTCTGCGCCGCGCCGGAGGGTATGAGCCTGCGGGCCGCCCTGGAAAAGGGGCTGGACAAGACCCCGGCCACCCAGCGCTTCGCCCTGCTGCGGTCCATCCTGCTGGCGCTGTACGAGGCACGGGGCCTGCCCTACCCCCTGGTGCTGGCCGCCGCCGGGCCGGAGCAGGTCCGGGTGGGGCGGGACGGGACGCCGGGGCTGTGCTTCGCCCTGACGGATGCGGCGCTGGCGGTCCCGCCGAAGGAGGCGGAGCGGGCCCTGTGCCGTGGGGGGGCGGGACTGCTCCGTCAGATGTTTCCCAGGGAGCTGGAGAACCGGGAGAACCGGGCCCTGCGGCTCATTGCGGGCAAGTGCGAGGCGGGGCTCTATCCCTCTCTCCCGGCCCTGGCCTGCGACCTGGCCAAGGTGCAGGAGGACTGCGCCCCGCCGGACTGGGACCGCTGGGCGGACCGGGCGTGGAAAGGGCTGGTGGGCCGCTTGGGGCGGCTCAAGGGGCTGGCGGTCCCGGCGGCGCTGGCGGCCGCCCTCTGCGCCGGGGCGGTGGTCCTCTCCCGAGGCGAGGTCCCGCCGGAGACGGGGGAGCCTTTTTTGATCGGGCATACGGTCTACGCCGCCGACCCGATGGCGCCCAGCGCTGCCAGTCTCGCGCCGGAAGAGCCGCCGGTTCCGGCGGAGCCGGAGCCGGGGCCCAAGGCCGTGACGGAGGACCCGGAGGGGTACACCGACCACGTGGTCCGCTCCGGCGAGGTGCTGGAGGAGGTATGCGACGGGTTTTACGGCGATGGGGCCTACGCCCCGGCGGTGGCCGCGTATAACGGGCTGGACCCGGAGACGCCCCTGGCCGCCGGGACTATCCTCAAGCTGCCGGAGCCGGCGGCGGAACAGGGGGAATCGAAATGAAATGGATAAAAACGGCCCTCCTGCTGCTGGTCAGCGCCGCCCTGGGGCTGAGCCTGGGTGTCTGGCTGAACCGGGTGGAGCCGGGGGCGGTGGTGGAGCGCTGCTTCGACGCCGGGGGCGCATACTGCGTGCTGGCGGAGCGGGACGGCGAGACGCGGCTGCTCCGCTTCTCACCAAGCGGCGTTCTGCTGGGGGCTGTGGCGCTGGAGCGGACAGACGGCGGGGCGCGGGCGGACTACACGGCCCTGGCGGCGGACGGGCTGGGCAACCTCTACGTCCTGTGCCGCCGCAGCCAGGAGCTGGGCGGGGATGCGGGGCGGTTGGTGCTGTCCGAGACCGTGCGGATGTACGACGCCGCCCTGACCCGGCGGCGGGACGCCCTCACCCTGGACCACGGCGGGGGTCTGAACCAGCCGGTTCTCCGGCGGCTGGAGGCGCTGGGGGAGACGGTGTACGCCGTCTGCCTGTGGGGCGGACGGCTGGAGGTCCAGGCTGCCCGTGCGGCGGCAGGGGACGCGCCCTATCGGGTGGCATCCTATCCGCTTCCGGCGGGGGCGGAGCCGTCCGAGCTGGCCGTGGACGCCTCCGGGCGGGTCCTGTGGACCACTGCCCACGGTGGCCTGTATCTGGCGGAGCACGGGGTGGTCCGGGACCTGTCCGGTAGCTTGGGCGGCCCTGCCGTGCCGGCGGAATTCGGGGTGGACGACGGGGGGCGGCTGCGCTTTTTGGAGCGGTTGAGCGGAGTCAGCTACCGCGTGGAGGAAGGGCGGCTGGAGGAGGCCGACCCGCCGGAATGGACGCCGCCGGACACTTTGCGGGGGCCGCTGTTTCCCGACCTGGCTCTTCGGGCGGTGCTCTGCGGGCTGGCCGTGGGGGCCCTGCTGGGGGCCGCGTGGGCGCTGGTCCGCCGGACGCGGCGGGGGCGGCGGCTGCTGCCCGCCCTGCTGCGCCGCATGGGGGCCCTGTGCGCTGCGGCGGCGCTGCTGCTGACCCTGGCCCTGACGGCCATGGACCTGGCCCCGGCCAGGGACAGGGTGGAGGAAAAGCTGACCGGTCTGGCGGAGGACCTGGCCGCCAATCTGGCGGAGCAGGGGCTGGGCCGCACGGACCTACTGGCGGCCCGGGGCACGGAGACGGCCACCGGACTGGCCGCTGCGCTGGACCGGGCCGCCGGAGCCTGGACGGAGCAGACCGGGTGGGCCTGTACGGCGACTCTCTACGACAGCAGGCGGCAGCGGTGGTTCCGGGCGCTGGACGGCGCGGGGACCGGGGATTTTGTGCCAGCGTCGGACGGGGCGCTGGACGCCGTCCTGGCGGGCGGGCCGGTCTTTTGGACGGACCGGGCGGCGCCCCGGCTCGCGACCTCAAGCTCGCCACCATTGAGCTTGAACATAGTCATCCT
>UQGJ01000054.1 GCA_900540545.1 uncultured Eubacteriales bacterium
TTTCCGTCCCCTTTCTCAAACGAGAAAGGGGACCCCCGCGCGGGAGCGCCGCCCCCCGGAGGGACTCCGTATCAAAACAAGAAAAAACATCCCCCAGGCATTCGGCCTGGGGGATGTTTTTTCTCATTCAAAGAATCAGGCGGTCATGTCCTTCACGTCGGGGGCCACGGTGAAGTCGGCGGCGGTGGCGGCCTTCACGTCGTCCACGGTGAACTCGGGGTTGATCTCCACCATGACCAGACCGTCCTTGGTCACGTCGAACACGCACATCTCGGTGATGATCTTGGTGACGCAGTGGACGGCGGTGTAGGGCAGGGTGCACTTCTTCAAAATCTTGGGGTTGCCCTTGGCGGTGTGCTCCATGGCCACGATGACGTTCTTCGCGCCCACCAGCAGGTCCATGGCGCCGCCCATGCCGGGCACCTTCTTGCCAGGGATGATCCAGTTGGACAGGCTGCCCTCCTGGTCCACTTCCAGGCCGCCCAGGATGGTGGCGTCCACGTGGCCGCCGCGAATCAGGCCGAAGGAGGTGGCGGAGTCGATGAAGGAGCCGCCCAAGCCCACGGCGGCGGGGGAGCCGCCGGCGTCGGTGACGTACAGGGGGTCCTTGTTCTCCTCGGTGAGGGTGCCGGTGCCGATGATGCCGTTCTCGGACTGGAGGGTCACGTGGACCCCCTCGGGGAGATAGGCGGGGACCAGGGTGGGCAGGCCGATGCCCAGGTTGACCACGTCGCCGTCCTTCAGCTCTTTGGCGACACGCTTGGCGATAAAGCCTTTGATCTCAGACTTTTCCATTACGCATTCCCTCCATCCACGACATAGTCCACGAACACGCCGTAGGTGTGCACGTTCTCCGGCTCGATGGCGCCGGTCTCCACCACATGGTCGGCCTCGACGATGACCAGATCGGCGGCGGTGGCCATGACCAGGTTGAAGTTCCGGGTGGTGCCCTTGTACCAGACGTTGCCGGTCTTGTCCACGTTATAGCCGGAAATCAGGGCCACGTCGGCCTTGAGGGGCTTCATGTGGAGGTAGTCCCGGCCGTCCACGCTGACCTTGCCCAGGACGAAGTCCTTGTTGTCCTCCACGATGGTGCCCACGCCGGTGGGGGTGAGCACGCCGCCCAGGCCGGCGCCGCCGGCCCGGACCATCTCGGCCAGGGAGCCCTGGGGGATGAGGTCCACCTTCATGGACCCGTCGTTCATGCGGGCGGCGACCTCGGGGTTCAGGCCCACGTGGGAGGCGATGAGGTGCTTGACCTGGCCGTTGTGGATGAGCTTGGCCACGGCGTAGTACTCCTCGCCCAGGGGGCCGCCGGGCATGGAGCCGTCGTTGCAGATGACGGTGAAGTTGCCCTTGCCGCTCTTGGACAGGGCGTCCAGGATCTTATGGGCGCTGCCGCAGCCCATGAAGCCGCCCACCATGATGGAGGCGCCGTCGGGAATCTGGTCCACGGCCTCCTGAATGGAAATGAATTTAGCCACTTGCTTGTTCCCTCCTATATGTAATTTGGAATTTCAACCGAATCGGTTCAGCACTTCTCCCAGATGGTGGCGACGCCCATTCCGCCGCCGATGCACAGGGTAGCCAGGCCCAGCTTGGCGTCGGGGCGCTTCATCATCTCGTGGAGCAGGGTGACGGTGATACGCGCGCCGGAGGCGCCCACGGGGTGGCCGATGGCGATGGCGCCGCCGTTGACGTTGACCTTGCTCATGTCGAAGTTCAGGTCCCGGGCCACGGCGATGCTCTGGGCGGCAAAGGCCTCGTTGGCCTCGACGAGGTCGATGTCGGCGATGGTCAGGCCGGCCTTCTCCATGGCGTTGCGGGAGGCGGGGATGGGGCCGGTGCCCATGATCTGGGGGTCCACGCCGCCCTGGCCCCAGGAGCGGAGCCGGAACAGGGGCTTCAGGCCGTACTTCTCCACGGCCTCGCCGGAGCAGAGCACCAGGGCGGCGGCGCCGTCGTTGATGCCGGAGGCGTTGGCGGCGGTGACGCGGCCGCCGTCGGGCTTGAAGGCGGGCTTCAGCTTGGCCATCTTCTCCAGGGACACGTCGCCCTTGATGAACTCGTCAGTCTTGAACTCCACGATCTCCTTCTTGACCTTCACGGGCACGGGGACGATCTCGTCGGCGAAGCGGCCGGAGTCCCGGGCGGCGGCGGCCTTCTTCTGGCTGTCGTAGGCGAACTGGTCCAGCTCCTCGCGGGTGATGCCCCACTGGTCGCAGATGTTCTCGGCGGTGATGCCCATGTGGTAGCCGTAGAAGGCGTCGGTGAGGCCGTCGTTGACCATGGTGTCGATCATCTTGGTGTTGTTCATCCGGGCGCCGTACCGGGCGGTGGGGATGGCGTAGGGGGCGGCGGACATGTTCTCGGTGCCGCCGGCCACGATGACGTCGGCGTCGCCGGCCATGATGGCGCGGGCGCCCTCAATGACGCTCTTCATGCCGGAGCCGCAGACCATGCCCACGGTGTAGGCCGGGACCTCGATGGGCAGGCCGGCCTTGATGCTGGCCTGGCGGGCGGGGTTCTGGCCCAGGGCGGCGGTGAGGATGCAGCCGAACATGACCTCGTCCACGTTCTCGGGCTTCACGTTGCCGCGCTTGAGGGCCTCTTTGATGACGATGGAGCCCAGCTCGGGGGAGGAGACGTCCTTCAAAGAGCCGCCGAAGGAACCCACTGCCGTACGGCAGCTGCTGACTACGTATACTTCTCTCATGTTATGTACCCTCCAAATAAAATTTTTTGCTGTGCTGATTTCCCATCCACACAATCGCTATCGTTTATTATATAGGATTGTCCTCTAAAAAGCAACGGGGGGACTTGTGAATTTTACATGAAGGGATGCGGCTTTTCCCCCGTTTTTGCGGGGATGGTCAACCTTTTTTGCACCAGGCGGGGGAGAAGGGGCCAGATGTGGGCGGATTGGTAGCACATATATGGGCGGTTGGTCTAAAAATAGCTCTTTGAGCTATTTTTTACGGCATATGCCCACTCTGTGGGCATTGCCTAAGACTTCAGCCGTGGCCGGGACGGCCACATGGCATTTTTATTGCGGAGCAATAAAAAGACCGCGCCCGCCGAAGGGCGGGCGCGGTGGCTGCGCGGCATCAGGGTTCCGGGACCGCCTGGGACTTTTCGTAGTCCTCCACCAGCTTGGTGCCCAGCTTGAGGGCGTCCTCGCCCTTGCGGACCTTCAGGGCCAGATAGGGCTTCTCCCCGGCGGAGAACAGGAGCCGGCCACGGTAGGCGGCGCCGCCGCAGAGGGCGGAGACCTTGCCGAAGTCCACGGTGGACAGGGTGAAATTGAGGCGCTCCCCCTTCTGGGCGATCTCGGTGATGCCGTTCCGGGCGGCGGCGGCGCGGAGGAGGGCCACGGAGATCAGGTTGTTGACGGTGCGGGGCGGGTCGCCGTAGCGGTCGATGAGCTCGTCCATGAGGTCGTCGGCCTCCTCCTCACTGCGGACGCGGGCGATGCGGCGGTAGAGGTCCATGCGCTGCTCCGGGGAGGGGACGTATTTGTCCGGGATGGAGGCGGCCACGCTGAGGTCGGCGGCGCACTCGGTCTGGACCTGGGGAGTCTCCCCCCGCTCGGTGAGGACGGCCTCCTCCAGGAGCTTCAGGTACATGTCGTAGCCCACGCTCATCAGGAAGCCGGACTGCTCGGGACCCAGCACGTTGCCCGCGCCGCGAATCTCCAGGTCCCGCATGGCGATTTTGAAGCCGGAGCCGAACTCGGCGAACTCCCGGATGGCCCCCAGGCGCTTGGCGGCGATCTCGGTCAGCACCTTGCCCTTGCGGAAGGTCATGTAGGCGAAGGCGTGGCGGGCGGAGCGGCCCACCCGGCCCCGGAGCTGGTGGAGCTGGGCCAGGCCCATCTTGTCCGCGTCCTCGATGATGAGGGTGTTGGCGTTGGGGATGTCGATGCCCGTCTCGATGATGGTGGTGCAGACCAGGATGTCCACGTCCCCGTCGGTCATGTGGCTCATCACGTCGCTGAGCTCCTCCTGGGTCATCTTGCCGTGGCCCACGGCGATGCGGGCCTCGGGCAGCATGGCCTGGATGCGGGAGGCGGTGCGCTCGATGGACTCCACCCGGTTGTGGAGGTAGTAGACCTGGCCCCCCCGCTCCAGCTCCCGGCGCATGGCGTCGGCCAGCACGGACCAGTCGTGCTCCAGCACATAGGTCTGCACCGGGCGGCGGTCCTGGGGCGGCTCCTCCAGGGTGGACATGTCCCGGATGCCGGAGAGGGCCATGTTCAGGGTCCGGGGGATGGGGGTGGCGGAGAGGGTGAGCACGTCCACCTGCTTGGAAAGCTCCTTCAGCTTTTCCTTGTGGGCCACGCCGAAGCGCTGCTCCTCGTCCACCACCAGCAGGCCCAGGTTCTTGAACTTCACGTCCTTCTGGAAGAGCTTGTGGGTGCCGATGAGCAGGTCGATCTGCCCCGCCTCCAGGCGGGTGAGGGTGTGCTTGAGCTGGGCGCCGGTGCGGAACCGGGAGACCAGGTCGATCTCCACCGGGAACTTGGCGAAGCGGCGCTTGGCGGTGAGGTAGTGCTGCCGGGCCAGGACGGTGGTGGGGGCCAGGATGGCGGCCTGCTTGCCGTCCAGCACGCACTTCATGATGGCCCGGAAGGCCACCTCGGTCTTGCCGTAGCCCACGTCGCCGCACAGGAGCCGGTCCATGGGCCGGGGGGTCTCCATGTCCTTTTTGATCTCGTCGATGCAGCGGAGCTGGTCGTCGGTCTCGGTGTACTCGAACTGGTCCTCGAACTCCCGCATCCAGGGGGAGTCGGGGGAGAAGGCGTAGCCGGGCTGGCGCTGGCGCTGGGCGTAGAGCTGGATGAGGCCCTTGGCCAGGTCGGCCACGGCCTTCCGGGTTTTGGTCTTGGCCCGCTCCCAGTCGGTGCCCCCCAGCTTGGAGAGCTTTTTATGCTCGGTGTCCTCGCCGGAGCCGATATACTTGCTGACCAGATCCAACTGGGTGGCGGGGACGTAGAGGACGTCGGCCCCGGCGTAGGCCAGCTTCACGTAGTCCTTTTCGATGCCGTCGGTGAGCATTTTCACCATGCCCACGTAGCGGCCGATGCCGTGGTGCTCGTGGACCACCAGGTCGCCGGGGGAGAGGTCGGCGTAGGAGTCCAGCTTCTGGCGGTTGGACGCCTTTTTCGGCTTGTACTTCTTGGGGGCGGCAGGGCTGCCCTCGGTGAGGACGGCCAGCTTGGCGTCGGGGTACTCGAAGCCCGCCGACAGGCCCCCCACACAGATGACGGCCTTGCCCGGTTCGGGCAGGTCGTGGAGGACGAAGTCCACCGCCGAGCGGACCTTCTCCTCCCGCAGCAGGGCCTGGAGGTTCAGGCACCGCTGCTCGGTGGAGGCCAGGACCACCGCACCGAAGCCCTCGTTCTGGTAGTGGCGCAGGTCCCCGGCGGCGGTCTCCAGGCTGGCGCCGTAGGAGGGGAGCTGTTTCGCCATCACGTCCAGCAGGGTCCGGGGCCGGGCGGGGAAGGCCGACGAGGTGAAGGAGTCCAGGAAGCAGACGGGCCACTCGCCCAGGGCGGTCATCAGCTCGTCCATGGTCCGGGCGAAGGAGGACAGCTCCCCGGCCAGCAGGCCGGAGTCCAGCAGGGTCTTGACATCCTCCTCCAGCTGCCACAGGTAGTTCTTGGCCCGCTCCCCCACCCGGGGGCTCTCGGAGAAGCAGACCACCGCGTCCTCCGGGAAGTAGTCCGCCGCCGTGGCGGACTGGGGGTAGATGAGGGAGAGGTAGCGGTCCAGGGCGGGGAAGGAGATGCCCTGCTCCAGCCGCTCCCGGTCCCCGATGAGGGTATTGACCAGCTCGTCCTTCTTGGGCGAGCGGGACTTTTGGGCCTTGGCGATGAGCTGGTCCATGGCCTCCAGCAGGCCGGGGAAGCCGCCGGGGGCCAACTGGGGGAGGACCTCGGCGGCGGGCAAAATTTCCGCCTCCTTGAGGTTTTCGGTCCGGCGCTGGGTGGCGGGGTCGAAGAGGCCCATGGAGTCGATCTCGTCTCCAAAGAACTCGGCCCGGACGGGGCGGTCGTAGGCGGGGGAGAAGAAGTCCAGGATGCCGCCCCGGAGGGCGAACTGGCCCACGCCCTCCACCTGCTCGCACCGGGCGTACCCGGCGGCGGAGAGCCGCTCGGCTAGCTCGGGCAGGTCGTGGGCCTCCCCCACCCGGAGCATCTGGGCGCACTGGGCCAGCAGGGTCTTGGGGATGGTGCGCTGGAGGAGGGCTTCCACGGTGCAGACCACCAGGGGGGCCTCGCCGGCGGCCATGGCCCGCAGGGCGGACAGGCGGCGGTGCTCCCACTGGCGGGAGACCACGGCGGCGTTGTGGAAGGTGAACTCCCGGGCGGACAGGCGGAGGGGCTCCGACCGGGTGAGGGCCCGCAGGTCCTCGGCCATGCGGTCGGCCTCGCCCTCGTCGGCGCAGACCACCACCACGCTGCGGCCGGTGTTTTCCCGGATGCCCGCGGCAAAATGGGCGCGGTGGACCGCCGCCAGCCCGGAGACGGCGGCGGGGCACTTGCCCGAGTCGATGGCGGCCAGCAGCCGGGGGAACTCGGGGATATGGTCCAGGATGGTGAGGAGATGGTTCATGGAGACCTCCTTGTGATGAGGCGGGGCGCCTCCGGCGGGTCCCCTTTCTTCCCGAAGAAAGGGGACGGAAAGAAGGACCAGGGGGCGGCACGGGCCACATACGTGGCCCTATCCGCCGCCCCCTGGACCCTGGGGAACGTCCGGGCGGCGGTGGGGTTTATGGTGGTTGGCAAGACCAGAAAGCCGTTGCAGCTCGTATTGGTCTGCGCCCAAACAACTCCGGCTATCGCCCCTCGGCATATGACCCGGCAAAACCTGAGAGTAGTTGCGTTTTACTCGGTGCAAACAAGCCGCCATTGGTTAAATCGTTTTTGAATCGGTTTTGCGCCCATTGGCAGTCTGCACGGGCCGCCGCAGAGGGCGGCCCCTACAAGAGATCTTCAGTTTCTGCCGTAGGGGGGACGCCTGCCCTCCGTCCCATCAGCACCGGGCAGAACCGGCGGAGAAACAGGATGAGCGGCACGGGCACCAGCCACAGACCCAGCAGGTGGACGCACAGCAGGGGATACCCGCTCACGGGCCACACCGCCCGGACGGCGGAGTGGGCGATGTTGGAGCCGATCCAGCCCACGGCGTAGTAGACGGCGCTGTTCTCCCCGATGAACCGCAGGGGCGGCAGGTCGGGCAGGCGGCGGCAGAGCATCACGCACAGGGCCACCCCGGCCATGCCCGCCAGATAGCAGGTGAAGAACTCGTTGACGTAGCGCAGGTTGTAGTCGATATGCCCCTGGCCGAACTGGGCGTTGACCGCCGTGCAGACCACGTTGACACACAGCAGGATAGGCGCGGCGGGGAAGAGCTTCCCGGGCTCGGGCCACCTGGTCCGGAGCACGTGGCCCAGGGCCAGGTAGGGCAGCAGCAGGCAGGCGGCGTCCACGTGCCAGGGCAGGCGGGGGCCGCCCAGCAGGGCGTAGGCCCAGGCGCAGCCCGCCAGGACGAAGGACAGGCCCACCAGGGGGAGGGGCCTGTCGCCCGCGGCCTTGAGCAGCAGGGCGAAGAGGCACTCCGCCGCGAACAGGCCGGTAAAAAACCACACGGACCCGGCGTAGGGGGTGCCGGGCCACTGGAGGAGCATCCCCAGCAGGGGGGCGAAGTCCACCGCCGACCCAGCCAGCAGGGACGCCCCGGCGTCCCACAGCCACCGGGCCACGCTGTACGTGACGTAGGGCATGAGGATGGGGAAGGCCTTGTGGCGGATGGTCTTGCCCACGCTGCCCTCCCGCAGGGAGAAGAACCACCCGCTGAGGAAGAAAAAGAGGGGCATGTGGAAGGAGTAGATCCAGATGCCCAGGTAGTCGGATGGAATGGCCGAGTGGCCGATGGACATGAGCAGGATGCCAACCCCCTTGGCCAGGTCGGGCCAGACCAGGCGGGCGGGGGGAGAGAGGGTTTTGGCGCTCATGGCGATACCTCCTGGGAACCTGCAGGGGCGGCCACAGGCCGCCCCTACAAGAGGTTGTGGGTTACCAAGCAGTCGGGTGAGTGTCAGACGTCCACGCTTTGAAGCAGTTGTTCCGCCTCGGCGCGGAAGTGGTGGGTGCCGCCGTGGTCCGCCACGTAGCGCAGATGGGACACGGCCTCCTCCGGGCGGCTGGCGGCCAGGAGGAAACGGCCCAGGAGCATGTGGGCCGCCACCCGGTCGAATTCGTCGCCGGCGATCTCCAGGAGCCACCGGGCCCGCTCCTCCACCCCGTCCAAGTGCCCCAGCTCGACCTGAAGGGTACAGCCGGTGCGGCACAGGGGCGCCCGCCACGCCTCGGCCTGGGTCTCCCGGAAGAGGGCCATGGCCTGGTTCTGGCGGTCCGTGGCCTGGGCCAGACGGCCCTGGTTTGTGTCCAGGACGATTTGACAATAGAGCAGTTGGAGCGGGTCCGAAAGGCCCGCCGCCTGGAGCTGCTCCAGCTCCGCATCGGCCTCGTCATACCGGCCCAGATTGGTCATCGCCGCACAGACATAAAGCCGGAGTTGGGCGCAGAGGGTCTCATTGTCCGCCACGCCAGGGTCGGCCAGGGCGGCGCGGCAGAGGTCCGGCACCGGGGTGAAGTCGCAGGTCCGAAGGGCCAGGGCCGCCGCCGCGCTGGCCCGCCGCAGGACTTCCTGGGTCCGCATCTCCGGGCTGGGCTCCTGGCCGTCCAGAGACCGCAGCAGCTCCCCGGCTTCCTGTTTGGCGTAGAGCCGGTTGCCGTGGGCCACGGCGTAATTCAGATGTTCACGGGCTTCATCGTCCCGGCCCGCGGCCAGGCAGAACCGGCCCAGCAACAGATGGGCCTCCACCCGGCGCCAGGCGTCCGGGGCAGAGGCCGCCAACTGGACCAGTTGGTCCTCCAGTCCGTCGGTGAGGCCCTGGTGGAGCCGCAGGGCGGAGCCGTTGAGGCAGAGGAGCCACTGGAGGGAGGCGGTGACCTCCGGGCCGGAGCCGCCCCGCTGAAAAGAGTCCATGGCCCGGTTCTGGGCCTCCACGGCCTCGCCCCAGCGGTAGAGCTGCCGGCAGGCGCGGCTGCGGTAGAGCCAGTAGCTGGTATGGATGGCGGGCAGGCCGGGGTCGGGGGAAATCTGCTCCAGCACGTTCAGGGCCGCTTCCCCCTGTCCGGCGGCCAAAAAGGCCTCGATGGCGTTGGTGACCATCGCCCAATAGACCTTGGGAGAGACAGCCAGCAGCTTTGGGTTCAGTCTCCCCTTGCAGGCCTCCAACAGGGGGGCGGGGTCGCAGCCGTCGGTCAGGGCCTTGAAGGCCTTGTTGTTGGCCCTGATGGCGTTGGGACCCGTGCCGAATCCCAATACGATGCCCATATCTGCACCTCCCTTTGACAGAAGCGGTCAGTTGAAGCGGTTCATAGCCTTGTCGGGGCCGTCCTGGATGAGGCACTCCACGGCCTGGGCGGCCTTCTTGACCGCCTCGTCCACGGCTTTTTTATCCTCGCCCTGGAACTTGCCCAGGACCCAGTCGGCCATGTCGTAGTCGGGATGGGGCTTCTGGCCCACGCCTACCCGGATGCGGGGGAACTGGTCCGTGCCCAGGTGGGCGATGATGTTCTTCAGGCCGTTGTGCCCCCCGGTGCTGCCGCTTTTGCGGACCCGCAGGCGGCCGGGGTCCAGGGCCACCTCGTCGGAGATGACCAGCACCCGCTCCGGGGGGACCTTGTAGAACTTGGCGGCCTCGCCCACCGACTCCCCGGACAGGTTCATATACGTCACCGGCTTCATCAGCAGGACCTTGGCCCCCGCCAGGGTGACGGTGTTGGTCAGGGCCCGGAACTTCAGGCGCTGGACGGGCACGTCCAGGCGGTCGGCCAGGGCGTCCACCACCAGGAAGCCCACGTTGTGCCGGGAGTTTTCATATTCCGCGCCGGGGTTGCCCAGGCCCACCACCAGCCAGTCTACCCCGCCGGTTTTCCGTTCTTTTCCAAAAAACATGTTTTTCCCTCAACGTGGCAACGGGGGCGGAGATGGTCTCCGCCCCTGTCGCCGTATTTAGAATTTACTGGTAATTACACGAAGAGCTTGGACACGGAGACCTCTTCGTAGATGCGCTCGATGGCCTCGGCAAACATGGAGGCCACGGAGACGTACTTGATCTTATCACACTGGACCTGGGGCTGGGGGGGAACGGTGTCGAGGAAGACCATCTCCTTGATGGCGCTCTTCTCGATGCGCTCAATGGCCGGGCCGGAGAGGACGCCGTGGCTGGCGCAGGCGATGACCTCGGTGGCCCCGCCCAGCTCCACCAGGGCCTGGGCGGCCCCGCAGATGCTGCCGGCGGTGTCCACCATGTCGTCAAAGAGGATGACCTTTTTGCCCCGCACGTCGCCGATGATGTTCATGACCTCGGAGGAGTTGGCCTTCTGGCGGCGCTTGTCCACGATGGCAAGGCCCATGCCCAGCTTCTGGGCGAAGGCCCGGGCGCGGGAGACGCTGCCCACGTCGGGGGAGACCACGATGGTCTCCTCCTCGTGGCCCTCGTAGCGCTTGTGGAAGTACTGGGTGAAGATGGGGTTGCCCAGCAGGTTGTCCACGGGGATGTCGAAGAAGCCCTGGATCTGGGAGGCGTGGAGGTCCATGGTCAGGACCCGGTCGGCCCCGGCGGCCACGATCATGTTGGCCACCAGCTTGGCGGAGATGGGGTCCCGGGGCTTGGCCTTCCGGTCCTGGCGGGCGTACCCAAAATAGGGCATGACGGCGGTGATGCGCCCGGCGGAGGCCCGCTTGAAGGCGTCGATCATGATGAGCATTTCCATCAGATTGTCGTTGACCGGGGAGCAGGTGGACTGGACCACGAACACGTCCGAACCGCGGACGGTCTCATAGATAGAGACGAAGTTCTCCCCGTCGGAGAACGCGCCGACCTCGGCGTTGCCCAGGGTGGTGCCCAGCTCCTTGCAGATGGCCTCCGCCAGGGCCCGGTTGGAATTTCCGGCGAAAATCTTGATGTCCTTGCCGTGTGCTATCATTTCAGCATCCCTCACATTTTTTATTTACTGCGCGCAGCGGCGCATTGGGTACAAGAGACGGGGGAATGGGGTTACGGATTGCCGCGCCACAGGGGCGCGGGCCGCCGGGGTCGGCGGCCCCTACTTTTTCTTGCGCCGCTTGGCGGCCCACTGGACCTTGATGGTCTGGGGGGCGCGGGCGATGCACAGGCTGTCGGCGGGCACGTCCTCGGTGACGGTGCTGCCTGCGGCGGTGTAGGCCCCCTCGCCGATTTTCACCGGGGCCACCAGATTGGTGTTGCAGCCGATGAAGGCCTTATCCCCGATGGTGGTGCGGAATTTGGCGGTGCCGTCGTAGTTCACCGTGACGGTGCCGCAGCCGAAGTTGACCCCGCCGCCCACGTCGGAGTCGCCCACGTAGGTCAGGTGGCTGATTTTGGTGCCGGGGCCGATGGTGGAGTTTTTCAGCTCCACGAAGTCCCCCACCTTCACGCCGGGGCCCACGTGGCAGTGGGGCCGGATGTAGGCGAAGGGGCCCACCTTGGTGTCGGACTCCACCGTGGACTCATTGAGCTGGGAGGCGTTGACCTCCACCCGGTCCCCGATGGTACAGTCCCGAATCATGGTGTTGGGGCCGATGACGCAGTCTTCGCCGATGACGGTGTGCCCCCGGAGGATGGCGCCGGGGAGGATGACCGTGCCCCTGCCCACGGTGACGGTGGGGTCAGAGAAGAAGGAGCCGGCGTCGATGAACCGGGCGCCCATGGCCTCCAGGCGGCTGACCTCCAGGACCTGGGCCTGACCCTGGTAGATGCGCCAGTAGACCGGGTTGCGGCTTTGAAGGGGCATGGCGCAGGCCTCGCTGACCGGCTCGCCGTCCTGGCGGAGGGCGGTCTCGAAGTCCGCCCCCTGGGCCAATTGCTGGGCCAGGGCCTCGGCGGAGAGGCGGTACATCCCCATGTCGGCCTGCTGGCGGGTCCCGGCGGGGACGAAGCCCAGGCTGTCGGGGGAGAGGAGGACCGGCCGGGTGACCACCAGCACCCGCCCCGAGCGGGCGGAGAGGAAGGCGGTGAGCTTTTCCCGGGCGTCGTCGGTGCCGGTGGTGACGAACTGGGTGTCCGCCGGGAAGCAGGGGGCGGCGGCGTCCCGGTCCTCGTCCAGGCAGACCACGAAGAAGCGGTCGACCCCGGCCCGTTTCAGGGACTGCACCAGCCACACGGCGGCGGGGGAAAAGAGCAGGTCGTCCAGCAGCAGGGGCTTCTCACCCGCGCTGTCCCTGGGTAAAAATACGATCGCGCCGAGGGCATCCATCATGGGCTACCTCCTGTGGGGAATGTAGGGCCGCCATACATAGCGGCCGCAGATAGTACCATTATAGCAAAACAAACGCCGCTTTGCACCCATCCGGGCGAAAATAGTTCCGGGTATTTGGACAAAAAACCCACGCCCTCCGTGGAGGGCGTGGGTCAAATTACACAGCGGCGGCGGCAGTACGCCGGGCGTGGCGGCGATGGCTGGTCCGGCGGGCCAGATGATAGATGCCGGAGACCTCCGCCGTGGCGCACAGTTTATCCGCCAGATTCACCACCACGGCCTCTTTGCAGTGGGGCATCCGCCTGGACAGGGGCCACATGTGGGAGATGATGATATTCTGCTCCTTGGCGGACAGCTCGGTGAGCTTTTCGGCGTTTTTCAGCGCCGCCACGGGGTGGGCGAAGCACTGGTTGCCCTCGTACTGGCTCTTGTCGCGGGAGTCGTAGAGATAGAGGTCGTGGAGCAGCCCGGCCCGGGCGGCGGCCATATAGTCCAGCCCCCACCGGCGGGCCAGACGGAAGGCCACGTAGGAGACAAAGACGGAGTGGTGATAGCAGCTCATGCCGGGGTGGTGAGGAATGCTGCGCATGGACTGGACCTCGGCCGTGTCCAGCAAATCCCGCACACAGCCGACGAAGCAGCGGTAATTGACATCATAGTACATGGGACTCACCGACCTTTCACCTCTATTATAGTCACGGGAAACGCATTTGTCATGGGGTTTTTGGAAAAATGTCAGAAATAATTAAGATGTTTTTTGGAGGGGGCGGTGTATACTGACTGTACTAAGACATGTAGTACGGTTCGGGTGGCCGCAAGGGCCGCCCCTACGGCGTGTCCCATGTAGGGGCGGCCCTTGCGGCCGCCCGACCAATCAGAAAGGAGGCCGGTCCATGTTCAGCCTGAATTACCGGGACGCCCGGCCCATTTATGAACAGGTCAAGGACGGGCTGCGGCATCTGGTGGTCACCGGGGCCATCCTGCCCGGGGACCAGTTCCCGTCGGTGCGGGCGCTGGCGTCCAGTCTGGCCATCAACCCCAACACCATCCAGCGGGCCTATGAGGCCCTGGAGCGGGAGGGGTATCTCTACACGGTGGCGGGGAAGGGGTCCTTCGCCGCGGCCCAGTCCGACGTGAACCGCCAGCGGCGGGAGCGGCTGCTGCAGGAGTTCGACGCCGCCTGCCACGAGCTGCTGTTTTTGGGGATGACCTCAGAGGAGCTGGCGGCCAGAGTCAGCGGAGCAAAGGAGGGGAGAGCATGATCGAAGTCAAAAACGTGGTCAAGACCTTTGACGGCTTCCAGGCCCTGGACGAGCTGACCATGAAGGTGCCCACGGGGTCCATCTACGGGCTGGTGGGGCCCAACGGCGCGGGCAAGTCCACCATCCTGCGCCACATCACCGGCATCTACCGCCCCGACGCCGGGGAGGTTCTGGTGGCCGGGGAGCCGGTGTACGAGAACCCGGCGGTGAAGGCCCGGATGGCCTCCATCCCCGACGAGCTGTACTACTTCCTGTCCGCCTCCACCCGGGAGATGAAGCAGTTCTACAAGGGCTTTTACCCCCGCTTCGACGAAAAGCGGTACGAGGCCATGAAGGACATCTTCACCCAGGTGGACGAAAAGCAGCCCATCCGGCGGCTGAGTAAAGGGATGCAGAAGCAGTCGGCCTTCTGGCTAAGCATGTGCTGCCGCCCCGACCTGCTGGTGCTGGACGAACCTGTGGACGGCCTGGACCCGGTGATGCGCCGCCAGGTGTGGAGCCTTTTGATGTCCGATGTGGCCGAGTACGGCACCACGGTGCTGGTGTCCTCCCACAACCTGCGGGAGCTGGAGGACGTGTGCGACCACGTGGGCATCCTCTCCCACGGCAGGGTGCTGGTGGAGCGGAGCCTGTCCGACCTCCAGGAGAACGTGGTGAAAATGCAGGTGGTCTTCCAGGAGAAGGACCTGCCGGAGCTGCCCGACGACCTGGAGGTCCTCCACGTGTCCAAGGTGGGGCGCATCCACACCCTCATCGTCCGGGGCAACGCCACCGACGTGACCAACAAGCTGGCGGTGTACGCCCCGATTTTGATGGACGCCCTGCCCCTGACCCTGGAGGAAATCTTTATTTATGAGCTGGGAGGTGAGGACTATGAAGTCCGCGACATCGTCCTCTAAGAGCTGGTTCTACCCCACGCTCTGGAAAAAGAACATGACCCGGTTCTGGCCCATCTGGGCGGTCTACCTGGCCTGCTGGGTCTTTACCATGCCCCTGCTGCTGCTCACCGAATACGGCTCCAACATCGGCAGCATGGATGGGAAGCAGTATTTTGCCGCCCAGGTGGTGCGGGACTGGTGCACCTGGCCCGCCCTGCTGGCGGGGACGGTGTTCGGAATCCTCTCCGCCATGGCGGTGTTCTCCTACCTCTATAACAATCGCAGCGCCGGGATGCTCCACGCCCTGCCCGTCCGGCGGGAGGGGCTGTTCCTCACCAACTATCTCTCCGGCCTGTCCTTTATGGTCCTGCCCCAGTTGCTGGTCTTTGTCCTGACCCTGCTGGCCGAGGCCGTGGTGGGCTGCGTGGACGCCCTGGCCCTGGGCCAGTGGCTGCTGGTCCAAATTTGCGTCACCCTGTTTTTCTACTCCTTTGCCGTATTCTGCGCCATGTTCACCGGCCACATCCTGGCCCTGCCGGTGTTCTACGGCATCCTCAACGGCCTGGCCGCCGGCCTCTATTGGCTGGTCAACGGCCTGTTCCGGGACCTGGTCTTTGGCTACAACGGCAGCAACGGCATGGGCGAGGCCGTCCTGTGGCTCACCCCGGCGGGCAAGCTGGGCAGTGAGCTGAACGTGGACGTCCTGTGGAGCGAGGCCGGGAATCTGGACCGCGTCGTCCTCTACGGCATTGGCTATGCCCTCCTGTACGCCCTCCTGGGCCTGGTCCTGGCGGCGCTGGCCCTGGTCCTCTACCGCCGCCGCCATCTGGAGGGGGCCGGGGACGTGGTGACGGTCCGCTGGGTGCGGCCCATCTTCAAGTACGGCGTGGCCTTCTGCGCCGCCCTGGCCCTGGGGACCCTGCTGTACGGCTGGTTCGGCTGGAACCCCGGCCGGGACGGCATCTGGGGCCTGCTGGCCTTCCTGCTGATCTTTGGCGCGGCGGGCTATTTTGCCGCCGAGATGCTGCTGAAAAAGAGCTTCCGGGTGCTGGATGCCTGGCGGGGCTGCGCGGTCTTTTCCGCCGCCCTGGTGGCCCTGGCCCTGGGCGTCCGCTTCGACGTGGTGGGCTACGAGCGCCGGGTCCCCGACCCGGCTCAGGTCATGGGCGTGGAAATCATGGACGTGTACAGCGCCCCCGAGGACTCCGCCCGGTACTACGGCATTGGAACGGGCCGGGACCCCGACTTCATCCGGGCCGTCACCGAACTCCAGCAGTCCATCGTAGACCGCCGGGAGGAATACCGGGGTATCGTGGGGTTCGGCAGCTACGAGCCCGGCGTGGTGGATGGGCTGGAGGTGGACAGCATTCAGACCGAGGGCACCAAGTCCCTGCGCATCGACTACACCATGCCAAGCGGGAACCGGGTGTCCCGCAGCTATCAAATCCCGGTGCGGGCCGGGGACCTGTCCGACCCGGACAGCCCCGCCGCGCGGCTCACCGCCCTGCTGAACCGGACCGAGGACCGGGTGGAGATGTACTTCCCCAAGACGCTGGACGGCAAGCGGCTCATGGATGTGTCCGTTACCTCCTGGGAGCGAAACGGAGATACCGAGCCCGTGTCCATTCCCCAGAGCCGCCAGCAGGACCTGCTGGACGCGGTGAAGGCCGACCTGGCCGCCGGGCGGCTGGGCATCCGCTATCTGCTGGACGACGCCGACCGGCTGTCCAACTGCTATGTCAACGACCTGGAGTTCACCTTCCAGGAGACGGCAAGTTCGGCCGGGAGCCGGGGCGGGGTTCCCCAAACCATGCCGGCGGACGTGGCCGTTGGGGTCTCCTACTCCACCGTCAGCGTCACCCTGCAGGCCACCGCCACCGAGACCATGGCCCTGCTGCGGGAGCTGGGGATGGAGGACCAGGTGAAGCTGATTACCCAGGCCCAGCGCCAGCACCAGTACTGGCTGGAGGACCGCCAGGAGGACGCGCTGAAGGAAGGCGCGGACTACGCCGAGGCGGAGCGGGCCTACCTGGGCTGATGCCCCGAAGGAATCCTTGACCGGGCGGGGCGGCGCGGAGGCCGCCCCCCTACAAGAGACCGCTTGGGTCCCCGGCTCCAACGGGAAGCCTGTGAAGTTTCCATGAACTTGACAGGCTTCCCGTTGTGCTTTCTCCGGAAGCGTGGTATCATTGAAAACGCGATTTGCAACGAATAAGGAGAAGCATGGAATGAAGAAACGCAGTTTGATCGCGCTCACGGCGGCGTGCGCGCTGACCCTGTCTCTGGCCGGCTGTGCCAAGACCCCGTCCGCCGAGGGGACCCCGGCCCCCGTGACCACCGCCGCCCCCCGGCCCGACGCGGTGCCGGAGGACATCGCGCTGGCCGCCACCGGCATCCCCGGCGACACCACCGTCCTCACCGTGGACGGGGTGGACGTGGACGCCGGGACCCTGTTCTACTGGATGATGCGCTCGGCGGATCAAATCAGTCAGTACGCGGCGCTGGACTGGACCACCGAGATCAAGGACGGCCAGACCCTGGCCGGATACCTCACCGACACCGCCGTGGACATGGTCAAGCTCCATCAGGTCATTTTTAACCACGCCGAGGAGAAGGGCGTCACCCTGACCGAGGCCGAGCGGGCGTCGTTTGAGAACCAGATGTCCAGTATGGCGGCGCAGATGGGCCAGCAGCTGGGCGGGGCCGACGGCCAGCGGGCCTACCAGTACTACCTGGGCTACCAGGGCCAGGACGACGCGCTGTTCCGGCGCATCCAGGAGGCACAGTATCTGGTCACCGGTCTGCGCACGGCCCTCTATGGCGAGGGCGGCGAGCTGGCCCCCACGGCGGAGGAGTTCGCCCAGTGGGCCGACGAGAACGGCATCTACCGGGCCAAGCATATCCTGGTTACGGCGGAGCCGGTGAAGGACGACGCGGGCAACGTCACCGACGACGGCATGGCCGCCGCCCTGACCAAGGCCCAGGAGCTGCGGGCCAAGCTGAAAGAGAACAACGACGACCAGGCCTACTTCGACTTGCTGATGCAGTCCGAGAGCACCGACCCCGGCCTGGCCCAGTACCCCCAGGGCTATGTCTTTGGCCCCGGCGAGATGGTCCAGGAGTTCTACGACGGCACCGCCGCCCTGGCGGTGGGGCAGGTCAGCGAGCCGATCCAGACCAGCTACGGCTACCACATCATCCTGCGGCTGGACCCGGATGTGGAGGAGGGCCGGAACCTGTACGGCACCGACAAAATCAGCACCCTGGTGGACCAGTGGGCCACCGACGCCGTGGTGGAGACCAACGCCGAGTTCGACAAGCTGGACCTGGAGGCCGCCTACGCCAAAATGACCGAACTGCGCACCGCCATCATGGAGGCCATGCAGGGCGAGTTCATGCCCCAGGAGACCGCCGCGCCCCAGGAGAGCACCGTCCCCCAGGAGACGGACGCGCCGGAGCCGACCCCCACGCCGGTGGGATAAGAGAAAAGATGGACCGGGCCGTCAGCGGAAGCTGGCGGCCCGGTTTTTGTGTAGGCGGGGGACGGGGAGGCGGCCCGTCGAGGACGCCGGGCCCTACGGGGGTGGGACGGGGGATGCGGATTGCCGCGCCAGTTTGCGAACTGGCTCGCAATGACAGG
>UQGJ01000055.1 GCA_900540545.1 uncultured Eubacteriales bacterium
GGTTTTCTTTCCGTCCCCTTTCTCAAACGAGAAAGGGGACCCCCCGGAGGGACTCTGTTGCAAACAAAAAGGCCCGCGTACTCCCGTACGCGGGCCCCTTCCAACCTACCGCTCCCCAATAGGCCGGTACTCCTTCCGGTCTCCCACATACTTGTAGGCGGGCCGGATGATTTTCCCCATGTTGATGAGCTCCTCGATGCGGTGGGCGCTCCAGCCGGAGATCCGCGCCATGGCGAAGATGGGCGTATACAGCTCCAGCGGCAGGTCCAGCATGTGGTACACAAACCCGGAGTAGAAGTCCACGTTGGCGGACACGCCCTTGTAGATTTTCCGCTCGTCGGAGATGACCTGGGGGGCCAGCCGTTCCACCTTGGAGTACAGCTCGTACTCGTCGGTGCGGCCCTTCTCCCGGGACAGGGTCTCCACAAAGCCCCGGATGATGTTGGCCCGGGGGTCGGACAGGGAGTAGACCGCGTGGCCCATGCCGTAGATGAGCCCCGCGTGGTCGAAGGCCTCGCCGTGGAGGAGGGCGCGGAGGTAGGCGGAGATCTCGTCCTCGTCGTTCCAGTCCTTCACCTGGGTCTTCATGTCCTCAAACATCCGCACCACCTTGATGTTGGCACCGCCGTGCTTGGGGCCCTTCAGGGAGGCCAGGGCCGCCGCCATGCAGGAGTATGTATCCGTGCCAGAGGAGGTGACCACGTGGGTGGTGAAGGTGGAGTTGTTGCCGCCGCCGTGCTCGGCGTGGAGCATGAGGCAGATGTCCAGCACGTGGGCCTCCCAGAAGGAGTAGGACGAGTCGGCCCGCAGCAGGGAGAGGATGTTCTCCGCCGTGGACAGCTCCGGCCGGGGCGCGTGGATGAACAGGGAGTTGCCCTCCTTGTAGTTGTACGCCTGATAGGAGTACACCGAGTACAGCGGGAAGGTGGCGATGAGCTGCATACACTGGCGCACCACGTTGGGCAGACTGGTGTCGTCGGTCTTGTCGTCGTAGGAGGCGGCGTTGAGGACGCACTTGGCCAGGGAGTTCATCATATCCTGGCTGGGGGACTTCAAGATCACGTCCCGGACAAAGTTCTTGGGCAGGGTGCGGTAGTAGGAGAGCTGCCCCGTGAAGTCGGTCAGCTCCTGCTGGGTGGGCAGCTGCCCGAACATGAGCAGATAGGCCACCTCCTCGAAGCCGAACCGCTTCTCCCGGAGGGCGGAGCGCACCAGATCCTCGATGTTGTATCCCCGGTAGAAGAGCTGCCCCTCGCAGGGGACGGCCTGTCCGTCCACCAGCTTGGTGGACACAATATCGGAAATCTCCGTCAGTCCGGCGACCACGCCCTTGCCGTTCAGGTCGCGGAGGCCGCGTTTGACGTCGTAGCGGATGTAGTCCTCGCTGTCGATGCAGCTGTTGGCAAGGCTCCTCTGGGCCAGGGCCTCGATGGCGGGGGTCACGTCGCTGTAATTGGGGTTGCTGACCATAGGTTCGCGCTCCTTTCTCTCAGAACGTCTTTTCCTCTTTTACGTCGTTTGAAAAATTAGTATAGCATACAATTGTTACCATATTGTGAATGGGCGGATACAATCGGGAGACAAAAATCCCCGTGGACTGACAGCCCACGGGGATTCAGGCATCCTATTCCAGCCCTTCCAGCTCGTCCAGCCACAGGCTGGCAACAGCGTCGGAGGGCATCCGCCAGTCGCCCCTGGGCGACAGGGTCACCGACCCCACCTTCGGCCCGTCGGGGAGACAGGAGCGCTTGAACTGCTGGGAGAAGAACCGGCGGTAGAAGTTTTTCTCCCACTTGAGCAGGGCCGCCCGGTCGTACCGGCGGCCGAAGGCCTCCTCCGCCAGCCGCAGCACCTTCCGGGGCGGGAAGGCCCACCGGATGGCGTAGTAGAGGAAGAAGTCGTGCAGCTCGTAAGGCCCCACGATGTCCTCGGTTTTCTGGCTGATTTTCCCCTCAATGGCGGGGAGCAGTTCCGGGGACACGGGGGTGTCCAGAATGTCGGCCAGCACGTGGGACAGCTCCGGCTCGGAGTCGGCCTTGTCCCCGCACACGTAGTCCACCAAATGGCGCACCAGGGTCTTGGGGATACCGGCGTTGACCCCGTACATGCTCATGTGGTCGCCGTTGTAGGTGGCCCAGCCCAGGGCCAGCTCGGAGAGGTCCCCGGTGCCCACCACCAGCCCGTTCACCTGGTTGGCGATGTCCATCAGCACCTGGGTCCGCTCCCGGGCCTGGCCGTTTTCAAAGGTCACGTCGTGCACGTCCATGCTCTGGCCGATGTCCTTGAAGTGCTGGCGCACCGCCTCGCCGATGTCCACCCGCTTCAGGGTGGCCCCCAGCCGGGCGGCCAGCTCCACGGCGTTGTCCCGGGTCCGGTCCGTGGTGCCGAAGCAGGGCATGGTCACGGCGATGATGTCGCTGGCGGGCCGGTCCAGCAGCCCCATGGCGATGGTGGCAATGAGGATGGCCAGGGTGGAGTCCAGCCCCCCGGACAGACCGATGACCGCCGCCTGGGCGTGGGTGTGCTCGATGCGCTTTTTCAGCCCCAGGGCGGCGATTTTGAGGATTTCCTCGCACCGCTGGGCCCGGTCCGCCTCGTTTTCCGGGACGAAGGGGGTGGGGGAGATGTGCCGGGTCAAGGTGGTGTCCGAGGGGGTCATCTGGAAGTCGCCGTTGACCACGGTGGACGCCGCGCCTGGGAAGGTGTTCATGCGCCTGCGCTCATAGGCCAGTTTCTGCACATCGATTTCCGAAATGGTCAGACCGATAGCAAACCGCCGCTCGGCCAGGAGGGCGCCGTTTTCCGCCACCATGTTGTGCCCGGCAAACACCAGGTCGGTTGTGGATTCCCCCTCGCCCGCGTTGGCGTAGACGTAGCCGCAGCAGAGCCGGGCGGACTGGCCCGTCACCAGGGCCCGGCGGTAGTCCGCCTTGCCCACGGCCTCGTTGCTGGCTGAGAGGTTCAGAATGACGGTGGCCCCCATCTGGGCCAGCGACCGGGACGGAGCATCCGCCGACCAGAGGTCCTCGCAGATTTCAACCCCCAGAGTCAGGGCGGGCAATGCCGTGCAGTAGTAAAGCTGTTGGCAGCCAAACTGCACCGTCTGACCGATGAGAAAATGGGTGCTCGGTTCCTGTGGGCCGGGCTCAAACCACCGCCGCTCCTGGAACTCCCCGTAGTTGGGCAGGTGGGTCTTGGGGACGACCCCTAAAATCACGCCCTTGTGTATAACTACGGCGCAGTTATACAGCTTGTTGTCGTACCGCACCGGCATCCCCAGGGCGGTGACCATGTCCAGATTCTTGGTGGCCTCCAGAATGGTGGCCAGCCCCTCCTCGGCCCCGTCCAAGAGTGTGTCCTGCAAAAACAGGTCCCCGCAGGTGTACCCGGTGAGGCACAGCTCCGGCAGGCACAGCACCCGCACCCCCTGCCGGTCGGCCTCCCGCATGAGGGTAAAAATCTGTTCGGCGTTATAGCGGCAGTCGGCCACCCTGATGTGCGGGGTCCCGGCGGCGACCTTGATGAATCCATCGCGCATGAAAAAGCCCTCCTTTGTTCCTGCCTAGTTTACCCCAATTCGGGGCCTAATGCAAGAAGAGGAGGGCTTTGCGGGCTTTTATTTCAGCTTGGCGTGGTCGTAGTGGTAGGGCTTGCTGGTCCCCACCACCGCGTCGGAGATTTGCTCCAAAATGATCCAGTCGTCCATGTTGTTCTGCCGGTCAAAGGGCAGGGGCGGGTCAATGGGGGTCACGTCCCGGAAGGCCACCAGACACAGGGCCTTTTTGTGCCAACGGACCTTCTGCGCGTCGGTGAGGGCCAACTGGGGCTGATGCTCGGCCAAAATGCGGTCGGTCTCCTCGTCGGTGAGCTTGACGTAGTTCTCCACGGCGGTGACAGTGGCCTTGGCGGCGATGTCCGCGGTGCCCTTCTGCAAAAAATAGAGGGTCTCGCCCTCAAAGACCCGGCTGTGGGGGATTTTGCGCCCGGAGGCCCCCCGCACTATCATGGTCTTTTCGCCGCTCAAAATCTTGTCCAACACCTTTGCCTTGTCGTCGCAGTACACTAGATGGTCCATCTCCCGGCCTCCTCAAACGATTTCATCCTATGGATGATAGCATGTCCAGTCGAATGTGGGATTGTAAAAATCGGACTTGACAAATCATCCCAGGGACCATATAATAGCCCCAATCAAAAGGGAGTAGTCATAAGGTCCACCGTCAACATCACGGCTGCCGCGGCAGTCTGGCGATGGGCGCCGATTTCATTCGGTCACAAGACTTTTGAGCGTGTGTCAACATGCTCAAAGGTCTTTTTTTATTGCATTTGGGCATGACTAAGGAAAAAGGAGCGCTGTACATGGAACCGTATTTCAACCGCACCGAGGAAGAAGCCCTGCGCGCCCTGGACGCCACCCGCGCCGGCCTCACCTCCGCCCAGGCGGCGGAGCGCCTCAACCGTTACGGCAAGAACGCCCTGGCCGAGGGGAAGAAAAAGTCCGGCGTCCAGGTCTTTTTCGACCAGTTCAAGGACCTGCTGGTGGCGATCCTGATTGCCGCCGCCCTCATCTCCATGGTCTCCGGCAACGTGGAGAGCACCATCGTCATCTTCGCCGTGCTGCTGCTCAACGCCGTGCTGGGCACCGTCCAGCACTTCAAGGCGGAAAAGTCCCTGGAAAGCCTGAAGGCCATGTCCTCCCCCTCGGCCAAGGTCCTGCGGGACGGGGCCCGGGCCGTGGTCCCCTCCGCCCAGGTGGTCCCCGGCGACGTGGTGGAGCTGGAGGCCGGCGACATGGTGGTGGCCGATGGCCGCATCCTGGAAAACTACTCCCTCAAGGTCAACGAAAGCTCCCTCACCGGCGAATCCGAGGGCGTGGAAAAGACCGCCGACGTGATTCCCGCCGAAAAGGTGGCCCTGGGCGACCAGAAGAACATGGTGTTCTCCGGCTCCCTGGTCACCTATGGCCGGGCCCTGGTCCTGGTGACGGGCACCGGCATGGACACCGAGCTGGGCAAGGTGGCCGCTCTGATGAACCGCACCCAGCAGCGCCGGACCCCCCTCCAGGAGAGCCTGGACGCCTTCAGCAAAAAGCTGGCCGCCGTCATTCTCGCCATCTGCGCCCTGGTCTTCGGCCTGTCCCTCTTCCACCACATGGCCGTTCTGGACTCCCTCATGTTCGCCGTGGCCCTGGCCGTGGCCGCCATCCCCGAGGCCCTCAGCTCCATCATCACCATCGTCCAGGCCATGGGCACCCAGAAAATGGCGAGGGAACACGCCATCATCAAGGACCTGAAGGCCGTGGAGACCCTGGGCAGCGTGTCCGTCATCTGCTCCGACAAGACCGGCACCCTCACCCAGAATAAAATGACCCCCCAGAAAATCTACGCCGACGGCTCCCTGCTGGCCGGGGAGGACCTGGACCTGGTCAACGACGTCCAGCGCCTGCTGCTGAAGGCCGCCCTCCTGGCCAGCGACGCCACCACCGATGACGCCAGCGGCGCCGCCATCGGCGACCCCACCGAGGTGGCCCTGGTCATGCTGGGGGACCGCATCGGCATCGACGAGACCCAGTACCGCGCCCAGCACCCCCGGCTCAAAGAGCTGGCCTTCGACTCGGACCGCAAGCTCATGTCCACCCTCCACGACATCGACGGCGTCCCCACCCTCTACACCAAGGGGGCCATGGACGTGCTGCTGGACCGCTCCGACTTCGTCCTCACCCGCACCGGTCCCGTCCCCATGACCCCGGAGTGGAAGGAGCGGATTTCCCGCGTCAATATGGAGCTGTCCGTGGAGGGCCTCCGGGTCCTGGCCTTCGCCTGTAAAGAGCTGCCCCAGGTCCGGGACCTGACCCTGGCCGACGAGGAGGGCTTCACCTTCATCGGCCTGGTCTCCATGATAGACCCGCCCCGTCCCGAAGCCGTCCAGGCGGTCCACGACGCCCAGCGGGGGGGCGTGCGCACCATCATGATTACCGGCGACCACAAGGTCACCGCCTCCGCCATCGCCAAGCAGCTCGGCATCCTCAGAGAAGGGGACCAGGCCGTCTCCGGCCCCGAGCTGGACGACATGACCGACCACGACCTGGACGAGCGTTTGGAGCATATCTCGGTCTACGCCCGGGTATCGCCGGAGCATAAAATACGCATTGTAGAGGCCTGGCAGCGCCGGGGCAAGATCGTCTCCATGACCGGCGACGGGGTCAACGACGCCCCCGCCCTCAAGGCCGCCGACATCGGCGTGGCTATGGGCATCACCGGCACCGAGGTCAGCAAGGACGCCGCCTCCATGATCCTCTCCGACGACAACTTCGCCACCATCGTCAAGGCGGTGGTCAACGGCCGGGGAGTCTACGCCAACATCAAAAACGCCATCAACTTCCTGCTGTCGGGCAATATGGCGGGCATAATCTGCGTCCTGTTCACGTCGGTCCTGGGCCTGCCCATGCCCTTCGCCCCGGTCCACCTGCTGTTCATCAACCTGCTCACCGACTCCCTGCCCGCCATCGCCATCGGCGTGGAGCCCGCCGGGACCGGCCTGCTGGACCAGCCCCCCCGGGACCCCAAGGAGCCCATCCTGACCAAAGCTCTCATGGCCCGCATCGGCGTCTACGGCGCCCTCATCGCCGCCGCCACCCTGGCGGCCTACTTCCTGGGCCTGAAGGCCGCCAACGGCGGCCCCGCCCTTGCCATGACCCTGGCCTTCGCCACCCTGACCCTGGCCCGGCTGTTCCACGGCTTCAACTGCCGGGGCCAATCCTCCATCTTCAAGCTGGGCCTCACCACCAACAAGGCCAGCCTGGGCGCCTTCGCCGCCGGCGTGGTCCTCCTGGCCGCCGTCCTCCTCATCCCCGGCCTGACCACCCTCTTCGCCGTGGCCCCCTTCACCTGGCCCCAAATCGCCGCCGTGGTGGGCCTGGCCGTCCTGCCCACAGCAGTCATCCAACTCTATAAAGTGCTCCGTAAGGCGTGACAGGGCAAGGCCCTGCCGGGGGCGTTCCTTTCTCCTTTGAGAAAGGAACCGAAAGAAAACCAGGGGGACAGCACGGGGGATTTCATCCCCCTATCGTCATCCCCCTGGACCCTCGTCAGAACAAACTGCGCTCCGTTCCGTCCGGCTTTGCCGGACATCCACACCACTCCGTTTGTTCTTCCTCCCCCCAGCGGGCCTGAACGGCGGCCCGCCGGGGTCCCCTTAATCGGGGAATGGTGCTTTTCCAAATCGCCCTTGCACCCATTGCCAGTCAGCAAGGGCCGCCGAAGGCGGCGGCCCCCACAAGAACATGATGGCCCCAATCAACCCCGTAGGGCCCGGCGTCCCCGACGGGCCGTCCCCTCCGTCCCCCGTCTCCCGTCCCCCTGTCATTGCGAGCCAGTCCGCAGACTGGCGTGGCAATCCGCATCCCCGTCCTACCCCCGTCCCGCCCCGTGGGCGTCATTCTGCATTCCTGCATTCTGCATTCCTGCATTCTGCATTACCCCCCCCGTCCCGCCCACAGGCGTAATTCTTCATTCTTCCTTCTTAATTCTCAAAGCACTCCCTCAACTGAAACAGCCCCGCCATCAGCAAAAACCCCACCACGGCGTTGACCACCACCAGCCCCACGCCCACCCCGGAGCCCAGGCTGTCTTCGGCGGGCCGGAGGCTGACCAGCAGGAACAGAACGGTGCCCAGCACCACCTGGACCGTCCGCCGCCGCAGCAGCCGCCGGTCCAGGCCGTCCCCCTGGGCCTGATACTCCGCCGCCAGGGCGGCAAAGTCGGTGAAGAGCTGAAAGTGGAAGTAGAGGCTCACGGCCTGGACGATGATGTCCAGCGGGTACAGCCGCCCGTCCAGTCCGGCCCCCACCCAGGACAGCAGCCAGTCCGCCCCCGCCCACAGGCCCAGCAGCACGCACAGGTTCCGCAGCAGCCCCAGCTCCCGCCGCTCCCCCTCCAGCAGGCCGATGGCCCCGTAGAGCAGGGCGTAGCCCACAAAAGCGGGTAGGATGCTCACCGTCCCCAGCTTGATGTCCAGATAGAGGAACAGGTAGGCCCACGCCGCCCTGGCGCAGCCCTCGTGCAAATTCTCTCTCATGCCGCCCCTCCTTCCACGGGAGTGAGGATCAGGGTGCCGCTGCTCTCACGATTGACCTGCATGATAGCGGCGAAGCCCTCGGGGGGTCCCCCCGGAAAATACAGGGCCCTTCCGCCGCCGGTGCCGAGCCTGCCGTCCCAGTCCTCTCCCGACGCTATGGTGCGCGAGACCCAGCGGGTCCCGTCAGGATTGCTTCCGCTGCTGTTTGACAGGCCATAATGGCTGGTAGACAGCTCCGGGAGGCTGCCGTCCGCCGACAGAGGCGCATAGGAGAGACCGGCGGAGCGGATGTCCGCCCGCTCCGCTTCGCCGCCCAAAAAGACGCCGCTGGCGAAGGTGGATGCGTTCTCCTCGTAAAAGGATGCGTGGGGCTTAGGGGCCATATCAAAGGATGCCGCACTGCTCCAAAACTGGATGCCTGAATTGGTGGGCTTCACCGCGTTGTCCACCAAATGAATCGTCTGATAGACGACCTCCACCCGGAAGCCCAGGGCCTCCCCGGTATAGGTAGCGGCCCCGGGCAGATAAGAACTGCCCATGGAGAGCCAAGCCCCATCGGAGACCCCCATATGACCAGTATCCTCCAATTGAAACTCCCCCGTCGGCTCCACCATCCAACCATCCACATCCCGCCGTGCCGCCACGGCCTGAGTCGCCACCCGCAGATAGACGCTGACGATGCCCTGCTCGCCGGTGACGGGCTCGGTCTCGGTCAGCGGGAACACCATCAGCGCCGTATACCCCCCCGCCCCGTCGGGCCGCAGATTGTAGATAAAATATCCCGACCAGACATCCGCCGTCCCCGGCAGTCCGCTGTCCCAGTCCGCGCTGCCCTGGTCCTCCATGGCCTGGGCCAAAGCGGCGTGGTCCGCCACCGGGGCGCACAGGGCCCGGTAGACCCCGTTCCCGGTGAGGACCGCCTTGCCGTAGGCGTCCAGCGCCCCGGCCACGGTGGTGCAGCGCTCGGCCCGGGCCTGGGCCATGGCCCAGACCGGGTGCTCCCAGCTCCCGAACCCGGCCCAGACCGCCCCGGCGGGCCGCTCCAGCAGCACCGGCGCCGCCAGCACCACCGCCACGCACACCGACGCCAGGGCCATCCCCCTGGGATAGCGTTTGAACCGCACGATGGCATCGATGCGCCGGGCGATGTTGGCCCCGCCGTTGGACAGGGACGAGGTGCCGGGGGCCCGGGCGTATTGCTCGTCGGCCATGGACAGGAGGATGCGCCCGTAGTCCCGCCGGTCCTCCCCCTCCAGCCGCTCCAGCACCCGTTGGTCGCACAGGGCCTCGGCGTCGTTGCCCGCCCGGTCGGCGCAGTACCACAGCAGGGGATTGCACCAGTGCAGGCACCGCAGCAGCCCCGTCACCAGCCCCCACGCCACGTCCCGGTGCTTCAAATGAAGCAGCTCGTGTAGAATGACCTTGTCGTCCACCACCGCCCCGGCGGGCAGGGCCAGCACGGGCCGGAACACCCCGCACACAAAGGCCGAGGACAGCCCCGGCACCTCCACCGCCCGGCAGGGCTTCAACCCGTACCGCTCCGCCACCGCCCGGACCTGGCCCCCGTCGTTGGGCGTCCCCCGCCCCAGCGCCCGCCGGAGCCGGAGATAGGCCAGCAGATAGCGCAGCAGCAGAACGACTACGCCCAAACAGTATACATAATATATAATATTGTCAACTGAAAAAACCAGGGGCAGCGCGGGCAGGGGGACGGGGGCCGTCACCCTGGTCAGGCTGTACGCCCCGGTGAGCAGGGTCTTGGCCGCCTCCACCAGCAGAGGCCAGGGGAAGAGGACCGCCCGCCGGGCGGGCAGGACCAGCGCCAGGGCCAGCAGCCCCCACACGGCGTACTGCCACCGGGGGGACAGCTTGTCCCGCAGCAGCCACTTCACCGCCAGCAGCATGGCCGCCACCCCGGAGGCCGTCAGGGTCTGGAGCAGAAAGGACCAAAGATCGGTCAAGAGAATCACCTCCGTCGTTGATAAGCCTTCCCCTGGGGGAAGGTGGCCCGAAGGGCCGGATGAGGGGACAGCCGGGCCAAGCCGCCCGCCCTATACCTCCATCTCATCCAGCATCCGCCGCAGCCGCTCCCGGTCCTGGGCGGACAGCTTTTCCTCCTTCAAAAAAGCGGCCACCAGGTCCCCGGCGGAGCCCCGGTAGACCCGCTCCAAAAAGTCCCGCCGCTGGCTGGCCTGGCAGTCCGCCCGGTCCACCGCCGCCCGGTACAGGTGGGGATAGGGGTCCTTGTCGATGACCACCAGCCCCTTCTTCTCCATCCGGGTCAGGTAGGTGAGCACCGTGTTCCGGCTCCACCCCGTGTCCTCCCGCAGCGCCTCCACCACCTGCCCCAGCGTGGCCCCATCAGAGTCCCAAAGCGCCGCCAAAACCCGCCACTCAGTATCATTGATCGCAGACATAACAAAACCTCCTACACATGTAGTATCCACGATAAGATACTACACCTGTAGGAGGCCGCTTGTCAAGAGGGACGGCGCTCCCGCGCGGGGGCCAGGATTCTTTTCTCGAAAAGAACCCTGGGAAGAAACGACCAGGGCTTCGGCCCTGGACCTATTGGGGCGGCGCCGACGGGGCTTGGTGGTTGAAACCGGCGCGAGGTAACAAGTCCACCCTCCCGCCCCCGCCCCGGCCGTTACGGCCTAACACGCAATTGTTCACCCCCATGCGCTGGCGCGGCGCGCCTGGCATGGCAATGCCCGGCAAGGCGGGTGCTGGGACGGGCCGCCGGGGTCGGCGGCCCCTACGGCAGGAAACCAAAAGTCTCTTGTAGGGGCCGCCCAGTGGGCGGCCCGTGCAGGCTGGCAATGGGCGGAAAGCCAATTCAAGCACGCACCAATGGCGGCTTGTTTGCACCAATAAAAACGCAACTACTCACAGGTTTTGCCGGGTCATATGCCGAGGGGCGGCAGCCGAAGTTGTTCTAGCGCCAGACCGATACGAGCTGCAACAGCCCCCAAGTCTTGCCAGCCCCCGAAAACCGTACCGCCGCCCGCCCGTTCCCCGGGGTCCAGGGGGCGGCGGATAGGGCATTGAAAATGCCCGTGCCGCCCCCGGTCCTTCTTTCCGTCCCCTTTCTTCGAGAAGAAAGGGGACCCCCCGGAGGGACTCCGCCCCCGGCAGGGCCCCCGCCCCTACTTCAAAATCTCATCGATTTGCTGGTTCAGCGCCTCCACATCCGGCCCGTCCACGGCTCCGTCCTCCACCCCAAACCGCACCTTCAGCGCCAAGACCCGATAAACGCTCTCGTCCAACCGCGCTTGGGAGATGCGCCCAGCCTCCACGGCCTCCAGCAGCGCCGTCCGGGCCTCGTCCACATTGTCCCGCCCGTGGCAGACCAGCGCCACATCGCACCCGGCCTCCACGGCCATCACGCAGGCCTCCCCCACGCCGTAGTGCTCCGTGATGGCCCCCATGGTCATGTCGTCGGTGAACACCACCCCGCCGAACCCCATCTCCCCCCGCAGCAGGTCGTTGACCACAGCAGGGGAGAGGGAGGCGGGCCGGTCCGGGTCCAGGGCCTTCATCAGGATGTGGGCCACCATGACGGCGGGGGTCCCCCCGTCGATGGCCGCCTGGAAGGGCTTCAGCTCGGCCCCCCGCAGCTCCGCAACCGTCTTTTCCACCACCGGCAGGTCCGCGTGGGAGTCCACGTCGGTGTCCCCGTGGCCGGGGAAGTGCTTGACCACGGGGATCACGCCGCCCCCCGCCAGTGCCTGGGCGGCAACCGGCCCCCGCTCCGCCACAGTCTCGGCGTCGGTGCCCAGGGCCCGGTCGCCAATGACGGTGTTGTCCGGGTTGGACCACACGTCCAGGCTGGGGGCAAAATCCAGGTTGAAGCCGAAGGCGGCGCAGGCGGCGGCCAGGGCCGCGCCATAGGCCCCGGGGTCCGTGACGTCGCCCGCCTTAGGCGTGCGGTGGACCTCCGGCGGCATCCGGTCCACCCGGCCCCCCTCCTGGTCCACGGACACAAAGAGAGGGATGCCGCCCCCATTCAGCCCCTTGACCTCATTGGTGAGGCCCACCAACTGTTCGGCGCTCTCCACGTTCCGCTTGAACAGAATGACGCCGCCCACCTGATACTCCTGTACATAGGCCGTCACGTCCGCCCCGGCCTGGGTCCCATCAAAGCCCACCACCAGCAACTGCCCCACCTTTTCCTCGGTGGTCATGCCCTCCAGTTGGACCCGGATGGGGTCCGGGGCCGGTGTAGGCTCTGGCGTGGGCAGGGGAGTGGGGGAGGGCGTGACCACCGGGGCCGGAGTGGCCGTGGGCTGGGGCGTCCGGGCCTGACACCCGGCGGCAGAGAGCAATACCAGGAGCGATAGCGCCCCGGATAAAATACGTCTAGTTATCACCGCTTCTTCCCCTTGCCCCGCTTGGGGGGCCGGTATCCGGGCTTGCCGCCCCGGTGCTTGGGGGGCTCCTTTTTCCGGGCCGGGGCCTGCTTGGTCTGGACCGAGGACTCCCCCCGGCGCTCCACCCCCGGCAGGGTGAAGTCGATCTGCCCCGACCCGGCGTTGGCGGCGGCGCAGACCACCTCCAACGGCATCCCGAAGGAGTAGACGAATTTGGTTCGGGTCCCGGTGAGGGTCATCCGCACCTCGTCGTACTCATAGCGGTCCTCGGGCAGGTCGGCGGCCGCCACCAGCCCCTCCACCCCGTTAGCGAGGGCCACGAACAGGCCGAACTTGGTCACGCCGCTCACCGCCCCGGTGAACTGCTCCCCGAGGTGGGCGCGCATGAACTCGGCCAGATAGCACTTCTCGATCTCCCGCTCGGCGTTCATGGCCTTGACCTCCCGGTCGGAGGACTGCACCGCCGCCCGCTGGGCCGCCGCCGTCAGCCTGCCCATGGGCTTGCCGTCCAGCATGGCGGTGAGGACCCGGTGGACCATCAAGTCCGGGTAGCGCCGGATGGGGGAAGTGAAGTGGCAGTAGTATTCCGCCGCCAGCCCGAAGTGCCCCAGGTTTTCCACGTCGTACCGGGCCTTCATCAGGCTCCGCAGCACCATGGTGTGGATGGCGGGGGCCTGAGGGGTGCCCTTGGCCCCGTCCAGCACCTTTTGGAGGCTGCCGTTGTCCGCCTGCTTCAAATCAAAGCCCAGGGGGGCCAGCATGGCCCGCAGGGTGGTGGTCTTGTCCTCCGAGGGCTTCTCGTGGACCCGGTACACCCCCGGCAGCTTGGCCTCAAAGAGGTGCCGGGCCACGCACTCGTTGGCCGAGAGCATGAAGGACTCAATGAGGGCCTCCGACTCCCCGGACTCCCGCACCCGGATGTCCACCGGGTCGCCTGTCTCGTCGCAGACGATATAGCACTCCTGGCTCTCCAAATCCAGCGCCCCCCGGCTCCGCCGCCGCTTTTCCAGGGCCTTGGCCAGAGCCCCCATGTCCTTGAGCATGGGCAGGATGTGGGCGTACCGCTCCGCCAGCTCCGGCAGCTTGTCCGCCAGCAGCAGGTTGCAGTCGTCATAGGTCATCCGCTCGGTGGAACGGATGACGGTCTTGGCGATGGTGTGCTCCAGCACCTGCCCGGTCCTGTCCATGGTCATGATGCACGACAGGGCCAGCCGGTCCACCTGGGGATTCAGGGAGCAGATGCCGTTGGACAGCTCCACCGGCAGCATGGGCACCACCTGGTCGGCGAAGTACACCGACGTGGACCGGTTCCACGCCTCCAAATCCAGGGGGGACCCCTCGGTGACGTAGTGGGACACGTCGGCGATGTGGACCCCCAGCACCCAGTTGCCGTCGGTGTTTTTCTCCAGGCTCACCGCGTCGTCGAAGTCCTTGGAGGAGGCCCCGTCGATGGTGATGACGGTCTTGCCCCGCAGGTCCAGCCGCCCGGCCATGGCCTCCGGCTCCACCTCGTCGGGGGCCAGCTGGGCCGCGGCCCGGACGGGGGCGGGGAAGACGCGCTCGATGCCGTAGTTGTAGAGGATGGCCTCCACGCTGGCCTTCCGGGTGCCGTCCCGGCCAAAGACCTCCTTCAGCGTGCCCATGGGGGGCGTCTTGCGGCTGCCGAAGCTCTGCATGGCCACCGCCGCCTTGTCCCCGGCCTTCACCGTGCCCACCCGGCCCACCACCTTCACGGCGTGGGGCAGCCGGTCGCTGCTGGGGATGAGCCAGACCTCCCGGCCCCGCTTTTCAATGGCGCCCACCACGTTCTTATTGCCCCGGGCCACCACGGCGGTGACGAAGGCGGTCTGCCGCGCCGGGTCCCTGGGGTCGGGCCGGGTCTCCACGGTGACAGTGTCGCCGTTCCAGGCCCCCGCCTCGGCCCGTGGGGGCACGAAGAGGTCGCTCTCCCGCCCCGTGGCCCCCTCCGGGGTAAAAAATCCAAACCCCTTGCTGGAGGCCTGATAGGTTCCTTGGATACTCATAATACAAACAATCTCCTTTGTAAACTCATGGATAGTATAACACATTTGGAACAGAAAAAGACGCTCCCCCGTGTCCGGAGGAGCGTCTCATGCACGACGATTACGCAGCAGCAGTGGCGGGCAGCAGATTCAGCACCAGGGTCAGGACGATGAAGATGATGCAGACCCACTTGGTCCAGCGGGCCAGCTTGGCGTCCCAGCTCTTGGCCTTGTTCTTGGACAGGAAGGTGTCCGCGCCGCCGGCGATGGCGCCGGACAGGCCGGCGCTCTTGCCGGACTGGGCCAGGACCACGAAGGTGAGGAAGAGGGCGCAGAGCATCTGAATGGCGGTAAGCGCGTACTTGGCGGCGATGGGCATAGTGATCGTTCCTTTCAAAGCCCGAAGGGCGTGTCGTCATGAAATGGGCGCAATGCACCCGAACAGTAATCAGTATGATAGCACACTTTCCCAACGATTGCAAGCCCTTTTTTAACAGGACCGCCCCCCACGCACGCCCCTCCCCCGTCCCAGCCTCCCC
This sequence comes from uncultured Eubacteriales bacterium, assembly GCA_900540545.1. Classification (GTDB taxonomy): domain Bacteria; phylum Bacillota; class Clostridia; order Oscillospirales; family Oscillospiraceae; genus Intestinimonas. The sequence goes on from UQGJ01000055.1 coordinate 14,989, forward strand.
TATCGGCAGATGGGGGAGGGGGACCGGCCGCAGCCGGTGGAAGGGGCCTCCACAGACTCCCCTAAAAAAACACCCCCGTCCCGCCCGCAGGCGCAATTCTTCATTCTTAATTGATTTGTCACTTCCCCCGCACCACCCTTAAACTCCCCAAATAGGTCGCCAAAAAGTACCCGCCGTAGATGAGCAGGATGAACCCCGCCGTCACCAGGCTGCTGGTCACCGAGTCCACCCGGCCCACCGCCGCGATGACGGCGTTGGCCGCCGTCATGCCCACGATGGAGTGGACCACCGCCAGGGCCAGGGGGAGGAAGAAGGCCAGAAAGACCTGGGTGAACAGGGCCCGGCGGCGCATCTTGTCCGGCGCGCCCAGCCGAGACAGGATTTGATACCGCTGGACGTTGTCCGCCGCCTGGGACAGCTGCTGGAGGGCCAGCACCGCCGCCGCGGTGAGCAGGAACACCATGCCCAGATACAGCCCCATGAACAGCACCAAAATCTTGCTGCCCATGTTCTCCATGTAGATGTTGATCCGGGTGCCCATGTTGAAGGTGTACTCGCTGTTGAACTCCGCGGTGTTGTAGACGGCGATGAGGGCGTCCTCCGCCGCCTGCTTGTCGCCCTTGTAGTTGGCCACAAAGACCTGCCGCCGGACCTTGAGGGCGTCCGCCACCTCGTCGGGGACCACGGCGATGCCCCGCAGGGCGTTGTACCCGGTGGTGATGGGCACGTCGATGATTTGGCCCCGCGCCCCGGCCGCCAGCCCGGCCCGGCCCTGGAGGGCCATCAGGGCGTTGTAGTCGCTGAGCCGCAGGACGCTGTTGACCTCGTCCTCGTCCAGGCCGGTGAGGGCGGCGTCGTTATAGTAGAGCAGATAGTCCATGCTCTCCCCAAAGTACGCCTCCGGGTCGAACCCGCACCGGGCCAGCCGGGCCGGGATGTCGATGACCTCGGTGTCCCCGCTGTAATTCTGCAGGGTCATGTCGTAGGGGGCGGAGGAGTTGGTGTTGGCCTCGATGGTGTTGTTCAGGCCCACCGAGCAGGCCGTGATGCCGATGGCCAGCAGCAACAGCAGGCAGATGATGGTCATGGACAGGTAGGTGGAGTGGATGCGGGAGTTGAACTGCCGCAGCACGAACATGTTCAGGCCCTTGTAGTAGGTCTTTTTCCGCCCCTTCACCACCCGCAGCAGGAACCCGGACAGGGACCGGAAAAACAGCAGGGTCCCTAATGTCCCCAGCCCCAGCATCACGAAAAACAGAGCGTCGATATACAGCATCCCCCGGAGCAGCAGCATGGCGTAGGCCACCGCCAGCAGGGCCACCCCCAGCAGGAAGGTGAGGACCGACGACCACAGGGGCCGCTCCTTCATCTCCTCGTTCCGCCGCTCTCCCTGCATGAGGTCGATGAGCTTGGCCCGGGACACCGACAGCCCCGTAAAGAGCATGACCACCAGGAAGATGACGCCGAAGTAGAGGACGGTCTTGCCCACGGCCTTCACCGAAAAGACCAACTGGAACGCTTCCTCCGTGGGGTAGGTGGAGAACATGGCCATGGTCAGCAGCCCCAGCCCCTGGGCCAGCAGGATGCCCAGCAGGATGCCCACCACCAGGGCCAGCACGCCGATGAACAGGGTCTCCAGCACCAGCAGGAGGGAGACCTTCCCCGTGGGCAGACCCAGCATGAAGTAGGTCCCCAGCTCCCGCTTCCGCCGCTTCATCAAAAAGGTGTTGGCGTACAGGATGAGACAGGCCAGCACCACGCTGACGAAGGCGGAGAAGATGTTCATGAAGATGAGGATGCTCTCCACCATATAGTGGGCGCTCTTGGCCAGCATTTTCATGGCCCACTGGCCCTCCAGGGAGTTGAACACGTAAAAGATGCATACGCCGAAGGCCAGAGTGAGGAAGTAGACCGAGTAGTCCTTCAGACTCCGGGTGACGTTTTTCCGCGCCAGCTTAAAGAACATCGGCCCCGTCACCTCCCAGTGTACTCACCACGCCCAGGATGCGGTTGAAGAAGTCCCGCCGGGCCATATTCCCCCGCCGCAGCTCCTGGAACAGGGTGCCGTCCTTGATGAAGAGGATGCGGTGGCACCAGGAGGCGGTGAACGCGTCGTGGGTCACCATCAGAATGGTGGCCCCCTGGTCCTGGTTCAGCCCCGCCAGCTGTTCCAGCAGCATCCGGGCGGACTTGGAGTCCAGCGCCCCCGTGGGCTCGTCGGCCAGCACCAGGGCGGGCTGGGTGATGATGGCCCGGGCCGCCGCCACCCGCTGCTGCTCGCCGCCGGACATCTGGTAGGGGTACTTGTCCAGAATCTTGCCCAGCCCCAGCAGCTCCGCCGCCTGCCGCACCCGCTGGTCGATGGTGTGGGCCGGGGTCCCCATGATGGTCAGCGCCAGGGCGATGTTCTCAAAGCCCGTCAGCGTGTCCAGCAGGTTGCAGTCCTGGAAGATGAACCCCAGCCGCTCCCGGCGGAACCGGGACAGGGCCTTGCCCTTCAGCCGGGTGATGTCGGTGCCGTCCACCGTGATGGTGCCGGAGGAGGGGGTGTCGATGGTGGACACGCAGTTGAGCAGCGTGGTCTTGCCGGAGCCGGAGGCCCCCATGATGCCCACAAATTCGCCGGGGTCCACGGCAAAGCTCAAATCGTCCAGGGCCGTGGTGTGGCTGCCCCGGGAGCCATAGATTTTTTTCAGATGGGAGACGGAGAGAATCGGTTCCATAGACAAAATACCTCCTTTGTGGTAGCACCAGACTATCACAAAGGAGGTAAGGTTCTCTTGAGAAGGTGTGAAGAAAAGATAAAGTTTCCCTGTCATTGCGAGCCAGTCCGCAGACTGGCGCGGCAATCCGCATCCCCGTCCTCCCCCAAAGGTAGCGCCTAACGGCGCGGATTTGAATTCCCGCCCACGGGCGGGGACGGGGGAGAGGAGCGTCCCCCTCCGGGGGCCCAGCCCATTTCTTTTTCCCTCACGGCGGGAAAAAGAAA
>UQGJ01000056.1 GCA_900540545.1 uncultured Eubacteriales bacterium
GTCCGCCGTCAGGTCCCCGGCCCCGGCTCCGCGCCGAAGCCCCAGAGACGCCCCCGCCGGCGCCGCCGCCCTTGCCTGGATGCGCCGCGCCGTCTCCAGGGTCAGCCAGAGGGTGCAGCCGCTCCAGAGCAGCACCGCCGCCAAGGGCAGCAGCACCGCCCGCCAGGGGACCGCCCCCGGCAGGGCGTCCCGGAGGGCTGCCTCCGCCAGCCGCCCCAGCACCGCGCCCCCGCCGCCCAGGAAGAGCAACAGCACCGCCAGCCAGAGCAGCAGCGGCCCGCACCCCCGGCGGAGATAGTACCCCGCCGCAGTCCAGGGGGAGGCGTACCCCTCCGGCAGAGGGGGGTACACCCGCCACGCCCTGCCCTGGAAGGCCGCCGCATTTTTGCGCCCCACCCGCTGAAACCGCCGGGTCCCCTCGCCCCAGGCTATGTATCCGCCCATGGGCCGGGGACACAGGGCGGCGATGCCGCCCTCCGTCTCCGCCAGCAGATAGGCGGTCTCCTCCTCCTGCCAGCCCTCCTCCAGGGTGACGGCCGCCACGGCAAGCCCCCTGGCCGCCGCCAGGTATTCCACCTGACTCCGGGCCGTGTTCAGCCCGCGGGGGATGGGGTCCGCCCCCTCCCCCATGGCCGCCGCCAGCAGGTCCAGCGCCCGGTCCCCCCGGGGACCCCGGCGGGCCAGCCTGCGGGCCAAGTTACGGGGTATCACGCCCATGTCCAGCCTCCTCCCACGCCAAAAATTCATCCCGGGTCCCCTGGAACACCAGCGTGTCGCCCTGGAATTCCAGGACCCGGCCCACGCGCCGGGGCAGGCATTCCCGCACGGTCACCGCCGCGCAGTCCGTCCCCCGGCGCTCCGCCGCGGCCAGTACCCGGTCCGCCGCCGCCTCGTCCAGCCGCTCCAGCAGATGGTCCAAAATCAGCAGACCGGGCTTGTCCGCCAGAGCGGCGGCGATGCGGGCCAGGGTCTGCCCGCCGTCGGACAGCCGTGACAGCGGGGCCTCGTAGCCCCCCGCCGCCCGCACCAGGGGGTGGAGCCCCAGCTCCCGCCCCACTGCACGGCCCTCTGGCCCCAGCAGGGAACCGATGGCCCCCTCCGGCGGGTCCTCCCCGGCGGCGAGCAGCGCCACCCGCCCGGCCAATTCCTCCGGGGCGATGGTCTCCAGGCGGGCGTTTCCGTAATAGATGTTCCCCTCGTCCGCCGCCGCGCGGCCCGTGGACAGGGCGCCGAACCCCCCCCCGGTCTCCCCCAGCACCACCGCGGTCCCCGCCGTGAGCCGGAAGTTCACCTGCCGCAGGGCGGGGCGGGGCGATCCGGGCGGACCATAGGTCACGTCCCTCCACTCCAGCCGCCCCTCCAGCCGGACCCCGCCGCCGGATCGGGCCGGCACGGGCGGGCCGCCGGTCTCCCGGCCAAGGGCCCACCGGCCCCAGGCCAGCAGCCCCTGGGCCAGCGCGGTCAAGCCCAGCCCTGCCGCCAGCATCCCCGCCCACCGGGTGTGGGGCGGGAACAGGCTCCCGGCAAAGAGGACCAGGCACGCCAGATAGGCCAGCCGCAGGAGCCAAATCAGCCCCGTGCAAAGTCCCTGCCACGCCCGCTTCTCCCGCTCCCTCATCTCATCACCCCCATGCGCCGAGGAGCAGCTCCAGCGGTGTGGCACGGCGCTGGACCACCGTCAGCTCGCAGAGGGTCCCGGTGTCCAGCTCCGGCGCCCCCACCAGCGAGACGCGCACCTCGATGAGATTTTCCTCCGCCCCGCCGCCCCAGGGGGCCTGGAAGCCGCTCAGCTCCTCGCCCACCTGGGTCCGGGACCGGGGAAACACGCCGATGCGGCTGATAAAGCCGCTGTAAAAGCCGTCCCGCACACGGGATGCCGCCTGGGGCGTCACCTGGACCTCCATGCCCTCCAGCAGCCCCGCCGCCACCTCCGCCGGGACGTAGGCCCGCAGCTCGCTCTGGCTGGTGAAGGGGTCGTCCTCGATGATCTCGGCCAGACTCCCCCCCACCGCCAGCACCTCGCCCACGGCGGCCACCCGGCTGATTTTCCCGCTGACGGGGGCCTGGATGAGGGAGTCCTCCACGTAGCTCCCCCAGGTCTCCTCCGTCCCGTCCCCCCGCCGCATGGCCTCCAGCAGGTCCTCCCGGGGGAGGACGGCCAGCAGGTCTCCCCGCTCCACCGTGTCCCCCACCCGGCACAGCACCTGCTGCACCGCACCGCCGTGCCAGGCCACCACCCGGCGGATGCCGCTTTGGGGGAAGGCGATGCCCTGGAGGGAGACCGTCCGCGTCACGCTGCCCAGGCACACCCACGCCGCCGCGGCCGCCAGTCCGGCCGCCCCCAGCGCCAGGGCCGGCCAGCGCCGCCTATTCCCCCGTTTCCCCATCCGCTCCATCCTCCTCTGTCAGTTCGATAAACGCCCCGTCCCGGCACACCAGCAGCCGCTGTTCCCCGCCGGACAGGGCGCCGCCATCGTCAAAGCGCACCGGGCCGCAAAGGCCCACGTAGCCGTCCTCCCCGTGGAGGGCCGCGGCCACATCCGCCCCCGCGGCGCTGCCGCAGCCCACCGCCGTGTCGGCCACCATGCGCACCGTGTCGTAGGCGTGGGCCGCCCACCGGCTGGGCATCTCGCCGTAGCGCTGGGCATACCGCGTCTCGAATTCCGCCAGCGCCCGGCCGCCCCCGGCGGGCAGCACGTCGGGGATGACCAGCCCCTCCACGGCCTCGGCGGACGCCTCCAACCGGGCTTCATAGTCGAAGGAGGAGTCCCCCAGCAGCCGCACCCCGGGCATCAGGCCGTGGAGCCACTCCGCCGCGTCGTAGGCGTCATCGGCGTAGTATTCCAGGATGAGCACCGTGTCCACCCCCAGCAGCTTCCACCGCTCCGCCACGGAGCGGAACTCGTTGTAGTCGGTGGCCGTGCCCGCGCAGTCCACCACCCTCGCCCCCTGGCCCGACAGCGCCCGGCAGAAGGCCCGCACCCAGTCCGACTCATAGCTCACCGCGCTGCTGTAAACGGCCACGCGCCGGATGTCCGGCGTCCCGGCGGCATAGGCCCCCATGGCCGCGCCGCTCCGGGCCGCGCCGTACACGTTGGAGAACACGGTCTGGTAGCCCTTGGCCGTCACCGCGTCGTTGCAGCCGTTGAAGGCCACGTACAGCGCCCCGTTCTGGCTGGCCAGCTCGGCGGCCATGTCCACGATGGAGAAGTTGTGGGTCCCCAGGATCGCCGTCCCCCCGCCGTCCCCGGCCAGCGCGGCGGCCTGGGTCACCCCCCGGTCGTACACCGAGTCGTCGTCCGCCGTCCCATAGGAAATGCGCCACCCCTCGGCGGCGTAGAGCGCACCGCACTCGTCCACCGCCAGCTCCACGGCGTTCAAAATGCTGGGGTCGTAATCATATACCTCCCGGTCGCCGGTAACGGCGATGCGGAGCTCGCGTGTACTGGCCGCCTGCGTCCCGCCGCAGCCGGTCAACAGGAACAGTGCGCAGATGCCCGCCACAGGGCCTATGTAACGCCGGTTCATCGTTCTCACCTCTCTCATCCACCTGAATAGCCTTGTACAATGGCATCTTTTATCTCTTCAGCGTCACCCGTATCTAACATACCTGTAATTTTATCAACATCAATACCTTTGAATTTCATGTCTTGGTATAATTCTACCATTCCGCCGCACACGGCAACTACATTATCCGCCTCTCCATTGAGCTTTGTTCCATCCAACGTCTTATCCGGCAGTAATATGTCCAATCCGGCTGCCTCTGCTGCATACCCACTTAATGTTTGTAAGGTCTCAACGGCATACCGATTTGCAGTATTTGCTCGTTTCTTGTTCTCCGTCGCCCGATTTGTCTTGGAGCTTCCGCCAAACATATCGACAAAGCCGCCCATTGTAGAAAGCAGTCCTCCCGCCGCTGACATGATGCTCCCTCCCAGCCCAACGCCAGAGATGGCGTTCCAGAGCGCTCCGCCGCCTGAAGCGAGACTCCCAAGGGTGTTGAGTCCAGATTTCCACATACCTTGTACGCTATCTGCTTTCTGCGTCTCTGCCAATTTATACTTAAGGCTTTTCGTCTTGTCGATTTTATAATGTTCCCACAATGCGTCCCGTGCATGAACCAATCGGTCCTCAAGCCCGTCTCGCTCTTGCTGTCCATTTCCTCCCACGTGCCTTTTTCGGAGCGCATTGATCATTTTGTTAATCTCTTGAAGCAAATCTTTATATTTTTGCTTATTTTTATCCGTTAAAATCTTACTATACGTTTCACTCTCTTGCTCGGTAAAATCCACTGTGTTGCGATCTAGTATCACAAGCTCATTTAATGTATCGGTGATACTGCTATCCTGGGCTCCCGCCCCCCCTTTGAACTCGTCCATATCTTTGCTTGCGCCCCTACGTTTGCCCCAATTGCTGAAAAAATCGATCCCACTTGATGTTGCATTCGCCGCGTGACCCGCCGCGGCAAGGTAATTTGCGTTGCGCTTATGCTCATTAATGATTTTTTTTTGTGAATCATCTCCGTTCGGTAGCCCCGTTGCCGCAATACTGCTATAGGATGAGCCCGCCAGTGTTGCCGCCTTCCCCAATACGGCAAACCCCATTGAGGTCCCTTTGGCGGCTCCCACCTTGGCGACTCCAGGCTCCTTTTCGGCCCAAATTGCTTCCTTTAGCTTATCTTTATGCGTAATTGCTTCCCAAACAAACTGACCAATCTTCTGGTCTCCAACAAAACCTCTTACTTCGCCTTCCGTAAGCGCCCGCAATATCCCCGCCCCGCCCTGATCCACGTGCGCCAGCTCGTGGGCGATCAAATGCTGGCCCTGTCGGGTGGCGGGGTCGTAGGCCCCCTCTCGGAAATAGATGTCGCTCCCCTGGGTAAAGGCGTCCGCGTGGAATCCCCGGCTGAGGCTGTCGGCCCGCTGGTCATGGTGAACGCGCACCCCCTCGAAGCTGCGGCCGAAGGCCCCCTCCATTCTCTCCTGCACCGGCCCGGGCAGGCCCGTGGAGCCGCCGGTCCTACCCCCCGCCGGGGTCTCGCCCCCCTCCGGGCTGCGGGCGATCTCCACACCGCCCGGGGCGGCCTCGGAGGCGTGGACCTGCCCGCCGGACATGACCTTGTCCGCCGCGCGCTCCGCCTGCACCTCGCTCTGGTCCGACGGGTCGGAGACCCGGTAATGGGAAAACAGGTAGTCCGACAGCGCCGCGCCGCCCCCGCTCCTCCGAATGGGCACGGAGGACAGCCCGCCCGCCGCCGCGGGCGCGGCCGCCTTGGATCGTTGGATTTTCGATTGGGTCGCGGTCATGTGATGGTCCCCCTTTCAGTCTCGGAAGGCGCTCTCGCCCAGCAAGGTCTCCACGTCGGCCCGCCCCTCCACCAGGGCGTCGCACCGCTCGGCGCAGGCGTCGGCCTGGCGGGTGAAGATGCGCAGGATATGCAGGAGCCGCTCCGGCTCCACAGTCGCCCCGTCCGGGGGAGAAAAGACATACTTGAGACTCATGCGGCTGCTGAACAGCAGCAGATTTCCAAACAGCAGCCGCTCGTTCTCCCCCTCGATGAGCCGGCGGGCGTCCTCCAGCCAGGCCCTGGGGATCAGCGGCGTGATGCAGGCGTAAAGCTGCACGCAGATGAATCGGTCGCCCCCCGCCTCCAGGGGGACCACGGTGCAGGCCACCGCCCAGCCCTCCTCCTGGTAGTCCGACGGCGCCTCCAGCAGAAAGGCGGGAAAGGGCGCGTCCTCCGCCGGGATGGGCTCCGTGGGCAAGCCCTCCTCCCCGGCGGCCTTCTGCAGCCGCTCCGCCAGTTCCTTCGCCCGCTCCAGGGCTTTTTCATCCAGCATGGCTCAAACCTCCCTGTTCATCAGATAGCTGTACTCCCCGAAATCCTCGGCCAGCAGGACCTTGCCCTGCTTGGCCAGCTCGTACTGCAGCGCCTTGACGATGTGGACCATCCCCACCGGGCGCTCCTGCCCCGCCGCCAGAAAGGCGGCGGACAGGGCGGCGTTTTTGATGCTGCCGCCCGCCAGTTCAAACTGCCGGGCCAGATAATCGAAGTCTATTTCCCCGTCCATGGGCGTCTGGGCCGGAAACATCCCCCGCCACAGCCGGCGGCGGGCGTCCTCGTCGGGAAAGGGGAAATGGATGACATAGCTGATGCGCCGGAAAAACGCCGGGTCGATGTTCTCCAGATAGTTGGTGGTGAGCATGGTCACGCCCTCGTACTCCTCCATCCTTTGGAGCAGATAGGAGGTCTCCATATTGGCGTTTTTGTCGTGGGAGTCCTTGACCTCGGTGCGCTTGCCCAGCAGGGCGTCGGTCTCGTCGAAGAGGAGGGCCGCCCCGCTCTGCCACGCCTCGTCGAAGAGGTCGCTGAGGTTCTTCTCCGTCTCCCCGATGTACTTGGACACCACCTGGGACAGGTCCACCTTGTAGAGCTCCAGCTCCAGCGCCCGGGCCGCCACCTGGGCGGCCATAGTCTTGCCCGTGCCCGGCGGCCCCGCGAAGAGCATACTCACCCCCCGGCCGTAGGTCACCCGCCGCTCGAAGCCCCACGCCCCGTATACCTTGTGCCGCAGCCGCACCCGGTCGCAGGCGTGCTCCAGCATCCGCTTCTCCCGGTCCTCCAGGATGAGCTCGTCCCACCCGCCGCCGGGGCGGAGCCGCGTGGCCCGCCGGTCCAGGGTGTGGGCGGCCTGGGCCAGGGCGCAGCGGTTCATCGTCTCCCGGTCCAGGGGTTCGTCCTCCCCCCGCCAAAGGCGCTCGGCCTCGGCGCTCCGGGCCGCCGCCGCGATCTGCCCCGGCAGGAAGCGGAAGCGGTCGGCCAGGGCGTCCAATTGGGACAGGTCGGCCAGGGGCAGCCCCCTGGTGTAGTGGGCCCACAGGGCCAACCTCTCGTCCCGGTCCGGCGGCGGCAGCTCACATTCCAGCCAAAAGACCCCCGGACAGTCCGTCCCGCAGCGCAGGGGCGGCGCGGTGCGGAGGAAGGCCACGGCGGTGAACTGCCGCGCCAGCTCCCACAGCCGGTCCAGCCTCTGCTCCCCCTCCCCCGCCGCCGGGATGGTAAAGCAGGGCCACGCCCGCTGGAGCAGGGCCTGGCGGCACCCCGCCAGCGCCCACGCCTCGTCCTCCTCCAGGGGCAGGTCGGCGTGGAGGACCGCCCGGTCCCGCCGGGCCGCCGCCAGCCCCGCCTGGGTCCGCCCCCCCGCCCCGAAAGGCGCGTGGAGATGGAACACCAGCAGGTCGTCCCCCCGGTAGCGGCCGATCTGCTCCGCCATCCGCTCCGCGGGTCCAGCCAGCGCGGGCGGCTCCTCCGCCTCCGCCGGCACCCGCAGGCGCACCCCGGCGGGCAGGGTCTCTGTCTGGCCGTTCTGCAGCAGGAAGTCGGCCAGACAGGGGTCCAGCTCCCCCTCCCGCCCGGTGAACAGCAGCAGGCGGCACCGCTCCCGCAGCGCCTGCAGCCGAGGCTGGGCATCCACGCAGTCCGCCGCCCGGAGCCGGAAGTCGAACAGGGCCAGGGCCAGGGCGCACCCCGGCAGGGTCCGTTCGCTATCCCCCTGGAGCCGCGCAAATACCCCGCCCCAGCTCTCGTCATACCGGGGCAGCAGACTCAGCAGAAGGGTAAAGCGCTCCAGGGCGTCCAGGCCGAACCGCTGGCACAGGTAGTCCGCCGCGAAGAAGCAGCCGCTGTTCTCCCTGCGGCTCTCGATCCACAGCTCCGCCCGCTCCCGGACCCGGAGGGCATCCCGCCGGACCTCCTCCGCCGAGCCCTGGGCCTCCTCCGCCCCCGGAGCCGCCCCGTCCCCCCGGAACCGCAGATAATCCTCCACCGTCAGCTCCATAGCCCCCATCCAATCGTCCAGATATTCCTCCGGCTTCTCGTAGGGCCTGCCGAAGCTCCGCAGCGGGAAGCGCATCTCAAACCGCCCGTCCATCACGGCACCTGGATGGTGGTCTGCCCCGCCGACTTCACCCCGATGCTCCCGCCCCACATGCAGGTGAGCTGGGAGGCGTCGTTCAGGGCGGCGAAGGGGCCGATCTGCACCGTGGCGCACCCCGGCGACCAGGGGCCGGCGGGCGCGGGCACGCAGGGCATGGGGGTGAGGACCCCCAGGGCCGCCGCCGTGGCCGCCGCCACCATGGGGTTGGCCTGGGACGAACACATGCCGAAGGGCGGCACGTTCACCAGCGGGGCGCAGTCCATCACCGTGGCCGCCGGCATCGCGTTCAGCACCCGGTTGGCCGGCAGCACCGTCAGCGGCGCGGGCGCCGCGCCGAAGCTGCACTGGCAGACCGCGCCGCCGCACACCAGATTTCCCATTCCCGCTCCCCCTCTCTCAAAACAGCACGTCCACGCGGCGCTCATTTTCCAAAAACGGCTCCACCTGGGCCTGCCGCTCCCGGCCCCCGCAGCTCACCGTGAACGACAGCGCCCCCTCCGGCATCAGCAGCGGCTGGATGGGCAGCACCGCCGCCCCCTCCCGGTCGGTCTCGAACCGCCACACCGGCCGCATCCGGCTACCGCTGCGGACGGCCCCCTCCAGGGGCCGGTCCAGCTGGTAGGCCCGCGCCTCCGGTGCCAGACCGGCCAGAACGACGGGCCCGCCGACCCCGTCCGCCAGCTCCCGGGCCAGCAGCTCCGGCCCCGGCGGACCGTTGAGGGCCAGCAGCACGGCCCCCTTGTCCGCGTCCTCCACCACCCGCAGGGGCGGGGAGGGGCTCTCCAGCCGAATGGCCGCCTGCTGTCCCGCCAGGGGCCCCGCCCCGTCCGAGAGCCGGAACAGCAGGTGCCGCCGCCCCCCCAGCCGGGGGTGGCTCTGGCTGTACGGCAGGCGCACGGTGCAGGCACAGCACAGCGCTCCGGGCCGGGACAGGTTCACCCGGCAGACCCCGTAGCCGGGGTGCTGGACGACGAACTCATACGCGCCGGGGGGCAGGTCGGAAAAGACGTGGAACCCGGAGGCATTCCGCACCCCGCCCCGGCCCACCGTGGTGCAGAACACGGCGGCGTCCGGCAGCGGCTGGCCGGTCAGATCGTCCACCACCAGCAGGACCACCGCCGCCTCGTGCAGGCATCTCATGGCCGCCCCTCCCGCTGCTCCGCCCCCAACTCCACCCGGACCACCCTGGGCGCGGGCCGGCGGATGACGGTGGACTCCACCAGCACTGGCCCCACCGTGAAAAAGGCGCAGGGGCGGCAGGGCTCACCGAACATGGACCAGACCTTGACCTTTTCCTCCAGCTCCACCGGCGTCAGCTCCACCGCCATGGTCTCCCCGGCGGCCCGGAGCTTGGGCGGCATGAAGGCCTCCGGCAGGCGGGAGTTGTCCCGCAAAAGCTGGAGCACCCGGCCCAGGATGCGTTGCTCGTCCATGGCCTTGGCCGCCGCCTCGGCCTTGCTGGCCACCGAGACGATGTAGGACAGGGTGTAGGCCCCCGGCGGGTCCTGCAGGCTCCCGTCGGGCAGCGGGATGGGCTCCAGCCGCCGGGCCGCCGCGTCCTCCTTCATGTCGTAGGGGTGCAGCCCCACCACGAAGCCCCCCCGGTCCTGGGGACTGCACAGGCCGATCTGCTCGGCCTTGGCCACCGGCTCGGGCACCGCCCCGGCCCGCAGCAGGTCCACCAGCGTCTTGCCCACGTCGGCAAATACGGAATATCCGGCCATCGCCGCGCCTCCTTTCGCTCTTGTCCGTCCAACGCCGTCCGGCGCTCACGCGCTCAAATGTCTGCCCCGGTATCCCCGGCGGCCCCCGGCAGGAAAAACAGCGCCGCGCAGACCCCGTATACCAGGGCCAGCACGCGAAAGCCCCCGGCCACGTCCCCCGCCAGCAGGAACCCGAAGACCACCGGCCCCGCCGTCTCTCCCAGGTTTTCAAAGAGGGAAAAGGCCCCCATGGCCCGCCCGCCGCCGAACCCACGGCGAAGGGCCTCCTCGGAAAAGCACAGATTCATGGCGCTGTGTCCAAAGCTGTTTGCCAAACTCAGCACCACCACCGACAGCAGTACCCCCGCAATGCTCTGCATCCAAGAAAAGAGCAGGAACCCCGCGCCTAACAGCAGCAGCGCCCACCGAGCCGCCCAGCCGTGGTCCATCCGCTTGAGGAAGACCTCCGCGGCCAGCCGGGTGAACAGCAGCACGCACACCCCGTTGACCAGGAACAGCTGGCTCACCGCCGTGCCGCTCATCCCCAGCCGCTGGCCGAAGATGGGCAGGAAGTAGAAAAGGAAGTGTCCCGCCACCACGTAGGGCACGTAGCCCAGCACCAGCAGCAGGAGGATGCGCGGCTGGAACAGAAAGCGCGCCAGCCCCATCCCGCCGGTCTGGACGGCGGGGTCCCGCCGGGACCGCTCCCCCCGCATCCACCGGCCCATCAGCGCCGCCGGAAGGCACAGGCACAGCCCCACCGCCCCGAACACCGCCCGCTCCCCCAGCACGGAGGCCAACAGGGCCCCCACCACCGCGCCGCAGTTGACGCCGCTGAAGTAGGCGGAGTTGTAGACCGAAAAGCCCTCCGCCCGCTCCTCCCCGTCCCGCTGGGCGATGCAGGCGTTGACGGCGTTCAGCGCCGCGCCCAGCCCCAGGCCCGCCAGGGCCATGCAGGCCGTGAAGGGGAGGTAGTCCCCCACCCAGGCGATACCCAGGTAGGCCGCCGCCGCCAGCCCGCCGCCGGACACCCCCACGGCCCTGGGGCCGAAGCGGTCCATTACCAGCCCGCTGCCGAAGGAGCCGCAGGCCGTGGCCAGCAGATTCAGCGACACCGGCAGGGCCGTCAGCAGCGCCGGGGGCAGGCCGAAGAGGTCCGCCCCGAACCCGGCGCAGTAGTTGGGCAGAAAGGCCGTGGGCAGGTTGAAGGCAAAGAAGAGCAAGAACACCACCGGCCGCAGAAAGCTGATAGGCTCCCGCCCCACCTCTCCGGGCCGGGCCGACGGCTGGGCCCGCCTGGCCCGCCGGAACTCCACCACCCCCAGGGCCTGGATCACCAGGAGCTGGACCACCGCGCAGGCCGACAGCACGCTCAGGATGACCGTTATGTAGAGCTGGCGCATCTGCTTTTGGTAGGCGTGCATATCGATGCCCACGTCCACCACCCCCAGGGCGGTCCCGTCTGGCCCCAGCAGGGGGCTGAACACGTACATCCAGGTGCCGCTGGAGGTCTGGGACAGATAGAACCGCAAGGGCTGGCCCGTCTCCATCACCGCCCGCTCCCCCTCGTCCTCCAGGGGATAGAAGGCCCCCGTGGTCTGGTCCAGATAGACCGGGGAGAAGAGGACGTCCCCCCGGTAGAGGTAAATATTGCAGTAGAGGTCCCGGTTCCAGTCCAGCGTCCGGTCCACCGCCCCCTCCAGGGAGGCCCGCAGGTCCTGATAGGCCCTGCCTCCGTAATCCGCCGGGGTCTGGATTGCCGCCAGGGCCTCCTGGTCCAATTGCCGGGCCGCGCTCTCGGCGGTAGAGAGCATCCGGGCGAAGATTTCCTCCACGTACCGCGCCTCGGAGGCGCGGAAGGCCACGGTGGCGACGATGACCGTGGCCACCAGCATGGAGAGCATCACCAGCGCCCCCACCTTGACCCCCAGCCCCGGCGGAAAGGCCCGCAGGGCGCACACGGTCAGACAGACCGCCGCCGCCAGCGCCGCCGCCCCGGCCAGGCACAGGGCCGCGAAGGCGCACCACCGCTGGAACCCCAGGCCGCGCTCCAGGGGGAGCCGGTCCGCGTGGAGCGCCGTCTCGCCGTCCGCCCCCCGGACGTACACGCTGTCCCCGTAGGCCAGACATATCCGCCCGTCCGGGGCCAGGTCCACCTGATAGAGGATGGGCGACCCCCATACCGCGGGCGCGCCGCCCACCAGCTCACTCCCGGACACCACGGCCTCCGCGCCGTCCCCGGTCAGGCCCAGGATGGCCCGGCGGCCCAGGTCGGCAAAGACCACTCCGTCCCCGGATACCGCCGCGTCCCAGGGGACGCTGCAGTCCGGCCCCAGCACGCCGCCGCCCCGGTAGACCTCGTCCCAGCGGCCCTCCTCCCCCTCCCGGAGGAGGACGCCCCGCTTGTCCACCAGCCAGAGCCGCCCCGCCCCGTCCAGGGCGCAGTCGGACAGGCCGGTCTCGGCCCCCGGATAGCCCAGGCGCCGCACCGCGCCGCCGTCGGGCAGACTCCGCAGGATAACGGTATCTCCGCCGGTCTCCGCGAAATAGGCTTCGCCGCCGCTGTAAAAGGGTCCCCAGAGCCGGGGCTTGTGCCGCACCCCGTCGCTGTCCAGGGTAAGGACCGCCCGGAGGGGTTCTCCCGGCCCAGGGCAGAAAAAGATGCGCTCCCTGTCCACGTCCATGCCGTTCTCCTGCCATACCACGTCCCGGAGGTAAAAGCCGCCCGCCGGATCCGCCGCCACGGCCTGGGCATATTGGAAGGACGTCTCCTCGTCGTTTGTGGCCGTGAACAGCTCCACGCACTGTCCCAGCCCGTCCACCCGCAGGACCCGGCGGCTCCCCTGGTCAACGACCAGATAGCCCCCGTCCTCCGCCGCCACGATGGACGACGGGGCCTCCAGGCCGATTTCCCCCACCCACGGGGTCAGGGTCAGCCGCCCCCGAAGGCACCAGAGGGCCGCCAGGGCCAGGGCCAGCACCGCCAGGGCGGCCAGGGCAATCTTCATGGGGGCGGACAGTCGCCCTCGGGGCCGCTTGGCCGGGCTTTTCGCCGCCCGGTCCGGTCCGGCCCGCTCTGCGCGCTGCCGCTTCAGTTCGGCCACAGCGGCGATAACGGCCTTGTCATACTCCGCCCGCCGCACGGCCCGCCTCCCCCAGCGCTTCCAGCGTCACATATCCCTTGTGCGCCCGCCCGGCGGTAAAAATCGTATGCCTGCCGTCCGTGCTTACCGGCTCCGGCAACATCAACTGGTGGAACCGCACGTGCTTTTTGTGGAGTTTGGCGCACTTGCGCAGGGGGTCGGCCTCGTCCGTACTGTTGATTTCCAGCACATGCTCCGCCCCGAACAGATAGTGGGGTGCGGCGGGCAGGGTGATGTAGTCGTAAATGGCCCCCCGCATGTCGGGCCGGTTGGTGGTCACGTCGTCGATGTTGCAGTACCGCTCCCGCTCCCGCAAAAATGTCCCATAGGCGTATACGTCCCGCTCGTGGAGGGCTGTCAGCCGGGGCACCGGCCAGCGGGCCTCCATCCGTCGGGCCAGCTCCAGGTATAGGTCGGTGATTTGATGGACCACCCCGCCGTAGGCCGCCTCCGCCTCCTCCCGCACCCCGTCGGGCAGATGCCGGGCCAGCCTGCCGAAGTATCGGCGGTAGGACATGTCAGGCAGCGAAAAGACCAGCGGACACGCCAGGGCCGAGGCCGCCGCGAACAGGGCCGCCGTCAGCTCCAGCTCCTGGGCGGAAAAGCCGTCCTTGCGGTTGACGAAGGACACCTTCGCCACCTCGCCGCCCCGCGCCCGCAAGAAGTCCGGCAGAGACGGCCCGCCCTCCAGCCCGATGCAGGCCCCGCTGCTGTCGTCAAAACACAGCCGCTCCCCGGTCCGCAGCGTGAGCAGGGTATCCACCTCGTCGGCGCCATACAGACAGGGCCCGCCCTCCACCGCCAGCATCCCCCGGTCCATTCCTTCCAGCTCGGCAAGATGCTCGGTGAACAGCGGGCGGTCCGCCAGCCAGTCCAGGTCCGCCCGCTCCAGCTCCGGGATGCAGCGGTGCACGGATTTCAGCCCGGTCATCCGCAGGTGGTGCTTGTAGCGCAGCGCCCACTGCCCCGCTCCGGCAGACACCCGCTCAAAGAAATCGCCCATGGACATGGGGTAGTCCAAATAGCCCTCCCCGGCCCCGTCGTAAACGGATTCCCCCAGCGCCAGCCCTTCCCGTGCCAGCAGTGCCCTCGCCGTGCAGATCATCTCCATCACGCCCCTACACCTTTACCACATAATGTCGATTATGTGGTAAAGGTGCGGTCTGCGCCCCCATCTTCCGGGGTTTGTCATCACTCAAAATCCAAAAAATCCTTGAAAATTTCTGCAAAACTCCATTTTTGCGCAAAAACCAAGGGCCGAAAGCTGATTTCGGCCCCCTTTTCGGCCTATTCTTGTATATTTTAGCCTATTTTACTGGCTTGTGTTTTGAAAAATACAGGAGTAAGATACAAACGACATCAAAATATAAAATTGTTACCACATAATCGACATTATGTGGTATTTTTTATGTAAGCCTACTCCTCCTGTTCCCTCATGCGCACGTCAGTCCCATGTGGTCGATCTGCCGCTCGTGCTCCTCTCCGCTGGAGATGATGTAAATACGGGTCGTGTTGATATTGCTGTGGCCCAGCAGGTCCGCCAGCCGCGTCAGGTCCTTTTCCCGCCTGTAATAGGTCCGGGCGAAGAGGTGCCGCAGGTTGTGGGGGAATACCTTGGACGGGGACACTCCGGCCGCGGCGCACAGCGTTTTCATCTCCGACCAGATGTTGCTGCGGTCCAGCGGCTTACCGCTCCGCGTGATAAAAATACTGCCGGACTTAATGTTCTTCTCCCGGATATATCTGGCCAGCCCCCGGCACAGACTCCCCGGCAGCAGGATGACCCTGCACTTGCCCTTGCAGCAGATTTCAGAGCGCCCTGTCCGCACCGCCTCCACCGTGATGCCGGGCAGCTCGCTGACCCGGATGCCTGTGGCACACAGGGTCTGCAGCAGCATGTACAGCCGCAGGTTCCTCCGCTCCTTGGCCGTGCGCAGCAACCGCTGGTACTCCTCCTTGGTCAGCTCCCGCTCCTTGGCGCAGAACATCCGCCGCTGCACGCGGATATGCCGGACGCACCAGTCCTCCAGCCCGGCAAATTTCAGAAAGCTGTTCACCGCCGACAGGATGGAGTTCACACTGCTCACCGCGTATTTCCGCTCCAGCTCCGTCTTATAGTCGATGACGGCTCCCTTCCCCGGCCGCGCCACTGTTCGGAAATAGGCCAGAAACCCCCGCACGTCCCGCACATACTTTTCCACGGTCAGCTTTGCCCGCTCCTGCTCCCGCAGATACAGCACGAAGCGCTCCGCCTGGTCAACCAGATAACGGTACTCTCTCATCTTTCCAGCGCCCTTTCTTCGTCAGTTCACCCGTCCGCGGGGCGACGTTTGTAGAATATACTTTTTTCTCATCGTTTTTTGTCGTATACTGTCGAAAAATAACGCGCAACGACATCTTTCAAAACATGCGCAGCAAAACAGAGACAGCCGGCGCCCCGCAAAGGGTCGCCGGCTGTCTCTGTTTGTATCTCGCGTGGACGTTCTATGCGCTTGGCAAACGCGCCTGCCGCCCCTTTACAGGTGCAGCACAATGCAGGCTTGAAACACGCCCCCGTCCGCCTCGAAGGACGCCCTTCCGCCGTACTTCTTCGCCGTGGCCTGCACGGAGGCCGTCCCCACCCCCAACCGCGGCTCCTTGCTGGAGCGGAACCCGCCCCCGCTCCTACGCAGGGGGCCGTCGAAACTGTTCTGGATGGTGATGGCGTAGGTCCCCACGGCCGGTCCCGCGCTCACCCGGATGAACTTTTGTCCCTCCCGCTGCCGCCCGCAGGCCTCCACGGCGTTTTCCAGGCAGTTGCCGAAGAGGACGCACAAATCCACGTCGCTGACAGGCATCTGTTCCTCCGCCTGTACCGCCGCGGTGAATTCCACCCCCGCCCGTCTGGCCCGGGCCGCCCAGTGGCGCAGCAGGGCGTCCACCGCCGCATTCTCGCAGAAGGTCCCCTCCTCCTGGGGCGGCAGCTCCCCCTCCAGGGCGGCGAAGTACCGCTTGAGGGCGTCCAAATCGTCGGCCCCGGCGAATTCGTGGAGGACGGAGATATGCTGCCGCAGGTCGTGGCGGAAGGCCCGCTCCCGGCCCACGGCCTCCAGCATGGCCTGGTGCTGCTCCCGCTGCATGTCCAGGCTCTGCCGGGTCAGGCGGACGTTCTCCTCCAGCACCAGTCCGGTGACGGCCCGGCCATAGATGTCCCGCAGCAGGGCCCCGCCGATGACCAGGACGAGGCACAGGCTCGCCAACTCCAGGAACCACCCGGAGTACACCGGCTCATACCGCGGCAGCAGCCGGTCCATCACCAGCGCGCAGTCGAACACCGCCATGCCGCACAGCAGAGCCCTGGCGTGGGGCGCGGTGCCGTCCTCCTGCCGGAGACCCAGCACGGCCCCCGCCGTCAGCAGGGCGGCGCTCCCCCACTTGTAGACGGCGATGAGCCTGGAATAGGCCAAAATCAGCCCCAGCCCGGCCCGGGGCAGCATCAGGTGGTAGCCCGCGCACAGTAGGCAGACCAGCCCCCCCAGCATCACCCCGAAGGTGTTCACGGGATGGTCCAGCCCAAAGAGCCTGCGCTGCAGCAGGAACACCAGCAAAATCATGGCGCAGAAGGACAGGTTTTCCACGAAATGAAGCCCGCCCAGGCCGGGAAACAGGGTCTTGACCACCGGGTAGCAGGTGTAGCCCAGAAAGCACAGGCAGACCAGGGCGTAGAGTCCCGGCAGGGGGTCCTTCCGGTTGGCCGCAAAGAGCAGCAGGGCGATGCCGCCGATGAACGCCGTCAGGGTCAGCAGCGCCGTGCGCAGGTTCAGCCGGAGGTCCGCCATCTCCCCCACCGCGTCGGGCAGCCCCAGAGCGGGAGGATACACCATCCCGCTGTACGAGCCGGAAAAGTCGGAGACGGCCAGCAGCAGCTCCGCCTGCCCCGCCGCCTCGAAGGGGACGATTTTCTCCGCCGTCCCGGCCCGGTAGCCCTCCGGCCCGGTCTCCCCCAGGGCCACCCGCTCCACCCCGTTCACGTACAGGCGGCAGGCGGAAAAGACCTCCGGCAGATAGAGGGCGTAGGTCCGCGCCTCCTCCGGCAGGGCCACCGTCAGCCGGTAGCTGGCGCTGCCGTGGGGCTGTCCGCCCACCGACTCGAAGCCCCCCAACTGCCCCACGAACACATAGCGGTCGGGGTCGGGCGGTGCGCCCCGGAAGTCCTCCGGGTCCAGCAGGCCGTCGTACAGCGCCCAGCCGTCCACCAGCCAGACAAAGCCCCGGCCCTCCAGCGCGTCCCCCCGCAGGTCCATCTTGCCGTACGCCGCGCCCGGTCCGGGCGCGGCGTATTTGTTGTCATATCGGTACAGCAGCCCGCACACCGCCGCCGTGAGCAGGCACAGCGCCGCCAGCATCAGGGGGAACCGCAGCCCCCCGCCGCTCCGCCGGGTCCGGGCCGGTCTGACCTTCAGCCCCTGCATCAGCGCCCACCCCGCTTCTTCCAAAGCGTGAACAGGGCGGTCAGCCCGCCCGCGCCCAGAAGGACAACCGCGGGCAAAACCAGCCCCCCAGCGCCGGACGTCTCCGCCTCCAACGGCTGGGTGGTCTCATCCGGCGGCTCCGGGGTAGAAGCCGGCGCCGCGCTGGGTTCCGGCGTCGCGCTGGGCGCCGCCGCCATGGCCGGGACCGACGGCTCCGGCGCAGGAGTGGGCGGTTCCGGCTCGGGC
>UQGJ01000057.1 GCA_900540545.1 uncultured Eubacteriales bacterium
TCCAGGGCCCGCAGGCCCTGGTCGTTTCTTCCCAGGGTTCTTTTCGAGAAAAGAACCCTGGCCCCCGCGGAGCGGGCCGCTCCGTAAAAAACTGCTTGACTTTGACGTAGCGTCAAGGCTTATGCTTCTCTTGTCAGGAGGGGACCAGTCATGGAATACACGGTGAAGGCGCTGGCCGAGCTGGCCGGGGTGACGCCGCGGACCCTGCGGTGGTACGACCGGGAGGGGCTGCTCTGTCCGGCGGGGCGGACGGAGGCGGGCTACCGGCTCTATGGGCCGGCGGAGGTGGACCGGCTCCAGCAGATTTTATTCTACCGGGAGCTGGGGCTGGAGCTGGCGGCCATCCGGGCCATTCTGGACGACCCCCAATTCGACCGTCAGGCGGCGCTGCAGAGCCACTTGGCGGAGCTGGAGGGGCGGCGGGCGCGGCTGGACGGGCTCATCCTGACGGTGAAAAAGACGCTGAAAGGAGCGGATACCATGTCCGATCAGGAAAAATTCGAGGGGTTTAAGGCCCGGCTCATCCGGGAGAACGAGGAGACTTACGGCGCGGAGGCTCGGAGGAACTATGGGGACGGGGCCGTGGACGCCTCCCACGCCAAGCTGGCGGAGATGACCGAGGAGGAATATCAGGCGATGACCGCGCTGGAACAGGATATCCGGGACAAGCTGGAGCAGGCCGTCCGGGCGGGGGCCGACCCCGCCGGGGAGGTGGGGCGGGACATCGCCGCGGCTCACAGGGACTGGCTGGCCTACACCTGGGCCGCCGGGCAGTACAGCCCGGAAGCCCACCGGGCCTTGGCGGCCATGTACACGGCCGACCCCCGGTTCACCGGGTACTACGACAGGACCGTGCCCGGCTGCGCCGCCTTTTTGCAGGCGGCCGTGGAGGCCCATATCCAGACATAAAAAGACCGGAGGACGCCCGCTGGGGCGTCCTCCGGTCTTTTTTCAATTTTCTGCTTCGGCGGGCGCCTCCGCCGGGGGCGCATACTTGGGCTTGCCGCGGCAAATCACCGCGCCCACGATCGCGCCCAGGATCGCCGGGACCAGCCACGGGAACCCCGCGCCGGACAGGGGCAGGTAGGACATGGCGGTGCGCAGCCAGGTGAGGTTGGGGGCCACCACCAGAGCGGCATCCCCCAGGCTGACGATCCCGGCCATCAGCACGCCGCCCTTGTAAAAGCCGTCGTTGGGCAGGAAGTCGTTGAGCAGGCCCAGGACGGTGAACACAATACAGACCGGGTAGATCACCAGGAAAATGGGGGTGACGTAGCTGATGATGCTGGACACGCCCGTGATGCCCAGCAGGGCGCTGACGATGCAGACCACCAGCAGGATGACCTTATACGGCACCCGGCGCTTCAAAAATTCATAGAAGAAGTTGACCATGGTGCTGCCGATGCCAACGGCGGTGGTGAGGCAGGCCAGGGCCACCGCCACGCCCAGACAGGCCAGGCCGAAGGTGCCCATGATGTGGCGGATGAGGCCGGAGAGCAGGGCGGTCTGGGCGGTGTCCTGAGGGAAGCTGCCGCTGCCCGTGGCCCCGATGTAGGTGAGGGTGCCGTAGACCGCGAAGAGGGCCACGATGCACACCAGGCCCACCAGGAGGCCGCTCTTCTTCCGCTCCCTGCCGGTATAGCCCCGGTGGCCCAAATCGCCCAGGATAAAGCCGGCGCACATCAGGCCCACGGTCAGGTCGCCGGTATTGTAGGCGGTGAGCATGGACGAGGTGAAGGGGTTGGACGCGCCGGTGTCGACGGGGGTCCCCACCGGCGTCACCACGCCCTTGATGAGGATGATGGCCAGCAGGATGACCAGCAGCGGGGTGAGGTACTTGCCCAGCTTGTCGATGACGGAATCCTTATCGCAGGCGAAGAAGTAGACCAGGACGAAAAAGACGACCACGGTGACCCAGATGGGGGCGTCGGGGAACAGGCCCATCACGCCGATCTCGTGGGCGGTGGCGGCGCTCCGGGGCAGGGTGGACCCCACGGCCACCAGCAGGCCGGTGACCAGGAAAAAGGCGGTGTAGAACTTGGGGTGGAAGTGGCCCATCAGGTCCTCGGGGCTGTCCCCCACGTTGTTGACGGCCCACAGGGCCAGCACCGGCAGGACGATGCCCGTCAGCAGCAGCCCCAGGGCGCCGGCCACCCACTGGGTCCCGCTCTGCAGGCCGATCTGGGGCGGAAAAATCAGGTTCCCCGCGCCGAACATGGTGGAGAAGAGGGCCAGGCCCACGATGATGCTGTCCTTGAATAAGTGACGCTGTTTCATAATCTTCCTCCTGTCTCTGATGGCGGGCCGTTACGCTTCCGCCTGATAGACGGTCCGGCCGTTCAAAACGGTCTCCAGCACCCGGACCTTGGTGAAATCGTCCGGGTCAATGGCGAAGAGGTCCCGGTCCAGCACCACCAGGTCGGCCAGCTTGCCCGGCTCCAGGGTGCCGCGGTAGTCCTCGTCGTAGCTGGCCCAGGCCCCGTCGCTGGTGACCAGGCGGACCGCCTGCTCCACGGTCAGCGCCTGCTCCGGCAGGAAGGTCTTGGTGCCCGCCCGGTTCTTCCGGGTGACGGCGGAGCGGAGGTTATCCAGCACGTCGAAGGGCTCCACCGGGCAGTCGGTCCCGCCGCTCACGCGGATGCCCATGTCCTCCATGCTCTTCCAGTTGTAGCTCATCCGGGCCCGGTCCGCGCCCAGCCGCTCCTCCACCACCTCCATGTCGGCGTCGATGAAGATGGGCTGGATATATGCCTGCAGCCCCAGCTCCTTCATCCGCTGGAGCAGGCCCGGGTCGGTGATCTGGGCGTGGATGATGCCGTGGCGGTGGTCCGGCCAGGGGTCGTCCCGCTGGACCTGCTCCACCGCGTCGCAGACCCGCTGGATGGCCAGGTCGCCGATGGCGTGGACGGCCACGTTCATCCGGGCGGTGTGGGCGGCCCGGACCAGGGCCAGCAGCTCCTCGTCGGTGTGGACGGGGATGCCGTGGTTGTCCGGGTCCCCCTCGTATCCGGCCCGGATGGCGGCCGAGGCCGCGCCCAGGGAGCCGTCGGACAAAATTTTCAGTGGGCCCGTGCGGAACAGGCTGTGGTGGTCGTCATAGCTGTCCCGCGCGGCGGCCAGCTTGGGGAATTCCTCCAGGTCCACGTAGCACTGCTGGTAGATGCGCACGGTCAGCTCCCCGTTGGCGGCCATGGCCCGGAACATCCGAATCAGCTCGAAGTCGTCCAGCCCCGAGATGGCGTGCAAATCATGGGAGTGGATGCAGGTCAGGCCGGCGGCGTTCAGCTCCTTTTGCGTCTCCAAGATGATGTCCCGGACGTCGGCCATGGTGGGGTTGGCAAAGACCTGGGTGTAGAGCATGACGGCGGTCTCCCGCAGGATGCCGGTCTCGAAGTCCACGTGGGACATGGTCTCGGCGTCCACGCCCTCCAGTTTGTAGATGGCCTCCAGCAGTTTGGTGTTGCAGGCGGCGATGTGCCCGCAGGTCCGCAGCAGGACCACCGGCACCTCGGTGGAGATTCGGTCCACGTCCTCCCTGGTCAGGAAGCGGCCCTCCGCCATGGTCTCCTGATTCCAGCCCCACCCAATCAGGCAGGGGGCGCCCTTCTCCGTCAGGTGGGCCCTGCACTTTTCCACCAGGGCGTCCACCGAGGGGGTCCCGAAGAGGTCCACGTTGCGCCGCATCTGCCCGTAGTGGAGCATATGCATGTGGGTGTCGTGGAATCCCGGCAGCATATACGCCCCCTTCAGGTCCACCTGCCGGTCCCAGTGCTGGGCCAATCCCGCATCGGAGGCGCCCAAAAATACGATTTTGCCCTCTTCCGCGCCCACGGCCTCATACCGGCTCATGTCCGCGTCCATGGTGATGACCGTGCCGTTGTACCACAGTGTTCTCATCGTCATACTCCCTTTCTGTATCGTGTCTGCCTGCGCTTGCCCCATCTTTATGCAAACGCCGTGCCAAACAGAAAACCCGCCGGAGGCGGTCCGGCACGGTCCCTCCAAACCCATGGAGGGGCAGTGTCGGACCGCTTTCGGCGGGTCATTCGGGCAAAGGCTGGACCAGCCCCGGCCGCAAACAATTTTTTGCGGGGAGGCAAAATTTTTTACAGCCCGAATTTCTCCATTTTATATTTCAGCGTCTGGCGGGTGACCCCCAGGGTCCGGGCCG
This sequence comes from uncultured Eubacteriales bacterium, assembly GCA_900540545.1. Taxonomy (GTDB): domain Bacteria; phylum Bacillota; class Clostridia; order Oscillospirales; family Oscillospiraceae; genus Intestinimonas. The sequence goes on from UQGJ01000057.1 coordinate 4,172, forward strand.
CCTCGGTCAGGGAGGCGGCCCCGGCCACCGCCGTCCGAATCAGCCCCCGCTCGTAGTCCTCCACCGCCTGGGTCAGGGTCAGCCCCGGCGGGAGCCGGTCCCCCGGCAGGCGCGGCGGCTCCTGGGACAGCCTGGGGCGCTCCCCCATCAAAATGTCCTGCACGTCCTCGATCATCAGCGTGTCCGTCTGGGCCGTGACGAAGGCACCCTGGATGATGTTCTGGAGTTCCCGCACGTTGCCGGGCCAATCGTACTCCAAAAAGATGCGCTCCACCATGGGGCTGACGCCCTTGACCGACCGGTGCAGTTCCCGGTTGAAGGTCTCGATGAAGCCGCGGGTGAGCAGCATAATGTCTCCGGGCCGCTCCCGCAGGGGCGGCAGCGTCAGCCGGACCACCCCCAGGCGGTAGAACAGGTCCTCCCGCAGGCGGCCCGCCCGGATGGCCCCGGCGGGCGGCTCGTTCAGGGCGGCCACGATCCGCACGTCCACCGGGATGTCCCGCTCCCCGCCCACGCGCCGCACCTTCTTCTCCTCCAGGGCCTTGAGCAGCTTGGCCTGGAGGAACACGTCCATGGAGTTGATCTCGTCCAGGAACAGGGTGCCGCCGTCCGCCAGCTCGAACAGGCCCTTGCGGTCGGTGGCGCCGGTATAGCTCCCCTTCTCGCTGCCGAAGAAGATGCTCTCCAGCAGGTTCGGCGGGATGGCGGCGCAGTTTTGGGCCACGAAGGGCCGGTGGGAGCGGGCCCCCTCCCAGTGGATGGCCTCCGCGGCCAGCTCCTTGCCCGTCCCCGTCTCTCCATAGATGAGGACGGGGGCGTCCAGCCCTGCCGCGCCGCGTATCCGCTGTTTGAGGGCCAGCATGGCCTCGTCCTGGGTGATCATCCGCTCCAGCGGCGAGACCCGGCCCCGGGTCCCGCCCCGGATGATCTTCTGGCCGAAGGAATAGAACCGGGAGGAGTCCACCGCCCCCTCCACCCGGCCGTCCACGATCACGGGCAGGGTGGTGCACTCCAGGATGACCCTGGCCCCGTTGTCCCGGGTCAGCTCCTGGCGGCGGCCGTATATGGGCTCGCCGGTCTTCAGCACCTGCAGGATGGTGCTGTCCTCCTCCGTCAGGTCTGGATAGAGCGCCTGGATGTGCCGCCCCAAAATCTCATTGGGCCGGTAGAGCGTGCTCCATGGCGTGCGGCAGTATTCGATGATGCCGTTTTTGTCCACGATGATCAGGCCGTCCGTATCCTCGCACAGGCGGACGATCTCACTGAGCTGCCGCAGATACTGTTCCAGCATGGTCATGCCCCCTTCCGGCCCAGTATACCATGAAACCCCCGCCAACGCGACCCCCGTCCGACGCAAGGCGGCAGAAGCCCCCCGGCCATGATGGCCGGGGGGCTTCTGATTCTGTCAGCCGTCCACGATGATGTGGCCGCCCTTGCCGTGGTTCTTGACCTCGTACATGGCGCTGTCGGCCCGCTGGATGACCTCCTCGGCGGTGAGGGGGCGGTCCGGGGCGGTGGAGAAGTCCACCCGCACGGCGCCGCAGCAGAAGTGCACGGGCACCGGCTCGCCGCTCCCCCTGGCCCGGAACTGGCTGGCGCCCAGGCGCTCCAGCTCCTGCAGGCGGGCCTCCAGCGCCCCGACGGCAACCGGGTCCTCCACCAGGGCCAGGAATTCGTCGCCGCCCATCCGGCCCACGGTCCCGCCGGTCACTTTGGTCAGCAGGCCGGCCAGGAACTGGAGGACCTGGTCCCCCACGATGTGCCCGTAGCGGGTATTGAAGGATTTGAAGTCGTCCACGTCCACGAACAGCACGGCCAGGGCCGTGCCCTCCGCCCGGTGGCGGTCCATGCTCCCGGCCACGGCCTGGTGGATACGTTCCCGGTTCAGGACCTTGGTGAGGGCGTCCTGGCCCGCCTTTTCCTGGAGCAGGCGCTGCTGCTGGGCCTTGTAGAGGTCCTCGGTCTCGATGAAGTCGATCAGCTCGTTGACCCCCTCGGACAGCCGGCCCAGCTCGTCCCGCCGGTCCACCGCCACCCGCAGGGAGTAGTCCTGTCCGGCCTGGATGTCCTTCAGGGTGCCGGAGATGCGCTGGATGGGCCGGACGATGCGCCGGGAGGCAAACAGTCCGCCCCAGATGGCCAGGGCGGCGCACAGCAGCACCAGCAGGCCGCCCATGGCGTAGTAGGCGCTGCGGTTGTCCTGGTAGCGGTCCATGTTCACCGTCAGCATGATCCGCCAGTCGGTGTGGTCCACGGCGGTGTAATAGGTGATGTAGTCCCGGCCGTCCACCCGGTAGCGGAAGCTGCCGCTGGGCTCCCGCGCGAAGTCGATGGCGTTGTATTTTTCCAGGTAGTCCGCCCGCTCCTGCTCGGTGGTGACGAAGCTGTCCCGGTTCTCCTGGGGGGTGCCCGCGCTGACGATATTCTGCTGTCCGTCCAGCAGGTAGAAGGTGGATTCGCTCCACAGCTCGGCCCGCTCCCGCAGCTTCTGGTAGAAGTCCAGGCCGATCTCGGCCATGCCGTAGCCCAGGGTCACCCCGTCCTCCCGGATGGGGACGATGGCCACCAGGCTCTTGCCGCCCTGGGCGTCGGTCAGCACGTCGGAGATGTAGAAGTCCCGGCTGCCCAGCTTTTCGACGATGTAATCCATGCCCAGGTCGGCCTGGCCGTTGTGAGCATCGCTGCAGGCCACCACCCGGTCCTCCGCGTCCACCAGGGCGGCGGAGTCCAGATAGTCCATGACCTGGACCCGGGTATAGAGCAGGTTGTCCAGATAGCGCCGGGTGTCCTGGCCGCCCTCGCCCCGCAGGACCGTTTTGGCGGCCTCCGTCCCCCCTATCATCCGCAGGAAGTCCCGCTGCTGCTCGCAGAAGGTGGTCATCTCCGCCATCTGGGCGTTGGCCACAGCCTGGAGGCTCTCGGTGATGACCTGTTCCAGCCGCCGGGCGTAGAACCCGGCGGTGAGCAGGCTGAACAGCAAAAAGGGCAGGACCGTCAGCACAAAGACCATCCGGTACATCCCGTTACGAATGCTCATAACACACGACCTTTTTCTTTTTGGGCCGATGCGCCCGGCGGCGCCGTTTTTACAGAGCCTGTTTCAGCGCCTGGGCCAGCTGGTCCGGGCAGGAGGTGGGCTTGAAGCCGCAGCGGATGCCCTCCAGCCGGGCGATCACGTCCTCCACCTTCATCCCCCGCACCAGGCTGGAGATGCCCTGGAGGTTCCCGCTGCAGCCGCCGTCCACCTTCAGGGACTGGACGACGCCGCCGTCCACCTCCACCGTCATTTTGGAGGAACAGGTGCCCTTGGTCTTATAGGTAATGGTCATAGCGTTTTTTGCTCCTTTTGACGCAAATTATGTGTACTATTATATCGAATGCCGGCGCTGCCGTCAATCCTCCCCCCGCGCCCAGTCCTCCACATGGGCTAGGAAGCGAGCGGTGGCCGGGGAGACGTTCCGCCGGTCCCGGACCGCCAGGCCGATGTCCCGGTACTGGGGCGGGTCCAGGGGCTTGGCGGCGATGTGGTAGGGGTTGCGCTGGAGGACCAGCTCGGTGAGGACGCTGACGCCCAGCCCGCTCTCCACCATGGTCATGGCGGCGTAGTCGTCGTTGACGGCGTAGCGCAGGTTGGGGCGGACGTTGTATCGCTCGAAGATGCGCAAAATCTCCCGGTCCCGGTCGTCCTCCAGCTTGATGAAGGGGTCCTCGGCGAAGCGCGCCACCGGGTAGGACGCCGCGTTTGCCAGGGGGTGGTCCGCCGGGAGGACGGCCATGTGGCGGTCCCGGCGCAGGTGGATGGTGTCCAGCTCCAGGGCCGAGGGGAGGGCCACGAAGCCGCAGTCCACGTGGCCCCCCGCCACCCAGTCCTCAATCTCCCGGTACTCGATGTGGGTGACCACCTCGAAGCGGATGTCCGGGTAGCGCTCCAGGAAGGACTTCATGATCTGGGGCAGGCAGTGGACGGAGAAGCTGTTGAAGGTCCCCACCCGGATGGTGCCGATGGTGAGGCCGTGGAGGGCCGCCACCTGCTCGCCCAGCTCCCGGTCGGCGTTGCACACCCCACGGACGTGGGGCAGCAGAGCCTGCCCCGCCGAGGTCAGGGTGACGCCGGAGCGGTTCCGGGTCAGCAGGGCCACCCCCCACTCCCGCTCCAGGTCGGCGATGATGCGGCTGACGGCGCTCTGGGTATAGCCCAGCTCCTCGGCGCAGCGGGTGATGCTCCCCAGCTCCGCCGCGCGGAGCAGGACCCGGTATTTGGAGATGCTCACGGTCTCCCCTCCCCCATTCTTTTTTCTCATGTGAAAGATGAAAAATCATCGTTTGTGTCATGCTTGTGGAAATGCTATCATAGGTACAGCAAGAAGTCAAGACGGCTCCGCCCCCCGACCACCAATTCCCCGGCCCTCCCAGCCGGAATATGCAAGACGGCGCCCCCTGCCTGCCAGCAGGGGGCGCCGTCTTTGTGTCTGAACTGGGTCAGTTTTCCGCATACCGCTGGTTCAGCCGGTCCTCGATTCTTGCTTCCAGGCCGTCCAGCAGGTCCTGCTCATACTGGTCCGCCGCGGACCGGTATGTCTGCGCGTCCGCCTCCGTGATAGACGCCACGCCGGTGATTTGGCCGGACCCGTCCCGGAGCACCTTCAAATTGACGGTTCCGGCATCGTCCTCCCAGAGCGCCGCGAACCACCCGTCCGCGACCTGGTCGGCCAGCAGCTTCACGCGCTGCCCCTGGAAGGTCAGCGTCCCGTCCTCCGGGGCGTAGGTAAGGCCGAAGGGCTGGTACTGGTCATATTTGTTCGTTCCCACCTGGACGGTGTCCCGGACCTCCACGTTATCCTGTTCCTCCGGCTGGGCACCGGCCGGGAGGGGGCTGCCGCCCTCCTCCGCAAAAAAGGCGTCCTGATACGCCTGGGCCTGCTGCGCGGTGATTGGTTCCAGGCCGGTGATCTCGCCTGCGGCGTTCCGGGCCACCGACAAATCAACCCCTCCGGCCCCGCCCAGATAGAATGCCTCCGTGTCCGCCCCCTCATCCACAAAGAGGTGCACCGGCTGTCCCCCGTAGAGCAGCTGCGTGCCGTCCGCTGAAATCGTGACGCCAAAGGCGGCGTAAGGGGCGTAGACGTCGGGGTCGGGAAGGAAGGCCACGGGGAACTGGGGAGCCACCACGGTATTCACCCTGACCGCCCCGGGCTGGATCTGCGGCTCTGTGCCGGCCGCAAAGGCCACTCCCGTCCCCAGGGTGAGGAAGAGGGCTCCGCCGAGGACGGCCACCCCGGCCTTCTTCCGGCCCATATCCATAATGGAAAAAATCCTTGTTTTCATGCCTTTTTTACCCCCATAAAAGTTTGTTGAAAAGGCTGTTTGCAGTTTTGATTGGTATCTCACCACACCGATGATGGTCTCGCTGTAAGATTGGCGCGCGGCGGCCCCGGTCCCCCGGACCACCTTCTCGTCACAGGACAGTTCACATTGGACGCCGATGGACTTTGCCATGAGGTACACCACCGGATTGAACCAGTGGATGGCGGTCGCCAGCAGGACCAGTCCCTTATACCAGAGGTCTCCCTGCCGGTAATGGACCAGCTCGTGCTTGAGGACGAAGCGGAGTTCATCCTCCGCAAACGCCGCGCTGGGCAGCAGGATGCGGGGAGCGCGGACCCCAATCAGCATGGGGCTGCCGATGCTGCGGCAGACCTGGAGGCCAATCGGCCTGGACAGGCCCATCTGGGTTTTCAGGTCCTGGAGCAGGGCCAGCGCCGGACCGTCCGTCACCGGCTCGCTCCAGCGGGCCGTCAGCTTCAGGAAGCGCATGTGCCTGAGCACATGGTAGCCGAGAAACAGCACCATTCCCGCCAGCCACACCACCGCCGCGGCCTGCCACCAGGCTATCTGGGGCAGGGCGGAGGGGAGCGCGGGGACCGCATGCGCCGGGACCGCCGCAGGCAGCCCGTTCCCCATGCCCACCACCGGCCCGGCGGCGGGCAGGTCGATCTGGACCACGGCGCGGCCGAAGCGCGGCCGGAACGGGATGATCAGGCCGACCACGATGACAAGCCAGGCGTAGTAGCGGGCCGTGACGGAATAGCGCCGGGCCAGCAGCGGCGTGAGGGCCATATAGAACAGCGCCAGCGCCGACATGGTGGCCGAGCAAATCAGCAGTGTGACCAGAGCGTGTTCCACGCTAATCCCTCCGTTCTTTCGCCCACTGGAGCAGCTCGTCGATGTCCTCGTCCGTCAGCGCCTGGCCGTCGTACAGGGTATTGACCAGGTTGAGGAAGGAATTGTCGTGGAACTGCTTCATAAAGCTGCTGGTTTCAAACTTGAGGTAGTCCTCCTTGGCGATGAGCGGGTAATAGGTGCGCTCCTTCCCCGTCTTCTCCGTCCGCAAGAACCCGCGCTCCACCAGGCGGAGCATGAGGGAAATGACGGTCTGCGCCCTCCAGCCCTTTTCCGTGCCCAGGCGCTCCATGATCATGTTTGTCGTGATGGGCGGCTCATTGGCCCACACCACCTTCATAATGTCAAACTCCGCGTCCGGCAGTTTTTTCATCTGTTCCATGGGATCAACTCCTTTTAGACAATTGCCTATGTTCGTATTCTACAACTGTCTTAATCATATGTCAAGCACTATTTTCGGCGGTTGTAGAAAATTGATTTGACCCACGTCACAGACAAAGAGCGGAGCGCCGGTGAAGGCGCTCCGCTCCTTGTTCCCTTTTATCGTTTGGCCGTTTTGAGCCGGGCCAGGGCGCGGGACAGGGCGGCCTGGGAGCTGTGGTACTCCTGGAGGCTCCCCTTCTGGCGCAGGCGCTCCTCGGCCCGGGCCTTGGCGGCCTCGGCCCGCTTCAGGTCTATCTCCTCTGGCCGCTCGCAGGCGGCCACCAGGAGGATGGCGTAGTCGGGCATGATCTCGGCAAAGCCGGTGCTGACGGAGGCTGTCCGCCACGCGCCGTCCACCTGATACCTCAGCTCCCCCGGCTCGATGGCGGTGACCACCGGCTCGTGGCCCGGCTGGACGCCGTACTGGCCGTCCAGGATGGGCAGGATCACGGCCTGGGCGGGGCCCACGTAGAACTGGCGGTCGGGGGTCAATATCTCCAGCGTGAAGGCGCTGTCCATCACACCGCCCCCAGTTTGGCCGCCTTCTCCTTGACCTCGGCGGCGGTGCCCACCATGCTGAAGGCGGCCTCGGGGTACTGGTCCAGCTCGCCGCCCAGGATGGCCTCGAAGCTGGAGAGGGTGTCCTCCAGCTTGACATAGCGGCCCTGAAGGCCGGTGAAGGGCTCGGCCACGGCGAAGGGCTGGGAGAAGAACTGCTGGATGCGCCGGGCCCGCTCCACCACCCGTTTGTCCTCCCCGGACAGCTCCTCCATGCCCAGGATGGCAATGATGTCCTGGAGCTCCCGGTAGCGCTGGAGCAGCTCCTGGACGCCCCGGGCCGTCTGGTAGTGGCGCTGGCCCACCACGTCCGGCTCCAGGATGCGGGAGGTGGACTCCAACGGGTCCACGGCGGGGTAGATGCCCATCTCCACGATTTTCCGGGAGAGGACGGTGGTGGCGTCCAGGTGGGCGAAGGTGGTGGCGGGGGCCGGGTCGGTGAGGTCGTCGGCGGGGACGTAGACGGCCTGGACGGAGGTGATGGCCCCGTCCTTGGTGGAGGTGATGCGCTCCTGGAGGGCGCCCATCTCCCCGGCCAAGGTGGGCTGGTAGCCCACGGCGGAGGGCATCCGGCCCATGAGGGCGGAGACCTCGCTGCCCGCCTGGACATAGCGGAAGATGTTGTCGATGAACAGCAGCACGTTCTGCTTCTCCTGGTCCCGGAAGTATTCGGCCATGGTCAGGCCCGTCAGGGCCACCCGCATCCGGGCTCCTGGGGGCTCATTCATCTGGCCGAAGACCAGGGCGGTCTTTTGCAGGACGCCGGACTCGGTCATCTCGTGCCACAGGTCGCTGCCCTCCCTGGTCCGCTCCCCCACGCCGGTGAAGATGGAGTAGCCGCCATGCTCGGTGGCGATGTTGTGGATCAGCTCCTGGATGAGGACGGTCTTGCCCACCCCGGCGCCGCCGAAGAGGCCGATCTTGCCGCCACGGGCGTAGGGGGCCAGCAGGTCGATGACCTTGATGCCGGTCTCCAGGATGTCCACCACGGGGCGCTGGTCCTGGAACCGGGGGGGCTGGCGGTGGATGGACCACCGCTGTTCGGCCGCCACGGGGCCCTTTTCGTCGATGGGGTCGCCCAGGACGTTGAACATGCGGCCCAGGGTCTGCTCCCCCACGGGGACGGAGATGGGCGCGCCGGTGTCCGTGACCTCCATGCCCCGGCCCAGCCCCTCGCTGGGGGAGAGGGTGAAGCAGCGGACAGTGCCGTCCCCCACGAACTGGTGGGCCTCCATGACGGAGGCGCCGGCGGGGGTGTCCACGGTGAGGGCGTTTTTCAGCTCCGGGAGGGCCCCCTCCGGGAATTCCACGTCCACCACGGGGCCCAGGACCTGGACGATCTTGCCTTTTGACATAAAATCACGCCTTTCTGCTTAGGGTGGCGTTCCCCTCATCCGTCACGGCTTCGCCGCGCCACCTTCCCCCAGGGGGAAGGCTTCCCCTGGGGGAAGCTGTCCGCGCAGCGAACTGATGAGGGGAAAGCTAAGGCTGCTGCGCACCCGTTGCCGCGCCGCCCACGATCTCGGTGATCTCCTGGGTGATGGCGCTCTGGCGGGCGCGGTTATAGGTCAGGTTCAGGTCCTTGAGCAGCTTTTTGGCGTTGTCTGTGGCCGAGTCCATGGCCGTCATGCGGGCGTTCTGCTCGCTGCAGTAGGACTCCACCAGGGCGCCGAAAATCATCCCCTTCAGGTAGCCGGGGACGATCTGGTCCAGGACCACGCTCTCCGACGGGAGGTAGGCCACGGTGGCGGTGTAGTGCTCCGAGGGGCGGCGCTGCCAGGGAAAGAGGTCCCGCTCCAGGGGCAGCAGCTTGGTGCACACCGGCTCCAGCTTCAGGGGATTGACCATTTTGGTGTAGACCATCCACACCTCGTCCAGCTCCCCCTGGCGGAAGAGGTCCACGAAGGTGTCACCAATCTCCCGGGCCCGGGCCATGGTGGGGTCCTGGGCCGTATAGAGGAACTCGCCGTCCACGTTGACGCCCTTCCCCGCAAAGTAGGACCGGCCCATCTGGCCGATGACGAACAGGGTTGGAGAACAGCGGGTGCACATGGATTCCTCGGCCAGCTTGAGGACGTTGTGGTTGTACGCCCCCGCCAGGCCCTTGTCCCCGGTGACCACGATGTAGCCCACCTGCCGCTCCGCCTTGTCGCTGCGCTGGTCGAAGTAGGGGTGGTGGATGTCCGGGGAGTGGTGGAGGATGTCGGAGATGGTGGCCGAGACCTTTTCAAAGTAGGGCCGGGTGTCCTCCAATTGCTTCCGGGCCTTGCGGAGGCTGGACGAGGAGATGAGGTACATGGCGTTGGTGATTTTCAGGGTCTCCTCCACGCTTTTGATGTGGTCCCGGACTTCCTTTATCCCTGCCATGGGTTGCTCACCTGCTTCTTGTAGGCGTCCAGGGCGGACCGCACCGCCTCGATAGCGGGGCCGGACAGCTCGCCGCTGGCGTCGATGGCGTCCATCACGTCGCCGTGGAGGGCCTCCATCTGGTCGGCGAAGTCCCTGGTGAAGGCCGCCACCCGGTCCAGGGGGACCTGGTCCAGCAGGCCGTTGGTGGCGATATAGAGGATGACGGCCTGCCGGGCCACGCCCATGGGGTGGTAGAGGGGCTGCTTCAGCACCTCCAGCAGCCGCCGCCCATGGTCCAGGGCCTGCTGGGTGGTCTTATCCAGGTCGGAGGAGAACTGGGTGAAGACCTCCAGCTCCCGGAACCGGGCCAGGTCGATGCGCAGGGTGCCCGCGCTCTTTTTGATGGCCCGGGTCTGGGCCGCGCCGCCCACCCGGGACACCGACAGGCCCACGTTGACGGCGGGCCGCTGGCCGGAGAAAAAGAGGTCGGTCTCCAGGTAGATCTGGCCGTCGGTGATGGAGATGACGTTGGTGGGGATGTAGGCCGACACGTCCCCCGCCAGGGTCTCGATGATGGGCAGGGCGGTCATGGAGCCGCCGCCGTACTCCTTGGTCAGGCGGCAGGCCCGCTCCAGCAGCCGGGAGTGGAGGTAGAACACGTCGCCGGGGTAGGCCTCCCGCCCGGGGGAGCGCTTGAGGAGCAGGGACAGGGTGCGGTAGGCCACCGCGTGCTTGCTCAGGTCGTCGTAGACGATGAGCACGTCCCGGCCCTTGCTCATGAAATACTCGCCGATGGCGGCCCCGGCGTAGGGGGCCACGTACTGGAGGGGGGCCGGGTCGCTGGCGCTGGCCGAGACGATGATGGAGTAGTCCATGGCCCCGTGCTTTTCCAGGGTGTCCCGCACCTGGGCCACGCTGGACGCCTTCTGGCCGATGGCCACGTAGATGCACACCATGTCCCGGCCCTGCTGGTTCAGGATGGCGTCCACGGCAATGGCCGTCTTGCCGGTCTGGCGGTCGCCGATGATCAGCTCCCGCTGGCCCCGGCCGATGGGGACCATGGCGTCGATGGCCAGGATGCCCGTCTGCATGGGCACGGTGACGGGTTCCCGTGTCACCACGCCGCTGGCCTCCCGCTCGATGGGCCGGGTCTCGGTGGTCTCCATGGGGCCGCCCCCGTCGATGGGGGCGCCCAGGGCGTCCACCACCCGGCCAATCATGGCCTCCCCCACGGGGACGCTGGCGGGCTTCCCGGTCCGGCGGACCGCCGAGCCCTCTTTCAGCCCGGCCTCGCTCCCCAGCAGGGCGCAGCCCACGGTGTCCCGTTTCAGGTCCAGCACCATGCCCCGCACGCCGGTGTCGAACTCCACCAGCTCGCCGTACACCGCCCGGTCCAGGCCGTGGACGGTGGCGATGCCGTCGCCCACCTCCAGCACGGAGCCGGTCTCGGCCCGGTCGGCCCGGTTCTCATAATTTGCAATCTCCTCCCGGAGGACGGAGACGATCTCCTCGGGTCTGGGCGTCATATTCATGCCTCTCGCCTGCCTTCCAATTGCCGCTCCAGGGCCTTGAGACGGCCACGGACGCTGCGGTCATAGGTCACGCCGTCGATGTCCAGCACGAACCCGCCCACCAGGGCCGGGTCCAGCCGGACGTCCAGCTCCACGCCGGACTTGTGGTGCAGCCGGGCCAGTTTGTGGGCCAGCCGCCGCTTTTGAGCCTCGTCCGGGGGCCGGACGCAGGTCATCACGCAGAGGGCCGCCCCCCGGTCCGCCAGGGCCAGGGCGTGGAACTCCGCCAGAATGCCGGGCAGCAGGGCCATCCGGCCCTTGTCGCACAGCACGTCAAAGAAGTGGACCAGCTCCGCCGGAGCGTCCGCCAGCACCCGGTCCAGGACCCGGCGCTTGGACGCCGGACGCACGGTGGGGTCGGTGAGGACCCCCCACAGGGCCGGGGACCCGGTCAGGACTCCGGCGGCGGTGCGGAGGGCGCCCTCCTCCGGGAACAGGGGGTAGAGGGCCTGGGCGTACCGCCTTGCCAGCTCGCTCATGTGCCGTCACCGTCCTGGTCCAGGAATTCTTCCAGCATGGCCCGGTCGGCGTCGGCGTCCAACTCCCGGCCCGCCACCTTGGCCGCGCACAGCAGGGCCAGGGAGGCCACCTCCCGGCGGGCCCCCTGGAGCATCTCCCGGCGCTCCTGGCCGGCCTGCCGCTGGGCCTGCTGCTGGACCTTGGCCGCGTCGGCGCGGGCCTGGGCCAGGATGGCCTGGTACTCCCGCGCCCCCCGCTCCTTGGCCTGGGCCACCGCCTCGGCGGCCTCCTGCCCGGCGTGGGCCAGCTTCTGGTCGTACTCCTCCAGCTTGGCCTCGGCCTCCCGGCTGCGGGCCTCGGCCCCGGCCAGGTTGTCGTCTATCTCCTTCTGGCGGGACTCGATGATTGCGGTCACCGGCCCCCAGAGGAATTTTTTCATCAGGACGTAGAGGACGAGGAGATTGACCACCGTCCAGAGCATCCCGGAAAAGCTGATGCTGAGCATACCGCCCGCCCTCTTTCTCGGTTTATTTCAGGAAAATCAGGGCCAGGGCGGTGATGAAGCCGTAGATAGCGGTGGCCTCGGCCAGCGCCGCGCCCAGGATGAAGGTGCTTCTGATCTGGCCCGCGGCCTCGGGCTGGCGGGCAATGGCCTCCGTGGCCTTGCCGGTGGCGAGGCCGATGCCGATGCCGGCCCCGATGCCGGTAAAGACTGCGATGGCTGCTCCGATGACTGTCAACATAATGATTTCCTCCTTACATTTCTACTCGTCCTGAATGGCCTCTCCTAAAAAGAGGGTGGTCAGGAACACGAACACCAGGGTCTGTATCAGCCCGTCAAACACGTCGAAGTACAGGCTGAAGGGGATGGGGACCACGGCGGGGGCCAGAACCTTGATCATCTCCATGATGACGAAGGAGGCCAGCACGTTGCCGAACAGCCGCATGCACAGGGACAGGGGGCGGATAGCCACCTCCATCAGGTTGATGGGGAGCAGGATGGGGCTGGGCTCGGCGAATTTTTTCAGCCCGCCCTTGAGGCCCCGGCAGCGGAACTGGGCGCCGTAGATGAGGAACATGCTCATCAGGGCCAGGGCGGCGGTGACGGTCAGGTCCCGGGTGGGGGGCGACAGGCCCGCCAGCCCGCTCAGATTGGCCGCCGCCAGATAGACCGCCACGGTGCCCAGCCAGGGGGCGAAGGGCCGCCAGTGTTCCCCCAGGTTCTCCTTGCAGAAGTCGTTGAGGAACGTGACCCCCAGCTCCAGCACGGTCTGCACCTTGCCCGGCCTGCGCCGCAGATGCCGGGTCAGCAGGACGGAGGCCAGCACCAGCGCCGCCATCAAAATCCAGGTGACCACCACCGACTCCGGCACGTGGAACAGCCCGAACACCGACACCGTGGGCGTCCCGGCCAGGTCCTCGGTGAGGGCTTGCTTGAGGGCATCCAATCGCATCATCTCCCTTGCAGTGCTCTATTCTAGTCATCCGACGGTCGTCCCGCCAGCCTTTTGAAAGTTAAAAAAATAGAAAGTTCGCCTCCGGCGGGGGTCCCCTTTCTTCTCGAAGAAAGGGGACGGAAAGAAGGA
>UQGJ01000058.1 GCA_900540545.1 uncultured Eubacteriales bacterium
GTGGAAGGGGGGTACCCCCCTTCCGATGGCTCTTATTCTCTTTTTGAGCGGGCGGCGGAGCCGTCCCGTGTGTCAGTCTCCCAGAGCCTGGGCCAGACGCTGGAACAGGGCGGCGGCCTCCGCCCGGGTGGCCGTGCCGGCGGGGTCGAAGCGCCCGTCGGCCACGCCCTGGAAAACGCCCGTGGCCCGCATGGCCTCCACCGCGTCCACGGCCCAGTCCGCCACGGCGTCCCCGTCGGTGAAGGCCGCGGGGGCGGGGACCTGGGGCAGGCTCCGGCCCGCGGCCTGGAGATAGTTTGCCAGGATGACCGCCGTCTCCTGCCGGGTCACGGTGCGGTCCGGCTCAAAGGCTGCCGCCCCGGTACCGTTCACGATTCCATGGGCGGCGGCCCAGTCCACCGCGGCGGCGCAGTAGGCGTCGGCAGGAACATCGGTGAAGGCTCCGCCTTCACCGCCGTCTTGCGGGGAACCCGCAAGACGATAAAGGACCGTGACGAACATGCCTCGGGTCATGCTGACATCGGGGTCAAAGGTGGCCGCCGCCGTGCCGGTCATGAGGCCACTGCCGTTGACGTAGGCCACGGCGTCATAGAACCAATCCTCCGCCGTCACGTCCGCGAAGGGGAAGACCTCCTCCACCACGGCGTACACCGACCAGTGGCTGGTCTCGAAGCGGACCTTGCCGTCCTGGAACTCCGCCCCCGGCATCCGGGTCAGGGTTCCCGCGTCGTCGATGTAGTAGACCACGATTTCCGTGTCGGAATGTTTGCGGGTATAGTCCAGGGTGACGGACACCTTGCCCTCCCCGAAGTCCACGCCGCCGCCGTTGACGGAGAAGCCGTAGGTGGTGGCCTCGGTGAGCTGTTCCCGGGCCTTTTCCGGCAAATCTTTAAAAGCCACCGGCGCGATGACCAGCTCAGGGGCCTTGCCGCCCGCCGCCAGAATGGCCTGGATGGCGGCGTGGTCGAAGGCCAGGGCCGCGCCGGGCAGCTCCACGGTCAGGGTGGAGCCGGGGACCTTCGCCACCTTGTCCAGCACGGCGGCGGGCACCGTCACCGTCCCGGTCTTGCTGTCGGAGGTGACGGAGGCGGCGGCGGTGTTGTTGCCGTCCTTGTCCTTGCTCACCACCGTCTCGGTCTCGACCTTGGAGCCGTCGGGCTGTTTCTTCTCGGCGGTGGTGACCTCCTGGGTGCTGCCGTCGGGCCACTTAGTGGTCTCCACTACGGAGCCGTCCGCCTTTTTCGTGGTCGAGGTGGTGGAGCCGTCGTCGTTTTTCTGCGTGGTGGTGGACGTGGACGACGACGAGGAGCCGCCGGTGGAGGGGATCGCGCTCCACTGGGCCGTCAGGATGACGGCCTCCCCAGGCATGGAAAAGGTCTGATCCTCGGTATAGGTGGTCCCGGCGTACTTCCAGCCCGCGAACACGTAGCCGCTCCGGGTGAGGCTGCCGGGGTTGCCCGCCACCTTGACGGAGGCGTTCTCGGCGTAATACGCCGCGTCCACCGGCACCGTGCCGCCGTCCTTGTCCGGGGCCTCGTAGGTCACGGTGTAAGCGGGCCAGACCACGGGCTTGGTGCCGTTCTTCACGAATACCCCGTCGGGGATGTCGCCGGAGCTGTTGGTCAAGCTGCCGTAATGAAGCGCGTACCCGCCCGTCCCCTCACCGGGCCGCGCCTCCAAGTCCTTGGGGGCCGCGCTCACGGTCAGGCCACTGTTCACATCCACGCCGTGGCCCCTCGTGCCTTTGCCGCCGCAGGCGGTGAGGCTGCCGGTGAAGGCCAGCTCCAGGTAGCCCATGGCGTAGATACCGAAACTTGCCCTCGTCCCTTCGAGGCCGGCGGCAATCAGCGTGCCGCCGCCTGTCAGCTTATAGCCGCTGCCCGCTTGAAAACAGACGCCCGCGTACGCGCCCTCGGCCGTCACCTTGCCGTCCACGGTCAAAACGCCGCCAGTTACGATGCCGCTGCTTCCCTGGGCGGTGGTGGTCTCGGAGCCGGACAGGATGACGGGGCCCGTGGAAAGAATCCCGTTTCCGTCGAACGCTTCGCCCACCTTTCCGCCTTCCGCCCACACAGTGCCGTCGTTCTGGACCGTAACACTGCACCCTCTCAAAGCATTGCCGCCGTTGCCGCCGCTGTTCCCACCCACAGCGCGCAGGGAGCCTCCGCTCCCCACCTTCACCGTCAGGTCATCTGCAAAGAGGCCGGAGCCGCCCATTTGGGTCGCACTGGTCGCGCCGCCCACGGCGGTCAGGGACGCGTCCCCCACCTCCACGGTCAGAGTTCCATTGCGGTAAATCGCATGACCCCCCTGGCCACTGCTGTCGGCGCCGCCGGTAACGGTGCAGGTCCCCTTCACCGTTAGAGTGGCGTCGGAGGCGAAGGAAAGCGCGGTTTGTCCGTCCCGGGCGGTGAGGTCCAGGTCGTGGATGGTCAGGGTACTAATGCCATCTCCCACCTTGATGATGGGGCCGCTCACGGGCTTTCCATCGGACGTGACGGTCACGTTGTCCTTGTCAATGGTCAGGGTGCCGCCACCATTCTTCCGGATGGGGATGGTGCCGCCCGCGTCCACGCCCAAATCGCTGGCTTTTTTGTCCGTGCTGCCGTCCCAAAGATCACACACTTTTTTACCATTGCCCTGCGCGTCATAGAACATGCAAACTCCGTCTTTCCATTCAAAGACGGTGCAGTTTTGATACTCCGGTTGGTCAACGTTCGTGCCGTTATGTTCCATCTTCAGCGTTGCCCCGTTCTTCACCGACAGGCTGCCGTCGCCGCCGTAGTCGCTTGGGGTGTTGCCCACATCGAAGTAGTCGTTGCTGCTTGCCGTAACAGTGGTGCCCTGCCCGAAGATTTTAACGGTCCCGCCATCGCCGCCATCGCCGCCGCCGATGCCCGTGCCATGGAAGGCCGTGGCTGTGACCGTGCCGCCGCTGATGGTGATTTCGCCGCCGTTCCCGCCGACGTTGCTGCTTTTGCCTTTTCGTCCGCCCCCAATGCCCGCGCCTTGGTTACTACTCGCGGCTGTGACCGTGCCGCCGCTGATGGTGATCTTGCCGCCGTTGCCGCCGTTGCCGTCGAGAGCGCTGGAGGTGCCACCGCCGCCGATGCCTGCGCCGTTGACACTCGTGGCTGTGACCGTGCCGCCGCTGATGGTGATCTCGCCGCCGTCGCCGCCGTTGCTCCCACCGCCGCCGCCGATGCCCGCGCCGAAATTGCCGCCTGTGGCCGACAGGCAGCCGGTGCCGCTGATTGTCACCGCAGTGTTTTCAGGAACCTCCAACCCAGCGCGGTATTTGCCGCTTTTCAGGGTATTGACGCCGGAGAGGGTGATATGGGCCTCGCCGCCCGCCTCCACCGCGAAGGCACAGCCGTAGTCCTCGCCGCTCACGTCGATGTTCACGCCGTCCAGCGTGACGTCGGCGGTCACGCCGTCTGGCACCACGATCCGGTCCGCGGTGGGCGTCCGGGGGTCCGCGTTGGAAATGGTCAGAGGGGCGCCCGTCTTGATGGTAAGCACGTTGTTTTCGTATGTGTAATCGGTTGTTTCACTGCCCCCCGACACCGTGAGGCCCGGCTCGCCCTCCGCCAGCGCCGCCGTGGGCAGCATTGCCGCCAGCACCGCCGCGCACAGCAGCAGGGCCAGCCCTCTCTTTTTTCGTGTGTTCCTCATGTTCCGTCTCCTCCTTTTTTCTGCCCCAAGGGCGGTCCCAGTGGGTCTCACGCGCCTGCTCCGCAGGCGCGTGGAAGGGGGTACCCCCTTCCGATGGTTCCTATTGTTCTTTTTTACAATACGGCGGCGGGCCTCCGGCCCCGGGTCCCACCGTCCTCCGGCGCTTCGCACTTTTGCAGGGCGGGCTGGAGGGGGTAGAAGCAGAAGTAGAGGCGGGTGTCCGTCCTGTCCGGGGAGCGCGCGCGGAAGGCAGCTTCGATTCGGGCCGTGATGCGCTCCGTGTGCTCCTGGGGCGCGCCCTGGGCCATGACGAGGAACTGGCAGGCGCTGTACTGGGTGTAGATGTCGCTGGTGCGCAGGGTGGTGTAGATGCTCTCCCGCAGCCGCCCCACCAGTTGGTCCCGCTCCTCCAGGGCGATGAAGTCGCCGTACTGGTTCATCAGGGAGACCAGGATGAGCTGGATGCTCTGCCCGGTCCGCTTCAGGCCCCGCTCCAGGAAGCGGTACACGGACAGGAAGGTGTTGAAGTCGTAAAAGCAGGCCCCGGCGGCGGGGGTTTTCTCCCGGAGCTGGCGGCTGATGTATTTGATGTCGATGGAGGGGGGCTGGTTGAACTGGCGCTCCGCCGGGTCCGGGGTCTGCCACTTGACGGCGGAGTTGCAGAACCGGACGGTGGGCGTCCGCACCTTCTTCCCGGCCAGCATGGCGCTGTCCGCCCGCTCATACAGGCTCGAAAAGCCGTCGCCGCTCTGGACGAAGGCCGCGCCCGCGGTGACGCGGAAGCCGTCCCCGATGCCGAGGGCCACACCGGCCTGGGCGATCCTGGCGTTGAGCCGCTCGGCCAGGTCGATGATCTGCTGCCGCGTCTGGCGGCCCGCCAGGAAAACGGCGAACTCGTCCCCGCCCATGCGGCCGATGACGCTGCCCCGGCCGAAATAGAAGCCCATCAGGCGGGCCAGCTCCCGGAGGGCCTTGTCCCCCATCAGATGGCCGTACCCGTCGTTGATACTTTTGAAGTTGTCCACGTCGAGCATCAGCAGGGCGCCGGAGGTATGCTCCCGCAGCAGCGCGGACACCCGCGCCTCCATGGCGCCGCGGTTAAGCAGCCCCGTCAGGGAGTCCTGCTGCGCCAGAAGCCGAAGGTGGTCGTTTTCCACTCTCAGCTCGTCCAGTTCTTCCATATCCATGCCCTCCCTTTCCGCCCCGCGTACCCGTTCAGTCTGTCATTGGGGCTTTTTGCAGCAGCACCCGGCTGAGATAGACGCCGGATTTCTCCTCAAAGCGGGCGATGCCGCCGTGCTTCTTGGCCGCGGCCTCCACACTGCGCAGCCCCAGGCCCTCCCCGTGGGGGGCGGTCCCGGCGCTGTTCTCCACCGTGAGGATGATGTCGGCCTCCCCGGTCTCGCACCGGGCGCGGAGGTAGGCCCCCTCGCCCCCGGCCGCCGCGCTCCGGGCGGCGTTTTCAAAGATGTTGCCGAAAATCACGCACAAATCCGTGTCCGGCACCCCCGCCCCCGCGGGCAGGTCCAGCTTCACGTCCAGCCGCACCCCCGCCTGGGCCGCCTGGGCCAGATAATGCTTCAAAAGGGCGTTCACCGCCCGGTTCTCGCACCAGTCGGGGCCCTCGTCCTGGGGCAGGCTGGCGGCGTACTCGTCCAGGTAGCGGAGCAGGCCCGCCTTGTCGTCCCGGGCGGCGAAGTCCCGGACGGCGTTCAGGTGGTGGCGCAGGTCGTGCCGGGCGGCCCGGGCCGTCTCGATGCCCTGGGTCAGGTTTTCGTAGTTCTGGGCCTGGAGGGCCAGCCGGGTCTCCAGTTCGCCCTCCTGCCGCACGTGGCGGGCGTTGTCCAGAATGGTGCGCAGATTGACGTAAAAGGTGATGAGCCCAGTGGCGAGGATAATCAAGGTCAGGACGGAGACGCTGGCGGTGGAGAGACCGGCGCGCTGCACGCTCACCACAAAAATCTGGTTGAGGAAGTAGAAGAGCACCGGCGGCAGGCACAGCAGCCAGATGCTTCCGGCCGGAAGCTCCGCGAACGCCTCCTTCAGCCTGCCCTTGAAAAACCGCCACACGAAGGGGTAGGCCAGCGCGTTGCCCACGGTGATGGCCGCCACGTAGGCGGGGGTATAGGCGACGCTGAGCCGGACACCCGGATAGAAGGGGGCCACCACGGCGCTGGCGGAAAAATTCACGATGGTGGAGATAGCCTGGAGGAGCAGGAGGGTATAGGCCAGCTTGGCAGGCTCCACACGGAAGGCAAGCAGGTAGAAGAACAGGAGAAGCAGGGTATGGGCCATGTAGTGGACCAGATTCCAGTCCCGCCAGGTATCGGGCAGAAAGACCACCAGCAGCCCGCCGGAGACCGCCTTCACCAGGCCCGCGCAGAGGCCCAGCAGGAAGATGAAGCGCTTTTTCAGCCGCGCCCGGTCCGCGAAGGGCACACAGGCCATGAGGTACCAGGGCGTATCGCTCAGCAGGAGGGCCACGGCGTAGAGCAGGGGGTTGTCCATGTCACTCCCTCCCGCTCACGACTTCGAACCGCCGGTCCTCCCAGGCCCGGCGGACCTCCTCCGCCGTCCCCCGGCGGATGGGCAGCAGCGCGTCGTCCCGCATGGCCACCCGGTCCCGCAGGACCGCCAGCACGTGGTCCAGGTTGACGATATGGCTGCGGTGGACCCGCAGGAAGCGGCCGTCCCCCAGCTTTTCCTCCATCTGCTGCACGGAGCAGTAGGGGTTATAATTGCCGGTGCGGGTGTGGATGAGGCAGTTGCGGTTGTTGCCGGAGATGTAGTAGATGTCGGCGTAGGGGACGAATTCCGTATGCCGGGACACCATGATCTCCAGGGTCTTTTCCTCCCCCTTCAGCGCCCGCAGGGCGCGCTCCAGGGCCTCGTCCACCGCCCCGTCCTCGATAGGCTTGACCAGATAGTGGGCGGCCCAGACGCTGTAACTCTGGGCCAGGAAGTCGTTGGTGACGGTGGTGAACACCATGGGGGCGTAGTTGCCCTGCCGCCGGAGCTTGAGCGCCGCGTCCATGCCCGTCATGCCGGGGAGCAGGATGTCCAGGAAGAAGATGGAGTAATAGGTGTTCCGCGCCGCGTCCAGCAGCGCCTCGGCGGTGGAGAATTCCTCGATGTCGGCCTCCACCTCCCGGCGCTCCAGCGCTTTTTTCAGCTGCCTGTGGAGCTTCTCCCTGTCCTTTGCGTCGTCCTCGCAGACCGCGATTTTCATAATGGTCCTCCTTGTGAGAATGGATTTTCTTCTGCTATAACCATAGCACGTGAGGATGGAGAACGCAAGTATAACCGTCAATATATTTTATTAAATGTAGTGAATTGCAATTCAAACTACAAAAACAGCTTGCCCGCAATGTGCCCGCCCGGCTCCTCCGCTAAAAATGATTGGCAACTTACCGACGATATGGTACAATTCAGGGCAGAAAAGAGGGGTATTTCATATGGAAGAACACAAGCGCCGTCCCCGCTATTCCGGGACCCACCCGAAGCGGTACGCGGAAAAATATAAGGAATTGCAGCCGGAAAAGTACCCCGAGACGGTGGCGAAGCTGCTGGAGAAGGGCCACACACCGGTGGGGATGCACGTGCCCATCTGCGTGCAGGAGATCCTGGACTTTCTCCAGGTCCAGCCCGGGCAGGTGGGGCTGGACGCCACCCTGGGCTACGGCGGACACTCCTCCGAGCTGCTGAAACGCCTGGAGGGCCGGGGGCATCTCTACGCCCTGGATGTGGACCCCATCGAAATCGTCAAGACCCGGGAGCGGCTGGCGGGGATGGGCTTCGGGCCGGACATCCTCACCGTGAAGCGGCTGAACTTCGCGGACATAGACACCCTGCCGGCCCAAGGGGCCGGCCCCTTCGACTTCGTTCTGGCCGACCTGGGGGTCTCCTCCATGCAGCTGGACAACCCGGAGCGGGGCTTCTCCTATAAAAAGGATGGTCCCCTGGACCTGCGGCTGGACCCGGAAAAGGGTGTCTCCGCCGCCCAGCGGCTGCGGGAGCTGACCCGGAGCGAGCTGGAGGGCATGCTGCTGGAGAACGCCGACGAGCCCTATGCCGCCGAAATCGCCCGGACCGTTACCGCCGCTCTGAAAAAAGGGGCGGTCATCGACACCACCACCGCCCTGCGGGGGCTGATCGAGGACGCCCTGGCCTTCCTCCCCGCCGGGGAGCGGGCCGATGCCGTGAAAAAGTCCTGCCAGCGGACCTTCCAGGCCCTGCGCATCGACGTGAACAGCGAGTTCGAGGTGCTGGAGCAGTTTTTGGACAAGCTGCCCCTGGTCCTGGCCCCCGGTGGCCGGACGGCTATCCTCACCTTCCACTCCGGGGAGGACCGGCTGGTCAAAAAGTCTTTCAAGCGTCTCCAAAAGGAGGGCGTATACAGCGCGGTGGCCGACGAGGTCATCCGCCCCTCGGCCCAGGAGTGCGCCCGGAACAGCCGCGCCCGCTCCACCAAAATGCGCTGGGCCGTCAGGGCCTGAAAGAGGGAGGTGTCCCGGCATGCTGGACTTTCGCATGGAGACCTTTTTGGCGGTCTGCGAGTGCCTCAACTACACCAGGGCGGCGGAAAAGCTGAACATCACCCAGCCCGCCGTGACCCAGCACATCCAATATTTACAGGACCAGTACGGCGCCAGGCTCTTCACCTACCGCAACAAGCAGCTCTCCCTCACCCCCGAGGGGGTCCTGCTGCGGGACGCCGCCGTCACCATGCGCCATGACGTGGACAAGCTCAAGCGGGACATGGGGCAGATTCAGTCCGGCGCCCGGACCATCCGCCTGGGGGCCACCCTCACCATCGGCCCCTACGCCATCCCCGCCCGGCTGGCCGCCTACCTCAAGGGCCACCCCGACAGCGACGTCCACCTGCTGGTGGAGAACACCCAGGTCCTGCTCCGGGAGCTGCGGGAGGGGCGGCTGGACTGCGCCCTGGTGGAGGGGTACTTCCCCAAAAGCGAGTACGATTTCCGCCACTGGACGCTGGAGCCCTACGTCTGCGTCTGCGCGGCCGGCCACCCCTTCCCCCAGTCCCCCCTCCGCCTGGAGGACCTGCTGGGCGAGACCCTCCTCCTGCGGAACCCCGGCTCCGGCTCCCGGGAGATCCTCCTCCGGGTGCTGGAGGACCACAACCTCCGCCCCGCCGACTTCCGCCGGGTCATCGAAATCAGCGATCTGACCGTCATCAAGGAGCTGGCCGCCGCCGGATGCGGCATCACCTTCCTCTACCGCCGGGCGGCGGAGCGGGAGTGCGCCGCGGGCATCCTCCGGGAAGTCCCCCTCCTCGATTTCCACGTGGAGCACGAGTTCACTTTCCTCTGGCGGAAGGGCAGCGTCTTTGAAGCGGAATACCGGCAGTTTTTTGCAGAATTGTGCGCCCCGGACCGATAGGTCCGGGGCGTTTCTCCATTCATCACGAAATCTTATCGTTCTATAATGAACTCTCATTTTTCTTAATACTTGTCCTATGTTACCATGGAAAGGAACAGTGGGACTGGAAGCCGCTGGAACAGAAATAACAGGAGGTTTGCTTCGATGGGCTACTCGCTCAACGCCGCCCAGGCCGATCAGGTCCTGCGCGCACTACGAAACGACTACCGCGTTTACGCCCCCAAACGCTTTCCCAAGCAGGGGCGCTACTCCGACACCGACGTGATCCGCTACGCCGAGGTGGAGCGCTTTGAGGACATCGTCTGGGACGTGAAGTCGGACTATCCCGCCAAGGAGGTCCTCACCCCCATCCAGCAGGCCATCTTCTACTTCACCGAGGACGAATACCGGGCCAGCAAGGCCCCCTCCAAGCCCATCCTCCTGCTGGCCCGGCCCTGCGACATCAACGCCCAGCACGTCCAGGCCAAAATTTACGCCGGGAACGGCGGGTTCGACGATTTCTACTATCAGCGGATGCGGGAATTGGTGACCTTCGCCCTGATGGAGTGCGGCGGCGGGGACGACACCTGCTTCTGCGTGTCCATGGGCACCAACCGCACCGACGACTACGCCCTGGCCTTTAAGTTCTTCCCCGACGGCGTGGCGATCCAGGTCACCGACCCCTCCTTTGCGTCCTACTTTGGCGGTATGCCCCAGGCCGACTACATACCCGCCTTCGTGGAGGAGAACCAGCTGAAGGTGGAGGTCCCCGACCTCTCGGACAAGGCCGTGCGTCTGGCCCTGAAAAAGCACCCCATGTGGAAGGAGTTCGACAAGCGGTGCATCTCCTGCGGCAGCTGCACCGTGGCCTGCTCCACCTGCACCTGCTTCACCACCCGGGACGTCTGCTACGGGGACAACCCCGAGGTGGGCGAGCGGCGGCGGGTCACCGCCTCCTGCCAGATCGCCGGCTTCGACCAGATGGCGGGGCAGAAGGAGTTCCGCTCCACCGCCGGGGACCGGATGCGCTACAAGGTCCTCCATAAGTTCCACGACTACCAGGCCCGGTTCGGCGAGGGCCACATGTGCGTGGGCTGCGGCCGCTGCACCCACCGCTGCCCGGAGCTCATCTCCCTGTCCGCAACGGTGAACAAAGTCAGCACCGCCGTGGACGAAATCAAGGCCGACATGGCCCGGGAAGGAGGCGCGTCCCATGCTTAACCCCGTTCAGCCCCAGCCCTGCGAGATTTTGAGCGTCAAAAAGGAGAGCGCCCACGAGTGGACCTTCCGTGTGGCTACCGACGCCAAGCCCCAGCACGGCCAGTTCATGCAGCTCTCCATCCCCAAGGTGGGCGAGGCCCCCATCTCGGTCTCCGCCCAGGGGGACGGCTGGCTGGAGTTCACCATCCGCTCCGTGGGCAAGGTCACCAATGTGATTTTCCAAAAGGAGGCGGGGGACACCCTCTTCCTCCGGGGTCCCTACGGCAAGGGCTGGCCCCTGGACCAGTTCCGGGGCAAGCATCTGGTGGTCATCACTGGCGGCACCGGCCTGGCCCCCGTCCGCTCCATGCTCCGCGCCTGCGCCGAAGAGCCCAGACTGGTGGAGGATGTCCACCTCATCAGCGGCTTCAAGAACGAGGAGGGCATCGTCTTTCAGAGCGAACTGGAGGCGTGGAAAGACGTGTTCCACACCACCTACGCCCTGGACACCGACCACAAGGAGGGCTGGCGCACCGGCTTCGTCACCGAGTTTGTCAAGGAGATCCCCTTTGACCAGTTCGGCGGCAACTACGCCGTCGTGGTCGTGGGTCCGCCCCCCATGATGAAGTTCACCGGCCTGGAGCTGGTGAAGTGCGGGGCCGACCCGGACAACATGTGGATGAGCTTCGAGCGGAAGATGTCCTGCGCGGTGGGCAAGTGCGGCCACTGCCGCATCGACGAGGTATACGTCTGCCTGGACGGGCCGGTTTTCCCCTACACCGTGGCCCGGGACCTGGTGGACTGAAGGAGGGGCAGAGAATGAATCACGACATCAATATCAAAAAGCTGCGGCTCAACTGCTTCCGCCAGTCCAAGGTCCCCGGCGAATTCATGCTCCAGATGCGGGTCCCCGGCGGCATGGTGGACGCCAAGTACCTCTCCACCATCGAGCACATCGCCAAGACCTGGGGCGACGGCAACTTCCACTTCGGCACCCGCCAGACCTTCGACATCACCGGCATCAAGTACGAGGACATCCCCGCCGTCAACGATTACCTGAAGGACTACATCCAGGAGGTGGACGCCGACCTGTGCGGCGTGGACATGGACACCGTGGCCCACGAGCCCCAGCCCTGGGACCCCAAGAGCGGCTACCCCACCATCGGCGCCCGGAACATCACTGCCTGCGTGGGCAACTACCACTGCATCTGCGGCAACTGCAACACCTTCGAGCTGGCCCGGAAAATCGAGCCCATCATCTTCCCCAGCCACTACCATATCAAAATCAATATCGCCGGCTGTCCCAACGACTGCAACAAGGCCCACCTGTGCGACTTCGGCATCATCGGCGTGGCCCGCATGACCTACCACCCGGAGCGGTGCCTGGGCTGCGGCGCCTGCGTGACGGCCTGTGAGCACGGGGCCACCCGGGTCCTCTCCCTCAACCAGGAGACGGGGAAGATTGAAAAGGACCCCTGCTGCTGCGTGGGCTGCGGCGAGTGCGTCCGGGCTTGCCCCGCCAGCGCGTGGACGAGGCAGGAGACCAAGTTCTACCGGGTCATCCTGGGGGGCCGCACCGGCCGCCAGACCCCCCGCACCGGCAAGATGTTCCTCAACTGGGCCACCGAGGACGTGGTCCTGGGCGTCCTGCGCAACTGGCAGAAGTTCTCCGCCTGGGTCATGGACTACAAGCCCGAGTACCTCCATGGCGGCCACCTCATCGACCGGGCGGGCTACAAGAAGTTCAAGGAATTGATTCTGGAGGGCGTGGAGCTGAACCCGGAATGTCTGGTGGCCGAAGACATCTTCTGGCACGAGACCGAGTACCGCTCCAACTTCAACGTCAAGCCCCTGTCCATGCACCACTCCGCCGGACCGGCACAGTCATAAAGGATAAAACGGGAAGGCCCGGTCCATGGACCGGGCCTTCCCGTTATCTGTTGATCAACCAGTCATATTTTTGCCGTGGAAACTCACTGCTTGATCTTTCTCAGCACAAGAAGTATACTTGTTTTAAGAGTATTTTATAAGTTTAAGCAGTTTAGGTGGGATGCGCAAATGAGTATCCGGTTAAAGAAGTATTCCTATCGTTTTGCGGAGCAAGTGTTTAATGGTAAAATTGCGCTCAAAACGGAGTTGGAGGACATCTTAAATACGTCAGCGGCTGACCTATCCGTGTTATCCCGTCCAAATTTCAACGCGCTTCTCAAGAAAAACTTTATGCAGTGCGGATGGGAAAGCCAGCCGCAAGTTTTCAATAACGATATAGATGCCTATGCGCGGTTTGATTTCCTAAAGGATCGGGTGGGGGTTGAGGTCCAGTTTGGTCATCCCTCTTTTATCGGAATAGACCTCTTAAAATTTCAAGTCGCCTCATTCTCTAACCTCGATACCATAGATTTTGGTGTCTATATTACAACGACGTCTGCGCTGCAAAAACATCTCATTGAGCAGTATCAGTTAAAATGGAACGGGTCGCTCACCTTCGAAAAAGTTGTCAATTACTTGCCCCATATCAGAAGCGCTATTCAGGTACCTATCTATGTGATAGGAATTGATATTTAGCCATCACAAGTATTCTTAACGTGCTTTATACCGCCGTCCCCGTCCCGCTCGTCTGTGGGGCGGGGACTGTTTTTTCCGACAAACCGCCCCTTCTGTCGGTTGCCCCGGCTCCTGTTTTGGTGTATCATACACTAGGTTGAAATCGGACAAACTGTGAGGTGGCGCGCTTGGAGGAAACACATCGCACTCTGGTGCCGGATATCGCGGCCCTGGCCGGGGAGATTTTACTGGCCAGCGGAGCCGAGATTTTCCGGGTGGAGGAGACCATCGACCGCATCTGCCGGGCCTACGGCGTGGACACCGCCGACGCCTTCGTCCTCTCCAGCGGCATCTTTCTCACCGCCGGGGGCAGGGAAAGGCCCTTTGCGCGGGTGCGGCACATCCCGTTGAGCGCCTCCCGTCTGGACCGGGTCACCGCCGTCAACCAGCTCTCCCGGGAAATCGTGGCGGGGAGATACACCCCCGAGGAGGCCCTGGAACGCCTGGAAGAGATTCGGGACATGCCCGGCAAGAGCCGCCCCGCCCAGGTGCTGGCCTCCGGGGTGGGCGCAGGGTGCTTCTGCTTCCTCTTCGGCGGCGGACCGGCGGACGCCCTGGTCTCCTTTATGGCTGGTATTTTACTTTACACCTATCTGCTCTATCTCCTGCGGGGGCGGCTGTCCAAAATCGCCGCCAACTTCACCGGCAGCGCCCTGGTGACCCTCTTCTCCCTGCTGGTCTATCTGACCGGGTTCGGCCAGCGGCTGGACATGATCACCATCGGGGCCATCATCCCCCTGGTCCCCGGCGTGGCCTTCACCAGCGCCATCCGGGACATCGCCGACCAGGACTACATCGCCGGGGCGGTGCGGATGCTGGACGCCCTGTTGGTCACCTTCTGCATCGCGGGGGGCGTGGGCTTGGTCACGGCCTGTTACCACGCCTTGACGGGGGGTGCCCTGCTGTGAATGTGCCGCATCTCATCTTGGAGTGCATCGCCGCCGGGGTGGGTACCATCGCCTTTGCCCTGCTCTTCCAGGTGCCCAGGGGCTACTACCTCCCCTGCGGGATCATCGGCGGGGCCGGGTGGCTGTGCTACCGGCTGCTGGCCTTCCTGGGGGCCTCGGCCTCGCTGGCCACCTTTCCGGCCACGGTGGCCGTGGTTTTTCTGGCCCGGTGGACGGCGGTTCGCCTGCGCTGCCCCGTCACCGTCTTTCTCATCCCCGGCATCTTTCCCCTGGTCCCCGGCGCGGGCATCTACTGGACGGCCTACTATCTGGTCACTGACGACACGGCGCGGGCCACCGTTCAGGGCGGCGTGACCCTAAAAAGCGCCGTGGCCATCGTCCTGGGCATCCTGCTGGTCTTTGAGCTGCCCCAGGGGCTGTTCCGAGCCCTGGGCGCCCGTCAATCTTCCAAAGTGAGGGAAACCAAATGAGTCATTGGAGCCAAAACGCGGTCTTTTACCACATCTACCCCCTGGGGTTCTGCGGAGCCCCGGAGTTCAACACGGAGCCTGTCCCCGCCCCCCGTCTGGACAAGCTGCGGGAGTGGGTCCCCCACCTCAAGGAGCTGGGGGTGAACGCCCTCTACCTGGGGCCGGTGTTCCAGTCCACCAAGCACGGGTACGACACCCGGGATTATAACCAGCTCGACGCCCGGCTGGGGGACAACGATTCCTTCGCCGCCCTGTGCGGGTATCTCCACGAAAACGGCATCCGGGTGGTGCTGGACGGGGTGTTCAACCACGTGGGCCGGGAATTCTGGGCCTTCCGGGACGTGCAGGAGCACGGGCAGGGTTCCCGGTACTGCTCCTGGTTCCAGAACCTGAACTTCGGCGGGGGCAGCCCCATGGGGGACCCCTTCTGGTACGAGGGCTGGGGCGGGCACTACGAGCTGGTGAAGCTCAACCTCCGCAACCCCGAGGTGGTGGACCACCTGCTGTCGGCGGTGGGCATGTGGATGGACACGTTCCACATCGACGGCCTCCGGCTGGACGCCGCCGACTGCGTGGATATGGACTTTTTCCGCACCCTCAAGGGCTTCACCAAGGGCAGGGACCCGGACTTCTGGCTCATGGGGGAGATCATCCACGGCGACTACGCCCGGTGGGCCAACCCCGACATGCTGGACTCCGTCACCAACTACGAGTGCTGGAAGGGCCTGTGGTCGGCCCACAACTCGAAAAACTACTTTGAGATCGCCCACTCCCTGAACCGCCAGTTCGGTCCAGGGGGCATCTATAAAGGGCTCTCCCTCTATAACTTCACCGAGAATCACGACGTGGACCGGCTGGCAAGCACCCTCGCCGACCCCGCCCATCTGCCCAACGTCTACACCATGCTCTACACCATGCCCGGCGTCCCCTCCCTCTACTACGGCGGCGAGTGGGCCGAGACCGGCAAAAAGGCGGGCGGGAACGACGCCCCTCTCCGCCCCTGCCTGAAGCTGGCGGAGATGGAAGTGCGGGACCAGAGCCTGTGCGCCCATCTGACCCAGCTGGCCGCCATCCGGGCCGCCTTCCCCGCCCTGCGGGAGGGGGACTACGAGAACGTGGTCATCAAGAACGAACAATTGGTGTTCAAGCGCGCCACCCCGGACCAGCGGGTCTACGTCCTGTTGAACCTGGCCCAGGAGGAGGTCCCCATTGAGTTCCCCCACGGGGAGCCTGTCCTCCAGGACGTGCTGAACGGGGACGAAGTCTACAACAATGACGGCGGCCGGACCTACCTCCCCCTCCCCCCCTGCTCCGCCAAGATCCTGGTGGGCGCGCCGGACAGGTTCAACTGGAATTAGGCCGTTACAGCCCCCCTGTCATTGCGAGCCAGTTCGCAAACTGGCGCGGCAATCCGTACTCCCCCGTCCCGCCCGCAGGCGTAATTCTTCATTTTTCATTCTTAATTTTTAATTATCTTTCGCAATTCCTTTCTGCGCCGGCCCGTCCAAAATCCGCCCCTCCCTGTCCATCCGGGAGCCGTGGCAGGGGCAGTCCCAGGTCTCCTCGTCGGAGTTCCACTCCATCTGACAGCCCAGATGGGGGCACCGGGGCGGGATAGGGAACGCGCCCGCCGTCTCTGTCCGGGGCAGGCAGGATTTCGCCAGACTCTTCACCGTCACCCACCCGTTGACCCGCAGGTTCCCTGCCGACGCTCCCGGACGGAACCGCCGGGGCGAAAACACCCCGGCGTCCGGGTCCGGGGGGCCGGTGATGGCCCCGGCGATGATATTGGCCGCCGCCATGGAGGAGGTCATCCCCCACTTGCCAAAGCCGGTAGCCACGTACCAGTCCGGCTCCGACGGGGCGAAGGGGCCGATGTAGGGCACCCCGTCCAGGCTCATGCAGTCCTGGGCCGACCAGCGGGCGGCGATCTTGCTGCCCGGATAGAGCCGCCGGGCCGCGTCCTCCAGGGTGCGGTAGCTGTCCCCCCGGTTTTCGCCGGTGCGGTGGCCGCCGCCGCCCAACAGCAGCAGGTCCCCCTGGGGCCGGAAGGACAGGCCGCCGGGGTCGGTGCCCAGATAGTAGTCCCTCATCTCCGCCGCCCCCTCCAACGCCAGCACATAGCTGCGCTCTTGGTGAAGGCGCAGAAAATAGAACCCCGGAAGGTTGGGAAACGGGAAGTGGCAGGCGAACACCACGTACCTGGCCCGGACCGTCCCGTGGCCGGTCTCCACCCGTCCCCCCTTCACCCGGAGGACCCTTGTGTGTTCGTAGACCGTCAGTTCCTCCGCCAGGGCCGACAGGAACTTCAGCGGATGGAACCGGGCCTGCCCGTCAAAGCGGACCGCCCCCTCCACCGGGAAGGACAGCTCGGTTTTGGTCGTGAAATGGGCGTCCAAGCCCAAGCGCCGGGCGGCGTCCACCTCGGCCTGCATGGCCGCGGCCTGGGACTGGGAGAAGAGATAGGCGGAGCAGTCTGCGAAGCCGCAGTCGATATCCTCCTCCCGGACCACGCGCCGGTAATCCTCCACCGCCCGCTGGTTGGCCCGGGCGTACTGTCCCGCCCGCTCCGGCCCCCATTGGCGCAGGAGCTGGGCGTAGATGGGGCCGTGCTGGGCCGTGATTTTGGCGGTGGTGCCGCCAGTCTGGCCGCCGCCCAGGCGGTCGGCCTCCAACAGGACGGTCCGCACCCCCGCCCGCTGCAGCTTCCAGGCGGTGAGCACCCCCGCCAGACCGCCGCCGATGACGGCGCAGTCGGTGTCCAGGTCCCCGTCCAGGGCGGGCCGTAGCCGGAGCAGCTCAGTCTTGTGCCAAATGGATTCCACACGCTTCACCTCCTGTACAGTGTTTGCAGGAAGTGGATATTTATGAGCGGCTGCCGGGAGCGGAGTCCCTCCGGGGGCACCCCTTTCCACGTGGAAAGGGGTGGGAAAGACGCC
>UQGJ01000059.1 GCA_900540545.1 uncultured Eubacteriales bacterium
CGCCCCGCCCCCCCAGCCGGAGCCGGCGCCCATGTCGGACCTGGGGCGCCCCCGCGGGACGGCCCCCGTACCCCCCGCACCGCCTGAATCCCCTGTGGAGACCGCCGCCCCCGCCCCGGAACCGGAGGCCCCCCCGGCAGAACTCCCCATCCCCTGGACCATCCGGGGGGAGCTGTTCAACACCTACATCCTGGTGGAGCAGGGCGACACCGCCTTCTTCATCGACAAGCACGCCGCCCACGAGCGCATGAACTTCGACAAGCTGAAGGCCAGCGGCTACACCCCCATGGTCCAGTCCCTGCTGGCCCCGGTGGTTTTTACCCCCAGCCCCGAGGAGGGAGCCGTTTTACTGCAAAATCTGTTCCATTTGGAACAGTTTGGCTTCGAGTGCGAGGATTTCGGCGGCGGGGCCGTGGTGGTCCGCCAGGCCCCCGACTATGTGGACGCCGGGGACATCGAGGCCACCCTGCTGGAGCTGGCCGGGGAGCTGCTCCGCGCCGGACGGGCCGACCCCGCCGGGGCGCGGGACGCCCTGATGGCCACCATGGCCTGTAAAGCCGCCATTAAGGGGGGCCAGAAGAACGGCCCCCAGGAGTTACAGCGGGTGGCCGAGGCGGTCATGGCCGGGGAAGTGAAATACTGTCCCCACGGGCGGCCGGTGGCCATCGAATTGAGCCGGAATCAGCTGGAAAAGCTGTTCAAGCGAGCATAGCCAGCACCAGCCGCCCCGCGAAGCGGAAGCCCTGCTGAAAGGACTCTCTTTTTTGCTGGGCGGTCATCTCATCGGCGATGTCCCAAATCTTTTCGGAGAATTCCGTCCCCATCCCCGCGCGGAGCTGTTCGTTCAGGCGGGCGCGGACGTGGAGCAGTTCCGGGTCGTCCAGGATGTCCGGCATCTGGTCCCAGAGGTCTTCAATGAAGGGGTCCATAAACAACACTCCTTTCAGATATAATCTAAGTATATTAGATAATATCTAAATTGTCAAGGGGGATACCATGTTTACGAAAGCACAATTTGGGGCGAGGCTGCGGGAGCAGCGGGAGAAGGCCCACGAGACTCAGGCGACTATGAAGCAGCTTTTGGGCGTCACCACGACCCAAATCAGCGATATGGAAAATGGAAAAGCCACAACGACCCTTGAAAAATTTGCCCTGCTGTGCGAACATTATGAGGTCTCCGCCGACTATCTCCTGGGATTGACGGACGACCCGAAGCCCTACGGGCGGAAGGAAGAAGAGCCGTAAGGACGAGGGCCACGGCCCTCCGGGGAGTCCTCTTTCTTCTCGAAGAAAGAGGACGGAAAGAAGGACCAGGGCGGGGGATTCCGTATTTCCCCCGCCCTGGACCCACCCCTTGAAACGGCCAAGCCAAGAGGGGCTACGCCCCCCTTGCTTGGAACCATTCCCCCACGGGGGACGATGGACGAAAACAGGACGGGGAAGGCTCCGCCTGCGGGCGGGACGCTCCATCCCCCTGGTCCTGCCCGTGGGCGGGGACTCCAACAGATTTGAGGTGAATTGCTATGCCCCCTAAACTGCTGGTCCTCTGCGGGCCTACGGCCTCCGGCAAGACCGCGCTGGCGGTGGAGCTGGCGGTGGCGCTGGGCGGGGAGGTGGTGTCCGCCGACTCCATGCAGATTTACCGGGGCATGGACATCGGCACCGCCAAGCCCACCCCGGCGGAGATGCGCGGCGTCCCCCACCACATGCTGGACGTGGCCGACCCCGGCGAGGACTACTCCGTGGCCCGCTACGTGGCGGACGCCGCCGCCTGCGTGGACGACATTCTGGCCCGGGGCAGGCTCCCTATCGTGGCGGGGGGGACGGGCCTCTATATCGACAACCTGATTGCGGGCCGGGACTTCGCCCCCTTTTCCGGCCGGTGGCGGGAGAAGCTCCAGGCCCGGGCCGAACGCGAGGGCATCGCGACCCTCCACGCCGAGCTGGCCGCCATTGACCCCGACCGGGCCGCCCGGCTCCACCCCAACGACGAAAAGCGCATCCTGCGCGCTCTGGAGGTCTGGTACGAGACCGGGGAGACCATCACCGCCCACGACGCCCGGACCCGGGCTCTGCCCCCCCGGTACGACGCCCTGCGCATCGGCCTGGACTTCTCCCACCGGGCCGACCTGTGGGCGCGCATCGACCAGCGGGTGGACCAGATGGCCGCCCAGGGCCTGGCCGGGGAGGTCCGCGCCATGCTGGACGCCGGGGTCCCCCCCACCTGCACCGCCATGCAGGCCATCGGCTACAAGGAGTTGGCGGCCGCCGTGGCCGGACAGGGCGACCTGACCGCCGCTTTGGAGGAGGTCAAGCTCCGCTCCCGCCAGTACGCCAAGCGCCAGCTCACCTGGTTCCGCCGGGAGCCGTCGGTGCGCTGGATTATCTGGAATAAAATTCCTGATTTGGCGTTTGCCCGACAGAAAGCGACAGCATATCTGGAAGATTTTGGTTTACGATAAGGGCACTTCAAAGAAAGAGGAGTGTACTTATCATGCAAAAGCAGCTCAATCTCCAGGATACCTTTTTGAACCAGGTCCGCAAGGGCCGCCTGCCGGTGGTGGTCTTTTTGATGAACGGCTACCAGCTCCGGGGCGTCATCACCGGCTTCGACTCCTTCGTGGTGGTCCTGGTCACCGACGGCAAGCAGCAAGTCATCTACAAGCACGCCATCTCCACCATCGTGCCGGAGCACCCGGTGAGTCTGGAGGAGAGTGCGGAGTAAGGGTACAGACATAGAATCGAGGCTACATACCAATGAAACAGGGCACCCTCATCACCCGTATCACCATCCTCATCATGTTTTTAGCCATGGTGGTCTACCTGGGCGCGTCGGCCTGGCGCAGCTTCAACGACCCCTTCTCCACCCTGGTCACGTACGCCTATACGTTGGACGACTCCGCCGAGGCCACGGGCTACCTGGTCCGGCAGGAGGAGGCCATCCCCGGCGGGGGTTCGGCCATTGTGGACGTGCGCCCCGGCGAGGGGGAGAAGGTGGCCGCCGGGGAGACCGTGGCCTACCTCTACCGGGATGAGAGCGCCCTGGAGCGCAAGCGCCAGCTCCGCAGCCTGGAACTGGAGCGGGAACAGCTCCTATACTCCCTCCAGCGCTCGGCGGCGGGCTGGGACAGCGCCCGCCTGGACGAGAGCATCGTGGAATCCATGCTGTCCCTGAAGTCCGCCGCCGCTTACGGCGACCTCACCGGCCTGGAGGACCAGGCCCTGTCCCTGAAAAGTCTGGTCATCCGCCGGGAGTACAACTCCGGCGGGGCCGCCGACATCCAGGCGGCGGTGGCCGCCATCGACGGCCAGATCGACGCCCTCCAGGCCGCCGCCGGACTGGACACGACCCCTGTCTCCGTGTCCAAATCCGGCACCTTCTCCGCGGTGGCCGACGGCTACGAGACCATCCTCACCCCCGCCGCCCTGGCGGGACTGACCCCCACGACCTATCAGCAGCTCACCGCCCAGAAGCCCGCCGCCCCTGACGGCGCGGTGGGCAAGCTGGTCACCGGCTCCCGGTGGTACTTCGCCACCACCCTGGACGCCGCCACCGCCGACCGCCTCATTGAGGGCTGGTCGGTGAAGGTGCGCTTTTCCCGGGACTGGTCCGGGGAGGTGGCCATGAAGGTGGAGCGGGTCAGCGACCCGGAAAACGGCCGCTGCGCCGTGGTCCTCTCCACCGACCGCAACCTCTCGGACACCACCCTCCTGCGCAAGCAGACCGTGGACATCATCTTCGACAGCGTCACCGGCGTCCGGGTCCCCAAAAAGGCCGTCCGTAGCGTGGCCCTGGACGTGAAGGACCCGGAGACCAAGGAGGTCACCGGCCAGCGCCAGGCCACCGGGGTTTTTGTTCTAGTGGGGGCCCAGGCCGAGTTCAAGGAGACCGCCATCGTGGCCGACGACGGGGACTATTACCTGCTCAAGCCCGTGGACCCGGAGGCCCGCACCGCCCTCCGCGCCGGGGACGAGGTCATCGTCGCCGCCGTGGACCTGTATGACGGCAAGGTCGTGCAATAAATGAGGGGCGGCCGCCATATATGGCGGCCGCCACATATCAGGGAGGTAGAAAGAGATGACACTCCAGGAAAATATCGCCCGCGTGCAGGAAAACATCGCCCGGGCCGCCGTGGCGGCGGGCCGGGACCCGGCGGAGGTCACGCTGGTGGCCGCCACCAAGGTCCAGACCTCGGACACCATCCGGGCCGCCATTGCCGCCGGCGTCACCGTCTGCGGCGAGAACCGGGTCCAGGAACTCACCGGCCACTTGGACGACTACGCCTACGACGGGGCAAAGATCCATTTCATCGGCCACCTCCAGACCAACAAGGTCAAGTTCGTGGTGGGCCGGGTGGACCTGCTGGAGTCCGTGGACTCCCCCAGGCTCCTGGAGGCGGTGGACAAGCAGGCGGAAAAGTTGGGTATCGTCCAGGACATTTTGCTGGAGGTCAATATCGGCGGCGAGGAGAGCAAGGGCGGCTGCCCGGTGGACGAGCTGCTGGACCTGGCCCTTCTGGCCCAGGCAAAAGAGCACGTGCGCCTGCGGGGATTGATGGCGATTCCCCCCGTGGCTGTGCATCCGGGTGACAATTCTGTGTTTTTCCGGAAAACCCGCCAGCTTTTTGTTGACATAAGAACGAAAATAGGAGATAATAACTCTGAGATTGACTGTCTCTCCATGGGCATGAGCGGAGACTATGAGGACGCGGTCCGGGAAGGGGCCACCCTGGTCCGGGTGGGCACCGCCCTGTTCGGGCCCCGTCCGCCCCTGCACCAGCCGGAGTAAGACTTGATTGAAAGGAAGTTCAATATGGGATTCATTGACGAGTTGAAGCGGCTGGCCCGCCCCTACGAGGACGAGGAGGACGAGGAGTTTGACGACTTCGAGCCCGTATCCCGGGTAGAGCGCAAGGAAAAGACCCGCGAGACCCGCGGCAGCGACGCCACCGGCACCATTTTCGACTCCCAGCCGGAGATGCGCCGCAGCAACAAGGTGGTCAATATCCACACCACCACTCAGCTTCAGGTGGTGCTGGTGAAGCCCGACCGCTTCGAGAACGCCGCCGAGATCGCCGACCATCTGCGGGAGAAGCGCACCGTGGTCCTCAATCTGGAGCAGACCAACAAGGACATTGCCCGCCGCCTGCTGGACTTCCTCTCCGGCGTGGCCTACGCCAACGAGGGCAAGATCAAAAAGGTCGCCATCTCCACCTACATCATCACCCCGTACAACGTGGACATCTTGGGCGACTTGATCGACGAGCTGGAGAACAACGGGCTTTATTTCTGATTCGGCAATGCGGGCGGCCGCAAGGGCCGCCCTTACCACCGACTCGTAGGGGCGACCCTTGCGGTCGCCCGCGCCCTTACATAGAGAAATGGAGTGACCCGATATGCTGACCCCCCAGGAAGTCTCCGAGCACGCCTTTGCCAAGGCGTCCTTCGGCGGTTATAACATGGCCATGGTGGACGAGTTCCTCGACCAGCTCACCGAGGACTACACCACCCTGTACAAGGAAAACGCGGCCCTCAAGAGCAAGATGAAGGTACTGGTGGACAAGGTGGAGGAGTACCGCTCCACCGAGGACGCCATGCGCAAGACCCTGCTCACCGCCCAGCAGATGGCCGACCAGATGGTCCGGGAGGCCGAGCAGAAAAAGGGCGACCTGGTCAGCCAGGCCGAGGCCGAGGCCCGGGAAAAGGTGGCCGGACTGCGCCGGGAGATGGAGGCCGAGCAGCTCCGCCTCACCGCCGCCCAGAACGCCGCCACCGCCTATATCGCCAAGCTCAAGGACCTCTACCAGCATGAGATGGACTACCTCAACAGCCTGGGCCAGATGGCCCCGCCCCCGGCCCCCAAGGCCGACCCGGTGGTGGCCGCCGCCCAGGATATCGAGGCCTCCATGCAGCGGGTCCTGGCCGATGAGCCCGCCCCGGAGGAGGACACCAAGGAGCTGCCCGACCTGGAGGAGGCGGCCCCCGCCGCAGCGGAGGCCCCCGTCAGCCTCTACCAGGAGCTGACCAAGGCCCGGGCCGAGGCCCCCAGGGAGGACCCGGAGCCCGCCGAGAGCGAGACCACCCGCCGCATCGATTTCGACCACCTCCAGTTCGGGAAGGACTACGAAATCAAGTAAAGGCTTGACAAAGCACCGCAAAACGGTTAAGATACTCTGGCAATAGGGAAAAACGCTTGGAAAAGGACGAGTAGCGACCCGGAGCCGCACAGAGAGCCGCCGTTTTGGTGCGAGGCGGACGGGGAAGGGACGCGAAGGATCACCTTGGAGCGGTCCGGCTGAACAAAGTAAGCCGGAACGGTTGGCATCGTTACCCTGCCGTCGAGCGGCCGCATGACGCGGCAACAAGAGTGGTACCGCAGAGGAGAATCAAACGCCTTTGTCTCTTAGGAGACAAAGGCGTTTTTCGTTTTCCCGTCTCCGCAGGGGCGGCCCTCACGGCTCCTCCCGCTCCGACAGCGGCCCCGTGATCCAGTACATGCAGGGGTCGTAGCTGCCGTCCAGCGCCTGCCGGACGGCCTCGTCCCAGTCGGTACGCTCGGGGCCGGTCTCGTCCAGACTGTCGCAGAGCCCGTCGATGGTCCCGTCGGAGTGGACCGCCGCCCAGCCGCGGAGAAAGGCCGTCATTGTGGCAAAAGCCCCCTCGGGCGTCAGGTTGGTGGACCATCCGAGCCCCAGCGCCTGCTTGGAGGCGTCGCGCCAGTCCCCGGTAAACCGGGGGTCGGCGGAGGTGTTGTCCGGCAGCAGGCTCATGCCGCTCAGAATATCCCCCAGCTCCTCCCACTGGGCTTCATCCCAGAGCATGTGCAAAAAGCAGTGGGCCGCCCGATACCCTTCCATGATGGTCATACCAAATACCCCCTTTTTGGATTATCATAACATAAATAATGAGAAATGAATACAGGAGGAAGAACACCCATGGATTACAACCAGACCGTCAACCTGCCCCAGACCGACTTCCCCATGCGGGCGGGCCTGCCCAAGCGGGAGCCGGAGATGCTCCAGGCCATGTACGACAAGGACCTCTACCACAAGATGATCGCCCGCAACGAGGGCAAGCCCCTGTTCGTCCTCCACGACGGCCCCCCCTACGCCAACGGCAACATCCACATCGGCACCGCCTTGAACAAGATTTTGAAGGACATCATCGTCAAGCACCGCAACATGACCGGCTACTGCTCCCCTTACGTCCCCGGCTGGGACACCCACGGCCTGCCCGTGGAGTCCGCCATTCTCAAGGACAAGAAGGTCAAGCGGGAGGAGCTGACCACCGCCGAGTTCCGGGACAAGTGCCGGGAGTACGCCCTGGGCTTCGTGGACAAGCAGCGGGAGCAGTTCAAGCGCCTGGGCGTCCTGGGCGAGTGGGACGACCCCTATATCACCCTCAAGCCCTCCTTCGAGGCCAAGCAGATCGAGGTGTTCGGCAAGATGGCCGAGCAGGGCTTCATCTACAAGGGCATGAAGCCCGTGTACTGGTGCCCCCACGACCAGACCGCCCTGGCCGAGGCCGAGATCGAGTACGCCGACGACCCCTGCACCACCATCTTCGTCAAGTTCCCCGTCCGGGACGACCAGGGCAAGCTGGCCCAGTACGCCGACCTGTCCAAGACCTATTTCGTCATCTGGACCACTACCCCCTGGACCATCCCCGGCAACTTCGCCATCTGTCTCAACGCCGATTTCGACTACGTGCTGCTCCAGGCCCCCAACGGCGAGGTCTACATCCTGGCCAAGGACCTGGCCGAGGGCGTGTGCAAGGCAGCGGGCATCGACTTCGGCGCCTGCAAGGTCCTGGCTACCCTCAAGGGCAGCGACTTCGAGCTGATGAGGGCCACCCACCCCCTCTTTGACCGGGAGAGCGTGGTCCTCAACGGCGAGCACGTCACTCTGGACGCCGGCACCGGCTGCGTCCACACCGCCCCGGGCTTCGGCGCGGAGGACTTCGCCATCTGCCAGCAGTACGACAAGGCGGGGCTCACCCACATCGGCGTGCCCGTGCCCGTCAACGCCAAGGGCGTGATGACCGATGAGCGCTACAACGGCCAGTTCTACGCCAAGGGCAACGACATGGTGGTGGAGGACCTGGAGCGGGAGGGCTTCCTCCTGGCCAAGGAGAACATCACCCACTCCTACCCCCACTGCTGGCGCTGCAAGCACCCCATCATCTACCGGGCCACGGAGCAGTGGTTCTGCTCCGTGGACGCCATCAAGGACGCGGCGGTCAAAGCCTGCGACGGCATCCAGTGGAAGCCCGACTGGGGCAAGGACCGCATGACAAGCATGATCACCGAGCGCAACGACTGGTGCATCAGCCGCCAGCGGGTGTGGGGCGTACCCATCCCCATCTTCTACTGCGCCGAATGCGGCGCGGACATCGTCACCCCCGAGACCATCGCCCACGTGGCCGCCCTCTTCCGGGAGAACGGCTCCAACATCTGGTTCGACAAGACCGCCGACGAGTTGGTGCCCCAGGGCTTTGTCTGCCCCAAGTGCGGCCACACCCACTTCACCAAGGAGTCCGACATCATGGACGTGTGGTTCGACTCCGGCTCCACCCACGCCGCCGTGCTGGACGAGCGCCCCTACCTCCACTTCCCCGCCGACGTGTATCTGGAGGGCGGCGACCAGTACCGGGGCTGGTTCCAGTCCTCCATGCTCACCTCCATCGCCGCCAAGGGCTGCGCCCCCTACAAGCAGATCATCACCCACGGCTGGACCGTGGACGGCGAGGGCAAGGCCATGCACAAGTCCCTGGGCAACGCCGTGGGCCCCGAGGAGGTCATCAAGGACTACGGCGCGGACATGCTCCGCCTGTGGGTGGCCTCCGCCGACTACACCCAGGACATGCGCATCTCCGGCGACATCATGAAGCAGCTGTCCCAGGCCTACCTAAAAATCCGCAACACCGCCCGCTACATGCTGGGCAACCTGGCGGGCTTCGACCCGGACACCGACGCCGTGGCCTACGCCGACATGGAGGAGCTGGACCGCTACGCCCTGCACAGCTTCAACGAGCTGGTCAAGACCGTTCGGGAGGCCTACGACCGCTACGAGTTCCACGGCGTGTACCGGGCCGTCTACAACTTCTGCGTCATCGACATGTCCAACCTCTATCTGGACGTCATCAAGGACCGCCTTTACTGTGAGGCCCCCACCGGCCAGGCCCGCCGCTCCGCCCAGACCGCCCTCTACACCATCCTGGACGGCATGACCCGCCTCATCGCCCCCATCCTGGCCTTTACCTCCGACGAGATTTGGTGCGCCATGCCCCACGCCAAGGACGTGAACGCCGAGAGCGTGCTGCTCAACGACATGCCCGGCGACAACGCCGCCCTGGCCCTGGCGGGGGCGGACAAGGAGCGCTGGGAGAAGCTCATCTCGGTCCGGGACGCGGTGAACAAGGCCCTGGAGAACGCCCGCAGCAGCGGCGTGTTCAAGAAGGCCCAGGACACCGAGGTCACCATCGGCGTAGGCAGCGCCGGGGACGTGAGCTTCCTGGAGGGCGTGGATCTGGCCGCCCTGTGCATCGTCAGCAAGGTGACGGTGACGGACGGCAAGGTGGAGGGCGAGGCTATGCCCGACTGCCTGATCCCCTGCACCATCGCCGTGAAGCTGTCCGAGGCCGCCAAGTGCGTCCGCTGCTGGAATCATGACGACCACGTGGGCGAGGACCACGAGCATCCGGAGCTGTGCCCCAGATGTGCGGGCGTGGTGAAGGGACTGTAAGAATTGGATTGGGGAAGGGCCCCGCCGTGGCTACGCCACGGCGGGGCCTTTTTGTCAGGGCGGGGCCCTGCCGGGGGCGGAGTCCCTCCGGGGGGTTCCCTTTCTGGTTTCAGAAAGGGAACCGAAAGAAAACCAGGGGGCCGACACGGGGCTTTTCAAGCCCCTATTGTCGGCCCCCTGGACCCCGGGGAACTTCCGGGCGGCGGTACGGTTCTCGTTAGTAGGCAAAACTGGAAAGCCGTTGCAGCTCGTATCGGTCTGGCAGTCGAACAACTCCGGCTGCCGCCCCTCGGCATATGACCGGGCAAGACTTGGGAGTCGTTGCGTTTTACTCGGTGCAAACAAGCCGCCATTGGTCTATGCGTCTTTTACTGGGCATTCCGCCCATTGGCAGTCTGCAAGGGCCGCCCAGTGGGCGGCCCCTACAAGAGACCTTTGGTTTCTGCCGTAGGGGCCGCCGACCCCGGCGGCCCGTCCTCCGTCTTTTGTGCAGGCGAAAATGATTTGTTCTGCTGGAACAAAAGTCCGTTCTATGGGACAGCTCTTTTTGTATACTTAGGGCAACCTAAGAAAAGAAAGGAGCGGCAAACCATGGAAATCACGATGAAATGGGTGCGGGAGCATGTGGAGGTCTACGACGGCGCGGGCCGCTTCCTGTTCTCGGCCGACAGCGAGTCCGAGGCCCGCCAGGAGCTGGAAGAGGCGGCGTAAGAAAAGGCAGCGGGGCCGGACGCCATCATGGCGTCGGCCCCGCTGCCGTGGAGAGGGAAAGAGAGAGGGAATCGTCAGTTCCAGAAGATGCTGTCGGGCATGGTGGTAAAGGAGTCACAGCCGTCGGCGGTGATGGCGTGGGTGTCCTCCAGGTTGAAGCCGCCTGTGACCGGGGCCGCGCCGGTGGCGGAGTAGGGGGTCTCCAGGCAGAGCACCATATTGGGCTCCAGGATGTACTGGGTGTTGGGCGCCAGGGTGGGGTATTCCTCCGCCCCCTCGCCGCAGCCCACAGAGTGGCCCACGTGGCCCCGGGGATACTGGGGGATGAGGCGGCTCTTCTCCACGTCGGCCCGGACGGCACGGTAGATGTCGCACATGGCGACGCCGGGTTTGAGCATGCTTACGCCCAGGCGGTTGGCCTTATAAAGGGTCTCGTAGACCTCCAGGACCTCGTCGGGAGCTACGCCGCCCACGGCGAAGGTGCGGGCGATGTCCGAGTTATAGCCCAGATATTTGAAGCCCACGTCGAACTTGATGACGTCTCCGGCTTTCAGGATATATCCCCGGGGCATGCCGCACAGGCCGAAATAGGGTCCGGCGGCGGGGATGAAGCAGCTGCCCCGGGACATGGTGCCGTGCTCCAGGTTGAGCAGGCCGGAATAATAGGTGAACATGGCGTCCAGCTTCCAGGCGGGCATACCGGGCTTGATGTCCACGGCCATGTGCTTCCAGGCCAGGTCCAGCTGCTGGGCGGCCAGGCGGAGCATGTCGATTTCCCAGGGGGTCTTTACCACCCGGCAGTCCCGCACCACGGCCGAGCCGTCCACCACCGCGCCCTGGGGCAGGGCGGCGGTCAGCGCGGCGTAAAAGTGGTGGGAGATGCTCCCCAGTTCCACGCCCACCTTGCCGTCCATGGGGAGGGTTTGCAGGATGTCCAGGGTCATGTGGACCGGGGCCTCGGGGTCCATCACGTCTCCCTTGTCCCGGCGGGAGGCCTCGCTGCCGTCGTCGATGAACACCCAGGACATGAACTCCCGCACGTCGATGTCCACGGTGGAGGCATAGGCATCGGCGCTCTCCAGGGTGCTGATGATGAGGTGGATGTCGCCGTCGGCGGGGACCACGGCCACACAGCTGCCCACCAGGGGGATGTAGCCTGTGGCGTAGAACACGTTGGCCGGGTTCTGGAGGAGCAGATAGCCGATGCCGCGCTGTTTCATGGCGGTTTGGAGCTTTTCGCGGAACAGGTGCTGTTCCCGCTTCGCCAGCATGGGGTGCAGGCATTTTTCCAGATGGTTTTGCATGATGACGCCCTCCTTATGATGATTTTAATCAGGTGTTGGTGTTTTTCTCGGCCAGCCGCTGCTCGCCTCTGGCCATGAGCTTGCCGCCGAAGGCCGCGCAGACGATGATGGCGAGGACGAAGTAGCCCACGCAGAGGATGGCGGTGGTGGGGGTGAAGTTGAGGATGTTCAGCACGATGAACACGCCCATCAGCGCGCTGCACAGGATGCACAGGAGCATGCGGGAGGCGGGGGTGGCAAAGATTTTGGAAATCCTGGGGGTGGCGTTCCAGCCCTCCGGGTCCCGCTCAGGCAGCTTGAGGAAGCCCCAGACGGGGATGAGCATGGGCACCAGGGTGACGGCGGCGGCCAGGCTGGAGAGCTGGCCGATATTCAGGCCGAACAGGTTGGGGATCAGGGCCATGAGCCAGAACAGGACCAGCAGGACCCAGGGGATGCCGTTTTTGTTGCGCTTGCCCATGAAGCCGGGCAGCCAGCCCTCGTCCACGCCGCGGATGATGGCGCTCCAGTACCGGGCGTAGTTGGAGTTGATGGTGGTCATGATGGCCAGCAGGGCGCCGCCCACCACGAAGAGGATGTACCAGTTGCCGGGGTAGATGATCTTGGCCTGGAAGGTCATGGGCTGGCCCGCCACGTCGGCGATGGGGGCCACGCCGGAGCCGACAAAGGCCACCAGGCCGAAGGCGAAGAAGGAGCAGATATAGGTGACGGTGGTCATCAGGGGGATGTTGTGCTTGGGGTCCTCCATCTGGGGGCCGAACTGCCCCAGCAGGGAGCAGCCGCCCACGCCGAAGAGGACCAGGGCGCAGGCGTTGAAGATGCCCAGCCAGCCGCCGTAGAACAGGTTCTCGCTCTGGAACATGCTGCCCACGTTGCACTTGGGCAGGCCCAGGACGACGAAGGACAGCAGGGTCAGCAGCAGGAAGGCAGTGGTGATGTTCTGGACCTTGGCGGAATCCTTCAAGCCCAGAAGGTTGATGCCGAAGAAGATGGTGACGATGAGGCAGGCGGCCAGACTGCTGTTGATGCCGCAGATGCTGGAGAGATAGGTGCCGAAGGCCACGCCCATATAGGCCTGGGCCAGGGCGGCCAGGAGCTGGCAGTACAGCCAGAAGCCGGCCACCTTTTTATTCAGCCAGGAGGTGGCCACGTAGGCGGGGCTGGAGACGGGGTGGACGGTGGCGAAGAGCATACTGGGCAGGTTGCCGACATACATCACGAAGAACGCCAGCAGATAGGCGATCAGCACGCCGCTGCCGCTCAGACCGATGGCGATGCCGGTGTTGGTGATGATACCGGCGCCGATGGTCTGGCCCATTGCCATGAAGAACAGGTCCTTTTTGTTCAGCTTTTTTACCAGGGGCGAATTGACTTCTTTGGACGCCATGAGATCTCTCCTCCTTACTTATGGTCCGTGTGGTTCCTATTTCGTCAGCCTCTTTTGGGCTGCAGAGGCCAGCTGTTCCATGGCCCGCTCCACGTTGGAGCGCGGGGTGGCCAGGTTCAGGCGGATATGGGTGTCGGCGGGGTGGCCGGGGGCGAAGAACTGGTCGCCGTAGTCCACGGCGATGCGGGCCTCTTTGAGCATGAAGTCTTGTATCTCTCCGGCGGGGACGTAGGGGGCCAGGTCCACCCACAGCAGGTAGGTGCCCTCCAGGGGGGAGACCACGGCCTGGGGCAGGCGCCGGGCCAGATAGTCCCGGCAGAAGTGGTCGTTGCCCCGGATGGCCTCCAGCACGGTGTCCAGCCATTCCTCGCCGCCGCGGTAGGCGGCCTCCACGGCGATGTAACCGAACATGGAGCCTCGGGTGACCCGGATGCCTTTGACGTAGTCGTCGAACCGGGCGCGGATGGCTGGGTCGGGAATGATGACGTAGGAATTTTGCGCCCCCGCCAGATTGAAGGTCTTGCTGCCCGCCGTGATGGTGAGCATCATGTCGTCGTAGTCCCCCACCGTGGCCGTGGGGACATGGGGCCGGGGGCCCGGGATGATGTCCTGGTGGATCTCGTCGCTGATGACAAAGACGTGGTGCTTGCGGCAGAGCTCCATAATGGTGTGCAGCT
Source organism: uncultured Eubacteriales bacterium (assembly GCA_900540545.1). Lineage (GTDB taxonomy): Bacteria > Bacillota > Clostridia > Oscillospirales > Oscillospiraceae > Intestinimonas. Next base: position 13,823 of record UQGJ01000059.1, read on the forward strand.
CCTCCCGGGTCCACACCCGCCCCACCGGGTTGTGGGGGGAACACAGGATGAAGAGCTTGACCTGGCGCTCCACCAGCCGGCGCTCGAAGTCGGCAAAGTCGATGGAGTACCGCCCCTGCTCCTCCCGGAGGGGACAGCAGACCAGGGTCCTGCCGGTGTGGAGCACGGCGTCCATGAAGGGGTAGTAACAGGGCGAGAGGATCATGCAGGCGTCGCCGGGGCGGGTCATGAAGTTTACCGTCCAGAAGATGCCGGACACCACGCCTGTGGAATAGCGGAGCCAGTCCCGCCGGACCTCGTAGCCGTGGCGGCGGCGCTCCCAGTCGATAAAGGCGTCGTAGTAGCCGTCGCTGGGGAGATAGTAGCCGTAGACGTTGTACTCCGCCGTCTGTTTCAGCGCCTGCCCCACCGCGGGCGGGGCTTTGAAGTCCATGTCGGCCACCCACATGGAGAGGAGGTCCTTGTCGCCGAAGAGCCCTTCCAGACCATCCCATTTTGTGCTGCAGCTCCCCCGCCGGTCCGGCACCTCCAGGTCTTTGATGTTCATGGTTGTTCACCTCTGTACGCAATGTTTGTTCTTGCTATGAACAACTTATACCACCTGCGCAGAAAATAGTCAATAAAAAATGTTAACTTTGTTAAGTATAGAAAAATAATTTTGCATATATTGTGCAGAATAACATATAAATTTGTCGAATAAAGAAAGCCGCCCTATTAGTTTTTATAAAAACTAATAGGGCGGCTTTGCCGCGGAGACCCCATTGACCCGAGAGACAAAAAAGAGTATCATGTAGGATAACAAAGCTAAAATGCAGCAGGATTTTTCAAAAGAATGCACGGAGAGATGCCATATGGAAGAGACAATGATGTCGGGCGCGGAACTCAATAAAAGGTCTCACATCGTGTATGACTTTATTGATTGTTTCACCGAATACGAAGATATGCGCAAGGATTACGGGGGCAATGAGGTGTTCAGCATGACCGAGGTGCACATGCTGGAGTACATCGACCACAACCCCGGTATCACCGCCACGGAGTTGGCCGCGGGCTACCGCAGGAGCAAGAGCCTCATCTCCAAAATGGTGAACATGTTTGAGGAGCGGGGCTATCTTATCCGGGTGCCCGACGAGTCCGATGCCAAGAAGCGGCGGCTGTTCCTCAGCGTGAAAGGGAAGCGCCTGTGCGAGGAGCACGTGCACTACGACGAGCTCAACCGCCGTTCCACCCTCCACGCCCTGCTGGACCAGTGCAGCCAGGAGGACATCGACACGTTTTACCGGGTCATGTCCATCTATACGGAGCACATCAAAAGAGAGTGGTTCCGTAAGGGGATGGACCGGGACGGGGAGAAATGAAACAAGCGCCGGACGCCTGTGGGCGTCCGGCGTTTTCCTTAATCCGGGATGTAGGCCCGCACCCGGAGGGTGGCGCCCAGGCGCTGGGCCAGGGTCCGGCAGGCGTCGATCTCCTGGGGGGTCTTGTCCTTGTCCACGATGGTCATCATCACCTTGGGGACAGATTGGGCGGCCTTTTGGGTGAAATCCAGCATGGCGTCCCAGGCGGCCGTGCCGTCCCTGGGCTGGGTGACGGCGCAGTACTCCTCCGGCGTGGAGCCGTTGAGGGAGATGGAAAGCACGTCGATGCGGCCCTTCAGCTCCGGGGTCACGTCCCGGCCCAGGATGAGGTTGGCGTGGCCGTTGGTGTTGATGCGCACCGGGGGCAGGTTGGGCACCCGCTCCTTCATTCGGTCCACCAGCCACAGCAGGTCGTCCAGCCGGTAGGTGGGCTCCCCGAAGCCGCAGAAGACGATTTCCGGGTAGGCGGACAGGTCCCGGGCCAGCAGGTCCGCCAGGGCCTCCTCCCGGGTGGGCTCGTGTTCCAGCCACAGGTCGTCGGCGTAGATGGACCCCTTGTGGCCGTTGTGCCGCAGGCAGAAGACGCAGCGGCAGTCGCAGCGGTTGGTCAGGTTGACATAAAGACTATCGCCATATTCATAGCTGATGGTTTCCATGAAAAAAACTCCTCTCTTGGTTACGGGATGTGGAAAAACCGTTTGCCGTTTTCCAGGGTGATGTGCAGGACCTCGTCCCGGTCCATGCCCTTGAGGTCGGCGATGCGCTGGGCCATGAGGGGGATGTAGGAGGAGTCGCAGCGGCTCCCCCGGTGGGGCTCCGGGGCCATATAGGGGGCGTCGGTCTCCAGCATGACGGACTCCAGGGGGGCCCACTCCAGCACCTCAATGGCCCGCCGGGCGTTCTTGAAGGTGATGTTGCCGGTGAAGGAGAGCATCCAGCCCAGGCGGATCAGGACCTTGGCGTCCTCCACGCTTTCGGAGCAGCAGTGAAAGACCCCCCGGGCCTTGGGGTGGGCCCGGACGATGTCCAGGCAGTCCCTGTGGGCGTCCCGGTCGTGGACGACGGCGGGCAGGTCCAGCTCCTCGGCCAGGGAGAGCTGGGCGTCGAAGAAGTCCCAGGAGTTGGCCCGCTCCTCTGGGGTTTTCAGCCAGTAGTAGTCCAGGCCGATCTCCCCCACGGCCTTCACCTTGGGGTGGGCGCACAGGGCCTTGATCTGGTCCAGGTCGGACAGGGCGGCCCCGGCCAGGTTTTCGGGGTGGAAGCCGGCGGCGGCGTAGATGTAGTCATAGCGCTGGGCCAGGTCGATGCAGGCCTGGGAGGTGGGGACGTCGCAGCCGGGGCAGACCACCAGGGAGACGCCTTTGGCGGGGAGGGCGGACAGCAGGGCGTCCCGGTCGGCGTCGAAGGCGTCGTCGTTATAGTGGGCGTGGGTGTCGAAAATCATGGGGGACTTCCTTTCCTGGGGAATGTGGGATTATCATACCTTGTTTTGGGGGAAATTACAAGGGGGGCGCGACCCCTGCGGGGGGCGTTCCTTTCTCATTTGAGAAAGGAACCGAAAGAAAACCAGGGGGCCGAC
>UQGJ01000060.1 GCA_900540545.1 uncultured Eubacteriales bacterium
CCTGGTCCTTCTTTCCGTCCCCTTTCTTCGAGAAGAAAGGGGACCCGCCGGAGGCCCCCTCGGGGGCCCCCCAATTCTCCACCACGAAAGGAGCTGATTCCCCATGGCCAGCTACATCCCCGCCACCCCCTCTGAGCGCCAATCCATGCTCTCCGCCATCGGCTGCCAGAGCATCGACGACCTCTACGCCCAGGTCCCCGCGGACATGAAGCTCACCCGCCTGGACCTGCCCGAGGGCAAGTCCGAGCTGGAGGTCCGCCGCATCCTGGAGGGCCTCGCCTCCAAGAACACCGTGTTCCCCTCGGTGTTCCGGGGCGCGGGGGCCTATAAGCACTACATCCCCTCCATCGTCAAATCCGTCACCTCCAAGGAGACCTTCCTCACCGCCTACACCCCCTATCAGGCCGAGATCTCCCAGGGCGTCCTCCAGTCCATCTTCGAGTACCAGACCATGATCTGCGCCCTCACCGGCATGGACGTGTCCAACGCCTCCCTCTATGACGGGGCATCCGCCGCCGCCGAGGCCGTGGCCATGTGCCGGGACCGCAAGCGCGCCACCGTCCTGGTCTCCGCCGCCGCCCATCCCATGGTCCGCCGGACCATCGAGACCTACTGCTTCGGCAGCGGCATGGAGGTCAAAACCGTCCCCATGAAGAACGGCTTCACCGACGCCGACGCCCTGACCGCCCTCCTGGACGACTCCGTGGCCTGCGTCTACCTCCAGCAGCCCAACTACTACGGCCGCATCGAGCCCGCCGACAGGCTGGGCGAGGCCGTCCACGCCGCCGGGGCCAAGTACGTCATGGGGGTCAACCCCATCGCCATGGCCGTCCTCAAGACCCCCGCCGAGTGCGGGGCCGACGTGGCCGTGGGCGAGGGCCAGCCCCTGGGTATGCCCCTCAGCTTCGGTGGCCCCTACCTGGGCTTTATGGCCTGTACCGACGCCATGAAGCGCCAGCTCCCCGGCCGCATCGTGGGCCAGACCACCGACCATGACGGCAACCGGGCTTTCGTCCTCACCCTCCAGGCCCGGGAGCAGCACATCCGCCGGGAGAAGGCGTCCTCCAACGTCTGCTCCAACCAGGCCCTGTGCGCCATGACCGCCGCCGTCTATCTGGCCGCCATGGGCCCGGACGGCCTGCGCCAGGTGGCCGAGCAGTGTATGGCGAAGGCCCGGTACGCCGCCGAGCGCATCTGCTCGGTCCCCGGCTTCGACATGGTCTATCCCGGCCCCTACTTCCACGAGTTCGTCACCACTTGCCCCTGTAAGCCGGAAAAGCTGCTGGACGGCCTGGCCCTCCGGGGCATCCTGGGCGGCCTGCCCGTGGAGAACGGCATCCTCTGGTGCGCCACCGAGCTGAACACGAAGGACGAGATAGACGCGCTGGAAGCGGCCATCAGGGAGGTGTGCTGAGATGGAGTTACTATTTGAGAAGAGCAGAACGGGCCGCAAGTGCGGCCTGCTGCCCCCCCTGGACGTGCCGGAGGTCCACCTGATGGAGGACGTGAAGCGCAAAACGCCCCTCCCCCTGCCCGAGCTGGCCGAGGTGGACCTGTCCCGCCACTACTCCGAGCTGGAGCGCCGCTCCCACGGGGTCAACAACGGCTTCTACCCCCTGGGCTCCTGCACCATGAAGTATAACCCCCGCATCAACGAGGAGACCGCCGCCCTGCCAGGCTTCGCCGGGGTCCACCCCAGCCAGGGCCAGGAGACCACCCAGGGCTGCCTGGAGGTCCTCTATCTGGCCGAGGACCTGCTGTGCGAGATCACCGGCATGGACGCCATGACCTTCCAGCCCGCCGCCGGGGCCCACGGCGAGTTCACCGCCCTGCTCATGGTGAAGAAGTACCACCAGGACCGGGGGGACGCCGCCCGGACCAAGATCATCGTCCCCGACTCCGCCCACGGCACCAACCCGGCCTCCGCCGCCATGTGCGGCTTCACCGTGGTCAACGTGCCCTCCAACCCCCAGGGCGGGGTGGACCTGGATGCCCTCCGGGCCGCCGTTGGCCCCGATACCGCCGGCCTCATGCTCACCAACCCCAACACCCTGGGTATCTTCGACCCCAATATCCTGGAGATCACCACCATCATCCACGACGCGGGGGGCCTGTGCTACTACGACGGGGCCAACCTCAACGCCGTCATGGGCGTGGTCCGCCCCGGCGACATGGGCTTCGATTTGGTCCACCTGAACCTGCACAAGACCTTCTCCACCCCCCACGGCGGCGGCGGCCCCGGCTCCGGTCCCGTGGGCTGCAAGGCGTTTTTGCAGGATTTCCTCCCCCTGTACCATGTGGCGGAGGGGGCCGACGGACTGGAGTTCCAGGCCCCCGCCAAATCCATCGGCAGCGTGAAGGAGTTCTACGGCAACTTCGCCGTGGTGGTCCGGGCTTTGACCTATATCCTCACCCTGGGGTCCGACGGCATCACCGCCGCCGCCCAGGGGGCCGTCCTCAACGCCAACTACATGCGGGATATGCTCAAGGGCGCCTATGACGTGGCCTACGGCGACGCCCCCTGTATGCACGAATTCGTCCTCACTTTGGCGAATCTCAAGAAAGAAAAAGGGGTCACCGCCATGGACGTGGCCAAGGCCCTGCTGGACGACGGCATCCACCCGCCCACCATGTACTTCCCCCTCATCGTGGAGGAGGCCCTTATGGCCGAGCCCACCGAGACCGAGTCCCGGGAGACCCTGGACCACGCCGTGGAGGTCCTGAAGGCCATCCGCGCCAAAGCCGATACCGACCCGGAGTCCCTCCACACCGCCCCCCATAAGACCCCCATCACCCGTCCCGACGAGGTCACCGCCGCCCGCCACCCCATCCTCCGCTACCAGTTCTGATTCCGAAAGGACCTGTGGGGACCGCCGCCCTCGGCGGTCCTATCCCCCGTCCCCGTCCCGCCCCCCATCTGTCATTGCGAACCAGTCCGCAGACTGGTGTGGCAATCCGCATCCCCCGTCCCGCCCCGTGGGCGTCATTCTGCATTACCCTCATGGAGGTTATCTCATGTACGACCTAATCATCATCGGCGGCGGCCCCGGCGGCTACGTGGCCGCCATCCGCGCCGCCCAGCTCGGCCTGCACACCGCCCTTGTCGAGCGGGACAAAGTGGGGGGGACCTGCCTGAACCGTGGATGTATCCCCACCAAAACCCTGCTCCACACCGCAAAACTGTTCCATTTGGTACAGAATTCGGATGTCTTCGGACTCCACGTATCCGGCGTGACCCTAGAGCCGCAAGGAATAGAGGCCAGAAAGGCCGAAGTGGTGGAGACCCTCCGAACCGGCGTCCAAAACCTTCTGAAGGGCAACAAGGTGGAGATGTTCTCCGCCGCCGCCGCCATCGAGGCCCCCGGCAGGGTCCGGGTGGGGGAGGAGGTCCTGGAGACCAAACGCATCCTCATCGCCACCGGCGCCCGCCCCGCCCTGCCCCCCATCCCCGGCCTGGACCAGGACGGCGTGGTCACCAGCGACCACCTGCTGGACGGCCCCTTCCCCCTGTACCCCAGCCTCACCATCATCGGCGGCGGCGTCATCGGCATGGAGTTTGCCAGCCTCTACGCCGCCCTGGGCTGCCAGGTCACGGTGATCGAGGCCCTGGACCGCATCCTGCCCACCCTGGACAAGGAGCTGGCCCAAAACCTGTCCATGTCCCTGAAAAAGCAGGGCGTGACCATCCACACCGCCGCGAAGGTGGAGCGGGTGGATCGGACAGGGGAGGGCATGACCTGCACCTTCACCGCCAAGGACAAGACCGACTCTGTCACCGCCGCCGCCGTTCTGGTGGCCACCGGCCGCCGCCCCAATACCGACGGCCTCTGCGCCCCCGGCCTGGACCTGGGGCTGGTGAAGGGGGCCATCCCGGTGGACGGGAACTTCGAGACCGCCATCCCCGGCATCTATGCCATTGGCGACGTGGTGGCGGGGAATATCCAACTGGCCCACGTGGCCTCCGCCCAGGGCATCAACGCCGTGAGCCTCATGGCGGGGGAGCGGCCCCCCATGGATTTGAACACCGTCCCCTCCTGCGTCTACACCAGCCCGGAGATCGCCTGCGTGGGCCTCACCGAGGCCGCCGCCAAGGAGGCGGGTATCCCGGTGAGAACAGGGAAGTACCTGATGACCGGCAACGGCCGGAGCATCATCGCCGGAGCGGGCCGGGGCTATATCAAGGTCCTGGCCCACGCCGACACCGGCGTAGTCCTGGGCGCCCAGCTCCTGTGCGAGCGGGCCACGGACCTGGTGGCCGAGTTCACTCTCGCCGTCTCTGAGGGCAAGACCCTGGAGCAGCTTTCGGCGGTCATCCACCCCCACCCCACCTTCTCCGAGGGCGCCGCCGAGGCCGTGGAAGCCGCCCTGGGAAAAGCCATCCACCAGCTCAACCGGTAAAACGACGACAGAGGGCCGCGCACCGTCAGGTGCGCGGCCCTCTGTCGTTGGGAGGGGGGGAAAATGGTTACTGGCAGGTATAGACGTTGACGGCCTCGTCCAGGGCCTTTTGGGACAGCTCCTGGCCGATGCCGGGGCGGTCGGGCACGTCGTAAGCGCCGCCCACGGGCTTGATGTCCTCGTATTTGCCCAGCTCCCGCATGTCCTGCTTGATGGCCCCTTCGTGGACCTCGTGGATGAGGAAGTTGGGGATGACCGCCTCCACCTGGAGGCTGGCAGCGGTGGCGATGGGGCCGCCGCAGATGTGCAGCTGCACCGCCGCGTCGTAGATGTTGGCCATGTCGCAGATTTTCTTGGTCTCGGAGATGCCGCCGCAGATGGTGAGGTCGGGCTGGATGACCTGGAGGACGTGCTTCTCCAGATACTCCCGGAAGCCCCAGCGGGTGTAGATGCGCTCGCCGCTGGCCAGGGCCACCCGGGGCAGAGCCCGGTGGATCTCCAGCATGTTGTCCACGTTGAGGGGGTTGCAGGGCTCCTCGTAATAGTAGATGCCCAGGGGCTCCAGGCGCTCGCCCAGCTGGATGCCGGTGTTCAGGTCGGGGTAGGAGTGGGTCTCGATGATGATGTCCAGGTCCTTGCCCCCCGCCTGGCGCATGGCCTCGGTGCGCCGGTAGCAGGTGTCCAGCATCTTCTCGCTGAGCTTGCCCCGCATCTTCCAGTTGGGGTTGGTGGCCTCTCTGGCCCACTTCCCATCGTCGGTGACCCCCATGGGGTCCACCTTGATGGCGTCGTAGCCCTCCGCCAGGGCGCTTTCGGTGGCCCGGGCGTAGTCGGGGGGGTCGGTGAGGAAGAGGTGGTCGGGCCCCCAGCCGAACTGGAGCTGGCTGGCGTAGGCCCTGATCTTGTCGTTGGTCTTGCCCCCCAAGAGCTGGTAGACGGGCACGCCGTGGGCCTTGCCCATGATGTCCCACAGGGCGGTGTCGATGGCGCTCATGCCGGCGTTGATGACCGTGCCGCCGCCCAGGCCCCAGAAGGTGGTGCGGAAGATGGTCTCCCAGATGAGCTCCGGCTTCAGGGGGTCCATGCCCACGATGAGCTCGCCGAAGTCCCGGGCGATGCCCACGCCGGCATAGTGGGCCTTGCCGTAGGAGAGGCCCACCTCGCCATAGCCATAGATGTCCTTGTGGTCGGTGTTGATGCGCACGCAGATGACCTTGCCCATGACGTTGGGCTTACACTCGATCACGTCCACGCTGGTGATTTTCATACAGTACACGCTCCTTATCTCTTTAACAGGAGGGACAGGAAGAATGACCTGTATGTGTGCTAGCTTGTTATACAAGCATACTAACAAATTTTCCGCCCCCTGTCAAGAGGGGGCGGAAAATTTTTCGTATAGAGTCGAACAGGGTCACTTGGTATAGTAGCTGTGGGAGCGGGCGCGGGAGTCCATCATGGCGGCGATGAAGCGGTCCAGGTCCTTGGTGCGCAGGCTCTCCAGGATTTCCCGGTGGTGCTCCAGCACCAGCTTGAAGCTGCCCGCCCGCTGGGTGGAACGCTGGACGTTCTCCCGGGTCACGTCGTCCAGAAGGGACTCCACCGCATCGTATATCTGATAGAGGAGGTTGTTCTTGCACAATTCGCAGACCCCGCGGTGGAACTGGACGTCGGCGGTATGGAAGGCGTCCAGGTCGTTGTTTTGGGCGGCCTGCTCCATGTCGGCGTCCAACTGTTCCAGCACGGCCAGGTCCCTGTCGTCGATGCCGTCCTCCAGGGCCAGGCGGACGCTGCCGATTTGAAGCACATGGCGCAGGTCGTTGATCTCGTTGGGGTCCCGGCCCAGGAGCCGCAGACGGTAGAGCTCGGCGAAATAGGAGCGCAGGTTGAAGCTGCGCACGAAGGTGCCCTCGCCCACCCGGGTCTCGGTCAGGCCCATGGCGCAGCTGCGCTGGATGGCGCTGCGCAGGGACATGCGGCTGACCCCCAGGGAGGCGGAGAGCTCGGTCTCCGAGGGGAGCTTCTCTCCCGGCTTCCAGGTGCCCTTGACGATCTCCTCCTGGATATAGTCGAATATCTGGTCGGTGAGGCTGGACTTGACGATCTTCTTCATGGCGGACAACTCCTTCACAGCCCAAGAACGGTCTAGTTGTATAACAAATCTACAACAGTACCATATCACACTTTTGAAGGCGTGACAAGCAGAAGTTTGAAAAACTGGTGAACATGTTCAAAATTGGGGTTGAAAATTTGGACAAAACGGGGATTGTTGTCGAAGGGAGCGAAAAACAGTTGCAGGGCAAAATGGAACGTGGTAATATGCTTGTATAACAGGAGGACAGGAATACAGACGTATGCCTGCACAAAACCAGCCGAAGCCATTCCAATCATTTCAGATATGGAGAAGGAGAAACAGTATGATGATGAAGAAATTGACCGCCCTCACCCTCTCTTGTGCGATGGTGTTTTCTCTCGCCGCCTGCAGCGGCAGCGACAAGCCCACCGGCGGCAGCGCCGACCCCGCCCCCGCCACCGGTGCGCCCGCCAATACCGAGGACAAGCCCGTGACCCTGCGGATGGCCTCCGTGGTCAGCACCAACGAGCTGGAGGGCCGGAACACCGGCATGTCCGCCGGGCTGATGACCTGGATCGACACGGTGAAGGCCGAATCCGGCGGCACCATCGACATCCAGCTCTTTGCCGACGGACAGCTGGCCTCCGGCACCGACGCCATCGTCAACGGCATCCAGACCGGCGCCTTTGAGGTGGCCCACTTCACCACCGGCAACTGGTCGGAGTACTCCAACGCCTTTGCCGAACTGAACGTGCCCTACCTCTATTCCAGCTATGACGAGGTCCACTCCGTCCTGGAGGGCGACATCGGGCAGGCCATGAAGGACCAGCTGGAGCAGGACGTCAACGGCATCAAGCCCCTGGCCTACATCTCCATCGGCTTCCGCAACGTGACGGCCTCCAAGCCGGTGCAGAGCGTGGCGGACATGAAGGGCCTGAAGATCCGCACCATGAACGACACCCTGCAGATCGCCGCCATGGAGGCCATGGGCTGCGCCGTCACCAGCGTGCCCATCAGCGAGCTTTACAGCGCCCTGCAGACCAAAATGGTGGACGCCGAGGAGAACCCCCTGTCCACCATCTACGCGCAGAAGTTCTATGAGGTCAACCCCTACTGCTGCCTGACCAAGCACTCCTACACCTCCACCTTCGTGTTCATGAACGCCGACATCTACAACAGCCTGTCTGAGAACCAGAAGGCCGCCATCGACAAGGCCAACGAGGCCGCCACCGCCGCCTCCAAGACCGCCGCCGAGGCCGCCGAGGCCGAGTACCAGCAGATGCTCACCGACGCGGGCATGACCATCTACGAGCCCACCGCCGAGGAGATGGCCGCGTTCAAGGACGCCGCCAGCGCCTGCTGGGACCAGGCCAAGGGCATCATGGGCGACGACCGCTACGCCGCGCTCATGAGCGCCATGGGGATGTAACTGGAATTTGGCCCATGGAGCACCGGCGGGCCGGGCCGCCGCGCCCCGGCCCGCCGGGCTCCTGTGCTTTGCCGCCCATTACCCATCGAGAGGGAAAGGAAAACGCCATGGAAAAGAAAACCTTTGACTGGAAGAAATTCATCACCAATCTGGACCAGTATATCAGCGCCATCCTGTTTATCGTCATCATGCTCCTGCTGTTCCTCCAGGTGATCAGCCGCTATGTGTTCGGCCACTCCTTCACCTGGACCGAGGAGCTGTCCATCCTCCTCTTCGTCTGGATGACCTATCTGGGGGTCTCCAGCGCCGTGACCTACCGGAAGAACCTGCGCATCGACGCCCTGCTGGACGTGGTGCCCTTCCCGGTGAAGAAGGTGCTGCTCGTCATCAGCGACGTGATCTTCATCGTATTCAACCTCTATCTGATCGTCCCCTTCGTGGAGCTGATCGGGAGCATCGGCTCCTCCAAGACCCCCATCCTGGGCATCCCCAAGGCCATCACCTATTGGCTGATCCCGGTGATTTTGGTGGTCACCAGCGTGAAGCTGGTCTTTGACATCATCAAGCTGTTCCACGAGAACAAAAAAGAGCTGGGCGCATCCAAGCCCTCCATCGACCTGGAGGCCATGGAGCGGGAGTACCAGGCCAAGCTGGAAGCAAAGGAGGAGAAGTAAGCCATGGACCTGTTGGTATTGTTCGGCACCATGGTGGTGTTCTTCGCCATCGGCGTGCCCATCGGCATCTGCCTGATTTTCCCCTGCTTCCTCATGCTGGTCATCAACCCGGTGACCTCGGCCTCCTTCCTGGCCCAGAGCTTTTACACCGGCGTGGCCTCCTCCTCCATGATCGCCCTGCCTTTCTTCATGATCTGCGGCAACATCATGGACAAGGGCGGCATCTCCAAGCGGCTGGTGGCCGCCGCCAACAACTGCATCGGCGGCATCACCGGGAGCCTGGGCATGGTGACCATCCTGGCCTGCATGTTCTTCGGGGCCGTGTCCGGCTCCGCCGTGGCCACCGTGGCCGCCATCGGCGCCATCATGCTGCCCGAGATGGTCCGCAACGGCTACGACAAATACTACGCCACCGGCATGTGCGCCGTGGCCGGGGGCCTGGGCATCATCGTGCCCCCCAGCTACCCCATGGTCATCTACGGCGTCACCAATAATGAGTCCATCGGCGACCTGTTCATTGCCGGCATCGTTCCCGCCGTGCTGGTGGGGGTGCTGCTGATGGCGGTCAACTACGTCTACTGCAAGAAGAAGGGCCTCAAGGGCAACAACAAGTTCCACCTCAAGACCGCCCTCCGGGGCTTCTGGGACGCCAAGTGGGCGCTGCTGATGCCCATCATCATCCTGGGCGGAATCTACGCGGGCATCTTCACCGCCACCGAGGCCGCTGTGGTGGCCACCGTGTACGGCATCATCATCGGCGTCTTTGTCTACAAGGAGGTCAGCTTCCGGCAGCTGTGGGACGAGTTCAAGGCCACCGCCACCTTCTCCGGCGGCATGATGTGGACCGTGGCCCCCGCCACCGCCATCGGCCTCATCTTCGCCTACATGGGCGTGAACAAAGCCATCTCCGGCTTCTTCCTGGGCATCTCCACCAACACCTATATCGTCATGTTCCTGGTGGTCTGCATCCTCTTCTTCATCGGCATGTTCATGCAGACCACGCCGGCCATCGTCATCTTCAGCCCGGTGCTGCTCAACGTGGCCAAGGCGGTGGGGGTCGGCTCCCTCCAGTTCGGCGTGGTCATGACGCTGGCTCTGGCCGTGGGCTTCTGCACCCCGCCGGTGTGCGCCAACGTATTCGTGGCCCAGTCCATGACGGGGCTGCCCATGGACAAGATCGTCCGGCCCGCGGTGCCCTTCATTGCGGTGCTGATCCTGGCCCTGCTGCTGGTGGCCTTCGTGCCCTTCCTGTCCACCGGGCTGCTGAGCTTCCTCAGCTCACTGGGGTAAGCCCCGTGGGCGCGGTCAACGACCTGCTGCGGGGCGTCGCCCTGCCCCCCATGGCGCGGGTCCGCCAGAAGTTCCCCACGGAACATCTGGCGGACCCCGCCGCCGCGCTGAGGCGGGAGCTGGCCCGGACTGCCATCCGGGACCGGGTCCGGCCCGGCATGTCCGTGGCCGTCACGGCGGGGAGCCGGGGGCTGGACGCCTTTGTCCCCCTGCTGCGGACGCTCATCGGCGGACTGCGGGACATGGGGGCGGAGCCCTTCGTGGTCCCGGCCATGGGCAGCCACGGCGGGGCCACGGCGGCGGGGCAGGCGGCCCTGCTGGCGGGCTACGGCATCACGGAGGAGACTGTGGGGGCGCCCATCCGCTCCTCCATGGAGGTGGTCCGGGCGGCGGAGTCCCCGGACGGGGAGCCGGTCTGGGTGGACCGGCTGGCCTGGGAGGCCGACGGCATCGTGCTGTTCAACCGGGTCAAGCCCCACACCGGCTTCCGGGGAGACTACGAGAGCGGCCTGGTCAAGATGGCGGCCGTGGGCCTGGGAAAGCAGCGGGGGGCCGAGACGGTCCACGCCGGAGGACCGGCGGCCATGGCCGGGCGGGTGCGGGACTTCGGCACCGCCGCCATCCGGCGCGCCCGGGTCCTGTTCGGCGTGGCCACAGTGGAGAACGGGTACGACCGGGTCCACACGGTCCGGGTCCTGACGCCGGACGAGATATTCCGGGAGGAGCCCGTCCTGCTGGAGCGGGCCAAGGCGCTGATGCCGCGGCTCCTGTTTGAACGCCTGGACGTGCTGGTGGTGGACCGCATCGGGAAGAACATCAGCGGCCCCGGCATGGACCCCAACATCACCCACACCTACCTTCCCGGCGCGGCCATCCCGGACAGTCTGCGGGCGAAGCGGGCCGGGCGGGTGGCGGTGCTGGACCTGACGGAGGAGACCCACGGCGCGGCCATGGGCATCGGCATGGCCGACGTGACCACCCGGCGGGTGCTGGAGAAGATGGACTTCGATGCCACCTATCCCAACTGCCTCACCAGCGGCGTGACGGTGTCGGCCAAGCTGCCCATGGTGTTCGACAGCGACCGGCTGGCCCTTCAGGCCGCCGTGCAGACGCTGGCCGGGGCGGACCGGGACGGGCTGCGGATGGTCCGCATCCGGGACACCCTCCACCTGGGGGAAATCTGGGTCTCGGAGGCCCTGCTGCCCGAGGCGGCGGCCTGCCGGCAGGCGGAGGTCCTGACGCCGGCGGAACCCCTGCCCTTCGACGGGGCGGGAAATCTATTTTGAAAGGGAGGCCGTGTCATGCTGCACGACAGCCAAAAGGCATTGCTTGCCAAGCTGGAACTGCCCTATCCCTGCGTGGCGGTGAAGTTCCGGTTTGAAGCGCCGGACGCGCCCCATTACGACGGGGAGAAGCTGGCCTACTGCCAGTACGTGAAATACGCCCAGGACACGGGCAGGCACTTCTATATTAACGCCGAGGACGACGCCTGCTACGGCAAGATGGCCCTGGGCATGACCGACAAGCCGCCGGTCACCGCCAGCGGACAGGCGGGCTACGACTTCGGCTGCTACCAGACCCCCACCGCCTGCCAGCAGCTCTACCAGAAGCTGCCCGTGCTGGAACCCCACACGGTACGGTTCGTGGAGTTCTGCCCGGCCCGGGACTGCGATTTTGACCCGGACCTGCTGTTCTTTGTGGCCGACCTGCCCCAGGCGGACATCATCATGCGGGCGACCAGCTACATCTCCGGGGACCTGTGGGAGAGCAAGTCCTCCCCGGTCATCAGCTGCGCCTGGATGTACGCCTACCCGGTCATCACCGGGAAGGTGAACCACATCACCACCGGCTACTACCATGGCCTCAAGCGCCGGAAGGCGTATCCGGCGGGGCTGCGGATGATCTCGGTGCCCTACCAGAAGTTGCCGGAGTTCTTCGCCGCCCTGGAGTCCATGGACTGGACCCTCATCGCCTTCCGGGAGGACGACGAGAGCAAGGCGGAGCTGCAAAGGCGCATCGACCACTGGCAGGAGATGGCCCAGGCCATCGGCAGCTACGTGGACCTGCACTAAAAGGAGAAAAGACCGCGCACCTGTTTGGGTGCGCGGTCTTTTTTATGGCTTCAGGGGGAGCTTGACTTCAAAGACGGTGCCGTCGGGGCCGGTGCGGGAGACGCGGATGGCGCCGTGGTGGGCGTTCACCAGCTCCCGGGCGATGGACAGGCCCAGGCCAAAGTGCTCCTTGGTGGTCCGGGCGGCGTCGGCCCGGTAGAAGCGGTCAAAGACCCGGTCCACATGGAGAGGGTCGATGCCGGGGCCGGTGTCCCGGACCTCCAGGGTCAGCCACCGAGCGTCGGACCGGGCGTACAGGGTCACAACGCCGCCGTCGGGGGTGTAGCGGAAGGCGTTGTCCAGCAGGATGGTCAGCACCTGGCCCAGGCGCTGGGCGTCGCCGGGGACGGGAGGGAGGTCGGTCTCCGGCACGTCCAGGACCAGGCGCTGGCCCCGCTGGCCGGCCAGGGGGGCAAACAGCTCGGCGGTCTCCAGCAGCAGGGCGTCCACGTCCACGGGGGCGGGGCGGAGGGACCAGGTCCCGGCGTCGCTGCGGGCCAGGGAGAGCAGGTCGTCCACCAGACGGGCCATGCGGGCGCACTCGCCCTCGATGTTCCGGCGCAGCCGGGGGGCCTGGGCGGGGTCCAGGTCCAGGGCCGACACGCTGGTGCGGATGACGGCCAGGGGGGAGCGCAGCTCGTGGGAGGCGGCGGCCACGAATTCCGCCTGCCGCCGCTGGCTTTCCTCCACCGGGCGGATGGCCCGGCCCGCGAAGAGCCAGCACAGCCCCACCAGGGCGGCCACCCCCAGCAGGACCAGGGCGGCGAAGGCCCCCCGCAGCAGCCAGACCTGTCGCTGGGTCCCGGACAGGTCCCGTAGGAGGACCAGGCTCTGCCAGCCCCCGGTGACGGGTATCTGGGTGACGGCGCCCAGGTAGGCGTCGCCGTGGTCGCCCCGGACCTCGAAGACCACGGAGGTGGTGTCGATGACCGAGATGGGGGCCCGGGCGGCGTCCACCCCCAGGGTCCGGCCCATGTCCTCCGCCCGGTCCAGCAGGACCTGCCGGCCGGTGGCCGGGGTCCAGGACCCCCGGAAGGTGAGGGGGGTCCCCTTGTCCCGGATGGAGACGAGAAGCCCCTCGCTGGACTCCATCTGGGCCAGCCAGGTGGCGCTGACCACCCGGTCGGACTGGAGCTTGACCACGATGCTGTTGACGTTGGAGCGGAAGGTGGCCTCCGCGCCGGCCCGGAGCTGGCCCTCCGCCAGGGAGAGGGCGGCCAGGGCCATCACCACCAGCACCGCCCCGGTGAGGGCCGCCGCCAGGGCGGTGAGCTGCCGCCGCAGCCGCCCTAACACGGCGGGACCTCCAGCCGGTAGCCCACCCCCCGGACGGTGGCGAGCTTGACGGCGCTGCCCACGGTGGTCAGGCGGCGGCGGAGAAAGTGGACGTAGTTGTCCAGGTTCCCGTCCTCCACCGGCGCGTCGGGGCCCCAGATGCGGGCCAGCAGCAGCTCCCGGGTCAGGGTCTGCCCGGCGTTGCGGAGCAGCAGCTCCAAAAGCTGGCACTCCCGCTTGGACAGGGGACAGGCCCCGCCGGGCCCCCGGAGGGCGCAGAGGTCGGCGTCCAGCTCCAGGTCCCCGGCAGAGAGCCGGGCGGTGGACTCGAACTGCCGGGGGCGGCGGGACAGCGCCCGGATGCGGGCCAGCAGCTCCTCCACGGCGAAGGGCTTAGGCAGGTAGTCGTCGGCCCCCGCGTCCAGGCCGGAGACCCGGTCGGCCACCCCGTCCAGGGCGGTGAGCATGAGCACCGGGGTGGAAAAGCCCGCGCTCCGCAGGGCCCGGACCACCGAGGCCCCGTCCCGCTCCGGGAGCATCCGGTCCATGAGGATGAGGTCGTAGGCGTTTTGCAGGGCGAAGTGGAGGCCGTCGTCCCCGGTGTGGGCGTAGTCCACGGTATAGCCCGCCCGCCGCAGGTGGACGTCCACCGCGGCGCAGAGGTCCTGGTCGTCCTCCACCATTAAAATACGCATGTCGGGGCACTCCTTTTTTCTTAGGGTAAGACCACTATATCATGAAACCCTCTAAAAAACCTATAATCTAAATTTTGTCTCTAAAAAAACTTACAGGTGGTTTAGAGAAAACTGCGATATTCTCATGGTACACTCAAAAAAGAAGGAGCAAGCGATATGAAAAAGATGCTTTGCACCGCCCTGGCGGCGGCCCTCACCCTGGGGATGCTCTCCGGCTGCGGACAAAAGGGGGAGCCGGGGGCCTCCAACCAGCCCGGCGGCGCGGTCCCCATGGGGCGCTATATCGAGGAGCCGGGGGAGACCCTGGACGGCAGCGTGCGGACCATGGACCTGCACCGGGCCGAGAACGGCGATATGGTGTTCTACGCCCGGTTTTCCAACGACGACGGCACCGGGCGGCTGGAAAAGTGCGTCCTCCCCGCCGGGGGCGGGGCCATGGTGCGGACCGAGCAGACCTGGGCGGCGGAGCTGAACCGGGTCCGGGACGTGTCCGAGGCCCCCGACGGCACCCTTTACGTGCTGTCCTATGACGGGGACTACAATGACAAGGTGTACCGGGTGGCCGGCGGCGTGGCGGAGCCTCTCTCCATCCCCGAACTGGAAAAGAGCGGCGAGGCCGCGGGGGGCGCGGCCACAGGCAGCTCCGTCTCCGTGGGCGGCGCAGGCTCCGTGACGGTGGACAGCTCCGTGACGGTGGACGGGGCCGACGGGGCGGACGGCGGGGACGGCGACAGCGCCGACGCGGAGCCGCCCATCATCTCGTTCCACGAGGGCGGCGACGATGACGCGGGCGCAGAGCAGCCCATCATCTCGGTCAACGACTCCGGCGCCGAGAACGACGGCGCGGAGGTCTCCTCCTCCTCCGCCGGCACCTTCTCTGTGGAGGGCGGCACCTTCTCCGGCCAGGAGACGATGCGCTATCTCACCGGCGTCCGGGCCCTGCCGGACGGGGAATTCCTGCTGATTTACGGCGGCAGCGCCATCTCCCGTTACGGCGCCGACGGCAGGCTGCGGATGGAGTACCCCTCCGCGGGCTACAACGGACAGGTCCGGGTGTGGAACGGGCAGCTGGTCACCGCCGGCCCCGTGGAGAAGAGCATCGTGGTCTACGACCTGGCCACTGGCGCCAAGGCGGCGGAGAGTACATACGACGCGCTGGACTTCACCACCGTGCTGGGCCTGGACGACCAGGGCCTCTACCTGGCCGACGGCACCGGCGTGTACCGCCAGAGCGTGGGCGGCAGCGTGTGGGAGCGGCTGGTGGACGGGGACCTGACCTCCCTGACCATGCCCACCTGGACCCTGTCCGGCGCGGCCGCGTCCGGCGAGAGCTTTTACGCCCTGCTGGAGGGGGAGTCCAGCGCCCAGGTCATGCGCTATGTCTACGACGAGAACACCCCCACCCTGCCGGACAAGGAGCTGGTCATCTTCGGCCTGAAGGACAACAACACCGTCCGCCAGGCCATCGGCGAGTTCCAGCGGCGCAACCCCACCGTGCGGGTGAACTTCCAGGTCATGCTGGGGGAGGACTCCGCCGCCACCGCCGAGGACGTGATCCGGGCGCTGAACACCGAGCTGCTGGCAGGGAAGGGGCCGGACCTGCTGCTGCTGGACGGCCTGCCCGTGGAGTCCTACATCGAAAAGGGCGTCCTGGCCGACCTGACCGACCAGCTCAAGGCCCTGGTGGACGGCCAGGACCTGATGGAGAACATGACCCGGGCCTACCAGCGGGACGGCAGAGCCTACGGCGTCCCCGCCCGCTTCACCCTGCCGGTGATGATGGGCAAGAAGGAGGACGTGGACCGCATCCTCTCCCTGGCCGACCTGGTGGAGGCCGTGGAGGCCAGACAGGGCGGCGACCCCCAGTTCCTCTATTCCCCCAAGAGCCTCCACGGGGACACCGGCGTTTTCATGGATTACTACGACACCTGCGCCAGCGCCCTGGTGGGCCGGAAGGGGGCGGACCAGGCGGGATTGACGGAATACCTGAGCCTGATGGCCCGCATGCAGGCGGCGCTGAAGGCCAATACCCCGGAGCTGGGCGGAGAGGTGGCGATTGACATCGTTGTGGCGACGGCCGCCGGCAGCGGCTTTGAGGTCATGGACCCCGGCGCCGCCAACCTGGGCAGGGGGCAGGCCCTCTTCCACGTCCAGGAGCTGGTGGGGATGCTGGGCCTGCGGAATATCCTGAGCAGCCTGGACGACGGGAGCTGGGCCATGGACAGCCTCTTCGGCGGCGGCAGCTACACCCCCGCGGGGAGCGTGGGCATCGTGACCACCACCAAGCAGATGGAGCTGGCCCAGGACTTCCTGGACCTGTTGCTCTCGCCCGCGGTCCAGGACCACTACCTCTATGACGGCTTCCCGGTGAACGGCGGTTCTCTGGACCGGCTGGTGGGAGAGATCGTGGAGGAGACCGGCGGCGACGATATGGGCTTCCGCGCCCTGTGCGGGAAGCTGGACGCCCCCATCCTGGCCGACCAGGTGGTCCGGGACGCGGTGGAGGCCCAGGCCAAGGCCCTGACCGACGGGACCGTCACCCCCGAACAGGCGGCGGCCAACGTGGTGGATAAGACGAAACTCTATTTGGCGGAGTGAGAGCGGAGTCCCCCTCCGGGGGGCGCTGCCCGCGCGGGGCAGGGTTCTTTGTTCGCAAAGAACCCTGGGAAGAAACGACCAGG
>UQGJ01000061.1 GCA_900540545.1 uncultured Eubacteriales bacterium
CCTCTTTCTCAAATGAGAAAGAGGACCCCCGCGCGGGAGCGCCGCCCCCGGAGGGACTCCAACACACAAAAAGGCCCGCGTACCTCCCGGTACGCGGGCCTTTCCCTCATTTCTGCCAATCCGCCGGATAGACAAAATACAAAAACCGCGCCTTGCCCTTCACGGAAAATTGAATCTCGCTGTCCTTGGGGATATAGACCACCTCTCCCGGCCCGGCGGAGACGGTCTGCCCGCCCACCAGGATGTCCAGCCGCCCGTCAATGACATAATCCATCTCATCATAAGACAGGCGCCAGGGAAACGTGGTGTCCTCCATGACCATCAGCCCGCACCCCAGTCGGGGGGACTCGGCCAGGGTGAAGAGGTCCCGGGTCCACACCCGGTCCCCGGCCCGGCCCGTGTCCAGCCGGTGGGCCTCGTCCACGTCCAGCCGGGGCACCGGCACCATCCTGACCCCGTGTCCGGCCGCGCCCAACTGCTCCAGCAGCACCTGGCGCACCAGCGCCTCCAGGGCGGCCTTATCAAGCTCTGCCATGTCTGCCCTCCTGACCCGTCAGAAGCATCGCCACCGCCACGGCGGTGATGCCGCCCACCAGCTTGCCCACGATCATGGGGAAAATCATGGCCGAGTCGAAGCCCGCCGTAAAGCCCAGGTGGTCGCCGAACACGAAGGCGGCGGACACGGCGAAAGCCACGTTGATGACCTTGCCCCGCCGGTCCATGTCGGCCATCATGCCGAACATGGGGATGTTGTTGGCTAGGGTCGCCACCAGTCCGGCGGCAGCGATGTCGTTCATCCCCAGCAGGTGGCCCAGCTTCATCAGGGGCTTTTGGAACACCTTGGTGATGACGAACACCAGGGGGAAGGCCCCCGCCAGGACGATGGCGATGGCTCCCACGGTGGAGAAGCCCTCCTCGATGGAGTTCATGCCGGGGATCAGCGCGATGCCCGTCAAGGTCTCCACGATGGCGGCGGCCAGGCCGATGGTAATGATGATGACCACGATTTTCCCAAAGACGGTGAACCCCTTGACCATGCCGTTGGGGATGAGCCACAGGCCCAGGGCGATGAGCACGGCGATGAGGACGATGGGGATCAGGTTTTTGAGGACCATGACCAGCGGGAACCCGGCCACCAGACCGCCCACGAAGGCGCCGACGGGGATGGTGATGACGCCGGCCAGCACCCCCTTGGCCAGGAACTCCTGGTCCTCCCGCCGGATGATGCCCAGCGCCACCGGGATGGTGAACACGATGGTGGGACCCAGCATCGAGCCCACGATGAGCCCGCCGAACTGTCCCGCCTCGGCCGTCAGGGCCAGCTCCTTCGCCAGAGGCGCGCCCCCCATGTCGTTGGCTAAAATGGTCCCGGCGAACATGGCCGGGTCGGCCCCCAGGAAAGAGTACACCGGCACCACCACGGGCCGCAGCAGGTTTGCCAGCACCGGGGCCAGACAGATGATGCCGATCATCGCCAGGGCCAAGGAGCCCATGGCGAGGATGCCCTCTTCAAATTTTTCCCCCAGGCCGAACCGGTTGCCGATGATGCGGTCGATGCCGCCCAGGACCATGAAGAGGACCATGATATAGACGATGATTTCATTGATGGACAAGATGATTGTCCCCCTTTTGTATCAGAGTCGGGGCGGCCTGTGGCCGCCCGCTTACGCCTCCACGTGGTCCACAATGCCCACCACGGCGGCGTCCACGGGGACCTCCGCCCCCGCCGCCACCCTGGCCCCGCCGCCGGTGGAGACCAGCACCCGGTCCCCCGGACCGGCCCCGGCCTGGTCGGCGCAGACCAGGGCCGGCCCCTGGAAGCCCTCCGGGGCCACCAGCAGGAAGGTCTGCCCGGTGAGGCTCTGGAGCTTTTTCGTACACCACACGTTACCAATGACGGTCCCTAATAACACAGACGCCCATCTCCCGCAGCTCCCGTTCGAGCCCCACAAATTTCTGAAAGACCCCCATAGGGGCCGTTTTCTTGTACCGCTTGTACTCCAGGCCGGACTCCAGCGCCCGGACCTTCCGCCCCGCCAGCAGGGCGGAGAGCACCCGCCTCTCCTCGTCGCACAGGGCCACCCCCAGGGTCAAAATGCCCATCTGCTCCACAGGGAGGTGGGTGATGATGAGTTCATTGTCCCGCTCCTCCAGCGTCACTTGACGATCATCCCGCGATCCCCCTTCTTGAACCCGCAGGCATTCGCTTCGTCGTAGTCCAGGTGGACCACGGTGGAGAACTTGTCGCTGACCCGGACCTCGGTGTCCCCAAAGATCAAGGGGCGGCCGGTGAAGGTCTGGAAGCGCACGTCCTGCTTGTCCTCCACGCCGAACAGGGCGGCGTCCTCGGGCGTCATGTGGATGTGCCGCTTGGCCACGATCAGCCCCTGGTCCAGCTTCAGCTCCCGGTTGCCGTTGCGGATGACCACGCCGGGGGTGCCCTGGATGTCCCCGGAGATGCGCACCGGGGGCACGACCCCCAGGACCACCGCGTCGGTGAGGGAGACCTCCACCTGGCAGGCGGGGCGCTCCGGCCCCAGGATGACCACGTTCCGGAACTCCCCTTTTGGCCCCGCCACCGTCACCCGCTCGGCGCAGGCGAACTGCCCCGGCTGGGACAGGTCCTTCACCCGGTTGAGCCGGTAGCCCCGCCCGAAGAGCAGCTCCACCGCCTCCCTCGTCAGGTGGACGTGGCGGCCCGACGCCTCGATCTCAATGGTCAGCTTTTGGACCACCAGGTCGGCCAGGCGCTCTAAACTTCTTGTCTCAATGCTCATACTTTCCCGCCTTCAGTTTTATCATCAGAATCCACATGAGGGACGACAGGCGGTTGAGGCCCAGGATGATGTCGTCCCGGGCCACCGCCCCGTTCTCGTCCCGGAAGGCCCGGTAGGCCGCCAGCTCGGCCTGCCGCACCACGGTGCGCACCTTGTTCACCGCCAGGATGGCGGGCGCATCGGTGTAGTGGACCAGGAAGTGGGGCTGGCCGAAGTGCTTTTCCGGGTAGTGGGAGTATTCCCGCAGCTGGTCCGGGCCGTAGCCGCAGAGGCGGACCTCCCCCACCGGCTCGTCCAGCACGTCGTAGCGCATGAACATCCGCACGAACTGGAGGACCTCCTCCAGCTCCTCAGCCAGGACCCCGTACCCGGTGTCGGCGCAGGTGCGCTGGCACTGGACGATCTCGGCCTCCAGCAGGTCGATGTACCCCCGGAAGGCGATGCGGGGGTGGTCCTTGAAGACCAGGATGTTGCCCTTCAGGTGGGTCATGTGCTCCGGCTTTTCGTGGAGGGAGGCCCCGAAGAGGGTCTGGTACTTGGCAGGGGCTTCTGTGGGGCGCGACGACCCCGGCGCGCCGTCCTCCGGCCTCCCCTGGGGGTAAACCACCTCCACCCTGTGCTCCCGCAGCCAGTCCCGGGCGCCGGGGGTCAGCACGTCGTCCCGGGTCACCACCACCGGGCCCCGGGTGCCGTTGTTGGACATCTGCCGGACCCGGCTCTCATCCAGGAGGGCCATGGCTTAACCCTGGTCGTACTCGCCGCCGCGGTGGGGCAGGATGCCGTCCACCTCGGCATGGGGGCGGGGGATGACGTGGACGGAGATGAGCTCGCCCACCTTTTCGGCGGCTGCGGCCCCCGCGTCGGTGGCGGCCTTGACGGCGCCCACGTCGCCCCGGACCATGACGGTCACCAGGCCGCCGCCCACCTGCTCCTTGCCCACCAGCTGGACGTTGGCCGCCTTCACCATGGCGTCGGCCGCCTCGATGGCCCCCACCAGTCCCTTTGTCTCCACCATACCCAGTGCATTCGTGTTCGCCATTTTTGTTCTGCTCCTTTCATATTCCGCGCCCTTTTCATGAGGGCTGTCGGGTGTTTTGCTGACGCTGCCGCCGCCGATGACGGCGGCAGCCAGGGAGGCCAGTTCCTCTTTGGTCTCCGCCTGGGGCGCGGGCAGGTCCACGGCCGCCTCAGGCTCGGCCCCGGTCTCTCGCTTTCCTGTGGGGGCCGCCGCCCTCGGCGGCCCTTTCTTCCCGGCAGATTTTGCCGCATCCGAGCTCTTGTCGGCCTTCTTGCTCCGGGGCTTTTTCATGCCGGTCCCCGGTCCCGGCCCGTCCTCGGGCTGGTCCCAGGCGGTGGGTCCGCCGTCGGCGCTGATGCGCTTGGACTCGGAAAAGGGCTTCACCTCGTCGCCGGAGGGGGGCGGCGTCTCCGGGTCGGCGGCCTCCATATCGGCGGTGAGCTTGCCCATCTCCCGCAGGAGCGTGGCGTAGGGGTTGCGCAGCTCGCCGGGGTCGTTGACCTCGTCAAAGACGTTGTCCCCGTTGGCCGGGGGCACCACCCCACCGGGGGCCAGGGCCGCGTTTTGGGAGTAGATGCCGGAACGGTCGGCTTCTTTCATATTATGTCAACCTCCCGACAATTTGTTTGACCAGCTCCCGGAGCATGGCGTCGTCCACCCGGATGTCGCCGCTGTTCTCCCAGGGGGAGGAGGCGTTTCCGGCCCGGATGTCCTCCAGCTCCCGGACGCCCCAGGCCACCCGTTTGATGTTGATGAGGTCCAAAGGTCCGATGTTGTTGGAGCTGGAGGACCCGCCCACGGCCCCGCAGCCCAGGGTGAGGGCGGGGAACAGACAGGTGGTGGCCCCGATGCCGCCCAGGGCGGAGGGGGTGTTCACCAGCACCCGACTGGCGGGGACGGCGGCGGCGAAGCGGCGTACCACCCCCTCGTCCTCGGCGTGGATGGAGAAGGTGTGGCCCGCCCCCTCCCACTCCAAAATCTCCACGCAGCGGCGGAGGACCGCCTCCTCGTCCGGCTCCACGTAGTAGGCCAGGATGAGGCCCAGCTTTTCGTTGGAGTAGGGGTAGCCCCGGCCCACGCCGGTCTCCCGGGCCACCAGGACCCGGGCCGAGGCGGGCACCCCCGTCAGCCCCGCCAGCTTCGCCACGGTCTCCACGCTCTTGCCCACGATGGCCGGGTTCATGGTGCCGTTGGCCCGGAGGATGAACTTGGAGAGCTTGGCGTGCTCGGCGTCGGAGAGGACGTAGGCCCCCTGGCGCTTCAGCTCCGCCGTGACGGCCCCCTCCATGTCCCGGGTGACGATGACGGACTGCTCACTGGCGCAGATGGTGCCGTTGTCGAAGGTCTTGGAGTCCAGGATACGCTTGACGGCCAGGGACACGTCGGCGGTGCGGTGGATATAGGCCGGGCCGTTGCCCGCTCCCACGCCGATGGCGGGGGTGCCGGAGGAGTAGGCCGCCTTCACCATGGCCCCGCCGCCGGTGGCTAAGATCAACCGGGTCAAATCGTTGCGCATGAGCTCGTTGGTGGCATCCAGAGTGGGGTTGGTGATGCAGCCGATGGCCCCGGCGGGGGCCCCCGCCCCCTCCGCCGCCCTGCGGACCACGTTCACCGTCTCCAGAATACAGTTCACCGCGCTGGGGTGGGGGGAGAAGATGATGGGGTTGCCCGCCTTCATGCAGATCATGGCCTTGTAGATGACGGTGGAGGTGGGGTTGGTGGAGGGCACCAGCCCGGCCACGACCCCCACGCCCACTCCCAGGTCCATGGTCTTTTTCTCCCGGTCCTCGGCCAGCAGCCCGTGGGTCTTTTCGTCCTTGATGGCGTCGTAGAGCGTGACGGCGGCGAAGCGGTTCTTGATCTCCTTGTCCGCCTTGATGCCGAAGCCGGTCTCCTCCACCGCCATGTCGGCCAGCCGCCGGGCCTGCTCGGCGGCCGCCCTGGAGATGGCCGCCGTGATATTGTCCAATTGCTCCTGGCTCATCCCGGCCAGCACCCGCTGGGCCTCCTTGGCCGCCCGCAGCAGGTCCCGCACCTCCTGGATGGAGCGCAGGTCTTTGTCAAGTTGCATGAAATACCTCCTTGCGAAATAATGGAGTCCCCTCCGGGGGGTCCTCTTTCTTCTCAAAGAAAAAGGACGGAAAGAAGGACCAGGGGGCGGCACGGGGCTTTGGCAAGCCCCTACCCACCGCCCCCTGGACCCCGGGGTACGTCCGGGCGGCGGTACGGTTTTCGGGGGTAGGCAAAACTTGAAAGCAGTTGCAGCCCGTATCGGTCTGGCGCTAGAACAACTCCGGCTGCCGCCCCTCGGCATATCACCCGGCAAAACTTGCGGGTAGTTGCGTTTCCCTCGGTGCCAACAAGCCGCCACAAGTCTCTGCGCCCTCTCTGTCATTGCGAGCCAGTTCGCAAACTGGCGCGGCAATCCGCCTCCCCCGTCCCACCTCCGTAGGGCCCGGCGTCCCCGACGGGCCGTTCTTCCATCCCCCCGTAGGGGCGGCCCTTGCGGCCGCCCGCCATCGCGCACCAGCCCTGCCAAGTGCGCCGCGCCAACCCAGGGGGTGTCACTGCCCGCGCGGGAGCGCCGGCCCCTAGACCTCCCTCGGCCTCTCCGCCACGGCCTTGACCGCCTCCGCAAACGCCTCGCACGCCGCCTTGCAGGCGCTCTGGGTCCCGGTGAGCAGTCCGCCGCCGAAGTTGGTCTCGCTGGGCGGCTCAAAGAGGGCCACCAGCTCCACGTCGGCGGCCTTCATGGCCTCGTCCAGCCCCACCACAGTCTCCATGGGCGGCGCGATGAGGTAGGCCAGGGCCTCCCCCTCCTTCACCCCGGCGATCTGGGACAGGTAGGACCCGGTCCGGGACACCGTGTGGGCGAAGTAGACGATGGAGTCGTCGGCGTTGGCGGAGCGGAAGCCCACCCCGCTGTCCATAAAGGCCGCCGCCGCCCGCAGGCCGGAGGTGACCTCCGCCGGGTTGGGCCCGGCCAGGATGCCGATGACCTCCCCGGCCAGCTTGGTGTTGGCGTTGGCCGCTCCGGCGTAGAGACTGCGGCCGTAGACCACCTCCACGGCCGCAGCCTTGGTGGCCTCGTCCAGGGCGCAGTAGGTCACGTCGTCGCTGTCGGCGGTGAGGA
The DNA here is from genome assembly GCA_900540545.1 of uncultured Eubacteriales bacterium. Taxonomy (GTDB): domain Bacteria; phylum Bacillota; class Clostridia; order Oscillospirales; family Oscillospiraceae; genus Intestinimonas. The sequence goes on from UQGJ01000061.1 coordinate 6,929, forward strand.
TGCCGATGGAGCGGTACTGCTGGGGCAGCCCCAGCTTCTGGGCCAGGGTCTCGGAGACGTTGGCGATGGTGTGGCTCGCCAGCAGGTTACACTTTAGTAAGTCACCCGTCATACAGGTACCCCCTTTTTGGGAATAAATAATTTGAAATTAGGAATGAGGAATTGGCGTATTGCGCTCCGCGCAATTTCATTTCAATCTGTTCCGCCCCCGGCGGAACACCACAATTTCTCATTCCTCATTTCTCATTCCTAATTCATCCGCGCCAGCTCGATGCCGCTGGCCTTCTTGTCCAGCATGGTTTTGATCAATTCGGCAATGTGGGCCCCCGCCTCCACGGCGGTGGTGCCCTGCCGGTGGATGTTGGAAATGACCGTCCGCTTGCTCTCGGGGATGCCGATGCGGGCGCCGTAGGTGAGATAGGCGGACATGCTCTCCGCCGTCACCAGGCCGGGGCGCTCGCCCACCAGCATGCACACCACCTCCGCCCCCGTCAGCTCCCCGATGTGGTCGGAGGCCCCCACCCGGCAGTATTTGACGAAGAGGGCGGGGCCGGGGTCGATGCCGAAGGTCTTCAGCCCCGCCCGTATGGCCTCCAGGCAGTCGGCGGCGTTGGCCTCAATGGCGGCGGAACTGAGCCCGTCCCCCACCACCAGGGCCACCTTGGGGTTCTGGCCCAGGGTCCGCTTGATGATGGCCTGGTTTTCCTCGTCGAAGCGGCGGCCGTGGTCGGGCCGGGTCAGGTATTCGTCCTTGTCCTGGCACAGGGTCTGGACGAACACCCAGTCCTGGCGCTTCACCAGCTCCTCGTCCACGTGGGAGAACACGGAGTCCTGGGCGGCGGCGTGGTCGGCCCGCATGCGGAGCATGGTCTCGGTCTTGTACCGGGCCCCCGCCCGGCCAAAGCCCAGGCGGGCCGGAGTTTTCAGCTTCAAATCCTGAAAGGCGGGCCCGTTCTGGGGGTGCTCCACCAGATAGAGCCGCCGCAGGTCCACCCCGGTGAGGTCGGGGACGGCCTCCCCGTCCCGCCCCCCGGTCCCGGCGCTGTCCGCCACCGGTTCCAGGGGCTTGTAGTCGGCGGCCTTGACCTGGGGCGTGGGCGCCTGCCCCGCCAGCTCGGCCACCATGCGCTCCACCAGCGCGCGAAGTTCCAGTTCGTTCATTCAAATCACACTCCTATTTGGCTTCCCCTGGGGGAAGCTGTCTGCGTAGCAGACTGATGAGGGGAACGCCCTCGACACGTCCTCGCTCCTTGTGGGGCAATCTCCCCCTCATCCGGCCCTCCGGGCCACCTTCCCCCAGGGGAAGGCTCTGTTTCCTTACCCCAGCAGAATCGACCCGTCCCCCGCCAGACTGGTCAGCTTCCCGTTCTCCACAAACCCCATCTTCTCCAGCCACTGCTGGAAGGGCTTGATGGCGGTCAGCCCGAACATCTCCCGCAGGGCGGCGGTCTCGTGGTAGCCGGTGGTCTGGTAGTTGAGCATCACGTCGTCGCCATGGGGGATTCCCATGAAGTAGTTGCACCCGGCGGTGGTCAGCAGCACGGCCAGGTCCTCGATGTCGCTCTGGTCGGCCTTCATGTGGTTGGTGTAGCAGGCGTCGCAGCCCATGGGGATGCCGGTGAGCTTGCCCATGAAGTGGTCCTCCAGCCCCGCCCGGATGACCTGCTTGGAGTGGTAGAGGTATTCCGGGCCGATGAAGCCCACCACCGTGTTCACCAGGAAGGGCTGGAACCGCTTGGCGAAGCCGTAGCACCGGGCCTCCATGGTCACCTGGTCCCAGCCGTTGTGGGCCTCGCTGGACAGCTCGGAGCCCTGACCGGTCTCGAAGTACAGCACGTTGGGGCCGGTGGCGGTGCCCTCCCGGAGGGCCAGGTCCCTGGCCTCGGCGATGGTCTCGGCGCTGAAGCCGAAGGCCTCGTTGCCCTTCTGGCTCCCGGCGATGGACTGGAAAATCAAATCGGCGGGCGCCCCCTTGCGGATGCACTCCATCTGGGTGGTCACGTGGGCCAGCACGCAGGTCTGGGTGGGGATCTCCCAGCGGTTGCGCACGTCGTTGAACCGCTCCAGCACCCGGGTGACGCTCTCCACCGAGTCGTCCACCGGGTTCAGCCCCAGCACCGCGTCGCCGATGCCGAAGGTGAGGCCCTCCAGCAGGGAGGCCATGATGCCGTCGGGGTCGTCGGTGGGGTGGTTGGGCTGGAGGCGGGCGGATAGGGTCCCCTCTTCGCCGATGGTGGTGTTGCAGGTGGCCGTGACCCGGATCTTCCGGGCCGCGTAGATAAGGTCCAGGTTGCTCATCAGCTTCGCCACCGCCGCCACCATCTCGGAGGTCAGCCCCCGGGAGATGCGGCGGATGGCCGCCCCGTCGGTCCCCTCGTCCAGCAGCCACTCCCGCAGCTCGGACACGGTCCAGTTTTTGATCTCGCCGTAGATTTTCTCGTTCACGTCGTCCTGGATGATGCGGGTGACCTCGTCGGTCTCGTAGGGGACGGCGGGGTTGTTGCGCAGGTCCCCCAGCGTCAGGTTGGCCAGCACCACCTTGGCCGCCACCCGCTCGGCGGCGGTCTCGGCGGCGATGCCCGCCAGGGAGTCGCCGGACTTCTCCTCGTTGGCCTTGGCCATGACCTCCCGGAGGTCACGGAAGTCATAGACCTGGCCCAGCAGCTTGGTCTTGAGTATCATTTTCTTCGCTCCTTCGCGGCCCGCCGGGGTCGGCGGGCCCTACATTTTCTGAAACGCCAACGTTTTCACCACCACCGGCAGGACGTTCCCCCCGGCCACGGGGGCGCCGATGTCGATGTAATCCCCGTTGGAGACCCCCACGCCGTCCAGGCACAGCAGCGGCCCGTCCACCAGGGGGGCCATGGCCTGGCCCAGCACCTTGGCCTGGTCGGCCTCCACCACCACGACAGGGAAAAATCCTTTCTCCATCAGCGGCGCCAAGCCCTCCCGGATGTTCCGGGCCAGCTCGGCCACCCGGCGGTAGGGGGGCGAGGTCTCCCCGGCGAAGGCCAGGGCCACCTGGACCAGTCCCGCCTCGTCGGCATACCAGTTCAGCTTTTTGCGGATGGCCGCCGCCATGTCCGCCCCGGTCTCCCCGGCGTCCAGCCGCAGGACGGGCAGGTTTTTCAGGGGGAAGTCCACCCCCCGGTAGTAGATGGTGGACCCGGAGACCTCCATGGAGTGGGCACCCGCGCCGATGACCGTGGCCCGGATGGTCTCCGCCCCCCGGACCAGGGTATACCCCTCGCCCTCGAACCGCCGCCGGATAGCGGGCCCCAGCAGGGGTCCAATGTCCCCGTAGGCCAGCCAGTCCCGGGGCGGCTCCCACATGCAGTCGGCCACGCCCCCTGAAAAAGACAACACCTTTACATCCGCTGGTATTGCTTGCTTTAACTCGTCCACCATGCCCTCAATGAGGGGGGCCAGGGATTCCGGCGTGGCATGGTCTCCCACACGGGGCCCCTTCTCCCCCAGCACCGGCGACACATAGCTCACCACCCCCTGGGGGGTCAGCTTTACCAGCCGCCCGCCGATGTTGAGGCAGTCGGTGTCCTTCAGCTCCCCCCGCCCGTAAAGGGCCAGATTGGAGGTGCCCCCGCCGATGTCAAAGTGTAATACCCGGCAGTGATTCTCCCTGGAGTAATCGTCCGCCCCCGCCCCCCGGGCCGCCAAAATGCTCTCCAGGTCCGGCCCCGCCGTCGCCACCACAAAGTCCCCGGCGAAATCGGACAGGGCGGAAAGGACCTCCCGGGCGTTCTCCTTCCGGGCCGTCTCCCCGGTGATGATGACCGCCCCGGTCTGCACGTCCTCCCGCCGGAGCCCCGCCCGGCGGTACTCCTGGGCCACGATGTCCCGGACCCCCCCGGCGTCGATGACCGTGTCGGACAGCAGGGGGGTGAAGTGGATGCCGCTGCGGTAGACCACGGCCCGGTCCGTGATGGCGATGCGGGGCACGGAAAAGGGGTTGGCCCGGTTCTCCAGCGTCAAATCGGACACCACCAATTGGGTGGTGGACGTCCCAATATCGATGCCCACAGATGTCAACGTCTCCGTCATCCCATCATCACCCCCCGTAGCCTTCCCCTGGGGGAAGGTGGCGCGCAGCGCCGGATGAGGGGAACGCCCCGCAATGGCTCATCCCGTCACCTCCCGCATCATCCCCTCCACGTCCCCGGCGCTCACCGCCCTGGGGTTGCCGGGGAGGCACACGTCGGCCAGCGCGGCGGCGGTCAGCTCCGGCAGGGCCTGCTTCAGCTCCGCGGCGCTGACGTTCAGCTTGGGCGCTATCTTCAACTGTCCCCGCAGTCGGACCAGCGCCGCCGCCAACGCCCTGGGGTTGGCGGCCAGCCCGCACAGCTTGGCCAACCGGGCGTACTTTTCCCCCGCCCGCCCGTCCAGGCTGTTGAAGCTCACCACGTGGGGCAGCAGCAGGGCGTTGATGCGCCCGTGAGGCGCGTGGAACCGCCCCCCCAGAGCGTGGGCCATGGAGTGGCACACCCCCAGCCCCGCTCCGTTGAAGGCCATCCCCGCCAGGCAGGAGGCCTGGAGCATGTCCGCCTTGGCCCCCCGGTCCCCGGCGTAGGCGGCGGGGAGGGCGCGGTAGGCCAGCACAAAGGCCTTTTCCGCCAGGGCGTCGGTGAAGTGGCTGGCCCCCGCGGCCACGGCGGCCTCGGCGGCGTGGGTCAGCACATCCATGCCCGTGTCGGCGGTGACCTGGGGGGGCACCCCGTCCAGCAGACCGGGGTCCAGAATGGCCGCGTCGGGCAGAAGGGCGTCCTCTACCAGGGGGTACTTCACCCCCCGGTCCGTGTCGGTGAGGACGGCGAAGGAGGTGACCTCCGAGCCGGTCCCCGCCGTGGTGGGCACGCACCAGAGGGGGACCTCCGCCCCGGCGAAGTACCGCATGGCCTTGGCGCAGTCCATGGGGGAGCCGCCGCCGAAGGCCAGCACCGCGTCCGGCCCAAAGTCCCGCAGGGCCTTCACCCCCTGAGCCACCAGCCGGAGGGAGGGGTCCGGCTCCACCCGGTCAAAGACCGCCACCGGCCCCGTGAGCCGGTCCTTCACCCGGTCCAGCAGCCCGGAGGAGGCCAGAAAGGCGTCGGTGACCACCAGCACCCGCTTTCCCCCCAGCTCCCCCAACGCCTCCATGGGGTCCGGCCCAAAGAAGAGCTTGGGCTTGATGAAAAATTGTTCCATGAAAATCCCCTGCTTTTTTCCAGATGGCCTTAGTATGGCAGAGTTGGCAAAAATTATAGCCGGCGCGGAAAATTTTCCGCGCCGGCCTGTTTGTGGTTGAATTTTATTACTTATTATGCTACACTGACGTCACAATATAGAGAGAGAAGGGAGCCTATGTACAAAAAAATCACCGCCCTGGCCCTGGCCGCCGCCCTCCTGTCCGGCTCGGCCCTGGCCGCCCAGACGCCCCAGTTCATGGTCCCCCCGAAGACCTACGGCGACGTGCACGGCTTTTCCGAGGGCTACTGCGTGGTGGAAAACAACCTCACCCCCGGCCATCCTTTTCCCGACATCCGTTATGGCCTGCTCGACTGGGACGGGAACGAAGTCATAGCGCCCGGTAAAACCAAGCTCGATTCCTTTTACGCGGGCATGAGCGCCATCTCGGTCCAGAGTTCTGATCCCGATGGATCCGCCCTCTGGTATGTGGGCTTCATGGACCACAGCCTCCAGACGGTGATCCCCACCACCTACGACGACTATCACAGCGATTATGTCCAATACTACCGCTTCTACGACGGCATGGCCCTGGTGGACGTGGAGGCCCCTTACTATCAGCAGCTGCTGGACAAGACCGGCGCCCCCATCCACACCACGCGTCAGGGGGATTCGGTGTTCCCGTCGGTCAACGGCATCACCTTTGATGCCCCCTTTGGCATGGGCCCCTATCAGCACTACAACGACCCCTCCACGCAAAACTTTTACGGCATCGTGGGCACCTATCAGGACCCGGCCACCGGGGAATGGAAAACGCCGGCGGAACGGACGCTGCCCGGCGGACACGTCACTACCAACCGCTACTTCATCCCCCGCTCCGACGGAACGGTGTCCTTCTTCGACCTGAGCGATGACCCGGACTATATTTACTATGGCTCACCCGTCAGCGACGGCATGACGCTGGTGTGTGACCGGGCGGGCAAAATCGGTATTGCCAGACTGGACGGCGCCATCGTGGTCCCCTGCCAGTACGACTCTCTGGGCCTGCCCTCCCTTAACGGCATCCTCTTCGGCATCCGGGACGGCGTGCCGGAGTGCTTCGACCTGAAGGGCCGGGAATACTACACGTTTTTAAGCAAGTACCACAATGTGCGGAATCTGACTTTTGACGCCAATAACCGGTACAGCACCGCCCCCCAATGCATCACGCTTGAGACCCGCACCCCCGACGACCGTCAGGCCTGGATCTACCTGGACCTGGAGGGCAACGAGGTCGAGCGGCACTATGTGGACTCCGACAAGCTGCTGGCCCAGCAGTGGGGCCTGGACGACGGCTGGCAGATTTTTGACTATGTAAACGACAGCAAGAGCGGTCTCATCCGCATCTGGAAGCCCTCGGAGCGGCTGGTGTCCTACCTGGACCTGGAGGGCAACGTGGTCTTCGAGCCCATGGAGTTCCACGGGAGCATGGGCGTGGACACCCGCGCCCTCAACGCCTGCGTCCGCCCCTTCTACCAGGGCCGCGCCGCCTTCTGGCGGCCCGACGGCAAATGGGTCTTTCTCCTCCACCCCGACTGGGTCAGCCAGGACGCCGCCCTCTCCCCCTGCAAGGTCACCGTGGACGGCCAGAGCGTGGACTTCAACGCCTACCTGATGAAAAACAGCAACTATTTCAAGCTCCGGGACCTGGCCATGGCCCTCAAGGGCACTCCCGCCGAGTTCTCCGTGGAGTACGAGGCATCCAGCGGCGTCACCTACCTGAAAAGCGCCAGCGCCTATACCCCCGTGGGCGGCGAGCTGGCCGCCGGGGACGGCGTGCCCCTCAAGTGGGCCATGCCCACCCACGCGGGGCTGTACTTCAACGGCGAGGACCCGGACCTGCTGGGCTTCACCATCGGCCAGAACAACTACTACAAGCTCCGGGACATCGCCAAGCTGCTGAACGTGAACGTCACCTGGGACCAGGCCACCGGCACCGTCGCCATCGACACCGGCACGGCCTATCAAGCATAACCACCCCCAAAGGGCCGCCGCCGGCGGCCCTTTTCTTTATTTGCCTTTCTCCGCCTTTCGTGCTATATTGGTCACAGAAATGCCAGAGAGAGGGGTTTTTATGTTCAAGAAAGCCACCATTTTCTGCCTGTCCGCCGCTCTGCTGCTGGGGGCGGCCCCGGCGGCCTCCGCCGCCGGACTGACCCTCACCGAGCAGTACAGCTTTGCCGGAGCCATCAACCAGTGGTACGCCGAGGAGAGCTACTACGCCGCCCCCCTGGTCACCGACCTGGACGGCGACGGCCGTCTGGAGGTCCTCCTGGCCGCCCACGCCCTCACCGTCCTGGACGCCGCCACCGGCGAGGTCAAGTGGCGCGTCAACTCCGGCCACGACCGCTCCACCCCCTTCGACACTTACGGCAACACCTCCCGCCAGATTTTCTGCGACGTGCAGGTCATGGACGTGGACGGCGACGGGGCCAAGGAGATCGCCGTGGGCTACGCCGACGGCACCGTGTCCCTGCTGAGCAAGGACGGCTATTTCAAGCCTGGCTGGCCCCAGCGCCCGGTGTCCGACAAGGAGGCCAGCGTCCGCTCCCTGGTCCTGGCCGACGTGGACGGCGACGGCAAGGGCGAGGTCATCGTGGGCCTGGGCGTGGCCGACCCCACCAGCGTGTGGGTCTACCGCTATGACGGCGCCGTCCAGCCCGGCTGGCCCCAGCTCTCCCGGGAGCAGAACGCCAACTTCAACACATCGGTCACCGGCACCGCGTACAGCTACGGGGTCTTCGCCAACGGCATCGCCGTGGGCGACCTGGACGGCCAGCCGGGGCTGGAGATTGTGGTCCCCACCGACTCCCCCTATATCTGCGCCTACCACGCCGACGGCACCCTGGTGACGGCCCACCCCCAGTACGCCAGCATCGGGGGCCAGTACGGCCTCGGCGGCGTCATCACCCCGGAGGGCGACCGCACCTGGGGCAAGATCGCCCTTTGGGAGAGCTATGACGAGGAGATCGCCTGTGTCAACGAGGGCTGGGGCTGGGCCATCAAGGGCGGCGAGACCCGGCAGCAGCTCTACCGGGCCGAGCTGGGCCACTCCGCCGCCGTCATCTCCGACGTGGACGGCGACGGCAAAAACGAGGTGGTGGTCACCGCCCTGATGACCGACCGCACCACCCACACCCGCACCAACCACTTCACCACCGCCGACACCCGGTACATGACCGCCTATATCCTCAACGCCGACCGCAGCCGCTATTGGGCCACGCCCCCGACGGACCTGGGCGGGCCGCTGAAGGCCAACGACCCCCTGTCCGTGGCCACCGGAGTCCTGTCCGAGCCGGTGTGCGCCGACCTGGACGGCGACGGGCGGCAGGAGATTCTGTTCAACTCCTACAACGGCAAGCTCCACTGCTTCGACCTGGACCAGAACCAGTTCGGTTCCTGGCCCTTCACCCTGCCCCAGACCCGGGCGGGCCTCTACGAGTACGCCGCCACCCCCGTCTGCGCCGACCTGGACGGCGACGGAAAGCAGGAGGTCATCTTCGCCTCCTGGCTGGCCGACGACCAGGGGGCCAACACCGGGGTCAACGGCGCCCTCTACATCCTGGACTGCAATGGCAACCTGCTGTGCTCCCAGCCCCTCCACGACGGCTACGCCACCTATGAGGGCGTGGTCCACTCCTCCAACAACGTCTTTTCCGCTCCGGCGGTCCAGGACGTGGACGGCGACGGCAAATTTGAGATTTTGCTCAACACCAGCTACTACGGCCTGTGCTGCTACGAGGTCAACCTCCCCGCCGCTCCCCAGGCCAAAACGGCCTACGCCTCCCCCACCTCCATCGTGGTGGACGGCGCGCCGGTCTCCCTCACCGCCTATGCCCTCAAGGACGCCAAGGGCAACCTGACCAACTACCTGAAGCTCCGGGATGTGGCCAGCCTGCTCAACGGCACCCAGGCCCAGTTCCAGGTGGGCTGGGACGGCTCCGTCAACATCACCACCGGGGCGGCCTACACCCCCGACGGCAGCGAGATGAGTACCCCCTTCACCGGGGACCGGGCCTATGAGCCCAGCGCCGCGGCCACCAGAGTCAACGGCGAGGCGGTCCAACTGGACGCCATCACCCTGAAGGACGACGCGGGCAACGGCTACACCTACTATAAACTCCGGGACCTGGGCCAGGCCCTGGGCTTCAACGTCACCTGGGACCAGTCCGCCCAGTCCATCGTCGTGGAGAGCTGGAAGGACTAACGATGCCTCCGGCGGGTCCCCTTTCTGGTTTCAGAAAGGGAACCGAAAGAAAACCA
>UQGJ01000062.1 GCA_900540545.1 uncultured Eubacteriales bacterium
CATCTGCCGTTACTATCTGGTGCCCTACCTGAATCAGTTCCACAAGGAATTTCCCAACATACACATTAAGGTAACCAACCAGACCTCCATTGAATGCGCCCGCTTCCTGGAAAACGGACAGGCCGACTTCATTGTGACCAATTATCCCAACTCAGCCCTGGCCGGCAACATGAACACCCGGGTCATCAATGAATTCCATGACGTATTCGTGGCCAGCCGGGCTGCCTTTCCTTTGGAAGGAAGGAAGCTGGGGCTGGAAGAGCTTCTGGACTACCCCATCATGATGCTGGACCGCAAGAGCACCACCAGCGAGTTCCTGCATCAGATTTTCCAGAAACGCCAGCTGGACCTGGTTCCTGAGATTGAGCTGTCCAGCAACGACCTTCTCATCGACCTGGCCCGTATCGGACTGGGGATTGCGTTTGTCCCGGACTTCTGCATCCCTGCAAAGGACAGGAACCTGTTCATCCTGGATTTAAAGGAACAGCTTCCCTCCCGGCAGATGATGGTGGCCTACAATGAAAGCCTGCCTGTTTCCCAGGCAGCCAGACAGTTCATGGATATCCTGTAGAGCGCCGTTCCCTTCCGGCACATGTTAAAAGCGGTTCCAGAACCGTTCCACTGCCTGGCCCACATTGTACCGGCTGACCACTGTATAGGAGCCCCATTCCCTTGGAAACATGGCCACATATTCCGGGCGCAGGAACCGGTCGTCCAGCAGGGCAATCACGCCCTTGTCATGGATGGTCCGTATGACCCGGCCGGCCGCCTGCATCACCTTGTTCATTCCCGGATACTGGTAGGCATAATCAAACCCACAGCCGCCGTGTCCGTCAAAATAATCCCTGAGGATTTCCTGCTCCGTATTCACCTGGGGCAGGCCGGTCCCGATAATCACGGCGCCAATCAGGCGGTCCTCCTTAAGGTCAATTCCCTCTGAAAAGATTCCCCCCATCACACACAGGGCCGCCATGGACTGTTTCCGTTCCCCGTCAAAACTTCTCAGGAAGTCCTCCCTCTCCTCCTCTGTCATGCGGTTCTTCTGGGCCAGCCATGTAAAATCCAGCCCGACCTCCTCCTGCCGTCTGGCAAGGACCTCCTCAATGGCGTGAAGATATTGGTAGGAGGGGCAGAACACCATGTAATTGCCTCTTTTCCCCTCCACGATCCTGCATATATAGTCTGCAATCTTCTCGTATTCATAGGGGCCTCTCCGGCTGTAGCGGCTGCTTACATCGCTGGCAGCCAGCACCAGGCGGTTTTCCTCAGGGAACGGGGACCTGGCATAGACCGCGTATTCCTCCTGGCTGCCGCTGAGCAGTTCTTTGTAGTACTGGATTGGCAGCAGGGTCGCTGAAAAGAACAGGGTGCTGTTCCCGCGGTCCAGGCATTCCTTCAGGTTCACAGCCGGATTCACGCACAATAGCTTTACCATGAAATGCCCGTCCGGCAGAAGCCTTGCATAAATCCTGTAATTGTCATCCAGCCTGTCATAGATATACAGGAAATCCCGGACAGCAAAGTAAAACTCCAGCACCAGGTCCCTGTCCCCAAACTCCACGTTCTCATTCATGAAACTTTCCAGCTCGCCGAACATGGTCATGAGCTGAAGGGCCAGCAGGTTCACATCCGGCAGCAGCTCATAGTCGCTTCCAAGGACCTGGCGGTGGATGATTCCCTCCGCGTCCTCCGAACCGTACGACCTCTTTAGGTCCAGGAACTTCTGGTTTAACTTGTCCAGCTGGGTCAGCACCTTTCCCGCGCCTGTCTGGGACTTGAGGATCCTCCTGACCAGGAGCACGTCTTCCTTCACCAGGCTGGCGCTGTACATCTCCCTGGCCCGGGCCACCAGGTTATGGGCCTCGTCCACCAGGAACAGGTACTCTCCCGGCGTGCTGCCTTCGGCAAAATACCGTTTGAGCCGCACATTGGGGTCGAACACGTAATTGTAGTCGCAGATGATGCCGTCCGCCCAGTTGGTGATATCCAGGCAGAACTCAAAGGGACACACGTTGTGGCGCTTTGCGTACTCCAGCACCAGCTCCCGGGTGATCCCCATCTCCTCGTGGAGAATGTCGTACACCGCGTCGTTCACCCGGTCGTAGTGCCCCTTGGCCACCGGACAGGTCTCCGGGTTGCAGTCCGGCTTGTCCAGGACGCACAGCTTTTCCTTTGCCGTGATGGTCACGGTGGTGAAATAGAGCTGCTGCAGATCCCGCATCACCCGAAAGGCGTCCTCGGCCACGCTGCGGGTGATGCTCTTGGCCGTCAGATAGAACAATTTATCCCCCGAGCCTTCCCCCATTGCCTTGAGGCTGGGAAATACGGTGGACAAGGTCTTGCCCACGCCGGTGGGCGCCTGGATGAACAGGTTTCGTCCCTGGTCGATGCTGCGGTAAACCGCAGCGGCCAGCCCCTTCTGACCATCCCGGTAGGCGTAGGGGAACTGCAAATCCTTCAGGGACTGCTGCCGCCTGAGCCCGTGGAGATACTGGAACCTGGCCCACTTCACGTACTCGTGGACCAATCCCAGAAACCACTCCTCAAGCTCCTCAAAGGAGTAGTCGAAGCGGAACCGCCGCACCTCCTCGGACTCGATGTTGCAGTAGGTGATCTGCACGCCCATGGCGGCAAGCTCCCGGTCGCAGGCCAGGAAGTAAGCGTAGCACTTGGCCTGGGCCAAGTGGACCGGGTCCGCATCCTCCAGGTATTTTAAATCCATATAAATGCACTTGATCTCGTCAATCACACAGCCGGCCGCCTCCTCGATCACGCCGTCGGCCCGCCCTTCCACCAGAAGCTTAAACTCCTCCTCGTCCACGGTGTCGTGGACGTCGATGCGGTACAGCTCCAACGGCGGCCCCGCCGGGGCGCGGCCCTGGGCCATGACCCCCTCGGCCAGAGTGTGGAGGTGCTCCTCCAGCCGGTCGTAGGCCCCCCGGTAGAAAAGGCTGGCGTACTCCCCCGCCGGCAGGACGGCGTCGTGGGGCCGGTCCGCCGGGGTGAGGAAAAAGACGCTGGAAAAGTGGTTGTAAACGCCCTTTTTCAGGCTCTTTTCGTCCAGTATGGCCCCCATGCACTGGCTGCCGATGACCTTGATAGAATCCTGGTGCCGGCCCTCCAGCTTTTTCAGGAGGAAGTCGATTTCCTTTTCCAGAATAACGTCCTCCTGCAAAAAGACGTAGGGCCGGGGCGGCTCCCGGCGGAAGACCACCGTCCCCGCCTTCACCGCCCTGTACCGCTCCAGACGGTCCCGGCGCTCCCGGGCCTCCCGGCCGGCGGCCTGGAGCTGAGCCATCTTCTCCTCCAGAAGCGCCTCCTCCGCGTCCAGGAAGCGGAGGGTGGAGGCCACGCTCCTTCCCTCCAGGTAGGCCCGGATGTCCTCGGTGGGCATGTCCAGCTCCCGAAGGGAGCGGACCACGTTGAGGGTGCACACGTCCTGGATGGTGTACATGCGGTAGCCGTTCTCCCCCCGGACCGGGTGGAGCAGGTTTTTCTCCTCATAATAACGGAGGGTGTCCGGGTGCAGGTGAAACAACTTGGCGATTTCGTGGATTTTATAGAGGTCTTTCAAAATCATTCCTCCCAGGGGTTGACTTTCGTATGGTCCGAGGGTTTATGATAGGTCCAGCGTTAAGGAGGTCGTTACCCTTGGAACTGCGGAAGCGTTTTCTCAAATTTGTGGTGCCGTCCATCGTGTCCATGTGGATTTTCTCCCTGTACACCATGGTGGACGGCATGTTCGTCGCCCACGGGGTGGGGGAGCACGCCCTGGCGGCGGTGAACCTGTCCATGCCCTTCACGTCCCTCATCTTCACCGTGGGCATCCTGCTGGCCACCGGCACCTCCACGGTGATTTCCATCGCCCTGGGGCAGAAGGACCTGGACAAAGCCCGGAACTACTTTAACCAGAACCTGGCGGTGACGGTGGCCGCCACCCTTGTCTTGGCGGCCCTGGTCCTGCTGAATCTGGAGCGGGTGGCCCTCTTTCTGGGGGCCACGCCGGACACTCTGAACTACGTGAAGGAGTACGTGGGCGTCATCGCCTGCTTCGCCGTCTTTTTCACCCTGTCCTACAACCTGGAGGTCCAGGTCAAGGCCAACGGCGCCCCCCAGGTCAGCACCATCGGCGTGATCTCCTGCGCCCTGATGAACGTGGGGCTGGACGCCCTGTTCGTGCTGGGCCTGGGCTGGGGAGTGTGGGGCGCGGCCCTGGCCACGGGGCTGGCCCAGGTCACCTCCACCGCCGTATTTCTCGTCTACTTCATCACCCACCGCCAGCGGCTGAAGCTGGACCGCTTCCGCCCTGACCTGCGGGTCTACCGGCGCATTGTGCCCCTGGGCCTGTCGGAGGGGCTGAACGAGCTGTCCAACGGACTGGTCATCTTTCTCTTCAACCACACCATCCTGCGGGTCATCGGCGAGGGGGCGCTGACCTCCTACACCATCATCAGCTATGTCAACACCCTGGTGCTGATGACCATGACGGGCACGGCCCAGGGCATGCAGCCCCTGGTGAGCTACCAGTTGGGGGCCGGGGAACGGCGCAACTGCCACCGCCTGTTGAAGTACGGCGTGGTCTCCGTGGCCCTGTTCTCCGCCCTCTCCTTCGCCCTGGGGGAGTTGGGCGCGCCCGCCATCGTGGGGGCCTTCCTGGGGCCGGACAGCGCCGTCTTCGACTACTCGGTGTCCGCCCTGCGCCTGTACGCCCTGTCCTTCCTGGTTCTGGGCTTCAACGTCATTTTCGCCGCCTTCTTCACGGCGGTGGAGCGGCCCGTCCAGGCCTTCTCCATCTCCTTCGGCCGGAGTCTGGTCCTGCTGGTGGTCTGCCTGCTGGTGCTGTCCAGCCTCTTCGGCGACGTGGGCATCTGGCTGTCCACCCTGGCGTCTGAGCTGCTGTGCCTGGTCCTCACCGCCTGCTGCGTGTTCGCCTATTTCCGCAAGCAGCGGCGGGCGGACCAAGCGGCTGCGGATGATGCTATCATACCCGATAACGCCTGAAGAAACAAGCACAAGGGCGGCTCACGAAATCGTGAGCCGCCCTTGTGCTTGTTGGGAGGGTCGGGATTGGGTTTGGCAAAAGGACCTAACGCCGGGCCTTGATGGCAGTCTCCACCCGGGTCAGGGCTTCGGTGAGGGTACAGCGGGGGCAGGCCACGTTCATGCGGACGAAGGACTCCCCCTCCGCGCCGAACTCGTATCCGGCGCAGAAGGCCACGCCCGCCTGGTCCACCAGGAACCGCTCCAGGTCTTTGCCCTTCAGGCCCAGGCCGGAACAGTCCAGCCACACCAGATAGGTGCCCTCGGAGGGTATCATCCTGATTTCCGGGACCCGTTGGCGGAGGAAGTCGTCGGCGTACTTCTTGTTCTCCTGGACGTACTCGATGGCCTGGTCCAGCCACTCCTCCCCCTCGTTGTAGGCGGCGATGAGGGCGGCGGCGCCGAAGATGGTGTCCAGCCGGGTCTGGGCCACCAGCATCTCGTCGATGAATCTGGCCCGGAGATCGTCGTCGGCCAGGACGATGGTGGACATGCCCAGGCCGCCCAGGTTGAAGCCCTTGTTGGCGGAGTAGCAGACCATGGACTGCCGCAGCACGTCCTCCCCCAGCGTGCCGAAGGCCACGTGGGGGTGGTCCTTGGGGACGAAGTCGCAGTGTATCTCGTCGATCATCATGAACACACCGTGTTCCAGGCAGATGTCGGCGATCTTCCGCAGCTCCTCCCGGGTCCACACCCGGCCCGTGGGGTTATGGGGGCTGGACAGGACCAGGGCCTTGACCCCTCCGGCGGCCTTGGCGGCCAAATCGTCGAAGTCGAAGGTGTACCGGCCGTCCCGCCAGACCATGGGGCTCTCCACCAGTACCCGGCCGCTCTTTTGGACCATGTCAAAGAGGGGGTCATAGTTGGGCATGGGGATCAGGACCTTGTCTCCGGGCTGGGTAATGAGACGCAGGACCACCAGCATGGCGTAGATGACCCCCGGCGGGGCAAAGCACAGGTGTTCCTTTTTCACCGCGAAGCCGTGGCGGCGCTGGAGCCAGCCCATGACGGCCTCGTAGTAGTCGTCCTGGCGGATGGTGTAGCCGTAGACCGGGTGGTGGGCCCGTTTCTGGACCGCGTCCACGATGGCGGGGGCGCAGGCGAAGTCCATATCGGCCACCCACATTGGGATCACGTCGGCCCGGCCATAATAGACGTCATTGGCGTCCCACTTGAAGGAGGAGGTCCCCCGGCGGTCGATGGGGGTATCGAAATCGTATCTCATACCGCCTCACCGATGAGGGCCATGACGATCCACAGGACCATGGAAATCCCCGCCGCCAGGAAGGCGAAGGGCAACTGGGTGCGCACGTGGTCGATGTGGTCGCAGGCCGCGCCCAGGGAGGACAGCACGGTGGTGTCGGACACGGGGGAGCAGTGGTCGCCGAAGAGACCGCCGCTGACCACCGCGCCCACGGCGGCGTAGACCAGCATACCCAGCTGGTTGCCGGTGAAGGAGTAGGCCATGGGCACGGCCAGGGGGATGCAGATGGCGAAGGTACCCCAGGAGGAGCCGGTGAAGAAGGAGATGACCGCGCCCACGATGAAGGTGGCGGTGAGGAAGAGCACGGGGGTCATCCAGCCGGAGGTCACGTCCAGGATAAAGTCGGCAGCCCCCATGGACTTGGTGATGGTGTTGATGCAGTAAGCCAGGGCCAGGATCAGGGTGGCGGACATGACGCTCTTCATGCCCTGCACGGCGGTGTCCACCAGCTCCTTGACGCTCTTGAACACCCGGCGGACACACAGCTCGATAGCCATGTAGATCACGGTGATGATGAAGCACTCCAGGATCTTCACGCCGCCCTTGGTGATGTAGGTCCAGATGGCGGTACCCACCAGGATCAGGATGGGCACCAGGAAGTCCAGGGCCACGTTGGGCTTCACGGAGCCGTCGTTGCCCTTCTGGAGCTCCTCCAGCTCGGTGCCCACCATGGGCACGGCGCCGTCCCGCAGGAGCTTGCCGGTCTCACGGGCCCGCTTTTCGGCCTTGCGCATGGGGCCGATATCCGGGAAAATCTCCAGGGCGTTGAGCAGGACGATGAGGACCATGAGGATGGCGTAGAAGTTGAAGGGGATGGCGGCGATGTAGACGCTGACGCCCTGGTCGGAGCTGGTCACCGGGCCGCCCAGGTCGGCCACCAGGCCGGCCACGTAGGCGCCCCAGGCCATGAAGGGCATCAGGGTGCAGACCGAGGCGCAGGTGGAGTCCAGGATGAAGGCCAGCTTCTCCCGGGGCACGTGCATCTCATCGGTGAGGGGGCGCATGACCACGCCCCGGAGCAGGGGGCTCATGTAGTCGTCGATGGTGAACAGGCCAATGAACCAGGTGGCGACTTTCACGCCCCGGGGGGACTTGACCTTGCCGGCGATCAGCTCGGCAAAGGCTTTGACCACGCCCGCCTTCATAAAGAAGGCGATCATCATTCCGATGAAGATTTGAATGAGGAGTATCCAGATGAAGTCCTCGTTGCCCAGGGCCTCCTCCGCCAGGGCGGAGAAGCCGAAGGCCGGGTCCATCCCCAGGATGATGACGCCGGAAATACAGCCGATGAACAGGGCGAAGATGGCGTCCTTCTTCCAGAACGCCAGGACCAGGGTGATGGTCAGGGGAACCAGGGACAGGATACCGTAGTTGGCAGCTTCTGGCACGGTGTTCAACCTCCTAACTCGTCGCGTTACTTCTCTTCTTTCACGGCAATGGCTTCGATCTCCACTTTGGCCCCCTTGGGCAGGGCCGACACGGCGAAGCAGGAGCGGGCGGGGAAGGGCGCGGGGAAGGCGGCGGCGTAGACCTCGTTGACGGCGGCGAAATCACCCATGTCCGCCAGGAAGATGGTGGTCTTTACCACCCCGGCCATGGAGCTTCCGGCCGCCTCCAGGATGGCGCCGACGTTGGCCAGGGACTGCCTGGCCTGGTCGGCCGCGGCCTCGGGCATGGCGCCGGTGGCGGGTTCGATGGGCAGCTGGCCGGACACAAAGACCATGCCCTGGCCCACCACCCCCTGGGAGTACGGCCCGATGGCCGCGGGCGCCCGCTGGGTCGATACTTGCTCTTTCATTTTCTCACCTCCTCGATAATCTTTTTTCATATTGATTATAATTTATCATGTCGGTTCTTGTCAATAGAGAATAACAAAATATTTTCATGATTGCATTTTTTAGTCATATGTAATAAACTAAGGGGAAAGAAAGCGGAAAGCTGGGATAGGATGAGTTATCGCGCCATCTTGGAACGCTATATCCCCATGGTGGATTTTATCAGCCAAATCTGCGGGACCAACTATGAGGTCATCCTCCACGATGTGTCCGAGCCGGAGTGCTCGGTGGTGGCCATCCACAACGGCCACCTCAGCGGGCGCAAGGTGGGGGACCCCATGACCGAGCTGGCCCGGGGTCTGGTCCGGGACCGGGTCTACGTGGACAAGGACTTCATCGCCAACTACGAGGGCCGCACCCGAAACGGGAAGCAGTTCGTCTCCTCCACCTACTTCCTCAAGGAACAGGGCGAGCTGGTGGGCCTCATCTGCATCAACCACGACGTGTCCGACCTCTGCTCCATCTCCCACCACCTGGGCAACCTGATGCGGGCCTTCGCCGTGCCGGGCAGCGTGTCCGGCTCCGGGGACGGCTATACCGAGGACCTGGACGGCTCCATCGACCACCTGTCCTCCAGTCTCATCCACAGCACGGTGGCCAGCCAGGGGGTCCTCCCCGCCCGCATGACGCCTGCGGAAAAGCTGGAGGTCGTCCGGGCCCTGGAGCACCAGGGCGTCTTTGCCACCAAGGGTTCCGTGGGCCAGGCGGCCCAGGAGCTGGGCATCTCCGAGCCCACGGTCTACCGCTACCTGCGGCAGGTCCGGCGGGAGAGCTGAAAACATGAACAGGGACGGCTGCGGTATGTTCCGCAGCCGTCCCTGTTTTCATGCTTCTCTACCCCAGCACGTACCGCTCCACCGCCAGGGCGATGCCGTCGCTCTCGTTGTCAGCGGTCTCGTACCGGGCCGCGGCTTTGGCCGGGGCGACGGCGTTGCCCATGGCGAAGGACCAGCCCGCCCAGTCCAGCATCTGCCGGTCGTTGTCCCCGTCCCCGAAGGCCATGACCTGCCCGGGGGCGACCCCCAGCCGGGCGCAGAGGGCGGCCAGGGCGCTCCCCTTGTCCACATCCGCCCGGCACAGCTCTGCGCCGTGGGCCGACACGCTGGCCCGAAGGCCGCCCAGGTCCCCGGCCAGCCGGAGCACCTTCTCCCGGCCCTCCGCGTCCAGGCCCTCCAGGTCCACCTTCTCCAGCCGCCGTCCCGTCAGGGCCTGGGGCAGGCTGTCCACCTGGGTCACGAAGGTCCGGCGGAGCCGCCAGAACTCCTCCGGGCGCTGTTCGGGCAGCAGCCAGTGCCGCCGGGCGATGTAGACCCGCCCCTCGCAGTAGACCTCCATGGGGAGGTCCAGCCCGTCCAGCCCCCGCAGGAAGGCCAGGGACGTCTCCGGCCCCATGGCCCGCTCCTCCAGCCGCTCCCCTGTCTCCCGGTCCCAGACCGCCGCGCCGCTGGCCGTCACCAGATAGCGCACTCCGCCCAGGACGTCCGCGGCCTCCTCCATCATCAGCTTGGCCCGGCCGCTGGCCAGGACCAGATGGACGCCCCGGTCCGCCGCCTCCCGCAGGGCCGTCAGGGTCCGGGGCGATATGGTGCGGTGGTCGTCCCGGAACAACGTTCCGTCCATATCCATAGCAATAAGCTTAATGTCCATACCGGGCCTCCATTTTTCCTGTCCGAATCGAAATACAGATTGGATTTTACCATATCCGGCCCCGGGGCACAACCCGCGATACAAAAAGCGCGCCCCAGGCCAGATGGTCTGGGGCGCGCCTTGTTCCGTTTCTTCCCGGTCTGTTTACGCCACGCCCACGGTGAGCAGCAGGTTGGCGAAGGTCCGGCCCTCCCCGGTGGAGACGGCCAGACGGACCGCAGGGACGCAGCAGGCGTCATAGAACGCATAGCGCCCCAGCTTTTCCATGGGCACGCCGGGGAGCATGGCGGAAAATTCCCCGAAAATCTCCGGAGTGGAGCCGTCCTCGGGCTGCATGACCTCCATCTTTTCGAAGTTGCAGACCGACTGGAGGGCCTCCAGAACCTCGGTGACGGTGGGCAGGCCGGGGGTCACGCCCAGGTAGACCTTCTCCGCCTGGCCGGACTTGGCGGCCAGGGGATAGTTCCCGTCGGCGATGAGGACCTTGTCCCCGTGGCCGCACAGGGAGAGGACCCGCAGCAGGTCCGGGTGGATACACTTCCCCGTCATCATGGTCTACCGCTCCCCTTCCCGCAGCCGGCCCAGGGCCCCGCCGGGGTGACAGCGCACATACTGGGCGGGGTCCTGGCCGCAGTCGGTCTGAAGGGCCACGGACAGGGCCTGGAGGGTCAATAGCTCGGCCAGGATGGAGTTC
This sequence comes from uncultured Eubacteriales bacterium, assembly GCA_900540545.1. GTDB lineage: Bacteria > Bacillota > Clostridia > Oscillospirales > Oscillospiraceae > Intestinimonas. The sequence continues at coordinate 10,481 of UQGJ01000062.1, forward strand.
CGGGGGGCCCGGTTCAGAGGGCCGCCCTCCTCCCTCACCCCGGCGAAGAGGTGGACGTCGCTCTGTCCAGCCAGCCAGGAGGCAGGATTGCCGGTGACGCCGATGACCTTGCAGCCGTTGCTCTTCACGGCCAGGACGGTGGCCTTCAGCTCGGCGGTCTCCCCGGAGTTGGAGATGGCGATGACCACGTCTCCCGCCACCAGCTGGCCGCAGGAGCCGTGGACAGCCTCGGTGCCGTGGAGGAAGTAGGTGGGGGTGCCGGTGGAGGACAACAGGGAGGCCATGTAGGCCGCCACGTGCCCCGGCTTGCCAATGCCGGTGATGTGGACCCGGTTCCCCCGCCGCTGGGCCGTCTGGATCAGGGCCACGGCGTCCTCATAGGCGGCGGCGTCCAGGCCGTCCAAAAAGGTGTTGTATTCGGTTTTGGCGGAGCCCAGGAACTGGTCCACCGCCTGACGGCTTTCAGGTTTCAATGTCCGCTCCTCCTTCTTTCAGCGCATCCAGCTCTCTGGGGTCGAAGCCGTCGTACCCCCGCTCGGTGAGCAGAGCCTGGACCTCGGCCACAGTGGGCAGGCTGGGCATGGCCCCCATGCGGGAGACGGTGATGGCGGCGGCGTGGCTGGCGAAGGCCAGGGCCTCCCCCTGGAGCAGCCCGGCGCACAGGCCGGTGCAGAAAGCGGCCACAAAGGAGTCCCCCGCCGCCGTGGGGTCGGCCACGTGGGGCATCCTCACGCAGGCGGTCTGGTGTATCCCGTCCTTTCCCGCCACGATGGAGCCGTTCTCCCCCAGGGTGATGATGAGGTGCTCCACGCCCTTTTCCCGAAAGGCGGCGGACACGGCGCGGACGTCCTCCAGGTTCACCCCGGTTTCGTCGGCCCGGAGGGGGTGCCCCGCGATGAGGGCGGCCTCGTGCTCATTGGGGGACAGGTACGTGGCGCAGGCCAGAAGCTTGGGGGAGATGGGGGCGGCCGGGGCCGGGTTCACCATGACGGGGACCCCGGCGTCGTGGGACCAGCCCGCCACGGCCTCGATGACCTCCATGGGCAGCTCGAACTGCATCATCACCAGGTCGTAGCGCCCGATCGCCTCCCGCAGCCAGGCCACGTCCTCCACCGTCAGGGTGAAGTTGGCGCCGGGGCAGACTGTGATACGGTTCTGGGCCCCGTGCTCCGTCACCTCCAGGAGGATATGGCCCACGCCGGAGGACTCGCGTGGGTCCACGGTGACGTGGGACACGTCCACCCCAGCCTCCCGGGCGGTGCCGGTCATGATTTGACCGAAGGCGTCGTCCCCCACCCGGCCCACCATGGTGACGTGGGCCCCCAGGCGGGCGCACTGGACGGCCTGATTGGCCCCCTTGCCGCCGGGGGCGGTGGTGAAGCTCAGGCCGACGACGGTCTCGCCGGAATTGGGGGCCCGCCGGGTGGACGCGATCAGGTCCATCATAAAGGAGCCCACCACCAAAATCTTGGGTCGTTTCAGCATGCAGCATTCCTCCCCGCCGTGTTTTGGTTGATCGCCAAGATTATACTACAATATTTTTATTTATTCAAGTATTGTCGGACAATTTTTGGCTTGCAGGATTTTCCCCTCCGCCGTTCTTCGGCCACGCGCTGTCCAGAGACGTATGGCCACCTTCGGAATTTGTCATTCGTCCGGCGGGATAGCAGTTGCGCCCCGGGCCCCGGCCCGTTATAATGGAGAGCGAAAGGAAGTGGCGCACCGTGATCTACGATACATTGGACAATATCCATCTCTACGCCGGACTGCAGCCGGAGGTGGTCCAGGGCCTCCGCTATCTGGCCGAAACCGACTTCTCCCAGCGCCCCGACGGGCGGCAGGAGCTGGCCGGGGACGATCTCTTCGCCAACCTCATGCACTATGAGACCAAGGCGGCCAACGATACCCCGGAGGCCCACCGGGAGTACATCGACATCCAGTACCTCGTCGAGGGCGAGGAGCTGGTGGGGGTGGCCCCCCTGTCCGCCATGACCGGGGTGGCCGAGGCCCACCCGGAGCGGGACCTGTGGCTCTACCACGGCCCCACCCAGCCCCTCACCATCGGCAAGGGCCGGTTCCTGGTCCTCTGGCCCAACGACGCCCACGCCCCCGGCATCGCCGTGGACGGCGTCCCGGCCCACTGCCGCAAGTGCGTGGTCAAGGTCCGGGTCAAATAACCGCAAAAGAGCGCCCACCCCGCAAGCGGGGTGGGCGTTCTTTTTTGCATCGGCACGTCCGGGCGCCGGTACAGATTATATTGGCTGGCAAAACATATGAGCCGTTGCGTTTCCATCGGTGCAAACAAGCCGCCATTGGTGGAAGCGTTTTTGAATCGGCCTTATGCCCATTGCCAGTCGGCACGGGCGGCTGATAGCCGCCCGTTACCCCCGTCCCGCCCGCAGGCAACATTCTGCATTTCTGCATTCTGCATTATCGCCGTCCTCCCCCTACGCCAGCCCCATCAGACGCGCCCCGGTGGCCACCAGGAAGCAGACGGCCATGCCGATGACCGTGGGGACGGCAAAGGAGATAAGGGTCCACTTCACGCTCTTGGTCTCCTTGCCGATGGTCATGCAGGTGGTGGAGCAGGGCCAGTGCATGAGGGAAAAGAGCATGGTGCACACCGCCGTCAGCCAGGTCCAGCCGTGGGCGGCCAGCAGGGTGTGGAGGGCTCCCAGGTCGCTCATGTCGGTGAGGGTCCCGGTGGCGAGGTAGGACATGATGATGATGGGGATGACGATCTCATTGGCGGGAAAGCCCAGGATGAAGGCCATGAGGATGACCCCATCCAGTCCCAACAGCCGGGCGAAGGGGTCCAGGAAGCCGGTGCACCAGGCCAGCACGCTCTGCCCGCCCACCATAACGTTGGCGCACAGCCAGATGATGAGGCCCGCCGGGGCGGCCACCACTACCGCCCGGCCCAGGACGAAGAGGGTGCGGTCCAGCACGGACCGGGTGATGACCTTGCCGATTTGGGGCTTGCGGTAGGGGGGCAGCTCCAGGGTGAAGGAGGAGGGCACCCCCTTCAAGATGGTGGCCGACAGCAGCCGGGAGACCCAGAAGGTCATGACCACCCCCAGCAAAATGACCCCGGTGAGCAGGATGGCCGCCAGCAGGGACTTCCCCGGCCCCGCCCCCACCCCCACGAAGAACATGGTGATGATGGCGATGAGGGTGGGGAACCGCCCGTTGCAGGGGACGAAGTTGTTGGTGATGATGGCGATGAGCCGTTCCCGGGGCGAGTCGATGATGCGGCAGCCCACGATACCGGCAGCGTTACAGCCGAAGCCCATGCACATGGTCAGCGCCTGCTTGCCGCAGGCCTTCGCCTTCTGGAAGGCGTGGTCCAGCACGAAGGCCACCCGGGGCAGATACCCGAAGTCCTCCAGCAGGGTGAAGAGGGGGAAGAAAATCGCCATGGGGGGCAGCATGACGCTGACCACCCAGGCCAGCACCCGGTAGACCCCCAGCACCAGGGCGCCGTGGAGCCACGCGGGGGCGTTTAAGTACACAAAGAGGTCCGTCAGCCGGTCCTGGACCCAGAACAGGCCGTCGGCCAGCAGCTCCGAGGGCACGTTGGCCCCGGCGATGGTGATCCAGAACACCACTGCCAGCAGGCACAGCATCACCGGGATGCCGGTGGCCCGGCTGGTCAAGATTTTGTCCAACCGGCGGTCCCGGCGGGCGGCGTCGGCCCGCTGGAACGTGACCACCTCCCCCGCGATTTCCGCCCCGTTGCGGACCAGGGTGGCCACGATGGTCTCCCGCAGCTGCTCCCGGTCCAGCCCCTCCCCCTCCAGTCCGGCCAGGGCCGACTGAAGGGCGGCGGCCACCTCCCGGTCGGACAGCAGGTCCCGGCCCAGGGCCGTCTCCAGGGAGGCCATCAGCGACGGGTCCTCGTCCAGCAGCCGCAGGGCCACCCACCGGGCGGGGAGCTTCCCCTCCAGCCGGGCGTCCAGCAGGGGCTCCAACGCCGCCACCGCCCGCTCCACGGGGTCGGGATAGCGGACCCGGTACCCTTCCGGCGGCTTCGGGGCGGCGGTCATGGTCTCCACGGCGGCCATGAGGGGCTCCAGGCCCTCCCCCCTGCCCGCCGCCGCGGCCACCACCGGCACCCCAAGGCGGGCCGACAGGGCCTTCACGTCCACGTCGATGCCCTTGCTCCTGGCCTCATCCATCAGGTTGACGCAGACCACGGTGCGGGGAGTGATTTCCAGCGTCTGAAGGACCAGGTTCAGGTTCCGCTCCAGGCAGGTGGCGTCGCAGACCACCACCGCCCCGTCGGCCCCTCCGAAGCACAGAAAGTCCCGTGCCACCTCCTCTTCCGCCGAGTGAGCCATCAAGGAGTAAGTCCCCGGCAGGTCTACCAGAATGTAGTCCCGCCCGTGCCGGGTGTGCCGCCCCTGGGCGTTGGTCACGGTCTTACCGGGCCAATTCCCCGTGTGCTGACGAAGTCCAGTTAAGGCGTTGAATACTGTGGACTTTCCCACGTTGGGATTGCCCGCCAGGGCCAGCACCTTGTCGTCGGGGCTGTATCTCTCGATCACCAGTCCGGCGTCCGCGGCCCCCGCGCCGGTGGAGGTGTGCGTCAGCCCCATCAGGCCAACACCGCCCGGCGCAGGGGCTCCCGCACCGGCTCCCGCTCCAGGGTGATGCCCGCCGCGTCCTGGCTCCGCAGGGCGATGACCGCCCCCCGGATGACGTAGGCCGCCGGGTCCCCGGCGGGGCTGTGGCCCTGGCAGGTGACTCTGGTGCCGGGGATAAGGCCGATGTCCAGCAGACGGCGGCGCATGGCCGGGTCCGCGTCCACCCCGGTGACGCAGGCGCTCTGCCCGTCCCGGAGGGCATTTAACGAGATCTGTTCCAACATATCTGAACGCTCCCATCATAAGATGTTGTATACGAAGTTGTATCAGGGAAACTTTGTTTCCGTGCTCTATCTTATGCGGAGGGAGTCGAAGCGTGACATGGAGGAACAGGGGGATTTCTATACCCAGAAGGGGTACGAGCGGCGCAGCGGCACACCGGTGACCAGCGCCATGGAGGACTATCTGGAGATGATTTGCCGTCAGGCCGGGGCGGAGGGCTATGCCCGCATCAATTTTCTGGCCCACCGCCTCAACGTGCGGCCCTCATCGGCCTCCAAAATGGTATATCAGCTCCGGGACCTGGGGCTGGTGTCCTTTGAGAAGTACGGCCTTATCCAGCCCACGGCGGAGGGGGCGGCCCTGGGCCGCTACCTCCTCTACCGCCACGACGTGCTCCACCGCTTCTTCTGCTGGGTCAACGGCACCGCCGACGAACTGGAGCAGGTGGAGCAGGTGGAGCACTTCGTCAACGAGAACACCGTGCGGAATCTGGAGCGGCGGATGGACGGGCTGGGGGTGCCCTGAGATGCCGACCGCGGGTCCCCTTTCTGGTTTCAGAAAGTGGACGGAAAGAAAACCAGGGGGACAGCACGGGGGATTTCATCCCCCTATCGCTGTCCCCCTGGACCCCGGGATACGTCCGGGCGGCGGTACGGTTTTCGGAGGCGGGCAAAACTTGTGAACAGTTGCAGCTCGTATTGGTCTGGCGCCCGAACAACTCCGGCTGCCGCCCCTCGGCATATCACCCGGCAAACCTTGGGAGCAGTTGCGTTTTACTCGGTGCCAACAGGCCGCCATTGGTTAAAGCGTTTTGAATCGGTATTGCGCCCGTTGATAGTCAGCACAGGCGGCCGCAAGGGCCGCCCGCCGACGCGCACCAGCCTTGCCGGGAATCGCCATGCTAGGCGCACCCCGCCAGCGCACGGGGGTGACCAATTGCGGGTTAGGCCGTAACGGCCGGGGCAGGCGCGAAAGGACAGACTTGTTACCTCTAGCCGGTCTCAACCTCCAATCCCCGTCGGCGCCGCCCCTGGGTCCAGGGCCGTGGCCCTG
>UQGJ01000063.1 GCA_900540545.1 uncultured Eubacteriales bacterium
AGGGGCGATAGCCGGAGTTGTTCCAGCGCCAGACCAATACGAGCTGCAACGGCTCGCAAGTCTTGCCAACCAGCATAAACCGTACCGCCGCCCGGCCGGCTCCGGGGTCCAGGGGGCGGCGGATAGGGCATTAAAAATGCCCGTGCCGCCCCCTGGTTTTCTTTCCGTTCCCTTTCTCAAACGGGAAAGGGAACCCGCCGGAGGCATCAATATCCGATATACTTCTCCATAATATCCAGCGGCACCCGAGTCCCCTCGGCCTCGGCCACCTTGCGGAAGCCGTAGCGCTTGTAGAACCGCTGGGCCACCAAATTGTCCGGGGCGCAGCGCAGGCGCAGGTAGGTCCGGCCCAAGGGGCGGTAAGTGGACACCGCCTGGCCGATGAGCTGTACCCCCAGGCCCCGCTTGCGGTGGAGGGGGAACATGTACACAAAGGGGATGTACCCCACGCCCTTGTCGGCGTCCCGGCCCAGGTCCATCTGAATGAGCCCCACCATCTCGTCCCCCAGCATGGCGCACACCACGCTGCGGCGGTCGTGGCGGGACTGGGCCAGGGCGTCCCGGTAGAAGCCCTCGCCGTCGTAGTGGTCCCAGGAGCCGTGGATATTCAGCCACGCCTCCCCCCGGCACTGGCGGTAGAGGTCCCCCTCCCGCTCCAGGTCCATGGGCCGGAACCACATGTTGGCGTCGGCCAGACTGCCGGTGTCCTGCTTCCACCACTTCTGCTTGGCGAAGGTGGAGATCTCCTCGGGCAGGTGGCTGGCGTCGTCGTGGAACACCACCCGGACGGCGTCGCCGTCGAACTCCAGCAGGGAGACGGCGGTGTTGTCGCTGTGGGTCATTTGGGCGGAGTCCTCGATGGAGATGTTCTGGAACTCGGCCAGGGCGCTGCGGATGGCGGTGCCGTGGGAGGCGATCACCACGGTCTGGCCAGGGTGGTTGTGGGCGATTTGGCGGATAGAGGCGCTCATGCGCTCCCGCAGGCCCTGGAAGGTCTCGCCCCCGGCCACGCCCCAGCGGCGGTCGGTGGCGTTGAACCAGGCCAGCTGCTGGGCGTCGGTGCGGGCCACGCCGCCCCAGGTGTCGTCCTCCCACACCCCCATGGACACCTCCCGTAGGCTCTTGCGGGTGACCAGCTCCAGGCCCTTGGGCTTGTAGATGGCCCCGGCGGTGGTCTTGGTACGGAAGAGGTCGCTGGAGTAGACCGCGTCCACGTGGATGGGCTGGAACCGCTGGGCCAGGGCGGCGATCTGCCGGTAGCCCATGTCGGTGATGAGGCTGTCGTACCAGCCGTGAATGCGGCGGTAGAGGTTGCCCTCCGCCTCGGCGTGGCGGACGAGATAGATTTGGGTCATGGATGGGGCCTCGCTTTCCGTTGAAAATCATAAAAACAGGGAATGGGCGGCCACAAGGGCCGCCCCTACGGAATCAGAACATCACGCCAGATAGGGAAAGAGGGCCTCCCGCAGGGCGCCGCTGTACTTCTCCGCCGCCACCTTGCTGTCGCCGCTGCTGTTAAAGATGCCCTCGCCGCCGGTGACCGTCCAGTGGACCCTGGTCCGGCCCTCCGGGCAGTCCAGTGCCACCGTCATGGTCAGACGGCCCCCTGCCCGGACATAGTATTTTTCAAAAACCAGCACGAAGCCGCAGAGGTCCTCCCTCTGCCGCAGCTCGTGGCAGTCGGCCGTCTTGCTGGAGACCCCCAGCCGCTCCACCAAAGCGCTGACGGTCCGCGCGGCCTCCCCCAGGGGCAGGTCCACATAGCATGTGTTCGCTTCCATGCGTCCCCTCCTTTACCAGGGCCTGACGCCCCCGGTCAATTCAGAAATGTGCTCCAAGCCCTGCGTCCGGGCGAACTCCTCCAGCTCCCGGCGGACCCGCACGGGGGCGTAGGCGTCGGCGAAGGAGGCGGTCCCCACGGCCACGGCGGCGGCCCCGGCCAGCATCAGCTCGGCGGCCTGGGCGCCGGTGGAGACGCCCCCCATGCCCAGGATGGGCAGCTTGACGGCGCTCGCCACCTCCCACACCATGCGCACGGCCACGGGGAACACCGCCGGGCCGGACAGGCCCCCGGTGTTCATCTTCAGGATGGGGCGGCGGGTCTTGGGGTCGATGCGCATGCCCCGGAGGGTATTGATGAGGCTCAGGGCGTCGGCCCCCGCGTCGGCCACCGCCCTGGCGATCTCCACGATGTCGGTGACGTTGGGGGAGAGCTTCACCATCACGGGGACGGCGGCGTGGTGCTTGGCCACCGCCGTGACCTCGGCGGCCAACTCCGGCTTGGTGCCGTAGGCCAGCCCCCCCGCCTTCACGTTGGGGCAGGAGATGTTGACCTCGATCATATCCACCCCGGCGGCGGAGAGCTTCTCACACATGTCGCCATACTCCTCCGGGGTGTTGCCGGAGATGTTGGCGATGATTTTCACATCATGTTTCTTCAATTCGGGCAGCTCCGCGGCGATGAAGGCGTCCACGCCGGGGTTTTGCAGGCCCACGGAGTTGAGGATACCCATGGGAGTCTCGGCGATGCGGGGGGCGGGGTTGCCCTCCCGGCGCTGGGGGGTCAATCCCTTGACGCAGATGGCCCCCAGCTCGGACAGGTCGAACAGCTCCCCGTACTCCCGGCCGAAGCCGAAGGTGCCGGAGGGGACCACGATGGGGTTTTTCAACGCCACCCCGGCCAAGTCCACGCGCATATCAGTCATTCCAGTCCACCTCCGTGCTCAAAAAGACGGGGCCGTCCTTGCACACGTGCTTCATGTGCCCGTCCGCCGTCTTGCAGGCGCAGACCAGACAGGCCCCCACGCCGCAGCCCATGCGCTCCTCCATGGAGACTTGGCAGGGCACCCCCCTGGCCTGGGCCAGGGCGGCCACGCCCTTGAGCATGGGCTTGGGGCCGCAGGCCAGGACGGAGTCGAAGCTGCCGTCCAGCACCTCGTCCACCAGCTCGGTAACGAAGCCCTTCCGCCCGGTGGTGCCGTCGTCGCTGATGACGAACACGTCCCCGCAGGGCACGCCGAACTCAGCAGTCAGCATCTGGTGGCTCAGGCCCCGGAAGCCGAAGGCCGCGTGAACCTCCGCGCCCCGGTCCGCGGCCCGCTTGGCGCAGGAGAGCAGGGGCGGCACGCCGATGCCGCCGCCCACCAGCAGCAGCTTCTGCCCGGACACGTCGAAGCCATGGCCCAGGGGGCCCAGCACGTCCAGCACGTCGCCGGAGCGGCGGCGGGAGAGCCATTCGGTGCCCTCGCCCCGGACCTCGTAGACCAGCCGCACCAGGTCCCCCTGCCAGTCGCAGATGGAGATAGGCCGCCGGAGGAGCAGGGCGTCCCCGCACCTGATGTGGACGAACTGCCCACAGGCGATTTGACCGGCCAGCTCCGGGCCGGTCTTGAGGGTCATGGACCAGGCGAAGTCGTTGATGGGGCGGTTTTCCGCCACAGTGCAGAGGACTTGGACGGGCATAGGATCATCCCTTTTTCTTAAAATCACAGTTCCTTTTTTCCAAAGAGGACAAAGAGGAAGGGGGAAGCAAAGCGGAACAGATAACTTAGAACGGTCAGCAGAGTGGCCGAGCCGCGCCCCAGCCAAAGGGCCAGGGAGGAGCTGACATCGGTGAGCGGCCCCCAGGCCAGTCCCAGCCACATGGGCCAGCCGGGGAACAGGCGGCTCAAGACCTCCAGGACGGCGAGCACCCCCGCCGTCACCACGGCGGAGCGCAGGAGGGTCCCCCGGTCAAAGAAGCGGCGGAGGACCAGTCCAATGACAAGGAGAAAGACGACACTGAATACCAGCCTGTACCGTCCCACCAGGTCGGAAAACTGTTCCGCCCCGGCCAGACTGCCCATCAGCTCCGGGTGGCGGCCCTGGAGAAACCCGATGAGCCACATGCCAAAGGCGTAGGAAATGACCTCCGCCACGGCCAGCGCCAGCGGAATGCCCCACCACTTCTTCCATGTTCCGTTCATGGTCTGCCCCTCCCTCACGCTGTATCTCACTTCTCCCAATCCGGCTTTTTTCTGCGGCGGAACAGGCCCTTTTCCTGCCAGGGGTCGTCGCGGGGCGAGGTCCGGGGCGCGGGCTTTTGCTTCGGAGCTGGGGGCGGCGGCGGTACGGGCGAGTCCACGTCGATTGGATGTTCTCTGGCCGCCGCGGCGTACTTTTCCAGCGCCGTTTCCACGTCGATCCGGGGCACAGGCTGCGGCGCCCGGTCAAAGACGCAGACCGCCTTTTCACACTTGGGGCAGTACCAGGCGTCCTCCATGTAGACCAGTCCGTCGAACTTGTCCCGCAGGCTCCGCTCGTCTCCATAGGGCGGCGTGAGTTCCACCGCCGCGTCCACTGCCCAGGGCCCCTGCTTCCAGCGGTCGCCCGCCTGTTCGGCCAGCTCCTGCAGCTCCTGGAGGACGGGTATTCCCGCCTCCTGCCGTTTGGGCGCGGGCGGCGTCACGCGGTCCACAGGCGGGACCCAGCGGTACTCCCACCCGCGCAAAGCACCACTCTGGGGCCGCATGGTCTGGATGGCCCCATACTGCATATCCTCACCGCAAAATGGACATTTCATTTCAAACTCCTCATACAACAGGCAGCAGGAACGGCGGGGCGATAATGCAGAATGCAGGAATGCAGAATGTCGCCCGCGAGGTGGGACGGGGGATGCGGATTGCCGCGCCAGTCTGAGGACTGGTTCGCAATGACAGGGGGGGCGGCAGTGGGTGGAAGGGCAAGTAAAAGACGCACAGACCTTGTGGCGGCTTGTTTGCACCAAGAAAAACGCAACTACTATCAAGTTTTGCCGTGTGATATGCCGAGGGGCGGCAGCCGGAGTTGTTCGGGCACCAGGCCAATACGAGCTGCAACAACTTTCAAGTCTTGCCAGCCACCGAAAACCGTACCGCCGCCCGGCCGTACCCCGGGGGCCAGGGGGCGGCGGATAGGGCCACAGCGTGGCCCGTGCCGCCCCCGGTCCTTCTTTCCGTCCCCTTTCTTCGAGAAGAAAGGGGACCCCCCGGAGGGACTCCGCCTTATACGATGGTCACGTACTTCCGAATATCATCCCGCATGGCGACGGCGGCGTTCCGGGCGGCCTCCTGGTAATCGCTCCCGTCGCCCCCGGTCTTCTGCCAGGCGCACATGATGGAACGGGAGGCGTTGACGATGGCCCCGTGGCCCATCTTGTTGAAGGCGTACTGCACGTCCTCGGCGGTGCCGCCCTGGGCGCCATAGCCGGGGACCAGGAAGAAGGTGTGCTCCAGCCGCTTGCGCAGGTCCCGCATGTCGGAGGGGTAGGTGGCCCCCACCACGGCCCCGGCGGCGGTGAAGCCGTACTTGCCCTCGGTGCCCTTGCCCAGGCGCTGGGTCAAATCGCCCATGACCTTGTAGACCAGCCGGTCCCCGGCCACCATGTCCTGGAGCTCGCCGGAGCCGGGGTTGGAGGTCTTGACCAGCACGAACACGCACTTGTCCTCCGCCTTGGCGGTGTCCAAAAACGGCCCGATGGAGTCGGAACCCATGTAGCCGTTGAGGGTGACGCAGTCGGCGCCGAAGACGGGCAGGGTCTGCTCCCCCACCCTGGTTCCGCCCAGCCAGCCGTCGGCGTAGGCCTGGGCGGTGGAGCCGATGTCCCCCCGTTTGACGTCGGCGATGACGAACAGGCCCTTCTCGTGGGCGTAGGCGATGGTCTTTTCCATTACCTCCATGCCCCGCCAGCCCAGCCGCTCGTAATAGGCGCTCTGGGGCTTCACGGCGGGGACCACGTCGCACAGGGCATCGATCAGCCCTTTGTTGAACTGCCAGACGGCCTCGGCGGCCCCGGCCAGGGTCTCGCCGTGGGCTGCGTAGGCGGCCTTCAGGATGTGGGGCGGTATCTGCTCCGGCTTGGGGTCCAGCCCCGCCACGGTGGGGTTCTTCTTGGCTCTGATCTTGTCCTGCAAAACGTCAAACGACATAGCTGCGTCCTCCCTCATCTGCGTAGACGACGTTGCCGCCCACGATGGTATACTTGACTTTCCCCTTCAACGTCATGCCGCCAAAGGGGGTGTTGCGGCCCTTGGAGGCGAATGCCTCCGGGTCCACGGTCCAGGTCTCGTTGGGGTCGAAGATGGTGAAATCGGCCTCGCCCCCCAGGCTCAGGCGGCCCTTGGGGATGCGCAGGATACAGGCCGGGTTGAAGGTCATCTTTTTCAAAATGTCGGACAGGTCCATATAGCCCGTGTGGTACAGGGCGGTGAGCGTCACGCCCAAGGCTGTCTCCAGCCCCACCATGCCGCTGGGTGCCTCGGCCAGGGGCCGGGCCTTCTCCTCGGCGGAGTGGGGGGCGTGGTCGGTGACGATGGCGTCGATGGTGCCGTCCTTCAGCCCGTGGAGGATGGCCTCCACGTCGGCCCTGGTCCGCAGGGGCGGGTTGACCCGGGCCATGGTCCCTTTTTCCAGCACCTCGTCCTCGGTGAGGGTGAAATACTGGGGACAGGTCTCGGCGGTGACGGAGACCCCCCGGCGCTTGAACTGGCGGATGATCTCCACGCTGCCGGCGGTGGACACATGGCAGATGTGGACCGCCGAGTCCGTCTCCTCGGCCAGCATACAGTCCCGCATGACCATGATGTCCTCGGCGATGGCGGGGCGACCGGGCAGGCCCAGCTTCCGGGACACCCGGCCCTCGTTGACGGCGTAGTTGCGGACCATGTTGGCGTCCTCGCAGTGGGACAGGACCGTCAGGTCCAGGCGCTTGCTGCGGATGAGGGCGTCCCGCAGGAGATTGGCGTCCTGGACGGGGACCCCGTCGTCGGACAGGGCCACCGCCCCGGCCTCCTTCAATGCCCCGGCATCGGTGAGGGCCTCCCCCTTCTGGCCCACGGAGACGCACCCGATGGGCCAGACCCGGGCCTGCCCCGCCTCGGCGGCCCTGGCTTTTATGTAGGCGATTTGCTCGGGGCAGTCCATGGCGGGGCGGGTATTGGGCATACAGGCGATGGAGGTGAACCCGCCCCGGACGGCGGCCCGGCTCCCCGTGGCGATGGTCTCCTTGTACTCGAACCCCGGCTCCCGCAGGTGGACGTGCATATCCACCAGCCCCGCCGATACGGTGAGGCCCCGGGCGTCGATGACCTGGGCGTCGGGGGCGCGGAGGTCGCTGCCGATGACGGCCACGGCCCCGTTCTCCACCAAAATGTCCATGACGCCGCCGATACCCCCCACGGGGTCCACCAGGCGGCCCTTTTGGATCAACAGCTTCACAGCGGCCCTCCTTTGTCTTTCGTCTTAACATGGAAAAAGGGACCGGTTCCCCGTTCCCTCCGGTTTCTGCTTTCTTGACTGACCACATTATATCGTAACATGGAGGTTTTAGCAATGAATTTTTCATGAATTTCGGGCAAACTAGGCACATCGGAACGAAGGAGGAATCGGAATATGACAAAGCATTCCATGATGACGGGAATGGGCCTGGGGCTCATGGCCGGCGCGGTGCTGGGCATGGTGATGGCGCCCAACAAAAAGACCGTGAAGGCCACGGCCAAGAAGGCGGTCCGCGCGGTGGAGGACATCGCGGAGAACGTGACCGACGCCCTGGGCATGTAAGGGAAACGCGCCCCGCCGGAAGGTCCGGCGGGGCGCGTTCTCATTCGGCGGTATGGACCAGGAGAATGGCCAGGAACTGGGACGGGGTGGGACGGCGGGAGAGCGGATAACCGGCCAGCTCCCGCAGCAGGGCCGGGTCCGTCCGCCACGCCGCCTTGACCGCGGTGCGGAGGGACCGCTCCACCGCGCCCCAGGTCGTGCCGTACCGCTTGGCGATGTCGGGATAGAGCCATTTGGTCACCAGCTGCCGGGCCTCCGGGTCCGACCGGCAAATCTCCAGGGCGTATAGAAAGTAGTCAAAGCCGTGATACTCCGGCGTTACGCCCAGCCGCCGCAGCAGTTGGGAGGCATCCATCACGCATCCTCCAGCTGACCCGGCAGCGCCTCATACAGGTCGGCCGTCTGCCGCAGCCACGCCACCAGCGCTGTCTGGCCCCCTTTTGGCAGGCGGATGTACCAGTCCAGATTCCGAAGCAGCGCAGCCTGCATATTCAGATGTTCCACAGTCCCGTCCTCCGACAACAGCGCCGCAATCGGCATCCCCAGATGTTCACAGATGACGTCCAGCGTATCCAGCCTCGGCACGGACTTTCCCTTTTCCATGGCCTGCACAGTAGATTTTGTGATACCGATTTCCTTTGCAAATTCCGCCTGAGAGCGTATTCCGCGAATGATTCTTATATTTTTCGACAAAATTTGTGCATAATTCACAGCAAACCCTCCTTTGACATAAGAATAAGGTAATTTACCATGAATTCGTGGCCTGATTCGCCGGATTTCGAGGCCGATATTCCGGCCGCCCAAAAACGGGGCTCAAATGCAAAAATAAAAGGACATCCTGACGGATGTCCTTTTATTTTTGGTGGAGATAAGCGGGATCGAACCGCTGACCTCTTGAATGCCATTCAAGCGCTCTCCCAGCTGAGCTATACCCCCACGACACGATATTCAGTTTTTAGTGGTGGAGATAAGCGGGATCGAACCGCTGACCTCTTGAATGCCATTCAAGCGCTCTCCCAGCTGAGCTATACCCCCACATAGGGCTGTTACAGAACTCGCTTCCGTAACAAGCGAATGTTATTTTAGCATGGGACATGCCGCTTGTCAACAGGGAATTTCGTTTTTTCTCCGCACACCCCGGAAAGCCTTGCGCCGCAAGGTCGAAAATGCTATCATTTGGATATATCCTGCCGGCGTGTAAGGGAGGGCGAGCACATATGCCTGACTCGAACATCACAAAAAAAGCCCTGGCCCAGGCCATGAAGGACCTGATGGTCCGGGAGCCTTTCGCCAAAATCAGCGTGGGGGATATCTGCGACGCCTGCGGGATGAACCGCAAGAGCTTCTACTACCACTTTCGGGACAAATACGACCTGGTGAACTGGATCTTCTACACAGAATTCATCCAGGCGGTGCAGGGCACCGACTACCCCACCGGCTGGGACTTCCTCTCCCGCATGTGCGCCTACTTTTACCAGGAGCGGGACTTTTACCGCTGTGCCATGCAAATCGAAGGCCAAAATTCCTTCCGGGAGTATTTTGGCGAGATCATGACCCCTTTCCTGACCACGCTGGCCCGGGACGTGTCACCTGAATTGGACGACCCGCAGTTTTACATCACGTTTTTTGTAGACGCCTTCCTGGCCTCTCTGGTCCGCTGGCTCTCCGAGGGCACGCCCATGCCGCCGGAGGAGTACGCCGGCCGGCTCAAACGCTTTGTCCTGGCCCTGGCCCATCTGGTCCTCTCGGAGGACGAGGGCGGCCCCATCCACATCGGCTGAACCACGACGATACGCAACCGGCCCCGCTCCCATGGGAGCGGGGCCGGTTTTTGTCTATTGAAGTCCTTCCGCCGCCTCCAGCAGCTCCGTGAGGCTGGACGTGCGGAAGTTCAGCGGCAGGGGCCGTTCCCCCTCCCGGTAGACCGTGGCGGTCCCGTCGGCCCGGCAGCCCAGGTACCGCCACTCCCCGTCGGAGACGATGCCGTCCACCAGCAGGATGTCGGGGTAAAAGTCCATGGGGACCAGGGGGTAGCGCTGCTCCGTGCGGGCGGCCAGGGCCCAGTCCCGGACCCGCGCCCGGTCCCGGAGTGGACAGTCCTCCGCCGCCACCGTCATGGCGATGGCCCCGGTGTGGCCCAGCAACCCCTCCGCCCAGCGGCCGGAGCAGATGTCCTCCACCGCCTCCCCGCCGGCATAGGGGCGGAAAAAGCCGTAGAACCGCCCCTCCCCCTCCAGCCGCCGAGCGGCGTCGGCCCAGCCGGGCCGGGAGGTGTCCAGCAGGGTCAGGATGTTGGGGCGGCGCTTCAGGCCGCTGACGGCACCCGCGTCCACCAGCTCCGGGGGCAGGAACAGCAGGAAGGCGCACTCCGGCGCCCCGCCCGCCAAGTCCAGGGCCAGATTCAGGGCCTCCCAGCGGCGGCCAACAAAACAGAAGAAGGTGCAGATGCCCTTGGCTTTGGCCTCGGAGAGGACCCGGCGGTAATCCGCCTCCGCCATGGCCTCCGGGCCGCCGCCGTCCAGGGTGAAGGTGAGGCTCCAGGGGATGTTGTACCCCCGCTCCCGCTCGTAGGCCCGGATGCGGCTGGCCCCCACAGTCCAGCTCTCCCAGCCGATGTTGATGCCGAAGGTCCTGAGGGCCTGGTGGTCCACCGTCCGGACCAGGGCGCGCACCAGGTCGTAGTAAGGGCTGCGCTCCTCCCGGGAGAGCATGGTGTCCATCAGGCCGAAAAAGTGCTTCTGGAACCGGCCCTTGGCGCACATGCGCCCCAGGTCCACCAGCTTGCGCAGGCTGCGGTCGGTGTCCCCCGCCAACTCCCGCAGGCCGTTATCCACCACGCTTTCCAGGGTGGTCTTGGTCAGAGCTCCCGCTTCCACAGCGGCCCCTCCTCTTATGATTTGGTCATAAAGCCCGGGTCTTGCCTGTATCATACCTCTGTCCCCCGCCCCTCCGACAGGGACAAAACGGGAAAACTGTCCAAAAATCTCACACATCCCCCCCTTTGTACGGCGACAAAGTTCGCCATTCGTTTTACAATAGGCTCAAACCGAAGGGGTTTTCCATTTTGAATGAAAAGGAGCTGCCGACCATGAGTGACAAAACGTTGATGGAGCACGTGGAGAGTATCGCCATCAAAAAGGTGCTGGATTACCTCAACGACACAGAGAACGTGGACGACGCCATCACCAAGGCCATGGACTGGATGGACAAGTTCGACAAGAAGGGCGAGGTGGCCGGACAGCGGGCCGTTTTCCGCAAAATCGTAGACAACAAGTCGGGAAACTGGTATGATCTCATCAAGAAGGTTTGGACCGAGATCGACCCCGGCGTGCGGGCCAAGTTCTTCGAGAACTTCATCCTCAACGCCACCGCCATCGGCGGCCAGCGCCAGGACAAAACCAAGGAGGAGCACGGCTGCAACGTGCCCTGGGCCATCCTTATGGACCCCACCTCGGCCTGCAACCTCCACTGCACCGGCTGCTGGGCCGCGGAGTACGGCAACCAGCTGAACATGGACTACAATACCCTGGACTCCATCATCAACCAGGGCACCAAACTGGGCACCTTCATGTACATCTACTCCGGCGGCGAGCCGCTGGTCCGCAAGGACGACATCATCAAGCTCTGCGAGGCCCACCAGGACTGCATGTTCCTGGCCTTCACCAACGCCACCCTCATCGACGAGAAATTTGCCGAGGATATGCTGCGGGTGAAGAATTTTATCCCCGCCATCAGCGTGGAGGGCTTCGAGGAGGATACCGACTTCCGCCGGGGCGCGGGCACCTATCAGGCCGTGGTGCGGGCCATGAAGATTCTGAAGGACCACCGGCTGCCCTTCGGCGTGTCCTGCTGCTACACCAGCAAGAACGTGGACACCATCGGCAGCGAGGCCTACTTCGACGACCTCATCGACAAGGGCGCCCTCTTCGCCTGGTTCTTCACCTATATGCCCGTGGGCGCCGGGGCCCCCACCGACCTGATGGCCACCGCGGAGCAGCGGGCGTTCATGTACCGCCAGATACGCGCCTTCCGCCAGACCAAGCCCATCTTCACCATGGACTTCTGGAACGACGGCGAGTACGTCAAGGGCTGCATCGCCGGGGGCCGGTACTACCTGCACATCAACGCCAACGGCGACATCGAGCCCTGCGCCTTCATCCACTATTCCGACTCCAACATCCATGACACCACCCTGCTGGAGGCCTATCAGCGGCCCCTATTTATGCAGTACCACGACAACCAGCCCTTCAGCGGCAACTACCTGCGGCCCTGCCCCCTGCTGGACAACAACGGGGCCCTGGCCGACATGGTCCACGCCGCCGGGGCCCACTCCACGGACCTGGCCGAGCCAGAGGATGTGGACAGCCTGTGCGCCAAGTGCAAATACGCCGCCGAACACTGGAAGCCGGTGGCTGACGAACTCTGGGTCAACTCCGGCCACGAGGCGGCCGACTGATATTCAACCTGAGAGAGAAGGAGCGTGGAGCAGTCATGGGCGGGTACAAAATCGTTACCGACGCCACCTGCGACCTCACTGACGAGTGGGCCGGGCGCATCGGCGTGGACATCATCCCCATGGACGTGGAGCTGGACGGGGAGGCCTACCTCTTCGGCCCCGGCGGCAACATCACCGGTCTTGAATTCTTCCGGGCCATGGCGGCGGGCAAGCTGGGCAGCACCTCCCAAATCAGCCCCGCCCGGTATGAGGAACACTTCGTCCCATACCTGGACCAGGGGCTGGATGTCCTCTACCTCTGCTTCTCCTCCGGCCTCTCCGGCACCATCCAGGCCGCCCAAATCTGCATGGCGGACCTGCGGGAGCGGTACCCCGGCCGGAAGCTGGTGTGCATCGACACCCTGTGCGCCTCCGCCGGGGAGGGCTTTCTGGTGAACGCCGCGGCGGAGCAGCAGGCTGCCGGGATGGACCTGGACGCCCTCTGCGCGTGGGTGGAACAGCGCATCCCCCACGTGTGCCACTGGTTCACAGTGGAGGACCTGAAATACCTCCACCGGGGCGGGCGCATCTCCGCCGCCACCGCCGTCATGGGCTCGGCCCTCCAAATCAAGCCCGTCATGCACTGCGACGACGCCGGCCACCTCACCAACACCGGCAAGGCCCGGGGGAGGAAGCACTCCCTCCTGGCCCTGGTGGACCACATGGACCAGAGCTGGACCCCGGAGCTGGGGGAGCAGGTCTTTCTCTGCCACGGCGACTGTGCATCCGACGCCCAGTTCATGGCTGACGAGGTCCGCCGCCGCCGACCCAACGCCGACGTGGCCATCTTCCCCATGGGCCCCATCATCGGCGCCCACTGCGGTCCTGGGGTCATCGCCATCTTCTCCTGGGGGAGCCAGCGATAGAGGTTTCATCAAGAGCCGCGGACATGGTCCGCGGCTCTTTTCTGCCGCATCTGGCTTCCCCTGGGGGAAGCTGGCTGGCCAAAGGCCAGACTGATGAGGGAAAGGCGTTCGAAACGAGAGCGCATGGTTGAATCGGCCTTTCCCTCATCCGCCCCTCCGGGGCACCTTCCCCCAGGGGAAGGCTTCGCAAAATTATCCTCCCTTTTCCCCGCGGCTGGTGGTATAATGGTCCCAAAGAACCCACATCCATTACAAAAGGGGGCCCCGTTATGAACCAGGACCGCACGCCCGACCTGCGCTACCTTCAGATGCTCTCCCGGCAGTACCCCACCGTCCAGGCCGCCAGCAGCGAGATCATCAACCTGAACACCATCCTCAACCTGCCCAAGGGCACGGAGCACTTCATCTCCGACGTCCACGGGGAGTACGAGGCCTTCCTCCACATCATGAACTCGGCCTCCGGCGTGGTGCGGGAGAAAATCGACGAGCTGCTCTCGTCCAGCCTGTCCAAGGCCGACCGGGACCAGCTCTCCACCCTCATCTACTACCCCGAGGAGAAGATGGCCGAGATCGCCGCCGGCGGCGAGGACATGACCGAGTGGTACCGCATCACCCTCCACCGGCTGCTGGACGTGTGCCGTCTGGTCTCCTCCAAGTACACCCGGAGCAAGGTCCGCAAGTCCCTGCCCAAGGGCTATTCCTACATCATCGACGAGCTGCTGAACACCAACTACGAGTTCCACGACAAGCGCAACTACTACGAAAACAGCATCTCCACCATCATCGACATCGACCGGGCCGAGGACTTCATCGTGGCCGTGTGCGGGCTCATCAAGCGCATGGTGGTGGACCACCTGCACATGGTGGGCGACATGTTCGACCGGGGCCCCCGGGCCGACATCATCCTGGACTGCCTCATGGCCCACCACAGCGTGGACATCCAGTGGGGCAACCACGACGTGCTGTGGATGGGGGCCGCCACGGGCAGCCGCACCGCCGTGGCCACCGTGCTGGCCAACTCCATCCACTACAACAACCTGGAGGTCATCGAGACCGGCTACGGCATCTCCCTGCGGCCCCTGGCCCTCTTCGCCAACGAGGTCTACCGGGACTGCGACTGCTCCTGCTTCGCCGCCAAGTTCGCCGGGGACGACGGGGACCACTACACGGACAAGGACAAGCTCCTGGCCGCCCGGATGCACAAGGCCATCACCATCATCCTCTTCAAGCTGGAGGGCCAGAAGATCCTCCGCAACCCCGGCTTCCAGATGGACGACCGGCTGCTGCTGGATAAAATCGACTACGAGCACAAGACCGTGGTCATCGACGGCAGGACCCACGAGCTGGCCGACGTGGACTTCCCCACCGTTGACCGGGCCGACCCCTACGCCCTGTCCCCGGAGGAGAGCGAGGTCATCGACCAGCTCACCGCCTCCTTCCAGCGCAGCGAGAAGCTCCAGAAGCACGTGCGCTTCCTCTACTCCAAGGGCGGGCTGTACAAGGTCTACAACGGCAACGTCCTCTTCCACGGCTGTATGCCCATGACGGAGGACGGGCAGCTCATGGCCTTCTCCATCGGCTGCGACGGGCTGAAGGGCCGGGCCTTCCTGGACCACGCCGAGGCCGTGGCCCGCCAGGGCTACTACGCCAAGCCCGGCTCCGCCGAGCGGCAGTTCGGCATGGACTTCCTCTGGTTCCTCTGGGCCGGGCGGAACTCCCCCCTCTTCGGCCGGGACCGCATGACCACCTTCGAGCGGCGGCTCATCAAGGACGAGAGCGCCTGGACCGAGGCCAAAAACGCCTACTACACCTACTATAACGACCCGGCGGTGGTGGATATGCTTTTGGCCGAGTTCGGCCTCCAGGGCCCCCACTGCCACATCATCAACGGCCACATCCCGGTGAAGAGCAAGAAGGGGGAAAGCCCCTTCAAGGCGGGGGGAAAGCTCATCGTCATCGACGGCGGCTTCTGCCGGGCCTACCAGCCCACCACCGGCATCGCGGGCTACACCCTCATCTACAACTCCAACTGCTACCGCATCGTCTCCCACAAGCCTTTCGCGGGCAAGGACCACGCAGTCCGGGAGAACGTGGACATCGACTCCACCTCCGAGGTCTTTGAGCGCATGGAGTCCCGGGTCAAAATCGCCGAGACCGACATCGGCAGCGAGCTGCAGCGCCAGGTGGACGACCTGAAGGCCCTCCTCCGCGCCTACAAGATGGGCGAGGTCAAGGAGGACCACCGGGCCTGATTTGCATAAGGAGCGTCCCGTGTACCTATACTGGGTACACGGGACGTTTTTTGCTCTACAAAAAAAGACTTGCATTTTCAATCTGTTAAAACTATAATAACAGTTAAGAAAAGAGGTGACGCCATGTTCGGCTATCTCGGCACCTACACCGCCCCCGGCAGTCTGGGAGTCTACCGTTTCCAGTTCGACCCGGCCACCGGGGCGCTGGGCGCGCTGGAGCTGCTGTGCCTCGCCCCCGATGCCAAATACGCCGCCCTGGCCGAGAACGCCCTCTTCGCCCCCGTGCGCCGGGGCGGCCGGGCGGGCCTGCTGGCGGTGGACCGAACCACCGGGGCGGTGCTGGATGAGCTGTTGCTGGAGGAGGTCCCGGCCTGCTATGTGGCCGTCCACGGCGGCCGGGTCTACACCGCCAACTACCACGAGGGGTCCGTCCTCTCCTACGATTGGGACGGACGGCGCCTCACGCCGGTCCGGCGGCTCACCATCGCCCCCAAGGCT
Organism: uncultured Eubacteriales bacterium; assembly: GCA_900540545.1. Taxonomy (GTDB): domain Bacteria; phylum Bacillota; class Clostridia; order Oscillospirales; family Oscillospiraceae; genus Intestinimonas. Next base: position 15,687 of record UQGJ01000063.1, read on the forward strand.
GGGTGCCATCAGGTGCTGTTCCACGGCTCCACCCTGCTGGTCCCCTGCCTGGAGCTGGACGAGATGCGGCTGTTCGACCTGGACCGGGATTGGGTCCCGGTGGGGGCCATCCCCTTCCCGCCCGGCTCTGGCCCCCGGCACGGGGTGTTCCGGGGCGACCGCCTCTTTCTGGTCGGCGAGCGGAGCTGCCAGCTTTTCACCCTCCGGGCCGGGACGTGGGCCATCGAACAGGCCGTCCCCATCCCCTCCGCCGGGGCCGCCGCAGCGGTGCGGCTCTCCTCTGATGGACGGTTTCTCTACACCTCGACCCGCGGGGCCGACCTGCTGTCGGTGTTCCGGGTGGACAGGGCGAGGCCGGAACTGATTCAGCAGGTCCCCTGCGGCGGGAAGCACCCCAGGGACTTCACCCTCTCCCCCGACGGGCGGCATCTGCTGGTGGTCAACCGCACCTCCGGCGGGCTGGTCAGCTTTGGGCTGGACCCGGAGACGGGGCTGATTGGGGCAATCTGCGGGCGGGTGGACTGCGCTGAAGGGGTCAGCGTGTGCTTGGAGGACTAGGGACGCCCTCCGGGCGGGGTTCCTTTCTCCTTTGAGAAAGGAACCGAAAGAAAACCAGGGGGCCGACACGGGG
>UQGJ01000064.1 GCA_900540545.1 uncultured Eubacteriales bacterium
GTTCCCTTTCTGAAACCAGAAAGGGAACCCGCCGGAGGCGCCCCCGGCAGGGCCCCCTGACAAAAAACTGCCCCCGGCTTACGCCGAAGGCAGTTTTTATTATTTCCCCATAAATCCCCCGCAGACGTTGACCGCCCGCTCCACGGCGTTGAGGATGTTCTGATACCCGGTACAGCGGCACAGGTGCCCGGAGATGAGCTTCCGCAGCTCCTCCCTGGTGTACCGCTTCCCGGACCCCACGATCTCCACGGCGGACATGATGATGCCGGGGGTGCAGAAGCCGCACTGGACGGCGGCCTCCTCCACGAAGGCCCTCTGGATTTCTGACAACTCTCCGTTATCATCCTGGAGTCCTTCTACGGTGAGTATCCGTTTTCCCTCACACCAGGCGGTGAGGTAGATGCAGGAGTCGATGGCCTCCCCGTCCACCAGGACGGTGCAGGCCCCGCACTCCCCCACCTCGCAGCCCCGCTTCACGCTGGTGAGGCCCAGCCGGTCCCGAAGGGTATCCAGCAGGGATTCCCTGGGGTCGTACCCCACCTCCACGCTCTTGCCGTTGACGGTGGCGTGCAAAATCTCCATCATAGCTGTGCGCCCCCTTTCCGCGCCGCCTCGGCCAACGCCCGGCCGGACAGCTCCTCCACCAGTTGGAGCCGGAACTCCTTGGACGCCCGCCAACTGGTCCGGGGATTCACGTCGGCCAGGGCCAGCCCACCGATGCGCTCCACGGCCTGCCCCACGCCCAGCCCCTTCACCGCCGCCTCGGCGGAATAGGCCCGGGAGGGCACGGGGGCGGCCACGCCGAAGGCCAGGTGGACCTCCTCGCAGATCCGCCGGTCCGCCGACAGCTTCACCAGGCAGCTCACCCCCAGGGTGGCGATGTCCATGGCGTTGCGCTGGGCGTACTTGATGTAGTGGCCGCTCCACCCCTCGTAGTGGCTCCTGGGGATGACGATGCGGCACAGCAGCTCGGCGGGGCCCAGGTCCACCTTGCCCACGCCCTTGTACCACTCCGAAATGGGGACCACCCGCCAGCCCTCCGGCCCCTTGACGTGCATCTCGGCGTCCAGGGCCACCAGGGTGGAGGCGGTGTCGGCGGAGGTGACGCCGTTGCAGACGTTGCCGCCGATGGTGCCCACCGCCCGGAGCTGGGGTCCGCCCGCCATGTCGGCGGCCTCTCCCAGCACGGGGATGTGGGCGCGGATGATGTCGCTGAAGGTGACCCCCCGGAAGGTGGTCAGGGGTCCAATGTGGATGTCCCCGTTCTCTGCCAGGGTCACGCCCTCCAGCTCGTCTTTCAGCCCGTGGATGGACACCAGCCGGCACCCGGCCAGCTTGCCCTCCCGGATTTTGATGAGTACGTCGGACCCTCCGGCGATGACCACCGCGCCGGGGTCGGCCTGCAGGTGGGCGATGGCGTCGTCCACGCTGACGGCCTGATAGAGCGATGTGATGTCATACATGGTTCACGCCTCCCCCTTTCTGTCGAGCAGCCCCGCCTCCGTGAACGCCTCCACCATCCGCTGGGGATTCATGGGCAGCCGGTGGATAGCCACGCCGGTGGCGTGGAGGACGGCGTTGCGCACCGCCCCGGCCACGGGGATGGCGGGAGGCTCGCCCAGGGCCTTGTTGCCGAAGGGCCCGGAGGGGTCGTCGGTCTCCACGAATAGGGCCGTCAGCTCCGGGTGGTCCATGGCGGTGGGCAGCTTGTAATCCAGCAGGTTGCCGTTGAGCAGCCGCCCCTTGTCGTCGTACTTCATCTCCTCGCTCAGCGCGTACCCCAGCCCCATGCTCATGCCGCCGTGGACCTGGGCCTCGGCCAGGGCCGGGTTGATGAGCTTGCCGGAGTCGTGGACGTTGACGATGTTCAGCACCTTCACCTTGCCCAGGGGAATGTCCACCTCCACCTCGCAGAAGCAGGCGCCGAAGGCGAATGTGTTGTTCTTGCACTGGACCGTGGCCTCGGCGGTGATGTGGACGCTGTGGCTCAGGGAGTAGAAGGCTTCGGTGGCCAGGGCCTCCAGCCCCACCACCCCGTCGCCGCTCCCCTTCTCCACCACGTCCCGGCCCCGGATGTCCAGGTTCCCGGCGTCCAGGTTGGTGAGCTCGGCGGCGTAGTCCAGGACCTTGGCCCGGAACTCCTCCCCCGCCTTCTTGATGGCTTTGCCGGTGACGTAGGTCTGCCGGGAGGCATAGGCCCCGGTGTCGAAGGGGGCCACGTCGGTGTCCTGGAAGGAGACGATATGCACGTCCTCCGTGGGGATGCCGATGGCCTGGGCGGCCATCTGGGAGAACACCGTGTCGCCGCCCTGGCCGATTTCCGTGGCCCCCAGGTGGAGCTGGACGGTGCCGTCCTGGTTCAGGACGATGCGGGCCGAGGAGGTCTCCAGCGAGATGGGCCACACGCCGGTCTTGTAGGAAAAGACCGCCATGCCCACCCCCCGGCGGACGGGGCCGGTCTGGTTCTTGTACTTCTCCCGCAGCTCATCCCAGTGGAGGAAGGCGCGGCCCTTCTCGATGCACTCCTTCAGTCCCGTGGAGTAGCAGGTGATGCCGTTGGTGGGGTCCACGAAGCCCAGGGGCATGATGTTTTTCAGCCGGAACTCCAGGGGGTCCCAGCCCATTTCCCGGGCAATATCGTCCATGAAGCTCTCGGCGGCGAAGTTGGCCTGGGGGATGCCATAGCCCCGCATGGCCCCGGTTGCCCCCAGGTTGGTGTACACGGTGTACGCCTCGCTGCGGTGGGCCAGCGCGTCGGGGTAGAGCTGGCGGAAGCCGGTGACGGCGTTGGCCACGATGGCGTGGCCGTGGGAGGCGTAGCCCCCCTGGTTGGACACGGCCCGGCAGGACCGGGCCATCAGGCGCATGTCCGGCCCCACCGCCGCCTTCACGTCGAAGTGGATAGGGTGGCGGGAGCGGGTGTTCTGAAAGGTCTCCTCCCGGCTCACCTCCAGCTTGACCAGCCGCCCCCCCAGCTGGGTGGTGATCCAGGCGTTCAGCGGCTCGTACAGCACCTCCTGCTTGTTGCCAAAGCCGCCGCCGATGTAGGGCTTGATGACCCGCACCTTGCCCCAGCCGATGCCCAGCGCCTGGCCGATGACCCGGCGGACGATGTGGGGAATCTGGGTGGAGGACACCACCACGATGCGCCCCGCCTCCATGTAGGCGTAGGACACCGGGTTCTCAATGTGGCAGTGCTGGACGGCCTGGGTGTCGAAGTGGTCCTCAAACACCCGGTAATCCGGGTTTTCAAAGACCTCGTCCACGCCCTTCACCTCGGCCCCCGGCGTGACCACATTGAACACGGTGTGCTTCAAAATGTTGTCCGGGTACTCCTCGTGGATGGGCACGGCCCCCTGGGCCATGGCCTGCTCCGGGGTGACGCAGACGGGGTACTCCTCGTATTCCACCTTCACCGTCTTCACCGCCCGCTGGGCGGCAATCTCGTCGGTAGCCACCACCACGGCGATGTCCTCGCCGTAGATGCGCACCCGGGTGGCCAGCAGCTTCCGGTCGGACACGTCCTGGTGGGCAGCCTCCACGCTCCAGGGGTGGCCGGGGGTGGGGAACTGGATGTCCGGCGCGTCGAAGCAGGTGAGGACCTTCACCACGCCGGGGATGGCCTCGGCCTCGGACGTGTCGATGGACTTCACCACGCCGTTGGCGATGGTGCTGTGGACGATCTTGGCCACCAGGGCGTTGCGGGCGCACAGGTCGTCGGTGTACTTGGCCCGCCCGGTCACCTTGTCAAAGGCGTCCACGCGGGTGAGATTTCTGCCAACTTCCACAAAACACACCTCCTTGTTGGGAGTATTATACTACGGATTTGCACAATTGAAAAGAGGCGCTGCCTCCGGCGGGTCCCCTTTCTTCTCGAAGAAAGGGGACGGAAAGAAGGTAAGGGGATACGTCCGGGCGGCGGTACGGTTCTCGGAGGATGGCAAGACTTGAGGGCTGTTGCAGCTCGTATCGGTCTGGCACTTGAACAACTCCGGCTGCCGCCCCTCGGTATATAACCTGGCAAAACCTGATAGTAGTTGCGTTTTACTCGGTGCAAACAAGCCGCCACAAGTCTCTGCGCCCCAGCGCCCCTCTGTCATTGCGAGTCAGTTCGCAAACTGGCGCGGCAATCCGCATCCCCCGTCCCTAAAACTGTGGGGCGGGACGACCACGGCCCGCCAACGCACAAGCTCGCCCCGTAGGGGCGGCCCTTGCGGCCGCCCGGCCGTTACGCCCCAGCCTTGCCGGGCATCGCCATACCAGGCGCACCGCGCCAGCGCATACGGGGTGAACAATTGCGTCGTAGACCGTAACGGCCGGGGCAGGTGCTTAAGGGCAGACTTGTCACCTCTAGCCGGTCTCAACCTCCACGCCCCGTTGGCGCCGCCCCAGGTCCAAGGCCAAAGCCCTGGTTTTCTTTCCGTCCTCTTTCTCAAATGAGAAAGAGGACCCCCGCCGGAGGCGATTACCGCTTCTTCCGCATCCTCCCCCGCTTCTCCAGCTCCCGCAGCATCTCCACGGGCTTCTCGCACTGGGCCAGGAAAATCATGGCGGCGATGATGTAGGGCTTGTAGGACGCCTCCTTGTACAGCGGTGCCCGGTAGCGGTCGAACACGCTCCCGGCCACCTCGCCGTGCTCGCAGGACACCCCGGAGATGTCGGCGGGCAGACAGTGGAGGTACAGCCCCTGCCCGTTCCGGGTGGCGGCCATCCGGGCCTCGGTACACTCCCAGTCCATGTGCTGGGCGTTTTGGGCCAGCAACTCCCGCTCCAGCGCCTTGATACCCTCGCTGTCCCCGGCGGCGTACAGGTCCGTCCGCTTCTCCATGGCGGCGAAGGGCGCCCAGCTCTTGGGGTAGACGATGTCCGCCCCGGCGAAGGCCTCGTCCATGCTGTTGGTCCGCCGGTAGGACCCGCCGGACCGCCGGGCGTTGGCGGCGGCCACTTCCTCCACCTCGGGCATGACCTCGTAGCCCTCCGGGTGGGCCAGCACCACCTCCATGCCGAACCGGGTCATCAGCCCGATGACCCCCTGGGGCACGCTGAGGGGCTTGCCGTAGCTGGGGGAGTAGGCCCAGGTCATGGCGACTTTCTTGCCCCGCAGATTCTCCACCCCGCCGAAGTGGTGGATCAGGTGGAGGGTGTCGGCCATCACCTGGGTGGGGTGGTCGATGTCGCACTGCAGGTTCACCAGGGTGGGCCGCTGCTCCAGCACCCCGTCCTTGTAGCCCTCGGCCACCGCGTCGGCCACCTGCTGCATATAGGTGTGGCCCTTGCCGATGTACATGTCGTCCCGGATGCCGATGACGTCGGCCATGAAGCTAATCATGTTGGCCGTCTCCCGGACGGTCTCGCCGTGGGCGATCTGGCTCTTGCCCTCGTCCAGGTCCTGGACCTCCAGCCCCAGCAGGTTGCAGGCAGAGGCGAAGGAGAACCGGGTCCGGGTGGAGTTGTCCCGGAAGAGGCTGATGCCCAGCCCGGAGTCAAAAATCTTGGTGGACAGGTTCCGCTCCCGCAGGTCCCGCAGGGCGTCGGCCACGGCAAAGACCCCGGCGATCTCCTGGTCGGTCTTGTCCCAGGTGAGGAAAAAGTCGTTTTGATACAGCTTGCTCAGGTCCAGCGTCCCCAGTTCCTTCAAAATCTCGTTGAATTGACCCATATGAAAAGCCCCTTTCTGTTTCTTCGGATGTGGTTCCATCATAGCACATTGACCCTCCCTGTCAATGAACAAACTCGGAACAAATTCAAAAAACTTTCAGGGTGGCTAAAACTTTGTGCTTTTCTCCTTGATTTCCCACCCCCGTGTGATATGATGGAGATACCAACCCCAAGGAGGCCCTCCCCATGACTGAAGAACGCCTGACCCTGCTCAAACAGATGGCCCGGGGCATCGCCGCCCAGTTCGGCCCGTCCTGCGAGGTGGTCATCCACGACCTCACGGGCGACCTGGAGCACACCGTGGTCCACATCGAAAACGGCCAGGTCTCCGGCCGCAAACTCTCCGACGGCCCCTCCCACGTGGTCCTGGACCTGCTGAAGGAGGACGCCCCGCCCGCCGAGGACCACCTGGCCTACCTCACCCGCACCCCCGCCGGGCGGATTTTGAAGTCCTCCTCCCTCTACATCCCCGGCCCCGACGGCAGGCCGGAGGCCGTCTTTGCCATCAACTACGACATCTCCGCCCTGCTCACGGTGGAGTCCGCCCTCCACGACCTCACCGCCTCCAAGGACGCCCCCGGCCGGGAGCCGGAGCGCATCACCACCAGCGTCACGGGCCTGCTGGATGAGCTGATCGAGGAGTCGGTGGCCCTGGTGGGTAAGCCGGTGGCCCTGATGGACCGGGACGACAAGCGCCGTGCCATCCGCTTCCTGAACGACAGCGGCGCCCTGCTCATCACCAAGTCCGGCGACAAGATCGCGCATTATTTCGGGATCTCCAAGTATACCCTGTATAGCTATCTGGATTCAGATAAGTAGCGTGGAGCGCCCCCCGTCCCGCCGCAGCGCCATTCTTCATTGCTCATTGTTCATTCTTCATTATAAAGGAGGTTTCCCCATGATCGACCTGACCAAAAACCCCGCCCAGCTGGCCCACAACATCGCCAAAGCCCGGGAAAACAAGGTGGTCATCCCCACCTACCGGCAGATGAAGCACCCGGAGACCATCCCCGGCGTCATCCAGGACCGCCTGAAAACCGTGGGTCTGTGGGACGTGGACCCCCTGAACCTGTTCCGCATCACCTGGAAGAACGAGGCCAAGGAGACCGGGGGCCTCTACCAGAGCGTGCCCAACTACGTGGAGCTGCCCCCCGCCCTCACCGGTGTCCCCGCCCGCATCGTGTGCATGGCGGGCAAGTGGTTCCCCACCGGCTGCCACAAGGTGGGCGCGTCTTACGGCTGCCTGGTCCCCCGCCTGGTCACCGGCCAGTTCGACGCCACCGCCGACCACGCCGTCTGGCCCTCCACCGGCAACTACTGCCGGGGCGGCGCCTTCAACTCCAAGCTGTTGGCCGTGGACTCCGTGGCCATCCTCCCCCAGGGCATGAGCAAGGAGCGCTTCGAGTGGCTGGAGTCCATCGCCGGGCAAATCATCGCCACCCCCGGCTGCGAGTCCAACGTGAAGGAGATTTTCGACAAGGCCAACGAGCTGAAACAGCAGCCCCACATGATGGTCTTCAACCAGTTCGAGGAGATGGGCAACCACCTGTGGCACTACCAGGTCACCGGCGACGCCATCGCCACCCTGTTCGAGGCCCTCAAGCGCCCCGGCGACCGCATGGCGGGTGCCTGCTTCACCTCCGGCAGCGCCGGCACCATCGGCTGCGGCGACTATCTGAAGGAGCAGTACCCCACCATGAAGCTGGGCGTGGGCGAAGCCCTCCAGTGCCCCACCATCCTCAATAACGGCTTCGGCGGCCACCGCATCGAGGGCATCGGCGACAAGCACATCCCCTGGATCCACAACGTCAAGAACACCGATATGGTCATCGCCATCGACGACGAGGACTCCCAGCGCCTGCTGCGCCTGTTCAACGACCCGGCGGGCCTCAAGTACCTCAAGGACGAGGCCGGCGTGGACGACGAGACCCTCTCCCGGCTGTCCTGGCTGGGCATCTCCGGCATCGCCAACGTGTTGTGCTGCATCAAGATGGCCAAATACTACGAGTTTACCGCCAGGGACGTGGTCTTCACCGTCCTCACCGACTCCGCCAGCATGTACGGCTCCCGCATCCAGGAGCTGGCCGAGGAATACGGTGCCTACGACGCCAAAGCCGCCGCGGTGGACCACAACCTCCACATGCTGGGTCTCCGCACCGACGACCTGGAGGAGCTGACCTACGCCGCCCGCAAGCGGGTCCACAACCTGAAATACTACACCTGGGTGGAACAGCAGGGCAAGACGGTGGACGAACTCAACGACCTGTGGTATGATGAGGACAAGACCTGGAAGGGCGTCCACGCCCAGGCCGACGCCCTGGACGAACTCATCGACGCCTTCAACGAGGAAACCGGGGTCCTCAAAAGCCTGTGATATCAGCCTTCCCCTGGGGGAAGGTGGCGCGAAGCGCCGGATGAGGGGAATGCCCCTTCCACCACATACCCCCATCCTGAACGCCTTCCCCTCATCAGTCCGGCCTTCGGCCAGCCAGCTTCCCCCAGGGGAAGCCCGACCCCGTCCAAAGGAGGTCCCCATGAAAAACGTCACCCACGCCCAGTGCGTCCGCTGCGGCAGGACCTACGAGGCCGTCCCCGACCTCACCACCTGCGCCTGCGGCGGTATGCTGGACGTCCAATACGACTACGACTACATCAAATCCGTCCTCACCAAGGACGCCCTGGCCCAAAACCCCGACCGCTCCATGTGGCGCTACCGCCCCTTCCTCCCCGTGGAGCCGGACTCCCCTCCCACCCCCCTGCGGGTGGGCTGGTCCCCCCTCTACAAGGCCGACAACCTGGCCCGCGAGCTGGGGCTGAAGACCCTCTATATCAAGGACGACGGCCAGAACCCCACCGCCTCCCTCAAGGACCGGGCCTCCGCCATGGCGGTGGTCAAGGCACGGGAGGCCGGGGCTGCCACCATCGCCTGCTCCTCCACCGGCAACGCCGCCTCCTCTCTGGCGGGCAACGCCGCCGCCGCGGGCATGAGCACCTATATCTTCGTGCCCGCCCGGGCCCCCAAGGGCAAGGTGGCCCAGCTCATGATTTTCGGGGCCACCGTCATCAGCGTGGACGGCTCCTATGAGGACACCTTCGAGCTGAGTAAGGCCGCTATCGACAGGTACGGCTGGTACAACCGCAACGCCGCCATCAACCCCTACCTCTCCGAGGGCAAAAAGACCGTCACCTTGGAGATCATGGAGCAATTAAACTGGCAGGTCCCCGACTACATCGCCCTCTCCGTGGGTGACGGCTGCACCATCGCCGGGGCCTGGAAGGGCCTCAAGGACCTGTACGCCGCCGGATTCATCCACCGGCTCCCCCGCCTCATCAGCGTCCAGGCCGAGGGCTGCTGCCCCCTGAACCGGGCCATCCAGACGGACACCCCCTGGTCCCCCATGGAGGAGAACACCCTGGCCGACTCCATCGCCGTGGGGGTCCCCCGGAACGCCGACAAGGCCCTGGCCGCCATCCGGGAGTCCCACGGCGTCACCGTCAACGTCTCCGACGAGGAGATTTTGGCCGCCATGCGCTTGCTGGGCCGCACCCAGGGCGTCTTTGGGGAGCCCGCCGGCGTCACCGGCACCGCCGGGGTGAAAAAGGCCCTGGAACAGGGCCTCATCTCCCCCGACGCCACCGTGGTCAGCGTGGTCACGGGCAACGGCCTGAAGGACACCGCCAACGGCATCAAGGCCGCCGGGGAGCCCATGCTGGTAAAACCGGACCTGTCCGCCCTGCTGGATGCCTTCGCCCAGCGAGGCATCACTCCCACAGTCTAAAAAAGAGAGGAAACCACCGACATGAATCAACCCTCCAAGGAAGCCCGCATGGGCGTGCGCATCTACCGCCTGTCCGCCATCGCCACCCTGGCCCTGACCTTCCTGCTGTTCATCAACGGGACCAGCGCCAACACCACCCGGACCATCGTGTTCGTGGCCTGGATGGCCCTGTGCGTGTTCACCTGCATCCGCATCGCCAGCGACGCGCTGTCCAAGCAGCACCTGAAAGCCCAGCGCTTCGACAACACCCTGAAGGCCTTCGAGGAGAACTCCGGCGGCCGGGAGGCGGCGGTCAAAAATTTCTACGTGATGATCTGGTCCTCCGCCGTCCTCAAGCTGGCCGTCCCGGTGGTCCTCTGGTTCATCTTCCGTTGACAAACATGCTGTAACGCAGTGCCGCGCGCACGGGCTTCATTTTGGATGATATGATTCCAAAATGGGGCCCGTTTTTGCCTCACCCCGCCCCCTGTCCCGCCCGCAGGCGCAATTCTTCATTCTTAATTCTTCATTCTTCATTCAAAGGAGGCTCCCCATGTCCATCCTCATCCAACACGCCACCCTGGTCCTCCCCGACGGCCCCCGGCAGGCCGACCTCCGGGTAGAAAACGGCAAAATCGCGGAACTCGGCCCTAACCTCCCCCTGAACGGCGCCACCCCCCTGGACGCCTCCGGCAAGCTGGTCTTTCCCGGCTTCATCGACACCCACACCCACTTCGAGATGAACAAGGGCCTCCCCAACGAGACCGCCGACGACTGGGCCTCCGGCACCCGCTCGGCCCTCTTTGGCGGCACCACCACCGTCCTGGACTTCGCCGAGCCGGACCGGGGGGCCTCCCTCCAGTCCGCCCTGGACACCTGGCACCGCCGGGCCGACGGCAGGGCCGCCTGCAACTACTCCTTCCACATGACCATCAAGGACTGGAACGACGGCATCCGCGCCGAGCTGCCCGCCATGACCGCCCAGGGCATCACCTCCTACAAAATCTACCTGGCCTACGCCATGCGGGTCAGCGACACCGTGGCCTATGAGGCCATCCGCGCCATCGGCCAGGAGGGGGCCGTGGTGGGCTGCCACTGCGAAAACGGCGAGCTGGTGGACGCGGGCATCGCCGCCCAGAAGGCCCTGGGCCGCCTGGGCCCGGACGCCCACCCGGACGCCCGCCCCCCCGCCGTGGAGGCCGAGGCGGTCACCCGCTACCTCACTATCGCCGAGCTGGCCGGGGTCCCGGTGAACATCGTCCACCTCTCCACCCTCCGGGGCCTGGAGGCGGTCCGCGCCGCCAGGAGCCGGGGCCAGAAGCTCTACGTGGAGACCTGCCCCCAGTACCTCATGCTGGACGACAGCGTCTACCACCTCCCCGGCTTCGAGAGCGCCAAGTACGTGTTTGCCCCTCCCGCCCGCGCCCCCGAAAACAGGGAGGCCCTCTGGCAGGCCGTGGCCGACGGCGCCGTGGACACCATCGGCACCGACCACTGCTCCTTCTCCACCGCCACCAAGGCCCTGGGCAAGGACGACTTCTCCAAGATCCCCAACGGGATGCCCGGCGTGGAGGACCGGGGCCGCCTCCTCTACACCTACGGCGTGGCCGCGGGCAAGATCACCCTCTCCCGCATGGCCGAGCTGCTCTCGGCCAACCCCGCCAAGCTGTTCGGTATGTACCCCAAAAAGGGCTGCCTGGCCGTGGGCTCCGACGCCGACCTTGTCATCTACGACCCCAATCCCACCGGCACCATCCGCGCCGCGGCCAACCACTCCGCCTGCGACTACGACCCCTACGAGGGCGTCCCCGTCACCGGCCAAGTGGACGCGGTGGTCCTGAACGGCAAGCTGGCCGTCCACCAAGGCCAGCTCCTGGTGGAGCAGGGCGGCCAGTTCGTCCGGCGCGGCCCCGCCCAATTCTGGCGATGACGGCCCCCGGTGTCATTGCGAGCCAGTCCGCAGACTGGCGCGGCAATCCGTCCTCCCCCACCATCGGCTGTGTCCTCCTGGCCTCCGGCTTTTCCCGCCGGTACGGCTCCAACAAGCTGCTCTCCCTCCGGGACGGACGCCCCCTCTACCAGCACGCCTTCGCCGCCCTCCCCGCCCCCCGCTTCACCCGGGCCGTAGTCACCAGCCAGTACGACGAGATTTTGGCCTACGGCGCGGCCCAGGGCTATACCCCCCTTTCCAACCCCGACGCGGCGGAGGGCATCGCGGCGGGCCTCCGCCTGGGCCTCACCGCCCTTCAGGACCTGGACGGCGTTCTCTTCGCCGTCTGCGACCAGCCCAATCTGACAACAGAAAGTATATCTAATCTGATAAAATCCTTTCAGCAATCGCCCGCACGCATCCACGCCCTGTCCTTCCAGGGCCGCCGGGGCAACCCGGTCCTCTTCCCCCGGCCCCTCTACCCGGAGCTCCTGGCCCTCACCGGCGACACCGGTGGCTCGGCCGTCCTGAAGCGCCACCCGGACCTGCTCACCCTGGTGGAGGCCGCCTCCCCCGCCGAGCTGGAGGACGTGGACCGCCCCGACTAACGTAGAAAACCGGCGGACCTATCGGTCCGCCGGTTCCGTTTTCTTCTTCCGCTTTTTCGGCAGTGGCAGCTCGTCGCAGGTGGCCCGCAGGACCCGCGCCAGCCGGTCCCGGTCCTCCACATCCTGGATAAGGAAGTAGTTCCCCGCCCCCTCGTAGGGCGGCGCCTCCACCACCTCCCCCAGGGCCTCCCGCCCGGCCTTCGTGGGCTTCATATAGAGCATGTTGTCGCAGGCCACGGCGCAGAATTTGCCGTCGCACCAGAACCCGTATTCCCCGAACATCTTCCGGGTGGTCACGTCCCCGGCCCCGGAGAGCTGCTCCAGCACAAAGGCCGCAAATTCAGGGGTACTCGCCATAAAAACCGCCTCCCTTTTCTGTCCTTATATGGTACAGAAAGCGGGGGCGGTTTCCTTGTAAAAATCGGCCCCAGAGCGCCGTTTACAAAACTTTAACGCCCGCCGGCACACCCTTAAGGGCACTGCAATCCCCGGCGTGCTATGATAACACCGTCAAAAGGGAACAGAAAGGAGTCATTCTTATGGCTGTGTATTTTATCCTCACTCTGGTGTTTACCGCCGTGACCGCCCTGCTGGGCGGCCTCCTGTGCAAGGCCGTGGGCCGCATCATGGACGGTCCCGCCGCCAAGCGCCCTGTCAAGGACCGCACCAGGTCCGCCCCAGTCCACTACAACCGCGCCGCCTGACCTCCCCCTCTCTCAAAAGACAGCCCCCGGCGGACACCATCCGCCGGGGGCTGTCTCCGTCTCCCGTCCCTGCCTCCCTTATTCTGAAAGAATGGGGGAGGTGGCCCCTCAGGGCCGGAAGGGGCCGCCAAAAAGTCCACTACGCCATCGTCTTCTCCCCCGCCGCCAGCCGGAACACCTTCTCCACATCTTCCAGCTCCGCGTGCCCCTCGTGGACTTTTTTCCCGTCCGCCCCACAAAAGGCTCCGCCTTTCGCGGGGACCCCTCCTAATGACTTCACATGCTCGGCGGAAGTGAATTCCGCCTGCGCCAAGGTTTTGCTCCGCAAAACGCTTGTACGGCGCTGACGCGCCGCCCCACCTGCGGCGGGGCCCCGTAGACGGCAAAAAAGTCCACTACGCCATCGTCTTCTCCCCCGCCGCCAGCCGGAACACCTTCTCCACATCTTCCAGCTCCGCATGTCCCTCGTGGACTTTTTTCCCGTCCACGTAATATGTGGGCACATAGTAGTAGTCGTAGGAGTTTGCCAGGGCGGGCTTCTCGGCCTCGTCCACCACCTTTAGCGGGATGTCCCGCCACTCCGGGTGGGCCGCGAACAGCTCCTCCTGGCACTTCAGCGCCAGCTTGCAGTGGGGGCAGTGGGTCAGCTTGAACAAAATAACTTCCTTCATGGTCATGTCCTCCTTTTATACGTCCCGTTTCAGCTCCAAATTCGCCAGCGGCACCGACAGCGGGGTCTGAAATCTACCGTAGCCGCCCAAAATCACCAGTTCGTCCTCGGTGAGGTAGTAGTCCCGCAGATGCGTTTCCGGGTCGGTGCCGTACCAAGACAGCTCACTGCGGATATACTCCGGCCCGTCTCCGCCCTCCCAGTGGACGAGGGCGGTCCAGTCCTGTCCATAGAGCCAGGTCTCAAAGTCGTCGCCGGTCTCCACCACATCGGCCAGAGATAACAACTCTCCCGTCTCCCGGTCCAGGGTAACGGCCCACTCCTCCCAGCTAGGATGGGCGGCGCCCATAAAGCTGAACTCCACATAGTACCGCACGGAAATCAGCCAGTCGTCCACCCGCCCTGGGGCCCACTCCCCCTCCACCGTGCCGCAGTTCATTTCAGCCCGGCCCCGAATGTCCCATTCGTCGCCGGACAGCCACTGTCCCAGCGCCTCATGCCGGAAAAAGCGGTTGGCGGGACTGTCCTCCGGCTCGTACCAAATTTGGGGATAGGACAACGTGGCGCTCAATTCCCCATCCCGGTAGAGATACCGCGTATCCACCAAAATCCCCCGGCCCTCGCCCTTCCAGTCCGATGTCATCATGGGCCGGGTGGTCTCCTCCCAGGCCCCCTCCTTCAGCTCCATGGAGGGCTCCGGCGGGGGCGCCTCTACCGGCAGGGAGGGCCTCGGCGTGTAGGCCGGGGCAGCCGTGACCTCCGGGGTGGGAGTCGGGGCCGGGGTCCCTGTGGCCGTTGCCGTAGGGGCCGGGTCCAACCTCCCGCACCCCGCGCACAGCGCCAACGCCAATGCCAGCGCCGCCAGTCGTCTCATAGTTCCCGCCTTCTCTTTCGTCTATACTGTCATATGCTCCACTAAAATCTTGATGCCGATGACGATGAGGACCACGCCCCCCACCATCTCGGCCCGCTGCTGGAAGAGGCAGCCCAACCTGCGGCCCAGCAGTCCGCCCACGATGGACAGCCCGAAGGCCACCACCCCGATGATGACTGCGGCGGGCAGAATGGACAGCCCCTCCATAAAGGCCATGGACACCCCCACGGCCAGAGCGTCGATGCTGGTGGCGATGGCCAGCACGCACAGCCGCCGGGCGGTCAGCTCGGTGGGCGCGGCCTCCCCGCCCTCCTGCCCGCAGCCCTTTTTCACCGCCTCCACCACCATCTTGCCCCCGATGAGGGCCAGCAGGCCGAAGGCAATCCAGTGGTCCACCGCCTCGATGTAGGCGCTGACGCTGGTGCCCAGAAAATACCCCGCCAGGGGCATCAGAAACTGGAAGAACCCGAACCACAGCCCCATCTTCACCGCCTGCCTCCACCCGAACCCCGGCACCGAGATGCCGCTGGACACCGACACCGCGAAGGCGTCCAGCGCCAGGCTGACGGCGATCAGCACTATGTAGAGGAACCCCTCCAAACGATCACTCCCTCAAGGATTTTTGTTTATTGTATCACAGGCTATCCCGCCCCTCAACCCAAACTTCCCTTTGTTCGGTCCGGCGGTGGACAAACAGCGCCTATATGGTATACAATGAGAACCCCGCGCACAGAAAGGAGATGGCTTTCATGTACGAAAGAATGCTGGACCCGGGCCGTCAGCCCTCCGAGGCGGAACTGGCCGCGTACTGCGGCGGGACCGCGGCGCTGTTCACGGAACTGAACAATTGGCTGTCTCAGACCTATGGCACTGCCCGCACCGTCACCTTCCCCTACGGCAAGCACTATGGCTGGGGCGTCGCCCACCGAAAAAAAGGGAAGCTGCTCTGCCACGTCTTTGCAGAGGACCAGGCGTTTACCGTGATGATGCGGCTGTCCGACGCACAGTTCAGCTCCGTATACGCCCAATTGAGCGCCGGCACTCAGGACTGCATCGACCATAAGTACCCCTGCGGAAACGGCGGCTGGATCCACTACCGGATCACCACTCAGGAACAGTTCGAGGACATCCAAACCCTCTTATCCGTCAAATGCTCCTCTTGACGGCTTGAACGCGGAAAGGAAGGCGCCCACCCATGAACTCGGAACACTATATGCGACAAGCCCTGGATTTAGCCCGCCAAGCCCTGGACACCGGCGACGTGCCCGTGGGTTGCGTTGTCGTCCGGGACGGTATCGTAATAGGCCGGGGCTGGAACCGCCGGGAGGCCGACGGCGACGCCCTGGCCCACGCCGAATGCCTGGCCATCCAGGACGCCTGCCGGACCCTGGGCGGCTGGAACCTCCACGGCTGCGACCTCTACGTCACCCTGGAGCCCTGCCCTATGTGCGCCGGCGCCATCGTCAACGCCCGCCTCCGGGCGGTCTACTACGGGGCCAGGGACGAAAAGGCCGGCTGCTGCGGCTCGGTGCTGAACCTCTTCATGGAGGACTTCAACCACAAGCCCCGGGTCTACCCCGGCGTCCTGGAGCCCGAATGTGTCGCCCTCCTCCAGGAATTTTTCCACACATTGCGCAAAAATGGTGGATAAATTCTGACGATTTAATACAATTGTAACAACTGCACCCTTGTTTTTTAACACCCTGCTGTTAGGATAATCCTTGCAAGAGACAATGCTTCTTTTCATTCTATCCTCCGATCCGGGACGAGACGGCGGTGAAAACCGCCGTCTTTTCCTGTCCATGCCCCTGTTTGTCCCGTATTACAGGAACTTTACAGCAAAATCGGAAGATTTAACGCTCTCGTAACAACTTGGGGTTTGATTGTTAACAACTCTTGGGTATCATAATCCTTGCAAGAGACAGTTTCTTTTCATTTCATTGTATCCTCTTTCCTTTGGCAGAAGCCGGACGTCAGGAGCAGGCGTCCGGCTTTTGCTATGCCCATGCCTCCGGCGGGTCCCCTTTCTTCTCGAAGAAAGGGGACGGAAAGAAGGACCA
>UQGJ01000065.1 GCA_900540545.1 uncultured Eubacteriales bacterium
CCTGGTCGTTTCTTCCCAGGGTTCTTTTCGAGAAAAGAACCCTGCCCCGCGCGGGAGCGCATCAGTTTGGGGGTGAAAACGCATGATGAAACATTCGGTGATCCTGGAATACAAGCGCTGCAAGGGGTGCACCACCTGCATCAAGAACTGCCCCACCGAGGCCATCCGGGTGCGGCGGGGCAAGGCCACCATCCTCAACCAGCGGTGCATCGACTGCGGCAAGTGCATCCAGGTCTGCCCCCACAAGGCGGTGAAGTCGGTCAGCGACCGGCTGGACAAGCTGGAGGGGTACAAATACTGCGTGGCCCTGCCCGACCCGGCCCTCTACGGCCAGTTCCAGCACCTGGACGACATCGACATCGTCCTCAACGGCCTGCTGAAAATCGGGTTCCACAAGGTCTTTGAGACGGCCCGGGCGGCGGAGATCTTGTCCGACTACGCCCGCCACCGCATCAGCAGCGGCGAGACCGGGGCCATGCCCCAAATCTCGTCGGCCTGCCCCACCATTTTGCGGCTGATCCGGATGCGCTTTCCCAAGCTCATCCCCAACATCGCCGCCACCATCACCCCGGTGGAGCTGGCGGCCATTCTGGCCCGGCGGGAGGCCGAGGCCGAGACCGGGTACGCCCCCGAGGACATCGGCGTGTTCTCCATCGTGCCCTGCTCGTCCCAGGTGACGGCGGCCCACACCCCGGAGGGGCTGCAAAAGCCGGTGCTGGATGGGGCCTTCGCCATCCGGGACGTGTACTTAAAGCTGCTGGGGCCCATGAAGGAGCTGACCGAGGTGGAGCCCCTGGCCTCGGCGGGCATCATGGGCGTGGGCTGGGCCTTCTGCGGCGGCGAGGCCGCCGCCCGGCTGGGGGAGAGCTATCTGGCGGTGGACGGCATCGAGAACTGCATCCGTATGCTGGAGGAGATCGAGGACGGCCGCCTGCCGGAGGCCGACTTCATCGAGCTGTCCGCCTGCACCCAGGGCTGCGTGGGGGGGTGCCTCAACGTGGAGAACCCCTACGGGGCCAGGATGCGCATCAAAAAGCTGATGAAGGGCCTGCCCGTGTCCAAGAGCCGGTATGACTTCCGGGGCAAGGACCGGGAGCTGGTGAAAATCGACCGGGAGCTCCAGTACGTGCCCGCCTTCCTCCTGGACGAGGACCGGGGGGTGGCCCTGGAGAAGATGCTCAAGATAGAGGCCCTGGAGCGGGGCCTTCCCGGCCTGGACTGCGGCTCCTGCGGGGCCCCGTCCTGCCACGCCCTGGCCGAGGACGTGGTGTTGGGCCGGGCCAGTCTGGAGGACTGTATTTTCAAGGTCCGGGAGCGGATGCAGTATATGACCGGCGACGGGGACGCGGACGAGTACCTGCCCGCCCCCTTCCGCCAGCGGCGGGCGCCGGGCATCAAATCGACGGAGGACGGAGGAGAAGCGCCATGACCGTACAGGAGCTGGTTCGGGTGATGGACCTGACCGAATTTTATCTGGCCGACGGGGACGCGAAAATCACCGGCGGCTACGTGGGTGACCTGCTGAGCTGGGTCATGGGCCGGGCCCAGGAGGGGGACGTGTGGCTGACCATCATGTCCAACCAGAACGTGGCCGCCGTGGCCCTCATGGCCGAAGTGGCCTGCGTGGTACTCACCGAGGGCGTGGAGCCGGACGAGGCGCTGGTACAGCGGGCGAAGCAGCAGAAAATCAACCTGCTGGGGAGCGGGCTGTCCACCTTTGACGCGGCGGCGGTGCTGAAGCAGCTTATTAAGTAGGGGGCCCCTGCCGGGGGCGGAGGCCCTCCGGGGGGTTCCCTTTCTGGTTTCAGAAAGGGAACCGAAAGAAAACCAGGGGGCGGCTACGGGCCACGTATGTGGCCCTATCCGCCGCCCCCTGGACCCCGGGGAACGGACGGGCGGCGGTACGGGTCTCGATGAGCCACCCAGACTTGATAGCAGTTGCTCGCCGGTTCGGTCGTTGCGATTCGCTACTAACGGCGCGCCCAGCGCGCCCGCCGAGCGATTGTTACCTTGCATGACTTGGGAGTAGTTGCGTTTAGCATAGTGCAAACGGGCCGCCACATGGTTTGTGCGTCTTTTACTGGGTCTTACGCCCATTGTCAGTCTGCACGGGCCGCCCAGTGGGCGGCCCCTACAAGAGACCTTTGGCATGTGCCGTAGGGGCCGCCGACCCCGGCGGCCCGTCCCCGCACCAGCTATGCCGGGTATTGCCATGCTAGGCGTACCCCCGTCTATACCCCAGCGGGCCGCCTTTCAGGCCCGCTGGGGAGAGGAGGAGCAAGGGAGCGAGCGAGGGGTGGCCGACAGGCCGCCCTGAACGGAGCGGACTTTGCGACGACGACGCCCTGGTCGTTTCTTCCCAGGGTTCTTTTCGAGAAAAGAACCCTGCCCCGCGCGGGTAGCGCGCCCTGCGGCAGCGGACCCCCGCGCGGGAGCGCCGCGCCCACCGTTCAAAAGGGCCTGCTGCAGCCGCAGCAGGCCCTTTCTCTATCTTTACAGCTCCAAAAACGCCGCCATCTCGTCGCACAGCTTCTTGGCGTCGTCCAGATTCTCCATCTCGCAGAAGATACGCAGCAGCGGCTCCGTGCCGGAGAACCGGCAGATGATCCACCCCTTGTCGCCAAAGTAGACCTTGCACCCGTCGGCGTAGCTCACCTTTTCCACCGGGTAGGAGAACTCAGGCAGCAGCTTATCCTGCATCAGGGTCTTCATGACCTGGGCTTTCTTCTCCAGGGAGAACTTATAGTCCCGCTCCTCCATCTCCAGGACCCCGTACTTGTCGGTGATCTCCTGGTAGACCTCGGAGAGCTTGCGCCCGGTGGTGGCGATCATCTCCACCAGCAGGGAGGCGGCGTAGATGCCGTCCTTGCCCTGGATGTGGCCCCGCACGGTCAGGCCGCCGGAGGACTCGCCGCCGATGACCGCCCCGGTCTCCAGCATCTTGGCACTGATGTGCTTGAAGCCCACGGGCACCTCGTAGCAGGTCTCGCCGCAGTCGGCAGCGATGCGGTCCAGCAGCATGGTGGTGGCGATGTTGCGCACCGCCGCCCCGTGCCAGCCCTTGTATTTCAGCAGGTAGTAGTAGAGCAGCACCAGGATCTTGTTGGGGTGGAGGAACTCGCCCCGGTCGTCGATGACCCCCAGCCGGTCGGCGTCGCCGTCGGTGGCGATGCCGATGTCGCAGTGGTTCTCCAGCACGAAGCCCTGGAGGGAGGCCAGGGTCTTGGCGTTGGGGGCGGGGAGCCGCCCGCCGAACAGGGCGTCCCGCCGCTCGTGGATGATGTCCACGTCGCACCGGGCGGTGATGAGCACCGTCTGGAGGGCGGTCTTGGAGACCCCGTACATGGGGTCCAGCACCACCTTCAGGTTCCGGGAGCGGATGGCGTCCATGTTCACCGCCCGGATGATGGAGTCCACATAGGTGTTCATGGGGTTGATGACCTCGATGGCCCCGGTGCGGACCCCCTCCTCGTAGGGGATGAACGCGATGGGCTCCCCCTCCAGCTCGGCGATGTAGTGCTCGATGTCCCCGGTGACCACCTCGTCGGCGTCCCGTCCGCCCTTGGTAAAGACTTTGATGCCGTTGTAGAGGGCGGGGTTGTGGCTGGCCGTGACGGCGAAGCCATAGCTCAAATCATAGTATTTCACCGTGAACATGATGAGGGGGGTGGGGGCCTCCCGGTCGATGACCATGCAGTGGATGCCCTCGGCGGCCATGACCTCGGCGGCCCAGTGGGTGGCCTCCTCGGAGAGGAAGCGCCGGTCGTAGCCAATGACAAAGCCCCGGTCGGCCACGCCCTCGTCTTTCATTTTCCGGGCCACCGCCGCCGTCAGCAGCTGCACGTTGGCCCTGGTGAACTCGTCTCCAATGACGGCCCGCCAGCCGCCGGTTCCAAATTTGATGCCCATCAATATGACCTCCTTGTTGTCGGTCGGACGGCCTCGAGGGCCGCCCCTATAAGCAGGTACGCAGGGACGGACCTTGCGGCCGTCCGCATTTTCCCCGCCCTATCCCATTACCACATGTACTTCGTTTTTGCTTCCGGCCTCCATGACCGGCACCAGTCCGTCACAGACTTCGCCGTTGCAGGTGACGCTCTTCACGCCCTTTTCCACGCCAACCGGGTTCTCCACCACGATGTGGTACTCGGCTCCCCGCCAGACCCGGACGGCCTCGAAGCCCTTCCAGTCCGCCGGGATGCAGGGGTCGATGAGCAGCCCGTCAAACTGGGGCCGCACGCCCAGGATGTACCGGGTGGCGGCGAAGTAGCTCCACCCGCCGGAGCCGGTCATAAAGGGGTGCCGCGCCCGGCCATAGGCTGTGTGGTCGGGGCCCATGATGAACTGGCAGTAGGAGTAGGGCTCGCTCTGGCGAATCTCGATCTGGTCGTTTTGCAGGGCGGGGCACAGGGCGTTATAGAACTTCATGGCCCGGCTCCCGCGCCCCAGCACCGCCTCGGCGCACCAGGCCCAGGGGTTGGGGTGGGAGAAGATGGAGCCGTTCTCCTTCACGCCGGGGTAGACCCGGGTGACGAAGCCGATGGCGTCGTCGGGCACGGTGTAGCTGGGGGCGTTGAGCCGCAGGCCGTAGGGGGTGTAGAGCCACTGGTCCACCGCGTCCATGGCGCTTTTGCCGTGGTCCGGGGAGGCGCAGCCGGAGAGGACGGCCCAGGTGTTGGACTCCATGTGGACCTTGCCCTCGGCATCGGCTAGGGTGCCGATTTTCCGCCCGTCGGCGGTGATGCCCCGGAGATACCACTTGCCATCCCACAACTCTTTCTCGCACACCGCCACAACCCGTTCCCGCAGAGCGCCGTATGCGTCGGCGTCCTCCGTCCGGCCCAGGCGCCGGGCCAGCTCTACGAAGTGGCCCAGGGCCCACACGTGGAGGAAGGAGACCATGGCGCTCTCGCCGCCGCCCAGGTTCAGGCAGTCGTTCCAGTCCGCCCGCAGGCCCTTGCACACCCCGTGGGCGCCCACCTGGGCGGCGGAGAAGTCCAGGATTTTTTTCAGGTGTTCGTAGACGGTGCCCTGGCCGCCGTCGGCGTAGCCCACCACCCGGTCGGCCAGCTCAAATTCCCCGGTCTCCCGGATGTACTCGCACACCGAGGCCACCAGCCACAGCGCGTCGTCGGCGCAGGCGTCCTTGAGACCGTGGACCATCTCGCTCTTGTCCGGGGTGGGGACCACGGTGGGGGACTTGAAGGCGGGGGCGGGGTGTTCCTCGAACCAGGCCGGGTCGAAGAGGTGGAGGCCGTAGCCGCTGGAGGTCAGGCCGTTCAGGAGCTGGAGGATGCGCTCCCGGCACTTGGCGGGGTTGGAGTGGGGGATGGTCATGGCGTCCTGGGCGGTGTCCCGGTAGCCCAGGCCCGTCCGGCCCCCCACCTCAATGAAAGAGGCGAAGCGGGAGAACATCACGTTGACCTCAGACTGGTAGAGGGTCCAAGTGTTCAGCATGGTGTCCATGGCGGGATTGGGGGTCTTTACCTGGAAACGGTCCAACTTGGCACGCCAAAAGTTCCGCAAATCCGCGAATCTTTCGTCCACTTTCGCAAAATCGGAGTAGAGTTCGCGGGATTTTTGCCCCTCCGCAAGGCCGCCCTCGCCCAGCTGGAAAATCAGGCGGGCGTCCTGGCCGGGGGCCAGGACCAGCTTCTTGTGGAGCACGGCGCAGTGGTTGCCGCCCTTCTCGTAGGACCGGTCGCAGGCCCCCCGCTCCACGCACAGGGGGTTGGACTCGGTGCGGTAGGGGCCCAGGAAGGAGTCCCGCAGGCAGTCGAAGCCGTCGGGGGCGAAGCTGACGGTGAAGAACTGATGGGCCCCCTCGTAGAACAGCTCGTAGTCGATGATGCCGTCCTGGTAGCGGCTCCCGGCGGCGTAAAGGGACATCTGGAAGTTCTGGTTGTCCATGGGGATTTGGTGGAAGGAGAACTCGGCGTAGGAGAACACGCTGATGTGCCGGGGCCTGCCGCTGACGTTTTTCAGCTTCACGTCCCACAGCTCCACCGCGTCGCCCCGGGGAATGAAAAGGGTCTGGCTGGCGTCGATGCCGCCCCGCCTGCACTCGTAGACTGTGTAGGACAGGCCGTGGCGGCAGCGGTAGTCGTTCAGGTCGCCGCCGCAGGGCTGCCAAGAGATGGTCCAATACTCCCCGGTCTCGTCGTCCCGAAGGTAGACGTAGTGGCCGGGGCGGTCCATGGGGGTCCCGTTGGGGCGGAAGCGGGTGATGCGGTGGTATTCCGGGGTCTTGTAGAAGAGGTAGCCGCCGGCGGTGTGGTTCACCACGGCGCACATATCCTCTACGCCCAGGTAGTTGGTCCAGGACACGGGCACGTCCACCCTATCGATGACATACTCCCGGCGCTCATTGTCAAAATGTCCGTACTGCATAAAGGCAGTCCTCCGATCATGGAGATTTTACAGCTTCATTATAACAGGTCCCGGACCATGGACCATTGCCAAAGGTGTTTTCTTTTGGATTTGGTTGGCTCCTCGCGGCTTGCCTTATCCGCTGGAATTGGATACAATATAAAATAAAAAGCAAGGTGTGGGGAGGGGCGGTCCTGTGAAAAGGAGAAGAGCAGACCACTATGGAACGAAGAAAATCCCGCACTTATGTCACGAAACAGGGGGCTGGGGCGTTTTATTTGTTAGAAAGGGAGGATGGGACATGAGCTGGGAGCGGGATGCCGTGATATGTCCCAATTGTCACAAGCCTATGGCGCGGGGCAGATTGTATAGTCCGGCGGAATATGGAATCTATTGGCTGCCGGGGGACACCAGGCCGGCGGAGCTGGGCGGGGTACGGCTGAGCGAAAAAAAGATTCGCGGCGCGGGCGGCGACGTTCTGGACAGAATATCCGCCCTCACCTTTATCGCCAAGGACAGGCCGGACAGCTATCGCTGTGAAGCCTGCGGATTGTATCTGACCCGGTGGGACGAGAAACACTAGCGCTATGCAGACAAAATAAACCGGCCCCCTGCGCTGATGGCGCGGGGGGCCGGTTTGTGGTCTAAATCAAGAAGCGGAAGGGCTGGGTGAGCCACCTTGTCACCGGGTACAAAAACGACTTGGGGTCCTGGTAGGGGACCTGCTCCACGCCGTCCCGGGGGAGGTAGCCGCCGGGGGCGGCCTTGAGGCATTGGGACTCCATCTGCTGGAGGTGCCGCTCCAACTGGTCATGGAAGGCGTCGCCGTCCACCACCAGCATCAGCTCGGTATCCAGATAGGTGCTGCGGAGGTCCCAATTGTAGGAGCCGACGATGGCCAAATCGTCGATGAGGGCGGCCTTGCCGTGGGAGGAGTAGTCCCCGAACCACTCCCAGACTGTGACGCCGGTGTCCAGGAGCCTGGGCTTGTTGGTGAGGTAGTCGGAGGAGGCCACGAAGTTGTCCCCCACGGCCACGGAGTTGAGCTGTATCTCCACCGGGGCGGACACCCGGGCCAGACCGTCGTACATGGGGCCGTTGAGGACGGCGTAGGGGGTCTGGAGGTAGACGGTATCCTCCGCCGCCTCCATGAGCTGCTGGAGCTGCCACCAGAGGGTGGGTTCCTTGGCCAGGATGTTGGTGGGGTTGTGGAGGAGGGTGATGCGGTCCACGGCCACGGTGAGGGCGGCGTAGTCGATGGGCTGGGGCTGGAGGGCATAGGACGGCCGGGCCCGGAGGACGGCCACGGCATCGGCGTTGGAGCCGTTGGCCCAGAAGGGGACGGAGTCCAGGACGGGGCGGGTCTCGGCCTGGTTCCAGACCTCGCCGAAGTAGTCCTCCACCTGGCCAATGACGCTGTGGTCCAGGGTGGCGGCGGTGTTGTATACCAGCACGTCGTTGTCGTGGCTCTTGTCGTCGTCGGAGACATAGTCACCCAGGAAGAGGTCGAAGGTGTTCCGGCCCCCCAGGACCATGAGGCGGTGGTCCACGATGAGGTATTTGTCGTGCATCCGGCCGTTGAAGGTCCAGGGCAGGAGGAAGTTCGGCTCGTTGTAAAAGCGTATCTCCACGTTGTCCCGGCTGCCCAGGGCGCGGAAGACGGGGGCGGAGCCGTGGAGCATCCCGCTCATGCCGTCCCAGAGGATCTGAACGTCTACCCCCCGCTCCGACGCCGCCAGGAGGGCGGCAAAGACGTCCCGGCCGCTCTCGCAGTCCCGGATGTCGAAGGAGGAGAGGAGGATGGAATCCTTGGCCCCGGCAATCATCTGCAGGCGCAGATCCAGGGCGTCCTGGTTGTCCAGGACCAGGGCGGCCCGATCGGTGGAGCCGGCGCCGGTGAAGGCGGCGGGGTCGAAGGCGGCCTGATAGGCGGCGCTGACCTCCGGCTGGACGGCGAAGGGGGCCAGGGCGCCTATGGCGAAATAGAGCACGTAGACCAGCAGGAGCCAGCGGAGGACCCGGAAGGGGGTCCATTTTTTGCGGGGCCTGGCGGCCTTGCCGGTGGTGATCTCCTCGTACAGATTCTTGGACATGGCGTTACAGCAGGACGACCCCGGCGGCCCGGCAGGCGTCCATGGTGGCCTGATCCCACACGCTGGCCTGCACCTCGCCGATATGGGCCTTGCCCAGGAGCTGCATACACAGACGGGACTGGCCGATGCCGCCGCCGATGGTCAGGGGCAGCTCGCCGCCCAGCAGGGCTTTGTGGAAGGGGAGGTTCCGGCGGTCGTCGCACCCGGCGGTGGTGAGCTGGCGGTCCAGGGCGGCGGGGTCCACCCGAATGCCCATGGAGGACAGCTCCACGGCCCGGCCCAGGACGCTGTTCCAGACCAGAATGTCGCCGTTGAGGGTCCAGTCGTCGTAGTCGGGGGCGCGGCCGTCGTGGGGTTTGCCGGAGCGCAGCGCCCCGCCGATCTGCATGAGGAAGGTGGTGGGATGGTCCTTCACCCAGGCGTCCTCCCGCTCCTTGGCGGTAAGGGTGGGGAAGCGGTCCTCCAGCTCCTGGGTGGTGACAAAGGAGACCTCCCGCGCCACGGGGGGCAGGGCAGTGAGGGCGGGGAACATGGAGCGCAGGGTGGTCTGGGTCTGGACGATGCAGTCCACAATGGTGGAGACGGTGGCCTTCAGGTAGTCGGTGGTGCGGTCCCGGGGGGCCAGGACCTTTTCCCAGTCCCACTGGTCCACGTAGACGGAGTGGAGGTTGTCCGGCTGCTCGTCCCGGCGGATGGCGTTCATGTCGGTATACAGCCCCTCGCCCACGGAGAACTGGTAGTGGTGGAGGGCCATGCGCTTCCACTTGGCCAGGGAGTGGACCACCTGGGCGTCCCGGCCGGCGGCGGGGATGTCGAAGGAGACAGCCCGCTCCACGCCGTTGAGGTCGTCGTTGAGGCCGGTGCTGGCCTCCACGAACAGGGGGGCGGAGACCCGGCGGAGGTTCAGCGCCCCGCCCAGGGTGTCCTCGAAGAGTCGCTTGAGCAGGCCGATGGCCTTCTGGGTGTCGTACAGGTTCAGCTTAGGGGCGTAGCCCTGGGGGATGAAGGATGTATCCATAGGTATGAAGTCTCCCTTATGTTCGGTTTTTCCTATTATACACGGGAATGGGGGGGAGGGCAAGGGGGGAGGACCCCTTTGGGGGCGCTCCCGCGCGGGTGCCTCCGGCGGGCCCCCTTTCTTCTCGAAGAAAGGGGACGGAAAGAAGGACCAGGGGGACAGCACGGGGCTTTACAAGCCCCTATCGCTGTCCCCCTGGACCCCGGGGAACGTCCGGGCGGCGGTGGGGTTTATGTTGGCTGGCAAGACCAGAAAGCCGTTGCAGCTCGTATTGGTCTGGCAGTTGAACAACTTCGGCTGCCGCCCCTCGGCATATCAACCGGAAAAATTTGATAGTAGTTGCGTTTTCATCGGTGCAACCGAGCCGCCACAGGTCTTTGCATTTTTGAATTGGCCTTGCGGCCATTGCCAGTCGCCCACCGGTGACCGTTAGGCTTCAGCAGTGGCGCGCCGAGTCGTCGCGCCCCACCGATGATAGACCAGCTTTGCCGGGTACTGCCATGCTAGGCGCGCCGCGCCAGCGCATGGGGGTGACCAATTACGTGACAGGCCGTAACGGCCGGGGCGGGTGCTTGAGGGCAGACTTGTCACCTCTAGCCGGTCTCAACCCCCATGCCCCGTTGGCGCCGCCCCAGGGTCCAGGGCCGAAGCCCTGGTTTTCTTTCCGTCCCCTTTCTCAAATGAGAAAGGGGACCCCCGCCGGAGGCGCCGTCCCCCGGAGGGGGACACCCTCGTCCTCGCCCAAAAAACGAGGCCCGCGACCTTATTTCAGGTCGTGGGCCTCGCGGCGGTCTAGCTTACAGCTCGTTCACGAAGCTCATGGGCACGTAGGTGACCCCGTCCACGGCGTAGGCGTCCCCGCCCGACAGGGGCACGGTCACGGTCTGACCGTCCTTGGTGAGGACCACCGCGTTGGCGGCGGCGTCCCAGGTGACGGAGTAGCCCTTGCTCTCAGCGGCTGGGCGGAGGGGCAGGTCGGGGGCAAAGACCACGGGCTCCCGGCTGGCGCTCAGGCCCGCGTTGTGGGTCACGGTGGTCAGCAACTGGGCGTAGAGCCGGTCGGCGTTGGCCATCTGGGCCTCGGCCATGGATGCGGCCAGGGCGGTGACGTACTGGGCACCCTGCTCCGGGTCGGTGGCGTAGAGGGCCTTGACGGTCTCGCCCGCTTGGGCCATCTGGGCGATCATCTGAGTTTCCTGAAGCGTCCAGAAGGCTTCCACGCCGTCGGAGTAGAGGGCCCGGTTTGTGTCGGCCAGACCGCAGATTTTCTTGAAGGACCAGTAAAGACTGTCGGCGCTGTACTCCGGGCTGTCGGTCTGCCAGGCGGCGCAGGTGTCGGTGATACCGGAGAACTCGGGCAGGAACACGGAGTGCTCCGCGCCGCCGGCGGCGATCCAGCTCACGGCGGCGGAGGCGGCGGGGTAGTTGGAGAAGATTTGGACGATGTGGGTCTCGGGGGTGGTGGACACGGCGATGGCCCGGTTGCCCTCCTGGCCCTCCAGGGTCAGGTCGTGGGGGGTGCCCTGGTAGCGGTTGCGGTAGACGGCCATCACGTCGGTGAGAGCCACCTTTTCGTCGGGGGCGTAGAACAGGGGGTAGAAGGTGTCGGTGTCATACTCCCCGGCGGTGGAGGGGGCAAAGAGCTGATGGCCCACCCAGGTGCGCATATTGGAGCTGTCCTTGCGCACGCCGCCGCAGACGGACTGGGCTACGAGGTACTTGCCGTCGGCGTCCTTCACGGCCAGCTTGAGCTGGTCGATGGTGTCCAGCAGGCCCTCGGAGAGGACGAAGTTCTCCCCGTCCTCCGGGTCCACGGCGCCCATCATGAACTGGTTGCCAAAGACGGCCACCATGTCGGCGGGCATCTTCATGGCGGCGTACTGGTGGCCGCCGTACAGCTCCACGATCCAGGCCTCGGTCTGGTCGGCGATCATCACGATGTTGCCCTCGGCGGAGCCGTAGGCGTCCACGGCGGCCAGGAGGTTGTCCACGCCCTGCCTGGCGGTGGCGGAGGTGGCGGCCACCAGGGCGGGGAGGATGCCCTCCCGGACGCCCGCGTCCACGTAGGGGTCGGCCTTTGCCCAGGCGTCGCAGGGACCGGCGGAGACGGTGCCGGTGACGGCCACGCCCATCTCGTTGGTGCAGACGGCGGGGTACATGCCGTCGCCCGCGCCGGCGTAGTCGCTCATGGTGGTGTACTGGTAGGTGGTGTCGGGCAGGGGATAGGCAAAGCCGTTGATGTCCTCCAGGACCCGGCCCGGCTCGTCGGAGTGGGGCACCACGAAGTGGAGCTTGTCGTAATCGGAGGGGCTGATGTCCTCGCTGCGGGCGATGATGGTGGTCCCCTCGGCGCTGGCGTCCTTGCCCACGTAGAGGCCGGTGCAGGCCAGGGCGCTCAGGTTGCCCACGCAGAGGGTGACGGCTAGGGCGGCGGTGGCGAATTTCCAATGCTGCTTCATGTTTCCTCTCGACCTTTCCTATTGGAAGTTATACGGTATTATTGCATAATTATTCATAAATGTCAAGAGAAAAGGAGTGGGCGAAAGTGACAGGAGCCGCCACGATTTCGTGGCGGCTCCTGTATCATTTGCCGGGTTCCGGCGGGGCATCCCCCGGGATTGGGCCGAGGATGGCCGCCAGACGGTTGTAGTCCTGGAAGGTCTCAATCATTTTGTGGATGACGCCGCGCTGCTCCGGCGTCAGGCCGGTCACATCCACCTTGTACTGGCCGCTGTGGCCCAGGAGGTTGTCCGTGCTGACGTGAAACAGGCCGGCAATCTTGATGAGGACGTCGTAAGAGGGCAGCCGGGAACCGTTTTCATAGGCGCAGACGGTGGATTTGGCGACATTGATTTTTTTCGCAAACTCCTCCTGCGTCATCCCGGCGGCCTGGCGCAATGCCTTGATTTGCTCTGCGAGCGGGTTCCCGTTCACCAAATCACCTTCTTTGTGTATAGTTTACCTGATAGGAATTACACATTTGGTAGATTTATATTATACGATTAGTGTTGACAAAGGAGCAGAGGGTTGCTATACTGAGTGAGAAAATATCCAAGCGTACGGGGCGGCAGACCGCAATATGCTGCAAGACAGGGGCGGGGCTGGTCTGCTAATCTGCTGTCATCGACCGCAGCATTTTAATGGTAAATTCAAAAGGAGAGAGGAGAACGACATGAACGTAAAGAAGAGGACCGCCGCTCTGGGGCTGGCGCTGACCCTGTGTGTGGGCATCGGGGTGGGGACCGCCGCCTCCAACAGCGAGGCCATCACGGCGCTGTTGAACCGAGACCTGAAGGTGGTCTACAACGGCGTGGAGCAGCACTTCACCGACGCTGCCGGACAGCCCGTGTACCCCATCAGCTACAATAACTCCACTTATCTGCCCGTCCGGGCCATCAGCGGTCTGGTGAACCTACCCATCGACTTCAACGCCGAGACCTACGCCGTGGAGTTGGGGACCAAGGAGGTCCAGCCCGCCAATCTGGTGGACCTGCACAACTCCGGCAATACCTCGGGCTCTAAAATCTTTATTGAGGCCGCCGACCTGACGGTGCCCACCGTGGACGGGGACAAGACCTACTCCAACGGCTTCAGCTATGACATCTGGAACAGCTTTGCATCCTCCTCCCAGTACAGCGCCATTATGTTCGACGTGAACGGCTACAAGGAGGTCACCTTCACTGCCTGGTCCGACATCGCCAGCACGGTGGTGGTCTACGACCAGGACGGCGCGCTGGTGGCGGAGATCGACATCGACGCCAACACCCCCACCGTCAAGACTCTGCCCCTGGGCGCGACCCAGACCCAAATCGGCTTTGCCGCCAACAGCCAGGGCTGGGACAGCGGCACGCTGAAGATTTTTGACGCCAGCGTGAAGTAAAAAGCCAATCAAAAAGAGGCGAGGGGCGGTCAAGCCCCTTGCCTTTTTTTCACAATACCGATATAATAAGGGCTAAATTCAAAGCGCATAAGGAGGCCCAACATGGAGAAAATCAAAATGACCACCCCCCTGGTGGAGATGGACGGGGACGAGATGACCCGCATCCTGTGGAGCGACATCAAGGAGATTTTGCTCAAGCCCTACATCGACCTGAAGACCGTCTACTTCGACCTGGGCCTGCCGGAGCGGGAAAAGACCCGGGACCAGGTGACCATCGACTCTGCCGAGGCCACCAAGGAGTACGGCGTGGCCGTCAAGTGCGCCACCATCACCCCCAACGCCCAGCGGGTGGAGGAGTACAAGCTCTCCCAGATGTGGAAGTCCCCCAACGGCACCATCCGGGCCATTCTGGACGGCACCGTGTTCCGCGCTCCCATCATGGTCAAGGGCATCTCCCCGGTGGTGAAGAATTGGAACAAGCCCATCACCATCGCCCGCCACGCCTACGGCGACGTGTATAAGAACGTGGAGTTCCAGCCCAAGGGGGCGGGGAAGGCGGAGTTGGTGTTCACCGCCGCCGACGGCACGGAAAACCGCCAGACCATCTTTGATTTCAACGGGCCGGGGGTCCTTCAGGGGCAGTACAACACCGACGCCTCCATCTCCTCCTTCGCCCGGTCCTGCTTCCAGTACGCCATCGACACCAAACAGGACCTGTGGTTCGCAACCAAGGACACCATCTCCAAGCAGTACGACCACCGCTTCAAGGACATTTTCCAGGAAATCTACGACGCCGAGTACGACAAGCAGTTCAAGAAGCTGGGCATCGAGTATTTCTACACCCTCATCGACGACGCGGTGGCCCGGGTCATCCGCAGCGAGGGCGGGTTCATCTGGGCCTGCAAGAACTACGACGGCGACGTGATGAGCGACATGGTGAGCACGGCCTTCGGGTCCCTGGCCATGATGACCAGCGTGCTAGTCTCCCCCGACGGCAAGTACGAGTACGAGGCGGCCCACGGCACCGTGACCCGCCACTACTACCAGCATTTGAAGGGCAAGGAGACCTCCACCAACCCCATGGCGACCCTGTTCGCTTGGACCGGGGCCCTGCGGAAGCGGGGGGAGCTGGACGGCATCCCCGCGCTGGTGGAGTTCAGCGACAAGCTGGAGGCCGCGTCCATCGCCACCATCGAGGGCGGTACCATGACCAAGGACCTGGCCGGCCTGTGGGAGGGGGAGACCCCCGCCAACACCGTCAACAGTGAGGGTTTCCTCCAGGCCATTCGGGCCGAGCTGGAAGCGCGGCTGTAAATCAATCAGGGAAATAAGGCCCGCGCACCCGGAAGGTGCGCGGGCCTTGCCGCGCCGGGTTAAGACGGCGGGGGAGGGGACATACTAGGCTTACCCTATTTTTGAAGGAGTGAGCGACCATGTCCACCGTCCCCTTTGACAAGAGCGAGACCCACGTGAACCTGCTGCGGGCGTTTGCCGGGGAGAGCCAGGCCCGGAACCGGTACACCTTCGCCGCCGGGTTGGCCCGGAAGAAGAATTTGCAGGTCATCGAGCGGGTGTTCCTCTTTACCGCCGACCAGGAGCGAGCCCACGCCAAGGTGTTTTACAACTACCTGGAGTCCCTGTCCGGCCAGAACATCAAAATCGACGGCACCTACCCCATCGACCTGTACCCCGGGATTCTGGAACACCTGCGGGCGGCCCAGCACAACGAGTACCAGGAGTGGGAGAACGATTACGCCGAGTTCGGCAAAATCGCCCATGCTGAGGGGTTCCCGGAAATCGGCAAGACCTTCGAGATGATCGCCGCGGTGGAAAAGACCCACGGCGACCGCTTCGGGCGGTACGCCGATCTGGTGGAACACGACGGGCTGTTCGTCGCCGACGGGGAGGAGAAGTGGATGTGCCTCAACTGCGGGCAGATCGTCACGGCGTCCATGGCCCCGGCGGTGTGCCCCATCTGCAAGCACCCGCAGGGGTATTTTGTAAGGGTGGCGGAAGCGCCGTTTGAGAGAGGGTAACCATCCTCCGGGGGGCGCTCCCGCGCGGGGGTTCCTTTCTCGTTTGAGAAAGGAACCGAAAG